>JBOIAD010000049.1:0-5467 GCA_050738795.1 Steroidobacteraceae bacterium
CCCCACTGGTGCAGACACAGCAAGACGGTTCCATCCGAATCACGGATCTGACCCTCGGTCGCTGATTTTCAGTCAGTTCGACAAGTGCTCGAGAAACTTCGTTCCGCTGTCCGTGAGAAGCCACCCGAGGGCGACGCAGTTCATGACGACGGTTCCCCAGAAGGGCACCTGAAAGCTGTCCTTTCGGGACTTGTGCCGTAGCACGCTCTGAGCGAGTACGGCTCCAGGCCATCCGCCAGCCAAGCCCAGGAGCAACAGCGAGCTTTCCTTCGTTCTCCACAGCCCGTGCCGGGCAGCCGACTTATCGAACCAGTAGGCCACGAACGTCACGACGCTGAGGACGCCGTAGCCTGCAATGACAGGAAGCGGCAGTGGACCCACCGCTGTCGCCGCGACAATGAAAAGCATGAACAACGAAGCGGCGACCAGCGGAACGGAGCTCAATTGTGGCGCACTCGTGCCTTGGGATTTCGGCCGAATAGGAGTTGACATCTTTACGCTGACGGCGCGGGGACGTTTCCTCTCGTCGTACGCGAGGTCGTACGTCACCATGTCACCGTCAAGCGGTGGGCGGCGTCGGTCGGAGACTGCGGTGATGTGCAGAAACACGCGCTCACCGCCGCCGGCGGGGGTGATGAAACCGAAGGCCCGATCGGCATTCCAGTTAGTGACCTTTCCCTTGTACCGCATGCGAGCTGCCGCGCAGGTTACGATGTGGACCGTCGATTGCGCGCTGCGCCGAGAACCTCGAGCAGCTGTCTTTCATCGAGGATCCCGGCCAGTTCGCGCTCTGTCAGACACGCAACGCGGCGGTCCCCTCCATCGGTCTCTAGGATCGATCCATGCTTTGCAAAGGAGTCAGCATATTGGAAGTACCCGGTGTCCACGGTGTCGTCATCGAAAAGATTCTTGCCTATATACACGTATGACTCGATGTGGCCTGCTACCGATCCCGATGACACCCACCTTAGCCTGATCTCCTCTGCTGTTCGTATTCCAGAGGGCTCAGGTAACCCAGCGTTGAGTGTCGCCGCCGGGGATTGTAGAACCGTTCGATGTAGTCGAACACCTAACTCATTCCGTGGACACGGGGTAGCGACTGCGGGGAGGCGGGATTTCGTGTGCCGAGCAGAGTAGGCGTCTCCGAAAGTCGCTACCTACGATGAATGGCAGGACAGGGCCACACACCTATTGTGCACAACCGGCGCACTGGATGATCGGCGCTTGGCTCTGACCGTCGGGCACGCCGTCGTCGCGGCCATGCCCCGTTCCATACCCAGCCATCAATCGACGTCGCGCGAATCGAGGCGGATCACGGTTGCGCTGGCTGCAGCGCTAGTACATACGGCAACGGGGAGCAATGATGGAGAGCTGACTGAGGGACGCGCGTCGCGGTAAGTCGTTGATTTAGTGCGCCGTGCAAAGGCACGGTCTTCCAGCGGGGGTCAGTCCCGCCCGGCAACTGTCGCTCCAGCCGGTAGCAATCGGAGCAGTCGCGGAGGTAACGAAGCGGCTGAAGCCTTCGGTGCGAAGGGTCGCCTTGGGCGATCTGCGAGCTGGCAGGCCATAACGCGAGTGAACGCTGAGCAGGTCCCGAAAATTACTAATGCGGAGGCCGACCCGATCTGAATCTCGGGGAAGGCTGCGATGGCTGGGGAAGCGAGCGACGAACGCACCCGACCAGTCCGCCGGGATAATGGCGATGGCATGTCAGCGCAGGAAGATCGATGCAACACGGGAAGCCCTTTGCCGTGGACGGGACGAACGTCCGACCAGACACCCGCGAGGGTCAGGCTGGGCGGCACAGGGTGGCGGAGAGGCCCGTAGTACCGGTGAAGCCGGGTAACGCCGGTGGAGGGAAGGGGCCTTGGTTCAAGACGAGCGTAAGAAGTAGCGAGGAACGGGAGATTGGGCAACCTAGTAACTCCGCTGAGTGTTCAGAAGCTACAGACGGCGCTCCATGCCAAAGCGAAGGACGAGCCGAACTGTCGGTTCCACGCGCTGTACGACAAGCTGTACCGAGAGGATGTGCTGCGCTTCGCCTACCAGCGCTGCCGTGCGAACCACGGTGCGCCGGGGGTGGACGGAGTGCGCTTCGAGGACATCGAGGCGGACGGTGTGGAACCCTGGCTCGGTGAGCTGGCGAAGAGGCTCAAGGAGAAGACGTATCAAGCGGAAGCGATCCGCCGGGTGTATATCCCGAAGCCCAACGGCAAGTTGCGGCCACTGGGAATCCCGACGATTCGCGATCGGGTGGCGCAGATGGCGACGGTGCTGGTGCTCGGTCCGATTTTCGAGGCCGACCTGCCGCCGGAGCAGTATGCCTACCGACCGGATCGGAACGCTCACGATGCAATCCGACAGGTGCACAGCCTGCTCAAAACGGGTCACACGCAGGTCGTTGACGCGGATCTCGCCGCGTACTTCGGTGCGTCAGGACGAAGCCTGATGCTTCCAGCGGGTGAGATTCCCGCCTCGGCAAGGGGAAGAGCCGCCCCACCGAGAATCGAGCCTTGGACTTACGGAGGTAACGAAGTGAGTTAAGCGTAGGCAGAGCGATGAGCAGGCCGTAACGCAAGTGAAGCGATTGAGCCTCGTTATACGGAAAACCGCAGGCCGACAGGGTCGAATACCTGGAAGGCAATAGTAAGCTCCCGCAAAAGGCGATGGGGGTTGGAGACTGCGGCGGGGTCTGAGAGCACGGCACGCTCGGAAACGGAAGCATTGAGGGACCTGAGAGATCCACCCTCGTCTCGGCGGAACAGGAAGTCCGACGAGTACGCGAACTGAACGGACCAACCATAGGGACGCGGACGCGGTGGTGGAAGTCGGACCCGCTCATACGGTACTCGGAGCGCGGGAAAGCCGCGTACAGGGGGAAGGGGCGGGGCAGAGTGAGACTGGCAAGGGGACACATCCCCTGCACAATCGGAGGCAGGAAAACGATGTCAACACAACTGAGTCAGATAACTCGTAAGGCGATGTTAGATCGGAAGGTGCGCTTTACCTCGTTGGCCCATCTGCTGACGCCGGAGTTCCTCAAGGAAACTTGGGGACAAATGAACCGGCGGGCGGCGGGCGGGATTGACGGGGAGAGTTGCGAGCAGTTTGAGCATGAGCTGGAACAACGGGTGCAGGAGATTGAGCGACAACTACGCGCGGGCGCCTACCGAGCGCCACCGGTGCGGCGGGTTGAGATACCCAAGGGGCCGGGAAAGGTCGGGACGAGGCCGTTGGGAATTCCCACAGTCTCGGATCGGCTGCTTCAGCGGGCGGTTGCGCGTATTCTCGAAGCGATATATGAAGCGGACTTCGTGGAGTGCAGTTACGGATTTCGGCCAGGCCGCAGCCCTCACCACGCGCTGCGCGCCTTGCGCGTGCAGATCGTGACCAAGAAGGTGCGGTACGTGGCTGAGGCGGATATCCGCGGCTACTTCACTCACGTCAATCATCGATGGCTACGCCAAATGGTAGCCCATCGGATTGCGGACCCGGTGATATTGAGCCTGATCGGAAAATGGCTCAACGCTGGTGCGATGCAGAACGGGGTGGTGCTGCGCACGGATGAAGGGACGCCGCAGGGCGGTCCGATTTCGTGTGTTCTCAGCAATCTCTATCTTCATCACTCGCTGGATTTGTGGTTTGAGAAGAAATTCAAGCCGCAGTGTCTCGGCGAGGCGTATCTGGTGAGGTTTGTCGATGATTTCGTGGGCAGCTTCCAAAACGAGTACGAGGCGAAGGAGTTTCTTAGGCAACTTCGGGAGCGGTTCGCTCGATTCAATCTGACCCTGGCCGAGGAGAAGACTCGGATTTTGCAGTTTGGGCGCTTTGCCGCTGTTGATCGGATGGCGGATGGAGTGCGGCCGGAGACTTTCGAGTTTCTAGGCTTCAAGCATGTATGCGGGGCGGATCGGAGCGGTAAATTTGCGCTGATCCGTATCCCCTGCGTGCGCAGCTGCAGAAAGTTCCTGGCACGTGTTCGTGAGTGGCTGGGCGAGCATTCTCACTGGAAAAGGCGCGATCAGCAGAAGCATCTACAGCTGATGCTGCGTGGCTTTTATCAGTACTTCGGCCTGCACCATTGTCAGCGCAAGCTGGAATGGATACGCGGTGAGGTCCAACTTCAATGGATTCGCCGTTTGCGTCGCCGGAGTCAGCGGCATCGGCTGTACTGGAGTTACTTGCTAAGTCGCGCATGGTTCGAGCTGCCGTATCCAACTCGCACTGTGCACCCGACAGTCTAATGGCGATGCTGCGAGCGAACGCACTCTGGGGAGCCCGTTGCGGGAAATCTGCACGGCGGGTTCTGACTGGGGGGACGGGTACAAGAGGCCATGCCGGCTCGGTGAGGTCGGCGGCGCGAAAGCGCCGCGAACGACAAGGCTCCGCAAAGGCTACCGCTTCAAGGCCCGTCTCTACCGGCCACTCCATCCCGCACGCCGAACTGATGAAATCGGTGGCGCGTCGGATCGTCGATCGCCACGTGCTGCATCTGATCAAGATGTGGCTCGATACGCCGGTCGAGGAAACCGACGAGCGCGGTGGAAAACGGCGCACAACCCGGTGTCGTGATGAGAAGCGCGGTATTCCACAGGGTTCGCCGCTCTCGCCACTGCTCGCGAACCTGTACATGCGACGGTTCGTGCTGGGGTGGCAGCGGAAAGGCTTTGAGGCGCGGTTCAAGGCGCGCATCGTCACCTACGCTGACGATCTGGTCATCTGCTGCAACGGCTCGGCGGCGCAAGCCCTCGAGGCGATGCGGTCACTGATGACGCAGATCAAGCTGACTGTGAACGAGGAGAAGACTCGTGTGTGTCGCGTGCCGCAAGAGACGTTCGACTTCCTGGGCTACACCTTCGGGCGATGCTACTCACCGAGGACGGGCCGCGCCTACCTGGGTACCCGCCCCTCGCGGAAGAGCATCTGCCGGGTGATCGAGAAGCTGCACGCCGAGACGGATCGGCGCACCGGCCTGCTCGACACGGCCGTGATCGTGCAGCGCATCAATCGGCTCTTGCAAGGCTGGGCGGGGTACTTCTGCCTCGGCCCGGTGAGCAAGAGCTATCGAGCGCTTGACCGATACACGCTCCGTCGGCTTCGCCGGTGGTTGTGCCACAAGCACAAGGTGGGCAGTCACGGATATACCCGCTTCCCAGACGCGTATTTCTATACTCGCTTGGGACTGGTATGTCTTCGACCGCTAACCCAGACCCGTCCGTGGGCGACCGCATGAGATCTTGTCCGAGAGCCGGATGCGGGAGATCCGCATGTCCGGTTCGATGAGCGGGGACTGGAAACGGGGGCCTGTCAAGGGCTTACCGCGCCAGTCCTCGACTCTACCAAGGGGTGTCCTTCGAGTCCCTCCCTTTCCATTCAATCTTCTCCTGAGAATTCAATAGCTTGCGATTTTGATCCAACATCTGCTGACAGATGGGCTGCCAGACTGCCTGCGCGCACGTGACCCAGG
>JBOIAD010000050.1:0-35102 GCA_050738795.1 Steroidobacteraceae bacterium
CGTCAAGGTACTCCTGGCCCCGCACAAGTATCCACGCTGGATCGAATTCATGCCCGAGCTGCCCAAGACGGCCACGGGAAAGATTCAGCGGTTCAAGCTGCGCGCGTTACATTCGCAGCGCGCCGAAGCTCAACATTCCCCGCCAGGCTGACCACATCGGGCGCGGACAATCTCGCCTACGGCGGGAGAACTGACAATCCGAGGCCCCTTGCAGCCCTGCGGACGCGATCGTCCAGGGTGAGCAGCTGAAGCGCGGCTATCGCAGTCCGAGCCATGAGCGCCGACGCAAGATGAATCGCATCCACTGTGCGAATCGGTCACCGGGGAACGGCTGTCGAGCGCGATCCACGACCTCTGAGGCGATGCGCAGAACGTGCCAATGAGACGCCGCCGCCACGAGGTAAGCTCGCCGATCCGCCGCCTCTGCCTCCGTCAACTCAAATCCGAGGAAATGACCGCGTCTGCTGCAGCAAGCCATCGGCGAACCTCCGGAGCCGATTCTTCATCCAACAGCCAACTCAGGACCGCCCTGGACTCCGCGTACAAACTCACCGGGAGCCGCGCGCATCATCCAGCAACTGTGCCGCGCTACGACGACCCCGGCGCGCACGCGGCAACCTCTTATACACGCTCGCATCAGCAGGAGAGCCCAGTGTGGCAAGGCCACGCTTCGCCAGGGCGAGCATGGCTGGCGGAACCGACGCATCCGTTACCCCGTGCCCGGGCGGCGAGAACTCTGCAACGACCTCTCCCCGATCCGTGACGAGAACACTTTCGCCCGAGCGCACTTGGCGCAGGTACTCGCTCAGTCGGTTCTTCAGCTCACGGATGCCGACTGTCTTCATGAGGTAAATGTCGCCACATGAAGCTACGTTGTCAAGATGGACGCATCTGGAAGCAACTCCTGCAGGATCTGCAGATTTCGCTTTCGCAGGAACGCGGGGAATCCACCGTCATCCAGATACCCCGTCAGCGACGCCGCACCAATGCGTTGGCGCGTAAATTCAGAGAGCTGCTGTCCCGTGAGCCTTCGCCCCCCGGTTTCCGATTTCAATCCTGAGACCCATCTAATCAATCGGTTACGACCATTTCTTTGGCTCACGTCGAGCATTGGTGTAACGACCCGCACCGGTTCCGATATGATCGGCGCATGCGTCGAGTGCTGTTCTCATGAAGACCGTTGGGTCGAGGCGCCAGCCGGAAATCACTGCGCGAGCGGACGGTAGGTCGCTCGCTGCCGCCGCACGCTTCAACGAATCGATCGCCCGCTTGGCCCAATCCACCTTCATCCCAAAGGGTGTATACCGCTTCAAGTCCCACGAGGCCGCCAACAAACACCAACAAGACTGCCTCGCCCGCGGAATGGGGTTGTTGGCGGTGAGGCGAAGCCATGCCGGATCAACTCAGCCGCCCAGCGACACTTGATGATCTGAAGACGTTGCTGCGTTCGCTCAACGCTCACGGCGTCGAGTACCTGCTAATCGGCGGTTACGCCCTTGCCGCTCACGGTTATCAGCGCGCGACTACCGACATTGATATCGTGTTCCCCGCCACGTCTGAGGCAGGCCGACGGGTCAAAGCCGCGCTCATGGTCTTGCCGGATCAGGCGGCCAAAGACCTCGAGCCGCAATGGTTCGAGGAAGGCGAGAATATCCGGGTTGCCGATGCCTTTGTCGTCGACATCATGCTCAACGCGAATGGCCAGACTTACGAAACCCTGCGGCGCTACAGCGAGACGCTCGATCTGGATGGCATAGCTGTCACGACGGTGAATCTCGAGGGTCTGCTACTCACAAAGCAGACCGCGCGGGATAAGGATGCTGCCGACAGGATCGTGATTGAACGCGCCCTCGAGATTTTCCGACAGAAAACCCGTGACGCCGATTCCACAAGCGACCCCTAGCGCGGATCGGAGGCGCGGCGTTGAGCGTCTACTCATTTCCAAACGGTACCCGAACCTTCCATGGCTTTGGAATAGCACACACTGGATGTGGTGCCCTTCGTTGAGACCTGTCAACTGCTCGGTCCCGCGGAAGTCACCTTCAATTGAAGGTTCTGCTCGGAGTACGATTGCCTTGCGGTCGGTACCCCTCGGGAGCAAGCACATGCTCAGGGCAATATTAGTGTTCGCTACGTTTGCATTCTCGGCCCCTGGGTCCGGATGGAGCCAAGACTCTGGTGATCGGGGAAAGAGCCTGCCTGACGGCTCCGGCAAGGACATCGCCGCGGCAAGCTGCATCGGCTGCCACGACGCCGGCCGCCTGGCCACCCCCGGCTATACCCGTGAAGGTTGGCAAAACATCATCGGCAGGATGATGCACATAGGGGCGGTGCTCAAGCCCGAGCAAGTGCCCGTCCTGACCGAGTACCTCGTCCGGAATTTTCCGCAGAAGCTGCAGGCTGCGGCGAGGGTGATTCCAGGCAGCGTACAGGTCTCGGTCAAGGAGTGGGCCGTAGCGACACCGGGCGCATTCCCACACGATCCGCTCGCCACCGCGGATGGCGCGATTTGGTACACAGGCCAACGCGCCAGCCTGCTGGGGCGAATCGATCCGAAGACAGGCGCGATCAAGGAGTACCGGACGAGGATCCCGGACTCAGGACCTCACGGACTGGTCGCTGATGCGGCCGGCAATATCTGGTTTACGGCGAACTATGCGGCATACGTTGGTAAGCTCGACCCGAAAACCGGTGCCATCGCCGAATACAAGCTGCCCGATACGAGCGGTGCCCGCGATCCGCATACGCCGATCTTCGATCAGAAGGGCGTGCTCTGGTTCACGGTGCAGGCAGGAAACATGATTGGGCGGCTCGATCCGCGCACCGGCGAAATGAGGTTTGCTGTCGCACCGACGGCACATGCGTTGCCCTATGGTCTGCTGGTTAGCTCAAAGGGCGTCCCGTTCTTCGCGGAGTTCGGTACGAATCGGATCGCGAGCGTCGATCCAGACACGATGGCGATCCATGAGAATGTACTGCCGAATGCGGATTCGCGACCTCGCCGGATCGCCATCACCAGCGATGATGTCATCTGGTATTCGGATTATGCGCGAGGGTACCTCGGTCGCTTCGATCCGAAGACCGGCGCGACACAAGGATGGGCATCTCCCGGAGGCGCTGAGTCGCAGCCCTACGCTATCACTGTACTCGACGATATCATCTGGTACAGCGAATCCGGTGTCCGCCCCAATACGCTCGTGCGGTTCGACCCAAAGTCCGAGAAATTTCAAACCTGGACGATCCCGTGCGGCGGCGGCGTAGTACGCAATATGATGCCCACACGCGATGGCCGGCTCGTGCTGGCGGAGAGCGGCGTAGGCAAAGTCGCGCTCGTTGACGTGAAGTGAATTGCGTAGGCAGCGCAACCATCCACGAACCGGTTGCGCGCCGTTCCGGCCGAGCTCCTGGACGCGGCTCCCCTCTTTCGAATCATGCCCAACCAGGCGGGGGCCGCTACGCAGGCACAGCGCTACGCAACGATCACTTCCACCAACATCGGCTGCGACGCGGCGAACGCGTCCCGCAGCGCGCCATCCAGCAAGTCTGAGCGATCAACGTGTATCGCGGTGCAACCCTGGCTGCGCGCGAGCCCGCAGAAATCGATGTCTGGAAGGCACGTGCCCACGACTTGCTGCAACCCAAAGTGACGTCCGAATTCGAGCAGCGCTTCGTAGCGCCGATTGTTGATGATGATGAAGGTGATCGGAAGTTTGAGCTGCGCTGCGCTCCACAGGCCCTGAATGGCATACATGCTGGAACCGTCGCCGAGAAGGGCGATCACCCGCTCACCCGGACGGCCCAGCGCAACG
Source organism: Steroidobacteraceae bacterium (assembly GCA_050738795.1). Taxonomy (GTDB): domain Bacteria; phylum Pseudomonadota; class Gammaproteobacteria; order Steroidobacterales; family Steroidobacteraceae; genus 13-2-20CM-66-19. The sequence continues at coordinate 3,810 of JBOIAD010000050.1, forward strand.
CCAATGGAGGCCGGCAAGCCATGGCCAAGTCCGCCGCTCGCGCAGGTGTAGAAGGTGTCGCGCTCAATGATGGGTAGATAGTCATGCATCGGCCCGCGGCTGCTCGGGGCCTCCTCGACGACTATGCTGCGCGGCGGGCGCAACGCAGCGATCTGTTGCAGCAGGTGCTTGTCCGTCAGCAGCGCACCTGACAGTCGCGGCGGGCGCGCCAGCTCGGGCGGCACGTCCCGAGGCCTGGGCGATGGCCCGTCGAGCAGCTCTAGCAGGCCAAGCTTCAGACTGGTGAATACCGCCACGCCGACCGGGGCCCAGGCAGCGGCAGCCGGATCATCTATCAGTTGCAACAGCCTGCTGCCGGGTGGAATGTGCGGTCCGAAGCCTTCGACGTGATACGTGAATACGGGCGCGCCGAGCACGAGAATGACATCGTGTCCTTCCAGGCTTCCGAGAATCCTGGTGCGATCAGCGGCAAGGAATCCGGCGAACAACCGATGATTCTCGGGAAAGCTGTTGCGGGCCGACATGGGACTCACCCAAACCCGTGCCTGGTGCCGCTCTGCCAAGGCGATCACTTCGTCCCACGCGTCGTCGCGAGCGACGGACGCGCCTACGACGAATGCCGGGTTCTCGGCCAGGGCAAGCGCCGAGGCTATCTCCTGAAGGACAGCAGGATCACCCCGCACCGCTGCACCGACCGTCCGCGGCTCGAGCGGCGCGCAGGCGCGGTCCCAGTCGTCAACCGGAACGGACACGAAGGCCGGCCCTCGCGGCAACTGCATGGCGGTGTAATAAGCGCGCGCGATGGCTGCGGGAACATCCTCCGCCCGGGCGGGTTCACAGCTCCACTTGACGTACGGTTTGGGCAATTCCGTGGCCTGCGCCGAGAACAGGAACGGCTCGAACGGCAGGATCGACCGCGCCTGCTGACCCGCGATGATGACGAGCGGCGTGTAGTTCTTGCAGGCGGTGAAGATGTTGCCGATCGCGTGCCCGACGCCCACCGCAGAATGCAGATTGATCAGTGCAGCGTTGCGCGTCGCCTGCGCGTAGCCGTCCGCCATCCCGACCGCCAGCGATTCCTGTAATCCGAGCACGTAGCGGAAATCCGCCGGAAAATCCCGGAACATCGGCAGCTCAGTGGAACCGGGATTGCCGAAGATCGTCGTCATCCCCAAGCCGCGAAAGAGCTCGAAGCAGGCCTCGCGGACCGTCATTCTGCGATTCTCGCCGCCCATGGCCGCCGACCTCAGTGGTCACAATTCATGAAAATCCACCCCTCTCTTTGCGCGCGGACAGGTCGTAGCCAAGCGGCTCCTGCTGAATTCGCTGCAACGATTCCACGGACTCCGAGCACTTTCCTCGGTCGCGGCTCGGGAACGCCCCGCGGTTCACGCCTCAGGTCGGCGGCTCGAGCTCGCCCAGCATCGTCGGAATCAACTCCGAAACCGTCGGATGGATATGAACGGCCCGTCGCAGGGTCGTATACGGAGCCCTGGCGTACATGGTGTCCAGGATCCCGTGAATTGCCTCGTCGCCGCCTGTTCCGAGGATGGCGGCGCCAAGGATCTGGCGTGTCTCGGCGTCGACGATGATCTTCATGAAACCTTGCGTCTCGCCTTTCTCGATGGCGCGGGAAACCCGCTTCATCGGCCGCCGGCCAATCAAGACCTGCTTCCCCGCCGCCCGCGCTTCGCCTTCGGTCACGCCGACCCGGCCCAGCGGCGGATCTGTATAAAGAGCATAGGCAGGGATCCGATCGCTGATCCGGCGGTTCTCTCGGTCCAGTAAATTCCCCGCGACGATCTCGAAGTCGTTATAAGCGGTGTGGGTGAATGCACCCCTGCCGTTGCAATCGCCCAATGCCCAGACTCCCTGCGCGCTGGTTCGCAACTCGTCATCGACGATGATATAGCCGCGCTTATCGATCTCGATACCCGCCGATTTCAGCCCGAGGTCGTCCGTGTTCGGGCGACGGCCGACGGCGAGAAGCACGTGCGAGCCGACGATCTCCGGCTCGCCGACACGGCAGGCGACATGGGCGCAGACGTCCTGGCCGTGAGCTTCGAAGCTTATGCATTCCGCTCCCAGCCGGATCTGAATCCCTTCAGCCGCAAGTATCTCCCCAACCGCAGCCGAGACCTCCGGATCCTCCCGCTGCACCAGGCGATCAGCCATTTCGACGACGGTGACCTCGGCCCCGAAGCGCCGATAGATCTGGGCGAACTCGAGTCCGACGTAGCTGCCGCCGATCACTATGAGGTGACGCGGCAAAACATCCAGTTGCAGAAGGCCAGTGTTGGTGAGGTAGCGTACCTGTGTGACGCCCGGCAGATCGGGTACGTTTGCTCGACCGCCCACATTGAGGAAAAGCCGCTCCGCAGTGAGTAATTCGTCGCCTACCCTCACCTCGCGCGAGGATTCGAGCCGCGCGTGGCCGCGGTAGACCGTGCAGTCGCGCATGTTCATCAGCCACGCCTCAAGGCCATCGCGCGAGCCGCGGACCACGGTGTCCTGTCGAGTCTTGACCTTCTTCATATCGACCCTGACGGCCTCACCCAACACGACGCCATAGTCAGCCGAGCGGCGAGCCATATGCGCGGCGTACGCACTCGCCACGAGCGTCTTGGTCGGCGTGCAACCGGTATTCACACAGGTGCCGCCAAACAGATTGCGCTCGATGAGTGCGACCTTCATGCCGGCACCGGTCAGACGGCCGGCCAAGGAAGGTCCTGCCTGCCCGGCTCCCACGATGACCGCGTCGAACGCCCGGCTCATGCTACGCAGCCCACGATCCAGATTGCCGCCGCGGGAACCGTGAATGCGCTCGAAGTGAGTTTCAGCCCTCTGCCGGCAGCGTCGGGAATCACGGGGCTGATCACCTCCTACGGTTTCAACTGCGCGCGAATCTCACCGCCCTTGTGCCCTTCACTGTGAACGTTCACGTAAAGGTTGCCGCCCTTGAAGCTCTTGTACTGCGCATCCGTCAGCTTCGAGCCCGAGGGCACCGACCACGAGCTATCCGCACCTTTCTCAAGGGTGATGATCGGCGGACCATTCTTCCCGAGCGCCCCCTCGTGAATGTGAGCCATTGTGCCCGTGATCCCGGTCGTCGTGATCGTCCCGCTCACTGCCTTGTCGGCTGCGACGGTGATCTTCCCGGTGCCCTTGGCAGCGGATGCGACAGCCGGTACCTCCTGATCGCCCGTCAGGATAACAGTTACATCTGTTGCATTCGCAACACCGAAACTCGCTGCCAGCAACGCCGCGACTGCGGCGTGCCGGAGATTTAAACTCATCATATTGGTCTCCACAGGCTTATCAGGCGTCGTAGAACACTCAGGGACGCAGGTGACGCGGGTCAGCGGGGGTTCCCCGCAACCGCACCTTTCGTCTGTCCTGACCGACAAGTTTAGACTTCCCGCGGTCTCGTGGATACCTGGGGCGGCTGAGCTCAGCGCACGGCGAGGCGCCAGAGTGATGTCACCTCGGCTGCCCTCCGCTCGTCAGGCATCGAGCACCGCGACGTGTGGGTAGATTCGCCAAAATAGCGGTGCCGTCGTCGGTTACAGAGCTCGCGGCCCAGTCTGCGCTGCGACCGCATCGAGAACGAATGAGAGCAGAATCGATCCAATGCAAGCTGTGGATTGACTGCAGTAGTACACTTGAGCTCGACGGACCAGCTGCAATACTGTGGTGCAACCGGCCGATCTCATGGACCGAGACGCGAAAGAGGCGCCATGTCACAGACAATTCCACCGGTGCGAGATCCTGCGGGGGCTGCCCCACCTACCTCTTTGCACATCGGCGCAGAGATCCCATCGAAAGTCCTGCCCAAGAACCGCGTCCTGTCCGCCCAGGTCGCGTTGCCGGGATCCTCTGATGACCAGCTCGAGGCTCAGCTTCTTATCGAAATGCGCTACCAGCAACATCTCGCGCAGCAGGGCCTGCAGGAGGTGTTCGAGAATGGAGGGCTGAGCTTTCCCGAACAGTGATCGCCCTCGACAGATGCTCGGTCTCGAATGAGCATGAGCGTCGAGAGAATACCAACGGCGCCCCGCGGAGTGCGGGCATCGCTTCAGCCTCCCCCTCATCACGCCCGCTCACGCAGCCAGGATGCGATTCGCCCCGGCACGTACTCCTGCGCCTTGCGGCTCACATATAAACCGATGTGGCCGGTGTCGACGGCATCCTCGGCGTAATCGCGGCTGCCAACACATCGCCGCAGGGCCATCGCGGCGGATGGCGGTACGATGTGATCCTTTGTTGCGTAGATGTTGAGGACCGGCTGTTGGATCCGCGCGAGATTCACGCGCCGGCCGCCAAGCTCCACGCCACCCCGGATGAGACGGTTCTCCTGATAGAACCATTGAACGAACTGGGCGTTGGCCGCCGCAGCCTGGTCCGGGCTGTCGAAAATCCACTTCTCCATGCGGACGAAGCTCTCGGCTTCCCGTGCATCCAGCAATTGATCCAGCAGGCCCACGTACTTCTGATGCATGAGCCGAAACGGACTCAAGGACAAAAAGAGCGCGGTGAGCAGCGCGCCCGGAACATTGCCGGTGCGCCGCATCGCGTCCATGTCCAGCCGCCGGGCCCACTTGAAGAGCAGATTGTCCGGAGTGTGAAAATCCACCGGCGTGACCATCGTCACCAGATTGGCCACCTTGCCGGGATTCAGGGCGCAATAACACAGGCTGAACGTCCCTCCCTGGCAGACCCCGATGAGATTCAGCGCCTCGATGCCGTGCGAGTCCAGGACGTGGTTGACGCAGCCTCCCAAGTACCGCTCGATGTAGTCGTACAACTGGATATTCCGATCGGCATCATCCGGCCGGCCCCAGTCGATCAGGTAGACCTCCAAACCGGCCGCCAGCAGGCCTCTGATGAGCGAGCGGTCGGTCTGCAGATCGAGCACATACGGGCGGTTGACGAGCGCAAAGCAGATGAGCACGGGTCTTGCGCGGGCCGCCTGTACGAATGGCAGCGGCAGGTATCGATACAGGATGACCTTGTCCCGCCTCCACACCGGCTCCCTGAGCGAGCAGCCGACGGTTGCCGCGCCTGCCTCGCGCAGCCTCAGTCCCGCTGCGAGGGCACGCCGATTGAATTCAAGCCATAGTGCGCCGGGATCTCCCGGCGAATCGCTCAACGTACCCTCCGCTTGCGGCGACGCGCCTTTGTGCGGCTGCCGCGGATGGCGCAACTCGGGGCATCCTGCATCTGCCTCATCTGGAGCCGAAGTGCGTCCACCTCGGAACGAGTCGGCATGCCGCACATCCGCGCGACATTCTCGACCTGCCTGCGCTGCTCCAGAACCAGTTCGATCGCGGTGTTGATCAATTCGGCCTGGATTGTGCAGAACTCGTCGGTGTGCACCCTGGCGGCGTAGGCTTCCTCCGCACAATCGATCCACGAGTCGTACAGCGCCCGGATGTCTTTCAGATCAGGAGCAGCCGGGATGGCCGTGACGCGTGTTATGAATCTTTCGCCCGCGCCGCGCGCGACGGCACTCCACTGCAGCGCGAGCTGCGCCTGTAACCGAGACCACTGTGCCGTCAGTTGCGGCGCGAACGGCGGCACCGTCTGCAGATTCTGCCACCACTGGGGCATGGCGGCGGGATTCTGCAGCCAGCTATCGAACTCAGCCGCGAGTCGCCGCACCAGCCCCTGACTGTCAGGCGAGCCTGCCGTGGCCGGCGCGAATTCGCCGCCGATCGCTTGCAGCAGCCGGCCAAAGCGCTCCAATTCAGCCGCGAAAGCGGGCTGCTCGCGCTCCGGGCCACCGCCTGGATCAGCACTTTCCATAAAGTATGCGGTGCAGAAATTGCGGCCGCGAAACGCTGCGAGATCCGGGCCCTATTTCGATGGCGGCAGCGTAAAACAAGGAAACAACGGACAGATCAATTGCGTCGTGCGGTCGGCAGCGATACATTGTGCAGCGCATACAGTAGCATGACCCTGCCGCCGGCAAGCAGGCCTGTGGAATCCGGCATCGTACGCTAGCGAGTGCAGCCATGGCTGAAGAACGCCTGATTCGAAAATACGCCAATCGGCGGCTGTATGACGCGATGGGCAGCCGTCACGTGACCTTGGATGACATCCGCAAGATGATCGGCGCCGGCGAGCGCGTGCGGGTCGTGGACGACAAGAGCGGCGAAGACCTCACGCGCGCCGTGCTGCTGCAGATCATTGCGGCTCAGGATCAATTCGGCACTCCGGTACTCAGCACGCAGCTGCTCGAAGCCCTGATACGCTTCTACGGCAACCCGGTGCAGGAGATGCTGTCAAAATACCTCGAGCAGAGCATAGGCAGCCTGCTGCACCAGCAGCAAGTCATGCGCACGGAAATGGCGAAAGTGCTCGAATCACCCATGGCACCGATGGCCGATCTCGCGCGGCAGAATATGGAGCTGTGGGCGAAGATGCAGGCCTCCATGCTCTCCGCCTTCACCCCTCAAGCGCCAGCGCCGAGCCCCTCGGAGCCGCGGCCAAAGCCTCGCTCGGGCAAACGGCGCTCCTGAAGCTCGCCTGAATTTGCGCCACTCACCCTCCACTTTCAACTAACAACAACCAGGAGCCTAAGGACGTGGACGTTCGAGGTAAGACTGTGCTTGTGACCGGCGCGGGACGGGGAATAGGCCGCGCGCTGGCGGTGTACTTCGCCGCCAGGGCCGCCAATCTCGCACTGCTGGACATGAATGGCTCCGATCTGGAGGAGACCGCCGCACTTTGCACTCGCGAGGGCGTCACGGCGCGCTGCTACGTCGCCAATGCAGCCGAGGAAGCCGAGGTCATCGGAACCCTGGACGCCGTAGCTAGTGACTTTGGACGCCTGGACGGGCTTGTCAACAACGCTGGAATCGTCCGTGATGCGATGCTGGTAAAAGTCAAGGACGGACAGATCACCGGAAAGATGACCCTGGCGCAATGGCAAGCAGTCATTGACGTGAATCTGACCGGCGTATTTCTGTGCGCGCGCGAGGCTGCCGAACGCATGATCAGGCTCGGGAGCGGCGGGGTCATCGTCAATATTTCGAGCATCTCGCGTGCTGGCAATTCGGGACAGACCAATTACAGCGCCGCCAAGGCAGGCGTCGCCGCAATGACCGTGACATGGGCCAAGGAGCTGGCGCGGTATCAGATTCGCGTGGGTGCGGTGGCCCCGGGATTCATTCGCACGCCGATGGTCGCGGGTATGAAGCCCGATGCGTTGGCGAAAGTAACCGCCCCCGTTCCCTTGGGGCGCCTGGGCGAGGCTGCCGAGATTGCCCAGGCGGTAGGGTTCATTTTCGAGAACGAGTTCTTCACGGGACGCTGCCTCGAGATAGACGGAGGTCTGCGCCTGTGATTCCACCACGCTCTGATTTATGTATGCGACGCGGTAATTCTACTGTCCAAGGATGGCCTGGTATACAAATAATAATATAAATATCATGGTGATATGAGTTAAATAGATACGTCAAAGGTTTCTCTTGCAGTGCATACAAAACGGTGTAGAATCCCCTCGTCGCCTTCGCCACCCTTTCACTGCAGGAGCCTTCCATGACCGATCGTACTTTTGACCCGAATACTTGGCTGGACAGCTTCCGCGAGAGCTTCGCGTCGGTGCACAAGGCCCAAAGCGAAGGCTTCAAATCGCTCGAGCGTCTCGCCCGCTTCCAGTACGCCGTGGCTGGAGACTACCTCGAGGCCGGCATCGCACAGACCCAGGCCGCGCTGAGTGCGAAGACTCCGGTGGAGCTGCTGGCGAAGCAGACCGAGCTGGGTACGCAGCTGGGCGAAAGGCTCCGCACGCGCGCACAGGAATTCTCGACGTTGACATCCGAGGTTCAGGGCTCGGTCAGCAGCTTCGCGACCGAAACCGCGGCACGGGCGAGCGCCTCCACCAAAAAGGCTGCCTGATCCTTGCAGCCTTGCTGATCCCACAGGGGCGGCCTTTCGGCCGCCCCTGTGTTTTTTCGCTCCCGCGCTTATCATGGAAGCACTCCTGGCCGCGGGTCGGGGCTGGATCCGGAAGAACCCCGCCGTGAGCGCCAGAACAGACAATAACGATGCGAATCCGCCTGAAGCCGCGCTGAAAAGGGACCTGGAGCGCCAGCTGCGTGCGCAGCTCGCAACCGTGACGGGCGGGCTGGCACCCGATGACTACATGCAGGCTTGGTGGGATTGGTATTTCAATCTCACGAAGCAGCCCGACAAGCAGCTCGCGCTGGTGCAAAGCGCATTCCAGAAGGCGCTCGACACCTGGCAGTTCGCCGCGAGCGCCGCGACCGGGCTCCCCGCGCCCGCCGAGCAACAGGTGCCCGGCTTTGGCGACCCGGCCTGGAACGTCTGGCCATTCAACGTGTATGCGAAATCCTACGTCACCTGGGCAGCCTGGCTGCAGGAGGCGGTCGCAGCGGGGTCAATGGGCCCGGATCGCAGTGCTGCACGGCTGCGATTCGCCACGCAGCAGGTCCTGGACGCTGCCTCTCCGGCAAACTTCCTGCACACGAACCCGGAGCTCCTCAACAAGACAGTGGCGGAGTCCGGCCAGAATCTCGTTCGCGGACTGAAGAATTGGCTCGAGGACGCTGAGCGCATGCTGTCTGGCAAACGCTCCAGGCTTGCGCAATTCGAAGTTGGAAAGGATGTCGCCGTCACCCCCGGCAAGGTCATCTTCCGCAACCGGCTCATCGAGGTACTGCAGTATTCGCCGCAGACGGACTCCGTGTATGCCGAGCCCGTGCTCATCACGCCGGCCTGGATCATGAAGTACTACATCCTGGACCTGTCGCCGCGCAACTCGCTGGTGCGATATCTCGTTGAGAAGGGCCACACGGTTTTCATGATTTCCTGGAAGAATCCGACCAGCGTCGAGCGGGACCTGGGCATGGACGACTACGTGCAGCTTGGGTTCAAGGATGCGCTGGAGGCCGTGAACCGGATTGTGCCCGAACGCAAGGTGCACGCTGTGGGCTACTGCATCGGCGGCACCCTTCTGTCCGTCGCTGCGGCGTTGCTGGGCGCCCGGGCAGATCAGCGGCTCGCCTCCGTCAGCCTGCTGGCCGCCCTGACGGACTTCAGCGAGCCCGGTGAGCTCTCGGTGTTCATCAGCCCGAGCCAGCTTGCGATGTTGGAAGCGGTGATGAGCAAGGCCGGTGTGCTGGAAAGCGAGCGCATGGGGGCTGCCTTCATGCTGCTGCGCTCGAAGGATCTGCTTTGGACGCCCGCGGTGAACAGCTACTTGCGCGGTGAACGCGCCAGGCCCAATGACCTGATGGCGTGGAATCAGGATGGCACGCGCATGCCGTGGCGCATGCACACCGAATATCTGGAACGGCTGTATCTGAAGAACGAGCTGGCTCGAGGCCAGTTCACCGTTGGCGGGGAGCGCGTGGATCTCAAATCGCTGCGCGTGCCAATGTTCGTCGTCGGCACCGAGACCGACCATGTTGCTCCCTGGCGCTCGGTCTTCAAGTTACGCGGGCTCACCCGCTCTGCCGACTACACATTTCTGCTCACGAGTGGCGGACACAACGCGGGCATCGTCAGCGGCCCCGTGCACCCCAAGCGCAGACATCGTGTCCTTGGATGGACCAACGACACCGATTCGCTCACGCCGGATGAATGGCTGAGAGCCGCCCCTTGCCAACCGGACTCGTGGTGGCCGGCCTGGCAGCGTTGGCTCGCGGAGCGATCTGATCCGCGGCGGCAGCCGCCGCCTCTGACTGGCACTGCTCGGACCGGGACGCAGCCGGAACTGGAAGACGCACCTGGACGGTACGTGCGCGAATAGACGCCTGCGGAAAAGAGGAGTAAGAAGACCTCGTAGCGTGAATCACAGGGGCAGCCGATGGCCACACAGACACACCGGATCGCCTACATCACCGGCGGCATGGGCGGCATAGGAACAGCCCTCTGCCGGAGGCTGTGCAAGGAGGGCCACACCGTCATCGCCGGTTGCGGGCCGGGCTCCGCGCGCAAGGACAAATGGATTCGGGACATGACCGACGAAGGCTTCAAGGTCGTCGCCTCCGAGGGTAACGTTGCTGACTGGGAGTCTACCAGGCGGGCTTTCGAGATCGCGCGTGCCGAAGTCGGCCATATCGACATTCTCGTAAACAACGCGGGCATCGCTCGCGACGGTACGTTCAGGCAGATGGCTTTTGCGGACTGGCATGCCGTCATTGATACGAACCTGAACTCGCTGTTTCATGTCACGAAACAGGTCATCGATGGCATGCTCGAGCGCGGCTGGGGCCGTGTCATCAACATATCCTCCGTGAACGGGCAGCGGGGTCAGTTCGGACAGACGAACTATTCGACAGCCAAGGCAGGCATACATGGCTTTACGATGGCGCTGGCCCAGGAAGTTGCCTCCAAAGGCGTCACGGTCAATACCGTATCCCCGGGGTATGTCGGCACGGACATGGTGCGGGCCGTGAAACCCGACCGGCTGGAGAAAATCGTCGCCACCATTCCCATCAAGCGCCTGGGCGAGCCTGCCGAGATTGCCTCCATCGTCGCATGGCTCGCAAGCGACGAGTCCGCCTATGCGACCGGCGCGGATTTCTCGTTGAATGGCGGAATGCACATGGCGTAGTGGGTGCGCTTCAGGTCCTTCCCGCGGCCACAGGCATCGTATCTGGCGGCCGGCCCCGGGCAAGGCAAACCGTGACGAGCCGGCTACGCTACGGTGCTGTCGGATTTCCCTGCGTCTGGGGCAGTCACGAGCCGGCGATATTGACCCAGGTGCCGGATCGCGTGTTGACGCTTTCCCAGCGACTCATACAGGCGCGCCAGATTGTAGTGGCAGTCTGCGAGGTTCGGATCATCGACGATGGCCGCCTGGTAGGCCTCGATGGCTTCGGTCGTCCGTCCCTGATCATCGAGCACCACGCCCAGATTGAACTGCAACAGAGCAACCGGGCCGCACTGATTGATCGCACGGATATAGAAGCTCGCCGCTCCGTCCAGGTCACCTTTCGCGTGCAGCAGCCGTCCCCAGTTGATCCAGGCCGCGACGTTGTCCAGATCGTTCTTCACAGCCTGCTCGTACGCCTTGGCCGCCGAATCCAGGTCCGTGCTCTCGAGCTCCAGTCCCTTCTCAAACCAATCCTGCGGGCAGCCGGGTTCAGGACTCGCTTCCTTCTTGCGCTCGACGACGTGCAGTACTCCATCCGCGACGGATACGTCGAGCGCGAGCAAGTACTGGCCATCGTCGACTTGCCGGCGACTCGTCCCTTCGCGCAGCACCACCTGGTCCCCCACCGCGCAGATGCTGAGTCCCGACAGGGGCACTTTGTCGGGGAGTTGAGTCCGCAATTCGTCCAGCGCGCGGCGGATCCGGATCCGCGGCACCTTGCCGTCAATGAGCGCCCGCGCCGCGCGCAGAACGATGAGATCCTGAAACGAAAACCGGTATTCGCGCCGCGGGCCGCGTGCGGGTGTCAGGAAGCCCGCCGAGGTGAGGCCGCGGATGGTACTGCGCGACAGCCGCAGCAACCGCTCCACGTCCCGCACGCTGTAAGAGTGCATCTGGGAGTCTTCAGCCACTTAGCGCTTGGTCGCTTTACGGGCTACTTTCGCCGGTTGCTCGACGCGCTTCGGCGGCTTGCGCGCACCGAGTTTCGAGGCCGACGCATTGGCGACCTCGGTCCTCTCCAGGCTCGCGCGCAGCGCTTCCATCAAATCGATCACTTTGCCCCCGCCTGCAGGCGCAATTTCCGACACCGAGATTTCCTGTCCAGCGACCTTCTTGTCGATCGCCGCTTGAATACGCCCCCGCAGCTCATCCGTGTATGCCGTCGGCTCGAATCTGTCCGCCGTCTGGTGCTCGATGAGCTGACGTGCAAGTTTGAGCTCCGGTGCCTTGACCTCCGGCTTCGGCACATCGAGCTCGCTTGTCGGACGAACGTCCGCTGCAAAGTGCAGTTGCTGCATGGTCAACACGTCACCGATGGGCCTGAGGATCACGATGTAGGCCTTGCCCCGCGTAGCCCAATGGCCGACCGCGCCTCGCTTGACCTCCTTGAGCGCCTCGGTGAGCAGCCCGTAAGGTTTCGCTGCGCCCTTGTCGGGTGCCAGGTAGTAGGTCTTGTCGAAGTACACCGGATCGATGGATTCGATGGGCACGAACTCCGAGATCTCGATCGAATGCGTACCGACTTCCTCGAGCGCCTTGATCTCCTCCGCAGTGAACTGCACATACTGATCTTTGGCGAACTCGTATCCCTTCACCATCTCGTCCCGCTCGACGACGGATCCATCCTTGAGACACACGTACTGCTGCCTGAGCCGCGACCCGCATCCCTTGTGCAGCAGGTTGAACGAGATCGCGCTGCCGGACTGCGTCGCGCTGTAGAGTTTCACCGGGATGGAAACGAGTCCGAAAGAGATCGTGAGAGACCCGATGGATCGTGCGGCCATAAATGCCTCTTGATGGGTGTCAGTCTTATGTTCGGGCGATACTGCCGAAAGCCTGCGCAAGGCTCTGTTTTTCCGAGAGCACATCATGCCACCGGTCACCGGATTTTTCCAACCGGCCCAGCACGTTGCTTACCGTGAAGTCCATCGGCCGGGCCGATTCGAGCTGTTGCCACGAGATCGGCATCGATACGGGGGCTCCCGGCACGCCACGAGGCGAATACGCCACATTGAGGGTCTTGCCCCGCACGTTCATTCCGTAGTCGATGAAAATCTTACCGGTGCGCTTCTCGACCGCCCACTCCATGGTGATCACCTTCGGGTGCTCACGCATGACGTGCCGTCCGACCATTTCGCAGATCTGCCGCGCAACATCGAAAGTCACTACCCGCTCGACCGGGACAAAGACATGCAGTCCGGTCTTGCCGGAAGTCTTCACGATCGGCTGCAGCGACATTTGCCGCAGCAGGGCCTGTAACCAGAATGCCACGCGTCTGCCCCCCTCAAACCCCTTCTCGTTCAGCTCCGGCTCGGCCCCCTTGGCTTCCCGGCCCGAATAGATGTAGGGATCGATGTCAAACACGAGGTAGTCGGGATAGTTGAGCACCGACCGCTCCAGGGCCTGCAGCGAATCCCCGAAGCCGGTCCCGCTGGAAACGCAGTCGGCAGCCACGCTGGCGCGCGAGTGCCAGACGTGAAACTCGAGCGTTCCGCTCTGACCCAGCCATAGAATGGTCGGCAGATTGTTGGCCAGGATGTAGTCGTGCGATTCGTCCTGGTGCCCGGAGAAAACGCGAATCCTCTCGACGAACTCGGGCAGCGGCTGCTCCCAGTGCTTCTGGAAAAAGCGCTCGCCCTGGATGCCGCCCGGCATGCGGATCATGGTCAGAGGCCGATCTTTCAGATGCGGCAGCATGAAGCCCGACACGCCTGCGAGATAACGAATGAGATCGCGCTTGGTGATCGCAGGCTGACCCAGACGCTTCTCGGCCGGCCAGTATTCGCGATCGAGATTGGTCAGGTGGATCCTGTGCTCGCCGACGGACAGCGTCATGCGCTTCGATTCGGTATCGAGCTGCTGCAGGATCTCGCCGAGCTCGCTCGATGGCGTGGACCGCGCATTTACGCTGGGGCGGCTCACCCGGGAGGCGCGTTTCACACTTTCAGCCGCGACGTCATCCCGAAGTCTGGCGAATACGGGAGCCCGCAGCAGCCCATCGGGCGTCCAGCCCGAGAAGCTGACCTCGACCACCCGCTCAGGCTCGAGCCACGTGGTCGGTCGATGAAGCGGCGGACTGGCTGCGAAGGCAGAAGTCTTGCGCGTGAGCCCGGCAAAGTGCCGGCGCAGCATGTCCAGCGTACCGGCCGTGAGTCCCGAGCCGACATGACCGGCGTAGGTCAACTCTTTGCCGCTTCGGTAGCCCAGGAGCAGAGCCCCCAGCGGCTCGCGGCCGCCCTTGCCTTTCGTGTAGCCGCCCACGATGAATTCCGCTGTCTGGACAGCCTTGAACTTGCGCCAGGCCGGTGAGCGGCTTCCAGGCCGGTATGGGCTCGCCTTGCGTTTCGCAACGATCCCTTCGAAGCCGCTCGCAATTGCCGCGTCATACAGCTTCTCGGCCTCCTCAGCGGTGTGCACGAGCTGAACAGTGGGCCCTGGCAGGAGGCATTGCGACAGGTAACGTCGCCGATCGATGTACGGGGCATCGCGCAGGTTCACATCGGCAAAGTGAAGGATATCGAAGCAGAACAACACAACCGGACTTCTGCGGCGCGCCAGCGCAATCTCCTGGGTGGTCTTCAGTTGAACGCGGTTCTGTAGAGCGCTGAAGGAAGGCCGCCCGCTCTCATCGAGCGCTACGATCTCACCGTCGAGGACAAGCGTGTCGGCAGCGGGAACCGAAAGCGCCGCGACGACTTCGGGGAATGCAGGGGTCAAATCGAGTCCGCGCCGCGAAGTCAGCCGCACGGCGCCGTTGCGGACAAAAGCCATGACGCGATAGCCGTCAACCTTTGGCTCATAGAGCCACTCCGGATCCGAGCGTAATCTCTCCCCCTGCTGCGCAAGCATCGGGGCAAGCTTTTGCGGATAGGCTTCGGCCGGCCCATGCGGGACAAGACGCGTCGCGTCGTATCTCTCAGGGACGGTCGGCAGCGAAATATCCTCCAGCGTGGCCCCCGACAGGACCGATCGATTGCGCACGAGCACGTCTTGCTGCGCCGCGAATTGATCTTTGTGCTTGAGTAGCAGCCACTGTTTGTTCGCCGACGTTCGTACCAGAGCGAAGGATCCTTTCAGTTTTTCGCCACGCAGGAACAGGCTGAGCTTGCCGTTTGCAAGCTCGGCGCGCACACGCTCCTGGGCGGCATCGCGGTCACGAAAGGCGTATTCCTGGCCTTCATCCGGCGAGTACACACCGCAATCCCAGACGATGACTTGACCCGCGCCGTACTGTTTCGGAGGGATGACACCCTCGAATGACGCGTAGTCAATCGGATGGTCCTCAACCTCGATAGCCAGCCGCTTTTCGCCAACGGCGAGCGAAGGCCCTTTAGGGACCGCCCAGGACTTCAGGACCCCATCGAGCTCGAGTCGAAAGTCATAGTGCAATCGAGCTGCCGCGTGCTTCTGGACGACGAACAACAATGGACCGTGACGTGGGCCGGTTTCGCCGGGCGCGGGCTCCGGAGTTCGCGAGAAAGTGCGCTTCGCACGATAGGTTTCAAGAGTATGTTTTCTTACCGGCATGTGGCAGTCAGGCGCGGGCGGATCGCACAGAACAGCAGGGAAACTAGGGGGACGCGATCACACGCCGCGACCAGGCCGCGAGCGTCCCGAGCATGTCGGCTCTGACCTGGGCATCCGTACGCCCGGTGCGCGCCGGCACGTGAAACGAATGATCGGCATCGGGCAGGAGCTCGAGGGTGGCACGCTTTCCGAGCCGCTTCATGAGCGCCTGAAGCAGTTCCAGATCGGCAAACTCATCGCGAGTACCTTGCAGAAACAACATCGGGACATTCACCTCCAGGAGGTGCTCGGCCCGCCGGTCCGACGGACGCTTGGGCGGATGCAGAGGGAATCCGAGAAACGCCAGCCCCTTGACGCCTGGAAGTGGGGCCGCGGCCTGAGCTCCCGATGTCATGCGGCCGCCGAACGATTTGCCTCCGGCGACGATCGGCAAACCCGGTACGAGGCGGTTTGCCGCCGCTACGGCGGCCTGCACGGTCGCCTCGCAAATCCGGGGCGGATCCGGTCGCCTGGCACCGCGCTCCATGTAGGGAAACTGGTAGCGCAACGTGGCGATGCCGAGAGCGGCGAGTTCCTCCGCAACGGCCATCATGAAGGGGTGCCGCATTGCCGCCCCCGCCCCGTGCGCGAGAACAAAACACAGCTGCGCCCGACTGGGCCCCTGGAGCAGTCCGCTCACGCGAACCCCGGAGTCGATCGCAATCGTGACTGGCTCGGGCGTTGAATGGGTCACGCGGATAGTATGCCGCACATTGGCCCCAGGCTACGATCGTAGGGGCCCGAGGACACATTGGCCGACACCACGACCGCATGGGTGAGGCAGGGGGTCGTCTGCCACTGCTATCGGCAGGCGGACGAAGTCATCCGCATCATCTCGGCTCGCAGGGCCGACCGGGAAGAAACCAAGCCCACAAACCGTCACTGCGGGCGCGTGATGTGGTCCGCGATGCGGCGCGCCTCGATTCCGATCTCGCGGAACATGCCGGTCGATGAGACGACAAACCCGCAGAAATAAAGTCCGGCTTCGCTCACTGTGCAGCTTCGCGAGCGTGCTTGCTGCGCACCGGGAATAGCGCTGCGCAGTTCCAGGAAGCGGTCAATCCCAGCTGTGAATCCTGTCGCGGCCACGATCGCATCAAAGTGGCGGGACGACCCATCGTCAAATGTGACGCCCGTGTCGCTCGTCGAGCGCACGCCACCGACTACGTCAATGTAGCCTTGGCGAATCAGTTTGACTGTCCCGACGTCGATGAGTGGGATGCGTGACTTCGTCTTGATCTGGGTCATCGGACCCGTAGCCAGCCTGGTGAGACCGAGCTTCGAGATGTCTCCAATGGTGATGCGTGACAGCGGCGCTGCCAACGCATCGGCCAAGCGTGCTGGAAGGCGGCTGAATGCGATGGAGATGGCGAGCACGGGAAGGCCGAGGATCTCGCGCGGAATGATGTTCACCGGCCCGCGCACCGACATCGCTACTCGCGCGCCGTACTCATGCAGGTCGATCGCGATCTCGCCGCCGCTGTTGCCGAAGCCGATCACGAGGACATGCTGGCCGCGAAATGGCGCGCCATTGCGGTACTCGCTGCTGTGCACGATCGGACCGCAGAAGCGATCTCGGCCAGGCCACTCCGGCATGTGGGGGATGGCATTGTAGCCCGTGGCGACGATCACTCGTCTGGATCGATAGGTACCGGCCGTGGTCGTCGTAATCCAGCCATTTTCATAGGGCCGCACGCTCCGCGCTTCTTCGCCAACGCGCGCAGTGAGCTCGAAGTGCCGTGCGTAGCGCTCCAGGTAGGCAATCACCTGTTCACGGGATGGGTAGCGGGGCGTTCCCGCCGGAAATCCAAGATACGGCAGGGCAGAATGGTCTCTGTCGGTATGCAGGTGCAGTCGGTCGTAGTGGCGGCGCCAGCTCGAGCCGATCGTGTCGGCCCGTTCCACAATCACAAACGGCGCCCCCCTCTTCCTCAGACATGCTGCCACCGCAAGACCTGCGGGCCCTGCGCCAATCACCAGCGTTTCCGGTTGGCTTTCCATTGAGTGACGAGCGTGCGCGCCACCGCCTCTGTTGCGAGTTCCTCGGGCTGGCCCTAATGCAGAGCCGCCGGTGCGGCAGACGTGGAACCAGGACGATCCATGTCTTCGTACGACGTAGTTGGTACGACGCTGGGCGCGGGCAGGGATTTGAGGTAGGAAACGAGCATCCACACGCCGTCCGCGCCAAGCACACCGCCATATGCGGGCATACCTTTCGGCCGCCCGTAATAGATGGAAGAAAAGATCTCTTCCCCCGCACCACCGTAGCGCCAGCGACCGTCGATGAGACTTGGGCCCACCCACCCCGATGCGCCGCCACCATGGCACCCGTCACAGTTCATGGACGTGAACAGGCCGGCGCCGGCTGTCGCCCTCTGCGCTGCGTTATCTTTTGGGCTCGTGAGCTCCGTGGCAGGCGGGACCACGCCGCCCGCCGAAATGTTGGCTTCGTAACGAATGCCGGGAGGGGGCGACCGCTGCGCCTCGGCCTTGCTTTCCGCCGGACCCTTGCTGCAAGCAGCAGCAGCGAGCGTGAACACCATGAGCATCGGTGCAACGCATCGTGGTAGTTCCATGGGTCGCTCCTGTCGCTAAAGGCCGAAGATCCAGACGATGCCACCCTGGCTCGTATGGCGGCCGATGTCCTTCATGAAATCGGGAGGCGCACGTACGTCCGCCGGATCGTCGGAACGCACATCTCCCGCAAGGAGAAACCAGTCGCCCCCGATTCCGGCGTACACCGCCACATACTGTTTACCGTCGGGGCCGCGATATGTAATGGGGTTGCCCACGACTCCCGAGCCGACCTTGAACTTCGAGAGCACCTTGCCCGTCCTGGCATCGACGGACTTGAACCAACCGTCGAGCGTGCCGTAAAACACCACATCACCCGCGGTAACCAGCGCACCGCTCCACGCAGGGTATGGCTCTTTCACTTCCCACACTTTACGGCCAGCCGCCGCGTCCCACGCGATGAACGCACCGAGACTGCCGCCGGGTCCGGGGTAGTACGGCGCGCCCACGCCAATGAACGGTGTGCCGCGGATGTGCTGAGCGCGGGTGGCTGCGAAGTCCATGCACATGTTGCTCGTCGACGTGTAGAAAAGGCCCGTGCGTGGAGAATAGGCGGCGGGAGATGCAGGGCTCACACCGCCTTCGAGGCTTGGGCAGATATCCTTGACGTTGCCCCGCGAGACGCCCGTCTGCTTGGTGGGGTCCAGAATGGGCCGGCCGGTCTTCAGATCAATGCTTTTCGCCCACGTTACAGGCACGAACGGCGCCGCGGAGAGTACTTCGCCGCTTGCGCGATCGAGCGTGTACTGGAAGCCATTCTTGTTGAACGTGACGAGCGCCTTGCGGACCTGGCCGCCGATCTTCACGTCTACGAGGATCATCGCCGCGACGGCGTCGTAGTCCCAGTTGTCGTGCGGGGTGAACTGGTAAGCCCACACGAGCGAGCCATCCGAGGGCCGGCGCGCCAGGACGCTCGAAGTCCATTTGTTGTCGCCTGCGCGCTGCTCCGGGTCGTATGGCGATGGATTGCCGACTCCGTAGAAGAACAGATCGAGCTCCGGATCGTAGGACATCCAGCCCCACACGGGCGCGCCGCCAATCTTGTAGGTATCCTTCGGCCAGGTGGTCCGCCCGAGCTCACTGCCCTTGTCATAAAATGGCCTGAATGTGCCCGGCTTCACCAGCATGTCGGCGTCGGGGCCCACGTTGCGCGCCGTCCAGATTACCTTCCCCGTCGCCAGGTCGAGGCCTTTCACCCAGCCGTAGATGCCGAACTCGCCACCCGAGGCGCCGACGATGACGCGGTTCTTCGTGACGAATGGCGCCATGGGAGTGGTTTCGCCCTCGGCGACACTTGCGATTTCCGTTTTCCATACTTCACGGCCATTCGATGCGTCCACCGCCACCGTATGTCCATCGAGCAGGTTGTAGATGATTTTGCCGTCTACGTAGAAGGCGCCCCGATTGACGACATCGCAGCAAGCCACACCAATAGCATTCGGACTAACGTCGGGACGGTATTTCCATTTCAACGGATAGCCTTCCTTTGAGAGATCGAAGGCATACAGCACGTTCGGCCATGGCGTGACCACGTACATCGTGTTCTTTACGACGAGTGGCTGGCCCTCGTGGCCCGCAAGCACGCCGGTGGAGAACGTCCACACGGGTTTGAGCCGAGAGGCATTCGCCACAGTGATTTGCGTGAGCCCGCTAAAGCGCGTGGAGGCATAGTCCTTGGCGGGCATCGTCCACTGCCCGTCTTCAGGACCCGCCGCCAGGACTGCCGCTGGCACGACGCATGCTGCAAGGAACGTTATAAGAAGGGAGTAAAGCCGCGTCATGTCACCTGCGCTCGGTCCGCCAATGGATCCCATTCAATCGCGACCGGGGAACGCGGTCAAATCCAGCGGCGGATCAACTGACTGCAGCCAACGGGTCCGTTACTCGTCGTTGACGATGATCGGCGAACTGGACAGCAGGCCTGGCGTCCCGCGACCCAGCAGCTCGGTGTAATTCGGAAAAATCCGCCGGCCCGCAGCCAGCAAGTTCTCCGCCACGGCAGGACGACTCGCGGCTCGCTGATCCGCAATCCGGTCGGCCAGGGTCTGTGCCAGCATCTGCGCGGCCGTTTCGTACTCGTCGCCTTCGGAAGCCCGCAACGCCTCGAGTGACTGCTGTATGTCGGTTACGTTGATGGCCACGGCCCCTCTTAACCGATCCCACAGATCGGCGGCCGAAACGTACCGGACTTCGAGGTCTTTCAATTCCGGTGATTTGCCGAACTTCCGTCGTCCGTCGGCCAGTGTGCGCAGCGCTGCCTCGACCTGCCCCCCCGCGAACTGCGATTTCGCAAGCTGCACATAACCGGCAATCCGATTCTGCGATCCGTCACGCATGACGCCGACATCACCGCGAGCAATGCCAGGTGCACTCGTTGCGACGCCGGTTCCGGCTACATTTACCGCCGCAGCATGTGTCTCGGGTTTGCCGTTCGGGGTGCCGGCGTGCTTCTCCTCGCCGGCTGAAGCGATGCTTCTCGAGACGCGATCCCGCTCGATCGCTACGGACTCGGCAACGATTTCCGGAGCGTTTTCGCTAAAAGATCGGGCGGCGACGAGGAGACTGGCAGCTTCGTCGAAGCGTTCGTGATCACGAGCCTCGGATGCGGCAGTAACGAACGTCTTCACGCCGATCACGTTCGCCCTGTCGAGATCGGGGTCGCCCGGCGCGGCAACCGCCGCAAGGCGCCTGATCAGATCGTGCGTCCTGGCCGCCCAACCCGGAGTGGCTTCTGGATTGGAAAGAACGGCAGCAAGCTGGCGACGATCGCTATCTGACGACGCGGACTGAGCGGACTGCTGGGTGGATGCGGATTGCTGGGTGGACGCAACCGCGGCGCTCGGCTCAGCCCGGCTGGGGATCACGCCGGACGGCGCTGGAGCGCGATCCTGGTCCGGGATCGGGTTGACCGGCGTCGCTGGCCCGGGTTGAGTCGGCCCGCGCTGAAGCATGCTGACGCGCTGCACTCCCCATTGCCACGCAAAAGCGCCGGCGAGCGCAATGGCCATGACCGAAATGGCGGCAGCGGCAATCCATACCGCTGCCCGGCTGCGCCTGGCGAGCAGTTGGCTGACCAGGGAATCAATGCCGGGACACCGATCGGCGCGCTGGAACGCGAGTCCCTGCTTCAAGGCTCGCCATTGTGAGCCGGACAATTTCCGAATGGTCCGGGGCTGCAGTCCCGTCTGGTGAGCTTTCAGCGCATCGATGCGCTGATAGGGATGACAACCCGTGAGCAGCTCGTAAGTAACGCATGCAAACGCATAAACGTCATCGCGTACGTCCGGCTCCTCGCCCCGCAGCATCTCGAGACTCGCATACGCCGGTGAGATCGCGCCGATCTGCCCGGCATCGAACGTGGTCCTGTCCCCTTTCTCCACCAGAGACGGCGCCGCGCGCGCGATTCCGAAATCGAGCACTTTGACCTTGCCGTCCCGGCCCAGAAACGCGTTGCTGGGCTTGAAATCGCAATGCACGATGTCCTGCTCGTGCGCGTAGCTCAGTGCGGCACCCAGAGACTTGACGATTTCCATCGCAGGAACGATCGGAATGCCGCCCCTGCCGTCATCGCGAATCACCTGCTCGAGCGAGCGGCCGGACAGGAACTCCATGACCATGTACACATTGCCGCCGTCCCGATCGAAATCGTACACAGTGACCACATTGGGGTGAGCGAGCTTCTGCGCCTTACGGGCCTCGCGCTGCAGGGCCCGCACAGCCAACGGATGACGCTTGAATTCCTCGTTCAGAATCTTGATGGCCACGTAGCGATCTTTTACATCGCCCCGGCTCCGGTCGAACGCCTTGTAGACGACTCCCATGCCTCCGCGGCCGAGCTCCTCCACCAGGACGAACCGGTCGCGCAGAACCGAACCGGGATACAGCGGCGCGGCGACTTCTGCCAGCCGCTCGTCGGTTTCCCATGCCGATCCCTTCGTCGAGCCGGTGGCAGCAGGCGGGCCGCCGGTGTTCGCAGAGGAATGCTCAGTTGCATGAGCTCCCATGCTCCAGTTGCTGTCCGTATCCGCGCTATACCTGGGCTGGGCCGTATCCGAGATGAAAGGAAGACCACTCCGATCAGGGCTCGGAACACCGTGCGATGCAAGTGGTGGCGTCGGGCCGGCGAAACCTCTTGCGTGCGCACGCACATCAGTGGAGTTAGCCGCGGGCTCGTCCCACCCGGCATTGGTCCTTCCGGACCGCGCCGGCCGCACCATGGTGAGTCCAAACCTTGGACCGGTCACTTCGGCGATATCGGCGTTGATCGTCAACTGCAGATTGGCATCGATCAGGTTCGCCCGGCGATACGCTTCCGCCAACGCGACGAATGCCGAGGAGAGCTGCGGATCTTCGCTCAATGCATTCCTGATGCAGTTGCGCAGCTCGAATTCCGGGAGTTCCCCCGAGCCGTACGCGTTGAAATGCCGCTGCACTTCAGAAATACCCATCGACCTCGCCTGCCATTGATTCTTTTACTACGGCAACGACCCAGCCAGGATAGTGTTCGATGGAGTCGAATCCGGCGCGGTGAAACAAGGGGAGAATTTCCCTGCACCGCGCGCATCGATGACGTCCACAATTCCGGCGCATGCATGCGCAGGGTGAGCCCTGCGATGCGAGGGGGCATTCTTTATAATCGCTGCTCAAAAAGCCAGTGCTTTCCCGTATCCGCGCCAGCCCGCGCCACAAGCGGCCAGACCTAGCAGCTTGTCGGACTTGCGCGTTGTCGCCGAGCAGGCCGCAAAAGTCGCGCCTTTTGAGGCCGCAGCCTATCCCCCGAAAGGCTCTGCCACGGCAATTGATCGCTCAAAAGCCGCGTCACCCCCCGTCTCACGCGTCACCGTGGACTTGGCGGTCAAGCTGGCCGGGCGGTGCCCTCGGAGCCTGCCTCGCCCGCCTGGTCCGCCGGTATACGGGCCAGCTTTCCCATGATTTGCGCGCCGAGGGTCATTTCAATGACCCCATAGTAGACGTTTCCCTGAACCCGGGCGGTGGACCCGAGCACAACGCGCTGACGGGCCACAATGTCCCCTCTGACGGAGCCGTTCAACATAACGTTCGAGACTTCCACGTTGCCCTCGATGGCACCGGTCTCGCTGACCGATAAGCTCGAGCCTTCGCTTGGTTCGGCGCGGACATTGCCCTCGATCGTTCCGTCGAGGTGCAGCCCGCCGGCGAACTCCAGATCGCCGCGCACGCGGGACGCCTGGCCGATCAGGGTGTCGATCCGCGCCTGCTTGGAATCACGGCTGAACATCGTTTTGAGGCTCCAGGCTGGTCAAAGTCAGGCGTGAGGCCCCGCCGTCGGGGCGCCTTCGACTGAATCAGGCTGCATCGACGGACCACGGGAACGTCTGGGTGGCGGGAGCAATGTCCTTGCGGTTGGAGCGCAGCTCCACCGCGACATGCTCCGGCTTGAACCCCGGGGGCAGCTCAACCTCCTGGTCGACGTTCTCGAAATACCGAAAGTTGAAGGGTAGCTCATGCTGCTTGCCGGCGGTGAGCGCGGGCAGATCCATGGTTGCCGCATTTCCATCGGCGGACGTGCCGTCGATGCTCACGCCTATGACGCCGACGGCAACATTGTCGGGGCGTATCGAACGCACCAGAGACACGTGCAGTGCGAACTTCTCAGGCTTGGCGCCAGGAGAGATGCGAACCTGCTGGACCTTCACACCGATGGCCGCGGCACCCTGGGCGACGATGCCCCGGTAGAACGCGAGCTCCTGGGTCTGCCGGGCAACCTGTGCCTGAAGGTCCCCGATCGATCGGGCGACTTCAGCCTGTTCCCGGGCCCGGCCGATGCGGATGGTATCCAGCTCGGCGAGCTGCGTACGCAACTCCCGGTTGGATTTCTGCAGCCGCTCAATCGCGACTTCGAGCTCCGTGCGCTGCTGCGCGACCGCGAGCCGGTCGTAGCCGGCGTTGTACCGGCCGAGCTCATAAATCACGTACAGCGCGATGACGCCGACGAGCAACAGCATCACCAGGATGACGAGCCGGCGCACGGGTGAGTGCGCGCGAACGACGAGATTGGCCCTTCCCTCCGGACTGCGCATGGCTGCGAGGCTGCTGTGCGCCGCGGCCGTTCAGTCGATCGGCGCGGGCGCCGCTCGAGCCGGGTTAAACGCGCTGGCCGCGGCTTGCGCCCACCAGTCCGGTTGCGCGGGCGCGCCCTCGGGGAAAGCGAGAGGCGCCAACTCGGTCAATGCACGCACGTAGACGCCTCGCTTGAAATAAATGACCTCCCGCACCGGCTCCCAGAAATTGACCCATCTGAACTGATCGAATTCAGGGTCGCGGGTGCGCCCGAAATCGAACCGCGCGTCATCCTGCTTGAGGCGCAGCAGAAACCAGCGCTGCTTCTGCCCGATGCACACCGGCTGCTGGTTGCGGCGCACGTATTTCGCGGGTAGCCGGTAGCGCAGCCAGCGGGCGGTCTGCCCGAGCAGAACGACGTCCCCGCGCGCAAGCCCGATCTCCTCGTTGAGCTCCCGGTAGGCCGCCTCATCGAGCGCCTCGCCGCGCCGCACGCCGCCCTGGGGAAATTGCCAGCCCCGGCCGCCCACCTGCCGCCCCAGAAATGCATCGCCCCCGCCCCGCACCAGGACGATGCCGACGTTTGCGCGAAACCCGTCCGAGTCGATGACGTCGCTCATGGGTTGATCGAGTCTGCCACAAGCCGCACCGCTGATGCGGGATGATAGGGTTCTCACCTTCGCAGGATGTGATGCAAGGCGCCGAATCTGCCGTGAGCTCGCTCGTCAAACAGGCTGTGCTCGAGTCCTCCCGCTTCAGAGGGCTGGCGGCGCTGCTCGTCCTGGCCATCGTGGTATGCGCCGCATCGCTGCTCATCGGCAGCTCCGGAATCGGCGCCCGGCAGGCGCTCGCGGCGCTGCTCGGCGCAGGGGACCAGGCGGCCCGCAGCGTGATGCTTGAAGTGCGCCTGCCGCGCCTCCTGGCGGCATTCGGAGTCGGTGGCCTGCTGGCGCTCACCGGTGTGTTGCTCCAGGCACTGTTTCGCAATCCTCTCGCAGATCCGTACGTGCTCGGGGTCTCGGGAGGCGCCGCCGTTGGGGCATTGCTCGCGATGATGCTGGGCGTTGCGGCTTTCGGCGTGCAGTCGGCTGCTGTCGCCGGGGCGCTTGGCGCAATGGCCATCGTTTACGTCCTTGCGCGCGGTGGCGGGACGCCACGGCTGCTGCTGACTGGGGTCGTGATTGCCAGCGCCTGCGGAGCGCTGGTCAGTGTATTGCTGGCCCTTGCCGACTCGACGCGCCTGCGAGGCATGGTGTTCTGGCTGGCGGGCGATCTGGGTTGGGCGTTGAGTCCCTGGACCAGCGCACTCGCCGCCTTGTTCGCCGGCACTCTCGCCCTGCTCGTGGCGAGACCGCTCAACGTACTCGCCGCCGGCGAGCTGCGGGCCCGCAGCGTCGGCTTGCATATCGACATCTGGCGCACGGTGCTATTCATCGCGTGCGCGATCCTGACAGCTATCGCGGTCGTCAGCGCAGGAACGGTCGGGTTTGTTGGCCTGATCACTCCCCATGCCATCCGGCTCGCATTCCGCACCAGCGATCACCGGATCGTCGCGCCCGCTTCGGTGCTGCTCGGTGGCACCGTGCTCGCCGCCGCCGATCTCGTGGCGCGCACGATCGTCAGTCCGCGCCAGTTGCCGGTCGGCGCCATCATGGCGCTGGTGGGGGCACCGATGTTTATCGCCTTGCTTCGCGGACGGGACAGCCACCGATCTGCCTGAGGTCAGGTCAGAACGTTTTGCGAGCTGACCACACGATCGCGGCCGGCGCCCTTTGCTTGATAAAGAGCGGCGTCGGCTTCCGCTATGAGCCGCTCGGCGAGGACCTTGTAGTCCCGCGCCGCCTGAGAGACGGGCGACGCGGCTGCAACACCGATGGACAGCGTGACGAGCTCGGCGCGCTGATTGCCGATCGCGATTGGCTGGCCGCGCACGGCTTGCAACACGCGCGCGGCCACTTTCTCGCCATCGGCGAGGGCGCCGTGAGGCAACACGATGGCGAACTCGTCGCCGCCAAACCGTGCGCCGGTATCGCTATGACGCATCTCGTCGTCGATCCGCCGCGCAATCTCTCGCAGGACCGCATCGCCTGCCAGGTGTCCGTACCGGTCGTTGATCCGCTTGAAATTGTCGACGTCGAGCATCAGGCAGGCGACCGGCTGACGATCGCGCTGCGCTCTCGCCAATTCTTCGCACAACCGCGCATGCAGATACCGACGATTGTGGAAGCCCGTCAGGAAATCGGTCAACCCGCTGCGCACCAGGCGCGCGCGATTCACCGCGTTCTCCAGGCAGATGGCCGCTACAACCCCGAGGTGAGCGAGAAAATCGCTCGCCAGCTCGCGCGTGAACCGAAAGGGATCCGCGCTGAAGAACACGAGCACCCCGTCGAGCTTCTCATTGCGGCGCAGGGGCACCAACGCAACGCTGCCACGCTTGCCCGTCATCGGCAGCAGCCGCTCGTGATCGGCCACGCGCAACGGACCGAGCCACGGGCGCTCGAGGTTGGCGAGCTGCGGCGCCATCGTCACCAACACATCCACGAACTGGACTTCCGCCAGATCTTCGAGGACGAAGCCGTCGCCGGTCAGCAGATGACGCACTTCGTGATCCGGATCGCACAGCACCAGTGTGACCGCATCGAGCTGGTACGAAGCCTTCAGGCCGTGAATCATCCGCTGCAGCAACTGCGCCAGTGAATCCGCGCGCAGCAGCTCGAGCTCGCGCTCCTGGGTTTTGCGCAGAAGCGCGTCGTTGCGACTGACTTCTCCCGTAACTTCCGCAAGACGCGTCTGCAGCGAGCGGACCTCCGCGTCGAGCGTGGCGGTACTTTGTGTCTCAGGCCGGGGTCCCGAATGAGATCGACGCATCAGCCCATGCCCGTGTCAGGCACGTCGCTCTGCCACGCTGCGGCGGTCTTCGAGGTAATCGCGTCCGCGCTGCATCAACGCAACAAAGGCGTCGTGATCCTGCGACACTACCGCGGTGCGAAGGCGTTCCACGGCCTGTGACAGGGCCTCGAGCGATTCCGCGCCGTAATCGTTCAAGCTCTGGATCTCATAATACAACTCCGGGCTCTCCTGGGCGACACGACTTGCCACGTCGAGCTGTGAATCAAACGTCGTGCTGGACATCCGAGCAAGCTTCGGCGCAGCCTCGCCGCTTTCGGCAAGCGCGGTGAAGAACGCGATGTTCAGCGCATGCGACAGACCCAGGACGTAGGCAATGAGCCGGTCGTGATCGTCCAGACTCATGACCACCTGCTCGGCCATGGTGGGAGCAAACAGCTCGCGGGCGCTCGCCAGCGCCTCGGCACACCCCAGGTCCACGAACACCACGTGGCGCCCGGACAGCAACTCGGTATCGGGGCCGAACATCGGGTGCAGGGAAGTCACCTTGCAGCCGTGCGACCTCAGGGCGAGAAGGCCGGCGCGCAACGGTGATTTCAGGGAACCGACGTCGAAGATGACGCCCGGCGGGCGGCGCAGCGCCAGCTCACGCAGGATCGCATCGGTCACGCCGAGCGGGGTGGCCAGCACGATGTAATCGTGCTTGAGATCCGTCTTGCGCCAATCCTCGACCCGGGAAATGCCGGCAGGGGCAGTCCCGGGATCGGCAACCTCCACGGAAAATCCCTGTGAAGTCAGGAACTCGACGAACCAGCGTCCCATCTTGCCGGCGCCGCCGATCACCAGGACGCGGCGGCCGGAGCCGGTGCCGCGTGCTACGACGCTTGCCTGCTCTTGCGTGGTGAGGGAGGAACGGATGAGCAGCCGCAACAGGTCCTCGGCCAGCCCTGGTGAAACCCCCAGCTCGGTAGCCATCGTGCGTACACCGAGAATCACTTCGCGCTCACGCTCATAGTCCCGCGTCGGATAGCCTGTGGCGCGCTTGACGCGGGCGACCTCGGCGCTGATGTGCTTGCGCTCCGCAACCAGGGAGATCATTTGACGATCAATGTCAGTCACGCGCTGGCGCAGGGCGTCCAGCGTCACATCGTCGCGCGTCATGGCGGCTTTGGCCTTCTGTGGTGCATTGGCTTCGGAAGTGAACACCCTTTTATCGGGTGGTTTACGATTACGCAATGAGCCCCACTACAGAGCTTCTTCCGGACCCCTTGCCGCCCGAGCCGCTCGTCGTCGTCAATCGCTGGCTGGCGCAGAGCTGGACGCTGCGGCAGCAGCCCAATCCGAACTCGATGGTGGTCGCGACCGTCGACCCCGACGGGCAGCCGTCCGCCCGCGTCGTGCTCTGCAAGGAAGTCGTGCCGCAGCCGGGGTATCTGGTGTTCTATACGAATTACCTGTCGCGAAAGGGCCTGCAGCTCTCCGGAAATCCACGCGCGGCGGCCGTGATGCACTGGGATCAGCAGCATCGCCAGGTCCGGGTCGAAGGGCCGGTCGTGCAGGCACCGGCAGCCGACAGCGACGCCTACTTCGCCTCCCGGCCGTGGCAGAGCCGTCTGGGCGCCTGGGCCAGTGAGCAGAGCAAGCCTATCGGCACCCGCGAGGATCTGCGGGCGGCGGTGGGCGCTGCCGCGAGGCGCTTTGGAACCCCCGTCCCGTTTGACGGCGGCGATGCGGTCGAACCCGCGCGTGATTACATCATTCCCCGGCCTCCTCATTGGGGCGGTTTTCACCTGTGGGCGCAATGCGTCGAGTTGTGGGTGGAGGGTGAGGCGCGGATCCACGACCGTGCCCGCTGGACTCGCTCGCTGGAGAAGCGTGACGATGGCTTCTTCGACGCAGGTCCTTGGACCTGCGCCCGCCTGCAACCGTAAAGCGCGCCCACCGTGTGGAGAATCGTACGCACCACGCTCCTGCTGCTGGTGCTGATCTGGGCCGCGGGTCACACGTGGCTGGATCGAGTCACCAGCACGCGTTGGAAAGACACGCTGTGGGTCGGCATCTTTCCCGTAAACGCCGACGGCAGTGCAATGGCGCAGCAGTACATCGACGCTCTTGCCCCTAAGGAGTACGACGACATCGAGGGTTTCTTCGCCCGTGAAGCGCACCGCTACGGCAGGGACCTGACGCTCCCTGTGCACATCGTCCTGTATCCGCAGGTCAAGCAACTCCCGCCATCGCTCGACCGGGACGCCGGTATGCTGGCAACCGCCTGGTGGAGCTTGAAACTACGCTGGTTCGCCTTCCGTGCCGCCGATGTGGGCGGCCGGGCGCCGCCGCGGATCCGCATGTTCGTGCTCTACCACGACCCGAGTACCCTGCAGACCGTGCCGGACTCGCATGGACTGCAGAAAGGGCTGATCGGCGTGGTGCACGCGTTCGCGACCGCGCCGATGGCAGGAAGCAACAGCATCGTCATCGCACACGAGCTTCTGCACACACTGGGAGCCACTGACAAGTATGATCCGCGCACAGGCGCGCCGCTGTTTCCGAACGGCTTTGCGGATCCCGATCGCAGCCCGCTCTATCCCCAGCCGCAAGCGGAGATCATGGCCGGGCAACGCGCCCTGTCCGCGCAGGATTCCGAGATGCCCCAGGCACTGCGCGATGTTGTCGTAGGTCCGGCGACGGCGGCGGAGATTCGATGGACGCATCGCTGAGCGCGACATCCAGACCGCTGGCGGCCAAGAACGTTGCCGTACATGTGGGCACCCGCGAGCTCGTCAGCGATCTGTGCCTGGATTTCTCACCGGGTGAATTCGTTGCTGTGCTGGGCCGCAACGGCTCCGGAAAGACGCTGACCGTCCACACTCTCGCGGGACTGCGCCAGCCGGAGCGGGGAACCGTTTTCATCGACGGTCTGCCCTTTGCACGACAGGACAGACGCGCCGCCGCACGACGTCTTGGACTGCTGGCGCAGGATCTCGAAGATGGATTCGTGGCCACTGCCCTGGAAACGGTGTTGATCGGCCGTCATCCGCATCTGGCGTTCTGGCAGTGGGAAACTGCGGACGACGAACGGCTGGCGCGCAATGCGCTGGCCGCCGTGGATCTGGCCGATTTCGCGGGGCGCCGCACCGACACGCTCTCCGGCGGCGAGCAGCGTCGTGTCGCCATAGCCGCACTGCTGGCGCAGGAACCGGGAGTCTTCCTGCTGGATGAGCCCACGAATCATCTCGATCCGCACCATCAGCTCGTGGTGCTCAACCTGTTTCGCGAACTGGCGCGCGCCGGACGGACCGTGATCGCAACGCTGCACGATCCAACGCTTGCCGCGCGGTTCGCAGATCGTGCGCTGCTGTTGTTCGGCGATGGGCGCTGGACTGCCGGCCCCGTGCGCCAGGCAATCACGCAGGACACTCTGAGCGAGCTCTACCTCACTCCCATGCTGGAAATCGAGCAGGCCGGCCGCCGCATCTTCGTGACCGCGTAAGCTGGCCGCCTGAGCTGGCCGGGCGAGCTGGCCGGGCGAGCTGGCCGCCGTGCTGGCCGCGCAAGCGCCGTCAATCGCCTCGCAGGATCAAGCCGAGGAGCAAGCCGATACCCGTACCGATCGCGACCGACGTCCAGGGGCGCTGATTCACGAAGTCGTCCACCGATGTGGCGGTCTCGCGTGCCTTCGTTAAAGTGTCCCGGGCATTGGACAGGATCGAGCCGCCCAATTCCTTCTTCACGTCCGCAATCGTGGTCGTCAGACGCTCCCGCAATTCTTCGACGGCCGCTCCGCCCTCGTCGCCGAGCGCAGCCAGCAGCGCCTCGGTGCTCGCCAGCACCTCCCGTAGTTCCTTGCCCGCGACTTCCCGGGCAGATGGATAGTCGTTTCTCATATATTCGGACCTGATTCGCTGCGCAGTGAGGCATCAACGCCGGCGCCTCACGCGTGTTCCCTGTGGCGCTCAGACGGAGCATCTTCGGGTCGGATAGTGATTTTGACGAGGGACCTACAGGCCCAGCCCGAGATTCCGTTGACGACGCCGGGATCGTCCGAGCCCTGTCACCGCGGCGGTCCAAGCTCGGTCAGGGCGCGCGGTCCGAGTTCGGCCACCGCGTGCGGCCAGGGCTCAGTTCAGCGCCTGCAGCACCGTGGCGTGCAACGCCCCATTAGTCGCGAGCACCGTCGTCGTGTCGAGCCCCACGGGCCCGCCGCGCATATCCGTAAACCTTCCCCCTGCCTCCTGCACGATGACCGCCAACGCGGCGATGTCGAGAATATTCACATCGGACTCGAGCACCACATCGAGTGAGCCGCGCGCCAGCAGGTGATAGTGCACGAAGTCACCGTAACCGCGAATGCGGCTCACGCGTCCGATCAGCTCGCCGAAGCGGGCCCACCCCGGCGAGCGCGCCAGAGTCTTCAGATTGCCGCTCGACACGATGCTTGCGGAGAGATCGGCAACAGCGCTCACGCGAATCGGCCTGTCGTTCAAGTACGCCCCGGTCCCCTGCTCCGCCCAGGCAATCTCGCCATAGGCGGGCGCGCTCGAGACGCCCAGCACGAAGCGTCCCTCGCGCATCAGCGCGATCTGCGTCGAAAAAAATGGACACTCGCGCACGAAGGATTTCGTGCCGTCGATCGGATCGAC
>JBOIAD010000051.1:0-26811 GCA_050738795.1 Steroidobacteraceae bacterium
AGCGCGCGGTGTGCCCGGTGCGGGCGGCGGGCGCCGCAGGCAGATCGCGCAGCGCCGTGTAGAGGCGACTCAGCGCCCCATCGGCCTGCTCGAGCTGCTCGAGCGAGTAGTTGATCGGGCCGCGGTAATGGCTCGACAGGATGAAATAGCGCAGCACCTCCGGATGGCGCAGCGTGGGCAGCACTTCGCGCACGGTGAAGAAGTTGCCGAGGGACTTTGACATCTTCTCATCGTCTACATTGACAAAGCCGTTGTGCATCCACAGGTTGGCGAACTTGTCGCCGTTCGCGCCGCACGACTGCGCGATCTCGTTCTCGTGGTGGGGGAATTTCAGGTCCATACCGCCGCCATGGATGTCGAAATTCGTGCCCAGCAGCGCCGTGGACATGGCGGAGCACTCGATGTGCCATCCGGGCCGCCCCGGGCCCCAGGGCGAATCCCACGCCGGCTCGCCGGGCTTGGCGTGCTTCCACAGCACGAAATCCAGCGGATCCCGCTTGCCCTCGTCCACTTCCACGCGCGCGCCGGCGCGCAGATCGGCGAGGCGCTTGCCGGAAAGCCTGCCGTAACCTTCGAATTTCGCCACCGCATACAACACGTCGCCGTCCGCGGCCCGGTACGCGAAGCCCCGCTCGATCAGGGTGCTCGTCATGGCTACGATGTTCGGCAGGTATTGCGTGGCACGCGGCTCGAAATCCGGCCGCGCCAGCCCGAGCGCGGCGCAATCCTCGTTCATCGCCTGGATGAAGCGCTCCGTCAGGGCGCCGATCGGCTCCTGATTCTGCGCGGCGCGCTTGATGATCTTGTCATCGATGTCCGTAATATTGCGGACATAGGTGACCTGGAACCCCAGGTGGCGCAGGTAGCGGCTGACGACATCGAAGACGGTCAGCATGCGCGCGTGCCCCACGTGCACGTAATCGTATACGGTGATACCGCAGACGTACATGCGCACCTGGCCCGGTGTGATCGGCTGCAGGAGCTGCTTCTCGCCAGTCATCGAGTTATGAATGCGGATCATGCTGCGGCTGTCTTCAACGTCCTGTTCGGTTGGAACGGATGTTGGCTCAGGCGAACCGGGCCAACCGCTCGCGCGCCGTGCCCGGGGGCATCGCCTTCAACAGTGGCGCGAGCTCGGGGCCGTGTGCACGGCCGGTCAACGCCACCCGCAATGGCATGTAGAGCGCGGCGCCCTTCCTGCCCGTCGCGGCGCGCACCGCGCCGGCGATTGCGGGCAGATCGTTGCCGCTGGCGGCGGCCGCGGCAGCGGCGGCCGAGAAGTAACCCTTGCCCGCATCGAGCACCACCGCCTCTTCCCCGGCTTCGAGCTCAGGCGGGTCGCCAAACACGATATCGGCCCAAAGCTGCGCATCCTCGGGCAGCACCAGGTTTGGCAGTATCGCCGCGATGAATGCGCCCAGAGCGTTCGCATCGAGGCCTGCCGGCACGCTGGGCCCCAGCCACCGCAAGGCCTGTTCGGGGGTCAGCCGGTGCACCGCCTCCTTCTGCCACACGAGCAGCTGGTGTTCGTCGAAGCGCGCCGGCGCGCGTCCGAGGTGCGTCGAGTCGAAAGTGCGCGCCATATCGTCGAGGGACAGGAAGCCATGTTCCGGCGTCGAATGCCCGAGGCGAAACAGGTGGTTGATCATGGCTTCGCGCAGATAGCCCCGCTCGCGATACTCACGAACGCTGGTCGCCCCATGGCGCTTGGACAGTGGCGCGCCGTCATTGCCGACGATCAGCGAGATATGCCCGTAACTCGGTGTGCGCAGGCCCAGTGCCTCGAGAATCATCAGCTGGCGTGGTGTGTTGGCAAGATGATCCTCGCCGCGCAGCACATGCGTCACGCCCATTTCGGCATCATCCACGGCATTGCAGAAGAAGAAAGCCGCGGACCCGTCCGCGCGGCGGACGACGAAATCTCCGATATCGTCGGATAGAAAGCTCTGCGACCCATGCACGAAATCCATGAACTGGATCCGCAATCCGAGCGGTACGCGGAAGCGGGTGCTCGGTGCAGGTCCCTGCTGCCGCCTCTTCGCCTGCTCGGCGGCGCTCAGCTCGCGACAGGTTCCCGCATAGCGCGGCGGCTTGCCCGCCGCAAGCCGGGTGCGGCGGGCGACCTCGAGGTCCAGGGGCGAGCAGAAGCACGGATAGACGGCTCCGCGCTTCTGCAACTCGTCGAAGTAGCGCTCATAGAGTGTCGAGCGCTGCGACTGCCGATAGGGGCCGGCCGCGTCTTCGCGATCCGGACCGGCATCCCACTGGATCCCCAGCCAGTGCAGATCATCGATCATCGCCTGCGTGTGCTGCTCGCGGCTGCGTTCGGCATCCGTATCCTCGATGCGCAGCAGGAAACGGCCGCCCAGATGCCGCGCCAGCAGGAAGTTGAACAGCGCCGTGCGGGCATTGCCCAAGTGCAATTCGCCTGTGGGGCTGGGCGCGAAACGCGTTACGCAGGGCAAACCGAACGTCCCGCCCTTTGAAATGTCCATTGCGCTCATGCGGGCATGTTACGGGACGCGGCGTACCCGACAAAGCGTGTCGCGAAACGCCGGCCCGCCGTGGCGGCGTACTTAGGGACAAACGCGCGTGAGCAGTACCCGCCCGCTCTGACGGTGCAAGGCGCGATTTCGCGGGGTGCTAGACTTTGCGGCCGACAACCCACGATGGAGGCTCGATGCGCATTCACCCACGGAATTGGTCCCGCACGGGGCTGGCAACCGCTGTGCTGCTGGTGGCCGGGCTTCTGGCGCACCCCGCCTCGTACGCCGACCCGAATCCGCAGGTGCGGGTCACGACCAATATGGGTGATTTCGTCATCGAGCTGCTGCCGGATCGTGCGCCGCTCACGGTGGCGAACTTTCTGCGCTACGTCCGCGAGGGCTACTACTCGGGAACCCTGTTCCACCGTGTCGTGGCGAATTTCGTGATCCAGGGCGGCGGACACTCCGCCACGGACTACAAGCTCAAGGCGGTGCACGACCCGGTGGTCAATGAATCGGGCAACGGGCTGCAGAACAAGCGCGGCACGGTGGGCCTGGCGCGCGGCGAGAACCCTCACTCGGGCAACGCCCAGATCTACGTGAATCTCGTGGACAACCCCGATCTGGATCCGCTGCCGACCCGCTGGGGCTACACCGTTTTCGGCAAGGTCGTGCAGGGCATGGATGTCATCGACCGCATCGGCGTGACACCGACCGGCAGCGTGGGACCGTTCAAGGCCGACACCCCCCTCAAACCCGTGATCATCGAAAAGGTGCAGATCATGGATTCGGCCGCGGGCCAGCCGGACGCCCCCGTCACCCCGCCGGCCCCAACGGCCGTAGCGCCCGCATCTCAGGACACCATCCTCTCGCCGAAATAGCTCCTGGCACCGAAGCTGCTCCATGACACGCTTGTTCGTCTCCGATGTACATCTCGACGCGAGCGCTCCGGAGGCCGTCGCGCAGTTTCTGCAGTTCCTTCAGACTCACGCAGCGCACGCACAAGCCCTGTACATCCTCGGCGACCTGTTCGAGACCTGGGTAGGCGACGATGATCTCGATCCCGCCAAGGCACGCGTTTGCGAAGGCTTGCGCGCTCTGACGGCGCGCGGCGTCGGATGCTTCGTGCTGCACGGCAATCGGGATTTCCTGCTCGGCAGCGACTTCTGCCGCAGCACCGGCTGCAGGCTGCTGACGGATCCGGTTGTTGCCGACCTGGACGGCGACAGAGTGCTGCTGACCCACGGGGATGCGCTCTGCACCGACGATCACTCTTATCAGGAGCTGCGCAGCATCGTGCGCGCGCCGCAATGGCAGCGCCGCTTTCTCGCGCTGCCGCTTGCCGATCGCGAGCTGCTCGCCAACCAGGCACGCGCGGGGAGCCGTCAGCACGCCTCTCGAACCGTTCCTGACATCATGGACGTCAACGCGGGGACCGTTGCCGCAGCGTTTCGTGCGACCGGCGTTCGTCGCATCGTGCATGGCCATACACATCGCCCCGGGGTCCACGATCTGGCTATCGAAGGCATGCCTGCGCAGCGAATCGTGCTGGGCGCCTGGTACGAGCAGGGAAGTTATCTGGTTCATGAGAATGGCCGCTACGAGTTGCGCGAGCTGCCGCGTTGCACGCCACCGGCGGGCGGCAATTCAATTGCCGCGGGGTAGCGTCAACACGGCCTCGAGGCCACGCACGGGCAGGTTGCGCAGGACGAGCGAGCCGCCATGCGCCTGAGCCACATCGCGGGCGATGCTCAATCCCAGGCCGGTGCCCCCTGTAGCGCGGTTGCGCGAAGTCTCGAGCCGGTAGAAGGGCTCGAATACCCGCTCCAGCTCCTGCGCAGGGATTCCCGGCCCCTCATCGCGCACCCGAAGCTCGAGCGCTTCGCCATCTGCAACGCTGACGGACGCCCGGGAACCGAACTTGACGGCGTTGGCAAGCAGGTTCGTCAAACAGCGCCGCAGCGCCTGCGGCTTGCCGGCGATCGGACGCAGGGCACGGCCTTCAATCGCGACCGGGGCGCTCATCTCGGCAAACTCCGACTGCAACGTGGCCAGGAGGGCGTCGATATCGACCGGTGCGAATGCCTCGTCGTCATCCAGGCCGCGGAACAGGGCCAGGGCGCCATGCACCATGCTTTCCATCTCGTCGAGCTGCTTGCCGAAGCGCACCTGAACCGCCGGGTCCTCCAGGATCTCTACCTGAAGCCGTAAACGTGTCAAGGGCGTCTTCAGATCGTGCGACATCGCGGCGAGCACCCGGCTGCGGCTGTCCAGGTAGCGCTGCAACCTGTCCTGCATGGTGTTGAAAGCACGCGCGGCTTGGCGCAACTCACGCGCGCCTCGCTCCGCCAGCTTCGGCTGCCTGAGATCGCGTCCGACACTGTCCGCCGCACGCACCAACTCCGACAGCGGGCGCGTGATGCTGCGGGCCGTCACGAACAGTGCCACGACCATGACGAGGACCAGTAGAGTGAGGTTCAGGAACAGGCCGCGCGGCAGCGGCGCGCGGCGCGACACACGGGTGATGCGGAACAAAGCCGCATAGCCGTCAGGGAATCTGACGGCAGCGTCATACAATTCGGCGCTGCCGTCGCGTGTCTCCGAGAAAACCGGTCCGGTGATCGAAATGGCACGCTTCGCTGCATCGGTCGTGGGACTGACCGTGACCTTGAAGCCATTGCCCAGCGTGATCTGCAGCTGCTGCTCGAACGTGTGCTCGAAATCACCCGCGATGGAAAAGGGGATGAAAGCCAGCCGGGGAGCGGGCCGCGGGCCGCCGCGAAACAGGTTCGGATCGAGGGGGCGGCGGCCGACACGCCAGGATTCCTCGCTCAGCCTGGCGGCCGCGGCCGCGCGCTCGGAGCCCTGCAGCGCCTCCAGCATTGCGGTGAGCTCCGCTATCCGGCGCGACCACTCTCGTACGCTGCCTTGCAGAATGAACCGCTCCCGCTCGCGCGCGACAAGCACCAGGCTGGCGGCTTCGGCCAGTAACAGGGCGATGACCGACGCGGCGATCAGCCGTCCGAACAGCGACTGGGGCCAGAGAGACAGGTGCATGATCAACGCCTGCGCGCGCGGCGCTCAATGCGTCTCGACGGTAACTCCGACAACATACCCCTCGCCATATACTGTCTTGATGATCTGTGGCGCACGCGCATCGTCAGCGAGAATCTGCCGCAACCGGCTGACACGGACGTCGATGCTGCGGTCAAAAGGATCGGCTTCGCGCCCCCTGAGCAGCTCCGTGAGCTGCGCCCGGCTGAGCACGCGGTTCGCGGACGAGAGCAGCACGGCCAGAAGCCGATATTCCGCGCCGCTCAGCGGAACCTCCTTCCCCTCGAGGTCCGTCAACGTACGCGTCGTGGTATCGAGCTTCCAGCCGCTGAAGGTGAAGGAGCGAATGGTGTCCGGGCTCGGGTCCCGCGGCGCATGCGCCGCGCGCCGCAACACCGCCTTGATCCGCCCGAGAAGCTCGCGGGGATTGAACGGCTTGGGCACATAGTCGTCCGCTCCAAGCTCCAGCCCAACGATGCGATCCACGTCCTCGCCCCTGGCAGTGAGCATGATGATCGGCACCTGCGAACGGGTCCGCACCTCGCGACAGATCGCAAGTCCGTCTTCACCGGGAAGCATCAAGTCGAGCACGACCAGATCCACCCGCGAGCGCTCCATGACGCGCCGCATCTCCTTGCCATCGGCAACCGCCGTCGTGCGGAAGTCGTGTTTTTCCAGGTACTGGCTCAGCAACGTGCGGATCTCGCGATCATCGTCGACGATCACCAGATGTGGACGCTCGCTCATCGGGCCTCGGCGTTGGCAGGCATTGTCAGGAACACGGGCCGTGCTGGACCCGTTTTGCATTCTACATCAGGCGTGCACGCTCACGGCTGGCGCGCGGACCTTGATGCCGCATGCGCTTGTAACGAAATGTTGTCCTGCGCGAACTCGCCGGGTAATGTCCGGTCGAAACCGTCACACTTGAGCCGTGCGGACCGGACAGAACGGACAGGATAGAACTCTCATGCCTACACGCGAACACGCTGCGCGCCCTTTACTGCTGGCCCTCGCCGGGGCCGTCATCGGCGCATCGATCGTGGGCTGCGCCAGCGAGAATCTCGGGACGGCAGCCCCGAGCGGCGTCAACCTGACCGGCGAATGGAAACTCAACCTGAACCTCAGTGACGATCCGGACAAGTTCCTGGAGAAGGAAAAAGCCCGGCCGAGCAGCCCCGACACCGGCGGCCACCGCCGCCCCGGCGGGCGGGGCGGCGGAATGGGCCTGCCGCCCACGGGTATGCCGAATGACGGCAGCGGCCTGAATCCCGGGGCGGGCTTGCAGTTCGCCCACGGCGATCCGGCCACCGGCGGCACGCTGGAGTCGAGCCCCCGCGAGGCTGCGCTGAGCGGCAATTGGGCCGGTCTGCCCGCCGGTCTGCCCTCCGGTCTCGCCGCTCGGGGCATCGGGCAGGCCGTTCCGCTGCCGCCCGCCAACAACCCCTCCGCGGTGCCGGCCCGCAATTCGCCCCTGGCGCGGCTGCTGGAGGCGCCCAATTACTTGTCCATTGCACAAAGTGGCGCCAAGGTCGTGATCCGGACCAACATGCCGGACGGCACGAAAACCTCCGACGAATACACTGCCGGCGCCCGAGACACGGTTCCGGTCGGAAAGAACGGCACCGTGGAGCGCAGTGCGGGATGGCGCGGGCCCGTATTCGTCGTCACGACGAAGACCAAGAAGGGCTGGCGGGAGGACGACTACGCGCTGGATGAGGACGGGCGACTCATCGTGACTACCGACATGAAGGTGAGGCGGGTGGGCAACATCGAGATCAAACACGTGTACGACCGATTGAAGGGATGACGAATCAGGGCGCTCCGGAGTGAAATCGGAACACCGTATCCGGCTCGGTGACGAGCTGACTCTCCCGCTCGGCCAACGTGTGCAGCCGCTCGCGCCAGCGCTCGGGCGCCACGCCGCAGGCGAGTTGCAGATACAGCTCGAAATGCCGCGCCTCGGATTGCTCGAGGCGCGAGTAGAAACCCGCCAGCGGCGGCCGCAGCCGCGGGCTCAGCAGCCGAAACCGCTCGGACGAGCGTGCTTCGATCAATGCTCCCGCCAGCAGCAGATCGAGCTTGCGGCCGGGATCTGAAGTGCGCAGCGCGGCGCGCAGCCCAGAGGCGTAACGACCCGGCTGCTGGCGTTCGAATGCCACGCCCAGCGCGCGCATCATCTTCTGCACCTGCTCGAAATGGCGCAGCTCCTCCCGCGCCAGGCGCGACAGCGCCATGACGAGCTCACGATCCTCCGGATAGGCGAACATCAGGGCGAGCGCCGTCGACGCCGCTTTCTTCTCGCAGCTGGCATGGTCGAGCAGCAATTCCCGCCAACGCTCGACGGCCGTGTCGACCCATGCCGGCGGGGTCGGAGCAAGGAGAATCATGTCACGGCCTCCGCCGCGAGCAATAGCCGATACGCCTTCTCCAGGGCCGCGGCAGCCTCCGAGGCGTTGGCAAATCGATCCTGCGGATCCTTCGCGAGAAACCGCTCGATCACCGGCTGCAGCGCGCTGAATCGCTCCGGCAGCCGCGGCACCGGCTCCTTGCGATGCTTGTAGATGATCGCCATGGGATTCTCGGCCGCATAGGGCTTCTGCCGCGCGAGCATCTCGAACACGATGACACCCAGGCTGTACAGGTCGCTGCGCTGGTCGATCGGCTCGCCGTGGCCCTGCTCCGGGCTCATGTAGTGAGGGGTTCCGAAGATGAGGCCCGTATCCGTCACGTCCTGCTCGAGGGCCGTGTCCTTGGACATGCCGAAATCGATGAGCGCGAGCGAGCCGTCCTCGCGCAACATGACATTGCCCGGCTTGATATCCCGATGCAGGACTCCCGAGGCATGCATCGCCTCGAGCGCCCGCGCGATTCCGATAGCCGTCCGCATCGCCGGACGTGGCCTCATGCCGGCCCGCATGCGCCGGCGCAGGTCACCTGCACGAAAATACTCCATCACGAGCCACGCATGCTCATCGCTCACACCCAGATCGTAGAGCCGCACGACGCTCGGGTGGCGAATGCGCTGGACGATCTCGTATTCCTGCAGGAAGCGCCGGAAAGTGTGGTCGAGGTCGCTCTGCTCCTTGTGCTGATCGCGCGCGACCTTGAGGACGACCAGTTTGCCGGCCGCCTCGCTCTCCGCCAGGTACAGATCGGACACGGGTCCTGCGGCGATTTGCCGAATGCGCCGATAGCCGCGGATGAACGCGCTGCCGAAGCGCTGCGCTTCGCGGCCGGCGGCTCCCGCCCGCCACGCGGCGCGCGCGAGGGTTTGCTTCTGCTCGGCCGCGTCGAGCGCGAGATGCAACTTCCTGCTGTCGATCTCATCACGGCCCACGGCGGAGTGCGCTCCGGCACCCAGCGCCTCACGTGCATCCGCATCGTCCCCGTGCTCGCTCAGAAGCACGACAGGGGCGAAACCAGCTCTGCCGGCGAGATCCTTCACCCAGTCCAGGCCACGGCCGCCGGGCCACAGGCGGGTCAGCAGCACCGCGTCGAATCCTTGCGCCAGAAATTCCGGCGGCAGCGTGCCCTGCAGGCGCGGACTGTGCAGTACGACCTGCACGCCCGGTTTCCACGATGTCAGGCTATGTTGAATGACAGCGCAGCGTTGCGAATCCTCTTCGATCAGTAGTAAACGCATGCTCAATTACAGCACGCGCGCGCCGAGGCCGTCACGGCCTTCATTCCAGAGCGCCGTCACGGTCTTCGCGCACCCGTCCCTCCCAGCCCTGGCACACGATGTGTGCTGCTTCGGTGGACAGCTTCAAACCGATCACCAGGTCGCCGACGTTGGTCCCGGTCGGACCTGTGTGAACCAGATCGCCGCTCGCGGCGAGGGCTGTCCCGGAGTCTGCGCGGCGCATGCAATCATCGGCATCCAGCTCCGCGAGCGCTATCCGTGCGCAGGTCTCACTATCGACCAATGCGCCGGCATCATCGGTCGGACCGTCGGTGCCATCCGTGCCCGCGGCCAGCAAAAGCATCTGCGATTGACCGGCCAACAGACGCGCCGCTGCAAGAGCGAGATGCTGATTGCGGCCGCCGTGCCCCGGATGCTCCGGAAGATGCACGGTCGACTCCCCGCCCCAGACGCAGACCTGGGCGCCGTTCAAGTGAAGCTCGTGGGCAAAGCGCACCGCGAGGCGCGTCGCTTCATCATCGAAGCGCGTTGGGGACCTGTGCACGTCGAGCCCCATTTGTCCAGCCGCCGCGCAAACTCCCGCGATCGCGTGGTCCAGGCACGCCACGACCGTGCGCTCGATGCGATCGGGCCCGGCGCTCGCAGGTCCCAGCAATCCGGAGCCGATCACTGCCGGATCGTCACCCGGGACATCGGAAATGAACAGGGCGCGGGCCGGCTTGCCGGCCAGGAGTGCGGCCAGCCGGCCCCCCTTGATGCGGGACAACCTCGCCCGCCGCGCGTTGAGCTCGGCGATCGGTATGCCGCTGGCGTGCCCCTCGATGTTGAGTCTGCCGAGCTGCGCGAGGGATACCCCGTCCTCGAGAACCTCGACGAGGCTCGAGGCGCCGCCCGAGACCAGGAACAGGGGTTGCACGGGCTCCGGCAGCTCGCCTATCCAGCGCAACAGACGCTGCCCCGCGGCCAATGAGCGATCGTCCGGAACCGGATGAGCGCTCTCGTGAATCTCAACATCGGGTAATGCGTACGCTTGCGGGGCGATGTGACCGTCCTTGGTTATGAGCAACACGCGTTCCACGGATGTGCCAAGGGCATCGTGTGCTCCGAGTGCCATTGCGGAGGCTGCCTTGCCAATTGCCGCAATCCACACGGGACGCGCGGGCGCTGCTCCCGCCTCGCTGCACGCGGGACCCTGCGCAGTGCGCAGAGCGTCGGCAACACACCTGCGGCCTGCGACCGGTGCCAAGCCCGCCTGAAAGAGCTCGAGCATCAGCCGGCGGCGGGAGTCGGAAGAGTTCAAACGACACGCGCCTTGCGCGCCGGTGGCTTACCGAATGACCTTGAGTCTGCCGCGGCGCGTGCGGCGCAAGGTCCTGGCCGCGTCGGAACGCTCCACCTGCAGACGCTCGAGATATTCGGGCGTCACATCGCCAGTGACATATTCGCCGGAAAAGCAGGATGTATCGAACTCCGCGATGCGCGCGTCATCGTGCTGACAGGCGGCCACCAGGTCTTCCAGATCCTGGTAGATCAGCCAATCGGCGCCGATGAGATGTGCAACCTCCTCGACGCTTCGATGGGCTGCGACGAGCTCGCTGGTCGCGGGCATGTCGATCCCGTAGACGTTCGGAAAGCGCACCGGCGGGGCCGCCGAGGCGAAGTAGACCTTCTTTGCGCCCGCCTCGCGCGCAAGCTCGATGATCTGCGCCGAGGTGGTGCCGCGCACGATGGAGTCGTCGACCAGCAGAACGTTCTTGCCGCGGAACTCCAGGTCGATGGCATTCAGCTTGCCGCGCACGGATTTCTCGCGCTGCTCCTGGCCGGGCATGATGAAGGTGCGGCCGATGTAGCGGTTCTTGATGAAGCCTTCGCGGTACTTCAGGCCGAGCTTCTGCGCCAGCTGCAGCGCGCTCGTGCGGCTGGTGTCCGGAATCGGAATGACCACGTCGATGTCGTGGTTGGGCCGTTCGCGCAGGATCTTTTCCGCCAGCCTGTCGCCCATGCGCATGCGCGCGCGATACACCGAAATATTGTCGATCTTGGAGTCGGGCCGGGCAAAGTAGACATACTCGAAGATACAGGGGGTATGCCGGACGGTGGGCACGAGCTGCTGGGAATGCAGCCTGCCCAGCTCGTCGATGAACACGGCCTCTCCCGGGCCGATGTCGCGCACGAATTTGAACGAGAGCATGTCGAGCGCAACGCTTTCCGAGGCCAGCATCCATTCGGGTCCGCGTGGCGAGGTGCGTTGACCGAGCACGAGCGGGCGAATG
The DNA here is from genome assembly GCA_050738795.1 of Steroidobacteraceae bacterium. Lineage (GTDB taxonomy): Bacteria > Pseudomonadota > Gammaproteobacteria > Steroidobacterales > Steroidobacteraceae > 13-2-20CM-66-19. The sequence continues at coordinate 11,457 of JBOIAD010000051.1, forward strand.
CCGTGCGGATCGCGAAAACCCAGGATTCCGTGGCCTATGACCATGGCCACGACCGCGTAGCCGCCGCGGCATCTGCGGTATACCGCGGTCAGAGCGGCGAAAACGTCCGCGGGCGTCACCCGCGGCGTGCCGATGCGCTGCAGCTCGGACGCAAAGACATTCAACAGCACTTCCGAGTCGGACGTGGTGTTGAGATGCCGGCGATCCTCGCGAATGATGACCTCCGCAAGCTCGGCGGCGTTGGTCAGATTGCCGTTGTGCGCAATACAGATGCCGTAAGGCGCATTCACGTAGAAGGGCTGCGCTTCGGAGGCAGAGTCGCAACCGGCTGTCGGATAACGCACGTGCCCGATGCCGGCGTTGCCTTTCAACTCCAGCATGTGTTGCTGCTGGAACACGTCGCGAACGAGTCCGCTGCCCTTGCGCGTGTAGAGCTCGCCATCGACCGAAGTTGCGATGCCGGCGGCATCCTGTCCGCGGTGCTGCAGGACTGTCAGCGCATCATAGATACGCTGGTTGACTGCGCTGGTTCCGACAATCCCTACGATCCCACACATGGTTGCCGCCTGGGTCTATGCCCGCTGCGCCTCACCCGGAGTCTCAATTTCGTGCCGACAGGCCACCGGAGTGGTACACCCTCTGCGCCCCCACCAGGCCGCGCAGTCCGTTCGCCATGGACTCGCCGTAGGGAATCAGAAGCGACTGGTGCCACCAGCGATCGCCGTCGAGACGCAGAAGCTGAGCCAGGATGACGAATACACCGAACAGCACCGCGCCGCGCATGATGCCGAACACGAACCCGAGGAGCCGGTCCACGCCACTGAAAATCGACAGTCGCACGAAGCGGCCCAGCAGGGATCCGACACCGGCGCCGAGGAGCAGTATCAGCAGCACGATGATGACGCGCGCGGCCCAGGGCCTGACATACGAGCCGGCCAGCAGGCCGCCCAGATGCGGCTCGATGAGATCCGAGAAGTGCCACGCGAAGAAAAGCGCGACGAGCCACGTGACGAGCGCCACAGCCTCGCGCAGAAATCCGCGCATCACGCCGACCGCGGCGGAAATGATGAAGGCGGCAATCACCAGGTAGTCGGTAGCGTTCATCGTGGGGCCCGGTCGCTCGTGGCGGCGCGGATTGTACAAGAGCGCCGCCCCGCCTGCGCAGGCGTCCGTTCCGGGTTAAGAATGAGGCACCACCGTACCGGGCCGCCCGGCGGCCCGTAGCCTCGCCTGCAGCTCCTGCGCGGCTGCGCGGTCCGCTGTCGGCCCAACCCTTACGCGGTACAGCTTGCGGCTCGATCCTGTGACGTCCGACACGGACGCCTTGAAGCCCTTTCCCCTCATCTGCTGAGCGAGGTGCTCCGCGTTCTGCCGGCTCGCGAACACTCCCAGCTGAACCATCCAGCCGCCTCCGGCGGCTACCGCACGCGCCTTCGGCTTGTCGGGGACAGCGGCCATTCGCGACGCTGCTCTTTGGGACGATTGGGGGTGCGCCGATTCGTCCGGCCTCACCGTCGTCGCGGGAGGACCTGATGCGGATGTCGCCGCGGATACCGAGGCAGGCGCAGATGTGGGTGTTGCGGCGGACGCCGAGGCCGGCGGAACGGATTGAGCGGGAGCGGGTTGTTCGGGTCCGCTGGGCTGCGGCATCTCGGGCCCGTTGCCAGCCGCCGCCGTTCGGGAATGCGCGTCGTCTGCCAGGTTGATCGTGTACGACCTTAATGGCGGCTCCTCGGAAGCACTGGCCGCGGCGGACGGCGGGCGCGCCGGCCCGGTCAACAGCTCGGGTACCAACAGCACGATCAAGGCAACGAGAATGATCGCGCCCGTCAGTCGCTCTTTCACCAGATGATCCACAGTGGGGACGAAGCCGCGTCAATCAAGGGGCGCTGCAGTATATCCGAAGCCATTGCAGCGCCGGACCCACTGTATACACGGACCCGAAGACGAGGATCCGGTCGCCGGGCCGCGCGGCCGCGCGAGCGACCTCGCAGCCTTCCTCGACGCAGTCCGCCAGTGTCACCTCCTGCGGCGGCAGCCGCAGTCTCCGGGCCAGCTCCGACGAGGTGCCGCCCCGCGGATCGGGCAGCGAGCACAGGATCCAATGATCGACGAGCGGCTCGAGCGCGGCGGCAATCCCGGGCGCATCCTTGTCGCCGAGAATGCCCACGACCGCGAAGGTGTGCCCGTTGCCCTGCGCGCTGTCTGCTCCATCTGGCGTGTCCAGCCGGTGGCCGGGCATGGGCCGCTCACGCACATGCGCCGCAAAGACGTGCGCCGCGGGCTCGTTGTGTGCGATATCCAGGATCCATTCTATTTCGCCCGCAACGATCTGGAATCGGCCGGCAAGCCGTACGGTGCGCAGGGCCTCGCCCACGATCCGCTCATCGAGGACGTAGCGGGATTCGAGCGACTCGATCGCGGCAATCGCGGCGGCGGCATTGCGGTACTGAATCGCTCCTGCGAGCGCGGAGGGCGGCAGATGGCGCAGCGTCAATCGTAGCCCATCGTAGCTCCACCTGCGGCCGCTGATTTCCAGGGGCCCTCCAGGCTGTCCTGGCGCCTCAGTGCGCCAACTGAAATCCCGGTCGGCGATCACGGCTCGCGCGCCGAGCTTCGCAATCGTCGAGTAGACGCTTGCGGGCATGTCATGAGTGCTCAGCACGGCGGGGCGGCCGGGCCGGAAGATGCCCGCCTTCTCGGCACCTATCTGCTCCAGGCTCTCCCCCAGCCAGTCGCGATGATCGGCGCCGATCGAGCAGACCACCGCTGCGTCGGCATCGACCAGGTTCGTGGCATCCAGCCGGCCTCCCAACCCCACCTCGAGGACGGCGACATCCACCGCCCGGTCCCTGAAGATCAGGAGCGCCGCCAGGGTGTTGTATTCAAAGAAGGTCAGAGTGGTTGCAGCGCGCGCGCGCTCGATGCGCTCGAAGGCGTCGATCAGCGCCGCGTCCTCGACCTCGGCGCCGTCCACGCGTATGCGCTCGTTATAGCGAACGAAATGCGGCGATGTGAACATCCCGGTGGATGCGCCGGCGCTGCGAAGCAGCGCTTCCAGATGCGCCACGGTGGATCCCTTGCCGTTCGTTCCCCCGACCGTGATGACGAGACTGACCGGTTTATCGACAGCCAAAGCGCGGGCGACAGCCGCGACACGCGCCAGGCCCATGTCGATGGTCTTGGGATGCACCGACTCCTGCAGAGCCAGCCACTGGGCCAGCGTGCGCAAGGTCACGCGGCTGCGGCGGAAGGCAGCTTCAACAGCAGGCGCAACACGGCGGCAATGCGGTCGCGCATGTCGCGGCGGTCGACGATCATGTCGAGCGCGCCGTGCTCGAGCAGGAACTCGCTGCGCTGAAAGCCTTCGGGCAGCGTCTCTCGCACGGTCTGCTGGATGACACGCGGGCCGGCAAATCCGATGAGCGCGCGCGGCTCGGCGAGATTCAGGTCCCCGAGCATCGCAAGGCTGGCCGATACACCGCCCATCGTCGGGTCGGTCATGACCGAGATGAAAGGCAAGTGCGCCTGTGCGAGACGCGAAAGCGCGGCCGCCGTCTTCGCCATCTGCAGAAGCGAGTACAGCGCCTCCTGCATGCGCGCCCCGCCGCTCGAGCAGAAATTCACCAGCGGCTCGCCATGCTCTATGCAGTGATCGACTGCCCGCTTGAACCGCTCACCCACCACCGAGCCCATGGAGCCGCCCAGGAACTGGAACTCGAACGCGCTGGCGACGATCGGCAGCCCGTGCAGCTTGCCGGCAAGCACGACGAGCGCGTCACGCTCGCCGGTGGCTTTCTGCGCCTGCGCCAACCGTTCCTTGTAGCGCTTGCTGTCGCGGAACTTGAGCGGATCCTCGGGCGAGATCCCCGCGCCGATCTCCTCGGTCGGGCCCGGATCCAGGAAGCTCTCGAGCCGCTCACGGGCGCCGATGCGCATGTGATGGCTGCACTTGGGGCAGACATACAGATTGCGTTCGAGCTCCGCGCGATACAACACCGCATCGCAGGCCGGGCATTTGATCCACAACCCCTCCGGAACCGAGCGCGTGCGGCGCTCGGTCTTGATGCGGGAGGGCATGATCTTTTCGAACCACGACATGGGGAAGATCCGTGCGTCAAGGCGGTGCGGCGATCATAACGGATCGGGGGGCGGGCCATCCGCCGCCAGGCGCCCCGTCCTGCCGGGGGTCCGGCAGCCCGAAAGCGTCCGGATACCGGACGGCCCAAAGATACAAGCCATCCGCCGGCGCGGTCGCTGCGCCGCGGGCGCGATCGCGGCCATCCAGAACCTCGCGCGCCCGGGAGGTGGGGGAATCGCCGCGTCCGATCGCAATCAGCAGCCCCGCGATGTTGCGCATCATGTGGTGCAGGAAGGCGTTGGCGGTGGCCTCGATCAGGACCCACTCGCCCTGCCGCTGCACGGTCAGCTCTTCCAGGTTGCGGATCGGCGAGCGGGACTGGCATTCGGACGAACGGAAAGCGCTGAAATCCTGGTGGCCGCACAGGGCGGCGGCCGCTTCCCCCATGCGCACATGATCGAGTGATTTGCGGATCCAGGTAGCGCGATGGGCCGCAAGTGCCGAGCGTGAGCCGCGATTCAGGATGACATATCGGTAGGTGCGTGCCTCAGCCGAATAGCGCGCATGGAAGTGCATCGGCACCGGACGGGCCCACGTGACGCTAACGTCGCGTGGCAGCTCCGTATTGGCGCCCAGGACCCAACCACGCAGCGGTCGAGTGGCATGAGTATCGAAGTGCGCCACCTGCCAGCGAGCATGTACGCCGGCATCTGTCCGGCCGGCGCAAACGAGATTGACGGGCTCGGCCGCCACGACGCCCAGGGCCCCTTCAACGAGTCTCTGGACCGTCCTCAGGGACTGTTGCGTCTGCCAGCCCGCGTACCCGGAACCGTCGTACTCGATCCCGACCGCAATCCGGTTCAACCCGGCAATGACTCCAGCAAGCGCTGCGCTTCCTGCTTCTGGGCAACGGATCCTTCGTGCAGCACCTCTTCGAGAATGTTGCGCGCGCCTTCAGGGTCGCCCATATCCATGTAGGCCCGTGCCAGATCGAGCTTCGTGCCCACTTCGCTCATCGTCACGGGCTCGAGATCCGGAAGCGCGAGGTCGTCCGAGGCGAGCTTCTGGGTTGCCGTGAAAGCCGTGTCAGGAACGGTCGCCGTGCCCACATCCAGATCCAGGCCCGAGCCATTCGTCGCGTGCGAGCCGTGGCTGCCGTCAGCATCGGCATCGCCGAGATCGAAATCAACTTCGCGGTCGGTGAGAGCGGCAAGACGGGCCGTGGACGAGACATCGAACTGGGCCGATTCGGCAGGGTGTCCGTTTCCATTTCGCGATCCGAGGGCGCTCTCGAGGTCATCCTCGTCTATCCGGAACGCCGCCGTCGCCGACGTATCGTGAGGTTCCGCCCCAGCGCGCCGCTGGGCGTCTTCCATCACCTTGCGCGAGCGGTCGTCGAGGCCCGCGACGAGCGTCGGTGCGTCCGGGGACGCGCCCAAGCCCGGCTGATCGACGGTATCGAGTGCGCCGAGGTCCAGGCCGAGGTCGTCGATCGCAAGCTCCGCCGTCTGCTCGGCGCTGTGCCCCTGCTTGAGCGCCATCGCCACTTTCTGCCGGATCGTCGGATTCTCGGGAGTGTCCAACCCAGGCTGCTCGACCGTCGGACCCTCGGTGTCCGCGCCGTATTCCGGCATGACCGGATCGGGCTCGCGGGTGATCTTCTGGGTCATCTGCCGGGTAGTCCCGGTCGTGCCCGTGAAAGTGTTGTCGAGCGCGAAGCTGCGATCGGTCGCGCCGGTCGCCGAGTCGGTCGGCGAGTCCGGCTCCCCCAGCGCGGAGCCGATGTCCAGGTCGACATCACCGGCCGCCTGGCCGGGTACCGGATCGCCCAGCAGATCGAAATCCACGCGGCTTTCGCCGCCTTCGAGGTCGAGATCCACACCGCCCGCGGTGGCGCCGCTGACGGCGCCTCCGCCGGAGAACAGCGGATCATCGGGGGCGAGCTGCTTGCCCATGATGATGATCTTTTCCCACTCGCCGGGCGCCGCCTGGGCGCGCGTGTCCGCCAGCTCGCGGGCGCTTTGCAGGAACTGGTCCTTGTTGCCCCACACGAAGAACACTTCCAGGAGCTTGAGCTTCAGGTCGCGGCGCGCCGGCTCACGGCTGATCGCGATTCTGATCAGGTCGGCAGCCTGGTCGTACAGGCCGTACGCCATGTGGAAGTCGGCTTCGGCCAGTGGATCGCCCTGATCGAGACTGATGGCCGTCTCGCTGCTGACCGTCTCGTCGCTCGAGACGTGCCTGGCCGCGGCGGCTGCTGGCGCAGCGCCGCCCGGGAAACGCGGTCGCTGATGGGTTGCCGATTCCTCGACCAGGAAAGCCCCTTCGGCCGCGGCGGCGCCAAGAGGCCGTACGGGTGCGGTGTCGCCTGCGGCAAACCCGCGATCCATCGAGTTGGCACCGGCTACGGCCAGGCGGCCGAGCGAGTCGTCGAATTCCGATTGGCGCCGCGAGCGCCATGCGCGCAACCCGACGAGACCCAGCAGCGCGGCGATCAGCAGCGCAACCGCCCACCAGTAATCCATGAGCGTGTCGAGAAACGAGCCGCCCTGATTGCGGACCGCGGCGGTCGGAGGCGGCTTGTGGACGGGAGTCGGTGCGGCGGCCACTGTTGGCGCCGGTGCGGGCTCGGCGGACGGGGCCGGTTCTTGTGCCGGCGGCGGCGTTGCTGCGGGAGTTTCGGCTTGAGCCGAAGGGGGTTGCTCCGCGGGAGTCGTGGCGGCGGCCGGCGGCGGCGTTGTGGCGGCCGGGGGTGTCGCCGTGGCAGGCGGGGCCTCGGGCGGAGCCGGGGTCTTCGCGCCGGAAAGTCGTGCCTGAAGCTGGGCGAGCTCGGCATTGCGCATCTCGAGCAGGCGCTTGGACTCGCTGAGCTGTCCTTCGAGCTCCTTGACGCGGCCCTGCAGGGCCTGGACATCGCCGCCCGCACCGGCTGTTCCGGCCGACCCTGACTCGGTCGGCGTGACGAGCCGCAGGCGGCCGGCCCCGCTCGCGGCGGATGGGCTGGCAGGCGCATTCGAGCGCCAGGCCGCGTACTGGCGGCGGATCTCATCGTTCGCTTCGCTCGATGAGATGGCCGACGCCGCCGCGGAATCGGGAATTCGCAGTACCGCTCCCGAGCGCAGCACGTTCATGTTCTTGTCGAACGCCGCCGGGTTGGCCTGATAGATGGCGAGCATCCAGGTCCGGGCCTGCGGGGAATTGGGGGTGCCTCCGGAGGTGGATGCGGCAATGCCGGACAGGGTCTCCCCGGTCTTCACGACATGCGTGCCCCCAGCAGGGGCGCCACTGTCATTCCCGCTGCTCGCCTGAGCGCGGGGAGGCGAGCTCGCATGGGATTCGCTCGGTGGTGGAGTGGCTTGTGCTGGCGGATCCGTGCCCGCTGGCTGGTCCGCGCCGCGCGCGATCGAGCCGTCACGAGCGCCGGATCCGGCCGACGGAGCAGCCACAGGAGCGTTGCTGGCAGGAGCCTGACCGGGTGTGTACACCGGCGGATCCAGCAGCATCGTGTATTCGCGCACGAGCCTGCCACGCGCCCAGTTCACTTCCACCAGGAGCGTAATGAACGGCTCCGTGATGCTGTCAGCGGACTTGAGCTTGATGACCTCGCGGCCATCGGCGCCGCGAACGGTGCGGACCTGCACGCCGCTGAGAAAAACGGGCCAATCGAGGCCGTAGCGGGCGAACGTATCGCGCGAGGCGATCTGCGCCTTGAGGCTCTGCATTTCCTCGGGCGTGACGTCCACCAGCTCGATTTCAGCATCGAGAGGTGCGTTGAGTTGCGACAGGAGACGGATGTCTCCGAGACCGAGAGCGAACGCTGCCGATGGCAGGACCATCAGCAATGCCAGCGCCCGGCCGAACGATTTAGCGGACATTAAGACACCCCGAGAGGTCTCAATGGAGGAAAAATCTTGTAAAAACAAACGAGTAGACTACACTCTGTGGGTCCACCCGGCGGCCGGCAATATACATTACATATGCTGCCGAACCAAAATCTCTGCAATCTGCACGCTGTTCGTGGCAGCTCCCTTGCGCACATTGTCGGCGACGATCCATAAGTTAAGTCCCCTTTCGGAGGACAGATCTTCACGTATTCTCCCGACATAAACTGTGTCGCGGTTCGCTGCCTCGGTAGCCGCCGTTGGGTATCCCCCTGCGCGCCTCTCATCCAGCACCTCTACTCCAGGTGCCTTTAAAAGCAGCTCGCGCGCGTCTGAGGCTGTGATCTTCGTCCGGGTTTCCAGGTGCACCACTTCCGAGTGGCCGTAGAAAACCGGCACGCGCACCGCGGTCGCGTTCACACGCAACTGCGGATCTTCCAGGATCTTGCGCGTCTCCCAGACGATCTTCATCTCTTCCTTCGTGTAGCCGTTGTCCTGGAACTGGTCGATCTGCGGGACGCAGTTGAAGGCGATCTGCTTAGCCACCACCCGCGCGGTGACCGGCCCCCTGCCGCTCAGCAGCTGCGCCGACTGCTCGGCCAATTCCTCCACGCCTTCACGGCCCGCGCCCGACACCGACTGGTAAGTGGCAATGTTGATGCGCTCGATGCCCACCGCCGCGTGAATCGGCTTCAGCGCCACCACGAGCTGGATCGTCGAGCAGTTCGGATTGGCGATGATGCCGCGGTTGCGGTACAGCGCGATCGCGTGCGGATTGACTTCGGGCACGACGAGCGGAACATCGTCCTGATAGCGAAACTCCGAAGTGTTGTCGATCACTATGCAACCGGCAGCGGCCGCCCGCGGCGCGTATTCCCGCGAGACTTGCGCGCCCGGCGAGAACAGCCCGATGTCCACCCCGGCGAAGTCGAAGCCGGCGAGCTCCTTCACCGCACAGGCGCGCCCCCGGAAACTGACCGACTTTCCCACGGAACGGTTGCTCGCGAGCGCATGCAGCTCGCGGATCGGAAAATCGCGCTCCTCGAGCACCTGGATCATGGTCTGCCCGACCAGTCCCGTGGCCCCGACGACCGCCACACTGAAGTCCGCCTGGTTGCTCACTCAATCCCTTTTCGTAATGACCGGAGTGGATACGTTGACATCCGCATTCTGCGCCCGGTGACGCAGGTAGTGGTCCATCAACACGATGGCGAGCATTGCCTCCGCGATCGGCGTCGCTCGCAGGCCCACGCACGGATCGTGTCGGCCCGTGGTCACGACCTCCACAGCGTTGCCGGCGACATCGATCGTGCTGCCCGGAACCTGGATGCTCGAAGTCGGCTTCAGCGTGATGTGCGCAATGATATCCTGACCTGACGAGATCCCCCCCAGCACGCCGCCGGCATGGTTGCTCCTGAAGCCCTGGGGCGTGAGCTCATCGCGATGCTCGCTGCCCTTCTGTTCGGCGGCGCGCGTGCCTGCGCCGATCTCCACGGCTTTCACGGCGTTGATACTCATCAAGGCATGTGCGATGTCGGCGTCCAGACGGTCGAACACGGGCTCGCCCAGGCCGGGCGGCACGCCCACCGCCGTGACGGTCACGCGCGCGCCGAGCGAGTCGCCATCGCCACGCACCTTCCAGATCAGCCGCTCGATTTCCTCGAGGCGTGCCGGATCAGGGCAGAAGAAGGGATTCTGATAAGCCGACTGCGGATCGACCGGTTGAAGCTCCAGCGGCCCGATCCGGCTGAGATATCCGCTGATGCGCGCGCCGAGCCGCTCCGCGAGGTATTTGCGGGCGATGCCGCCTGCGGCCACGCGCATCACCGTCTCCCGCGCCGACGAGCGTCCGCCGCCGCGGTAGTCGCGCCGCCCGTATTTGTGCTGATAGGTGTAATCCGCATGACCGGGACGGAAGCGGTCCTTGATCCGCTCGTAGTCGCGCGAGCGTGCGTCGGTGTTGTCGATGATGATGCCGATGGGGGTGCCGGTGGTCCGGCCCTCGAACACTCCGGACAGAATCCGTACCAGGTCGCCCTCGCGCCGCTGGCTCACGAAATGCGAGGTGCCGGTGCGGCGCCGGTCGACGTCCTGCTGCAGGTCGGACTCGGCCAGCGCAAGCCCCGGCGGACAGCCATCCACGATGCAGCCCATCGCGGGTCCGTGGCTTTCGCCGAACGTCGTGACGGTGAACAGCTTGCCGATCGTGTTGCCCGACATGTTATGGCTCGCAGCCTCGAGTTTCAGCGCGCCTGCAGTTGCTCGGCCGTCAGCACAAAGACTCCGCCGCCACCCCGCTCGAAATCGAGCCAGACGAAGGAAAGATCCCGAAACACCCGGCGCACGGCCGTTTCGGTATTGCCCACCTCGACGACGAGAAGGCCGCGGGGACGCAGATGCCGGGCGGCTTCCCGCAGAATGACCCGCACGGAATCGAGACCGGAGGCTCCAGCGGCAAGCGCGATGCGCGGCTCGTGCCGGTACTCGGGCGGCAGCGCCCCAAGCTCGCGTGCGCCGACGTAAGGCGGATTCGACACGATGATATCGTAGGTTTCGCCGCCAAGCCCGTTGAAGTGATCGGATTCCACGAGCCGGACCCGCCGCGTGAGCTGGTGGCGGCGGACGTTGATACGCGCAACCTTGAGCGCGTCCGGCGAGATGTCCACAGCGTCGATGCGTGCACGCGGAAATGATTTTGCGCAAGCGATGGCAAGGCATCCAGACCCGGTTCCTACATCGAGCACGCGGCGCACCTGCGCTGGAGCAATCCATGGGGCGAACTGCCGCTCGATCAATTCGGCGAGCGCGGAACGCGGGATCAGCACGCGTGGATCCACATGAAACGCGAAGCCGGCAAACCAGGTCTCGCCCGTGAGGTAGACCGCCGGGATGCGCTCATGGATTCTGCGGTCGATCAGCGCTTCGGCGCGCTGTTTGGCAGCGGCACTCACGCGCTTGCCATAGACCACCGCGCCCGCAACGTGCGAGAGCGCCAGCGCATGCAACACGAGCGTGGCGGCCTCGTCCCACGCATTGTCCGTACCGTGCCCAAAGAACACTCGCGCGCGGCGCAGGCGGCGTGCCCCGCGCTCGATGAGAGTTCGGACCAAAACCGGGCTCGCGCGCGCCGCCGACCGCTTCGGCCCCCGTGTGGGGCGGCCTCTATGGGATAATTCGCGCATGACCAGACGAAGCTCGTGGATTCTCCTGCTCGTGGCGGCCATCGGCGCGGCGCTGGCCGGGTTCTGGCTGGCGCGAGAACTTGACAGCTCGGCCCCGCAACTGGCAAGCGGCACGTGGCTGCCGCAACCGCGGGAGATCGGAAGTTTTCAGTTGACCGATCACCTGGGCCGTCCGTTCACCGCGCGCGAGCTGCAAGGCAAGCCGAGCCTCGTGTTCTTCGGCTTCACGCACTGCCCGGATGTCTGCCCGACGACGCTGGTCAAGCTGGCGCAGGTCAAGAAGGTCGCCGCCATCGCCGGCCTCCAAGTGCTGTTCGTGAGCGTGGATCCCGCACGCGACACGCCGACGGCGATGGGACTTTACGTGCATGCGTTCGATCCTGATTTCATCGGGCTCACGGGAGACCCGAAGGCCATCCGCGACCTGACGGCGAAATTCGGTATAGCCGTGCGCCGGGTCGAGCTGCCCGGCGGCGATTACACGATGGATCACTCGGCGGCGGTATTTCTGCTGGACACGCATGGGCGGATCGCCGGGATCTTCACCCCGCCGTTCGATATCCAGCGCTTCGCGCAGGACCTGCAGCTTGCCGCTCCCCATCTGACATCCGCGTCGTGAAGGCATGAGTGTCAAAGATTCGCCGGGCCTGCAGGCGCGGCTGTTCGTCGCCCTGCAGCACCTGGTTCCGCAGCACTTTCTGTCGCACCTGGTGTACTACGTCACGCGCAGCCGTATTGCGCTCGTCAAGAACCTGCTCATCCGCAGCTTCGTACGGGGTTTCCGTCCCGACATGACGGAGGCCGTCCGGACCGATCCGTTGAGCTACGCATCGTTCAACGAGTTTTTCACGCGAATCCTGCGCCCCGCGGCCCGCCCGATCGACCCCAACGCCAGCATCCTGGTTTCTCCGGTCGACGGCACGATCAGCCAGATCGGCCGCCTCGAGGGCTCGCAGCTCATGCAGGCCAAGGGTCATCATTATTCCCTGGAGGCGTTGCTCGATCCGGCAGCCCAGTGGGTGCCGCGGTTCGCCGGGGGAGCATTCGCGACATTGTACCTGGCGCCTTTCAACTATCACCGGATTCACATGCCGCTGACCGGAACGCTGCGCGCGGCCTGGTACGTTCCGGGCCGTCTCTTCAGTGTCAATGCAGCCACCGCCGCCGCCGTCCCAGGCCTGTTTGCACGCAACGAGCGCATCCTGTGCCTGTTCGAGGAAGGTCCCCTGTCGTTTGCAATGATCCTGGTCGGGGCGCTGTTCGTCGGCAGCATGGCCACTGTCTGGCACGGCGAGGTCACGCCCCGCAAACCGCGGCAGGTCATCGAGCTGCCCCTCGATGGCGGCCAGGCCCCCCTGAGGCTCGAGAAAGGCGCCGAGATGGGCCGCTTCAACATGGGCTCGACGGTCATTCTCCTTCTGCCCCGGACTGCGGGCGACTGGCTTGCCGGCAAGGATGCGGGCGATCGCATCCGGGTCGGGCAGCCCCTCGCGCAATTGCGGGCATCGATGCTCGCCGATTACGGGTGAGCAGCGTCGCGAATGACCCGCACACCGCAAGATTCCTGGCGCCCCACGGCGACTCGCGCGATGCTCGAGCGTCGCGCATCCTTACTTGCGCGCGCACGACTTTTCTTTGCCGATCGCGGCGTGTTGGAGGTAGACACGCCTGTTGTAGTGAACGCTGCCGTGAGCGACGTCCACATTCATTCCGCGCGCGTGCAATTTAGGGAGCATCCGGATGCTCCCTACTACCTGCATACATCGCCCGAATACGCCATGAAACGCCTGCTGGCGGCAGGGAGCGGCGACATCTATCAGATCTGTCACGTCGTGCGTGGCTTGGAGCGCGGTCGGCAGCACAACGCCGAATTCACTCTCGTGGAGTGGTATCGGACCGGCTTCTCGCTGGACGGACTCATGAACGACGTGGATGCGCTGGTACGTCATCTGTTGAGCGACGCGGGCAAATCCCTCTCGAGCGAGCGGCTGACTTATCGGGATGCCTTCCTGCGCGAGCTGCAGCTGGACCCGTTTGCTGCGAGCGTATCCGAGCTGGCCAACGCAGCCCATACGATCGGCTTCGCTTCCCCGGGCCCGGGTCGAGACCCAGGGCGTGATGAGTTCCTGGAGCTGCTGATGGGAGCGCTCATCGGCCCGCGGCTGGGCCGCAACGCGCTGACGTTCGTGCACGGTTACCCCGCGAGCCAGGCTGCACTCGCCCGCCTCGATCCGCAGGACCCCCGGGCGGCCCTGCGATTCGAGCTCTACTGCAACGGCATCGAGCTGGCCAACGGGTTCCACGAGCTGGCCTCCGCCCCACAGCAGCGGGCGCGTTTCGAAAGCGACAACCGGGAGCGAAAATGCCGCGGACTGCCGCCGGTGCGGCTCGACGAACGATTATTGGCCGCGCTCGAAGCAGGCCTCCCGGAGTGTGCCGGGGTGGCATTGGGTTTCGACCGCACGCTGATGCTCGCGGCCGGAGCCGGGCACATCGATGAGGTCATGACGTTTCCGACGGAGCGCGCCTGAGCGTACGCGCCCGAACCATGCCCATCCATCACGGTGGACCACGCCAATGAGCTTTACGGTCAAACGTTACGATTTCCGCGACAAGGACTCGGACTACGCGAGTCTCGCTACCGAGCTCGGCGGACTGCTCACCGGAGAGTGCGATCTCGTAGCCAACGCCGCCAACACTTCCGCCTTGCTGTTCGACGCCCTGCCGGACCTCAATTGGGCCGGTTTCTACTTCCTGCGGGGCGGTGCAACGGACGGCGAGCTGGTGGTCGGCCCGTTCCAGGGCAAGCCGGCGTGTGTGCGCATAGCGCTGGGCAAAGGAGTGTGCGGCACGGCGGCGGCGAGCCGTAAGACGCTTGTCGTGCCGGACGTGCAGGAGTTTCCGGGGCACATTGCCTGTGATGGCGCGTCGCGCTCCGAAATCGTGATTCCGCTGATCAAGGAGGGAGCACTCCTGGGCGTTCTCGATATCGACAGCCCCCGCATCGCACGCTTCGACGATGCGGATCGCCGCGGCCTGGAACGCCTCGCCGCGATTTTTGTGGCGGGCAGTCGTGTCGACCCATGACCCGGACGACGAAGGGCCTCGTCACGGCAGCGTCCGCATTCACGCTCTGGGGCGTCTTTCCTCTGTACTTTCATCCACTCCAGCAGGTGTCGGCGTTCCAGGTCATCGCGCATCGCGTGCTCTGGTCGTGCCTGTTCGTGCTCCCCTGGATGGCGATGCGGGGCGAGCTGGCCACACTGCGCGCCGCCCTCGCCGATCGCCGTGTCGTCTGGCGCCTCGCAGTGACCGCGACGTTGATCACCATCAACTGGATTGTCTATGTTTGGGCCGTCCTCAACGGACACGTCGTCGAAGCCAGCCTGGGCTACTTCATCGGTCCGCTGGTCAATGTGTTACTGGGCGTCGCCCTTCTGTCCGAAAGACTCACGCGAGCGCAGTGGACTGCCGTCGGGCTCGCAGCAGGCGGCGTAGCCTATCTCACCGTCATGGCGGGCAGCCTCCCACTGATCGCGCTGGCGCTCGCATTCTCGTTTGGAACCTACGGCCTGATCCGCAAGGTCGTCAGGGTCGAGTCACTGCCCGGCCTCGCTGTCGAAACACTCGTCCTCGTTCCGTTCGCCTCGGTCTACCTGCTCTGGTGCGAATCGGTGGGCACCGGTGCGCTCGGACATGCGGGGCTCGCGATCGATGCACTCCTCATCGGGAGTGGACCGCTGACCGCGATCGGGTTGTTTCTATTCGCACACGGAACACGGCTGCTTCCGTATGCAACCGTGGGTGTGCTTCAGTACATCGCACCGACATTGCAGCTCATGTGCGGCGTGTTCGCGTTCCACGAGCCGTTCGAGCGCTCGCGCGCCATCGGTTTCGCATTGATCTGGACCGCGCTGCTGCTGTACGCCAGCGAGGGCTTCCGGCTTTCTCGTAGACAACAGCGAGCCTTGTCGATGGGCTGAAAGCCGCCCCCAGGCCGCGTGGCGGCTACTGCTTCGCGCGCGAGACGTACGCTCCGGTCCGCGTGTCGATACGCAGCACGTCGCCTTCATTGATGAAGAGCGGCACTCTGACGACCGCTCCCGTCTCGAGCTTCGCTGGCTTCTGTCCGCCGGTCGCCGTGTCCCCGCGCAGGCCCGGATCGGTCTCCACGACCTTGAGATCGATATGCGGCGGCGGCATTACTACGA
>JBOIAD010000052.1:0-10152 GCA_050738795.1 Steroidobacteraceae bacterium
CCGAAGAATGTGTCGAGGGTGCGCTCAGGCTGATCGAAAACACTGATCTGCGGCACACGCTCATGAGGAACAACGCGGCGTACTACCGCTCGCATCTGCGGCCGGACGCTCTGGTACGGAATGCGCTTTGCGTAGCCATGGAATGCAGGCAGTGACGTGCGAGGCACGCCTATGTCACCGCACTGCGCCGCAGTGGAACTGCTGCGGGGGACCTGGCACCTGCGAGCTGTAATTGCACGCGGCGCGCGGCGACAATTCCTGAAAAGTACCAGTACAGATCGGAGAGCGATGAGAAGGCGTGCGTCGTGACGTAGAACGTCGACAGCGTCATCACGGCCACGATGCCCGTCCAGCCGACCGCGATCGAGCCGGTCAGGCTCGGGTCCTTTTTTGCGACGACCACGGCATCGCGGTACACGAGCCAGTAAAGCAGGAACACGAGGACCGTTCCCAGCAAGCCGATTTCCAGCAGGAATACCGAAAACGACGTGATGATGAAGCGTTGAAAGAGATTGAAGTATTGCCCGGTGAAGTTCTCACCGATCGAGGAGTGTGATGCGTTGCCGATTCCCAGGCCAAACGCGAGACGCACGGGGTCTCGCGCCAGGTATTCGAGCGGCACCCTGATGGCATCACCGCGGCGCACTTCTGTCTGGGTTCCGACGCCAGCGGGCTTTTTGGCCTCCATGTACCGGTCGATCTCTTTCTGACTGGTGAAAAAGTCCGTCAGATGCTGCTCGTTTTTGTACGGATCCTTCTGAGCCATGAAATCGTACACGGGAATCAGGATCGCACCGAAGACCACCAGCAGGCTCACACCCATCCCGAACACACGCAGGCGCTTCTTCGGTGGTGCGGCCACCACGGTCGCCGTGATCAGCCCTATGGGCAGCAGAATGACCGTCGCCTTCGTCTCGTTGATCATCGTCGGCAGCAGCAGCAGCAGGAAAAGGCCGATGTAGCGCATTCTGCTGATACGCTTCTGTACAAAAAACCCTGTGAGGACGAGCACCATGCAGATCAGCATGATCGACAGGACCCCCGATTCCATCACAGTGCCGACCACATCGTCGCCCGAGAATCTTCCCTGATACCAGATGATGTAGCGCTGATAGCAGGCGAATGGAATCTGCAGAAGGCCGATGCCGAGCAGCAGGTTGAGCTGGCGCCGCAGCTGCTCGTCGCTGAACCGGGCCACGGCTGGCAACAGGAACAACGGAATCGCGCGCAGGTAATAGCGCATCCCGGCGAGGATCGGGCCGGTGCCCACTGAATTGGTGAGGATTCCGCACACGATGATGAAGGTCGCCAGTCCAAAGACCAGCCAGTACTTGGTGGCGACCAGGGCGAACCCTTTCCTGATCCCTTCGAACAGCACCAGCGCCGCGACGATGCAGGAGAGCATTTCCGGCACGAACTTCAGCGCGCCGGGCAATGCCAACTCGGCCGTCGCGTAGTCCGCCAGCGTGGCGGCGCATATGACGATCATTACCAGAGCTTGCATGTCGGACGCCGGGCGCGGTTAGCGGCTTGGCTGGGGAGCGGCAGCTCAGTTGTTCTCGAATTCCTTGAGCGGGTAGCGCGTCTGCGGCGTGGTGCGTCCGCGCACCAGAACGGCTTTCTGCTTGACGTTGAGGAACGAAGTGCGCTGCTTCATGGGCGAAGGTTGCACGCTCGAGTAGTCGATGTAGCTGTCGAAGTCGATCTGTCCGCCGAGCGATACCTTGAGTTTGTTCTTCAATACCCACAGCAGCGGTCCCATCTTGGGCGCCTGGGGAATCAGCGTCGAGCGCATCGCGGTGCGCGCGGTAGTGACCATCCAGCAGTTCTGCTCGCAGGCGTGCACTTTGGCGATCGCCTTGTGCGCATCAGCGCTCGCGATGATCTGCGCCCAGGACTGCCGCGCCAGATTGCCCATCAGCAGGTCCGAGCGGACATTGCAGGTCCACACATCGGACCAGGGGTCGATGAAGGCAAAGTCGGTGCCCGCGGTGCAGCGGATGAGCCGCGGATGGCCGAGGATCTTCTCGATCAGCCCGAGGTTCAGATAAGCGCGAAACCAGTTCTTGGGCGTTGCGCTGCGGAGCATCGAGGTGATCAGCCCTTCAACCTTTCGCGCAACTTTCACCCGGTCGTAGAAGTAGTTGTCGTTCTTGTAAAATTGCCAGGCGTTGTGCAGCGTCGATGTCGAAAGCTCCACGCCCATTGCGCGCGCCATGTCATAGGTCGCGACGAGCTGGTCGACATTCTCATCCTGGATGACGAAGGCGAAGCCCAGGTCCTGGCCGCCTGCTTCCTGCAGCGCGCGCAGGCCGGCCATCTTGGTCACGTAACCATCCTTCTCGCCGCGAATCGTATTGTTCGTCGCCGCATCGCCCTCGACGCTGAAGCGGACCTTGATCTTCGGGTACTTCCTGATGATCGGGACGAGCTTCTCCGGATGCAGGCCGTTCGAGCTGATTTCCAGGATGCGCGCCTTGGGATAGAGCAGGTCGATCACTTCGCCCAAATCGCGGCGCAGCGTCGGCTCGCCGCCGGAGACATTGAGATTGTCGAAGCCGTTCGGCAGCTTGGCGAGGGTCTCGAGCGTGACCTCTTCACGGGGGTCAGTGGGGTTCTGCCAGATGTAGCACATCTGGCAGCGGGAATTGCAGCGGTACGTCGAGATGATCGTCAAATCCATTCCGGGCTCCTCAAGACAGATCGGCGCGCGCTGTGCGGTGCGCCTTCGGGCCTGTGCGTGCGTACAGTTTGAAGCGTGACCTCGGCTGGAACGCGCGTCGGCTGGAACGCGCGGCTTTCGAGGGCAATTTTATTATGCTGCGCGCGGCTCGCCGGAAACGCCAATACGAGTATGAATTCCATCGGAGTATGGTGCCGGCGGCCTGAAAAGTCGATGGCGATGCCTTGACATAATCGGTTAAGGGCCCCTCGTGGCGCATAGCATGAATGACAGACACTCCATCGCATTTATCGCGCCTGCAAACCTCCTGTGAAGGCCCGTGAGGCTGCCGTGGGGGGCCTCCAGCCGCACCCGCGACCGGATGCGAATGCCGGTCCAGCCGTGACGCTCGAAGGCTCTCTGGTACTCGTGGGGGCGCACTCTATTGGGGATCCCGCGGAACCAGAATGCATCGTAGATGAAATCCGGATAGCGGTAGATGTTGTTGGGGTCCTGGTCCCGTATCCAGCGGGAGTGAGTCTTGAGGTCGATCTCGGCGATGAGCACGGCGCCAGGCCGGCATACGGCGCTCAGCTGCGCGACGACCGCCTCCACGTCGTCGAAATGCTCGAAGGCCGCCTGGCTGAAGACCAGATCGATCGTGCCCGCACCGACCGCGGCGGGCAGGTCAAAATCATGTTGCACGACATAGTTGAGCAGTGAGGGCTGCCCGGCGCGCAGTTTGTCGAGCTGCTCGCGCAGGAATGCGGTATGGGTGCCGGCGTCCAGTGCCTGGAGGCGCGTGAACAGCTTGTCGTAGAAGCTGGGCGGCGTGCTTTTCGCCAGATCGTTGACGTCGCAGGCGTTGTATTGTTTCGCGCCCTTCGCCAGCAGCAGCAGCCCGATGCCCAGATCCGAACCCGGTCCGAGCTCCAGCACATTCCTGCCGGAGAGCGCTGCGCCCTCGGGCCGGTAGCTGTGCATCTCCTGCAGCCAGTCTTCGATCACATGCTCGTCGTAGGCGATGCATCTGTCGGTATCGGACATGTCGAACGGCTTCGGCGTCGCGTAGCCGCTGAGCGTATGCTTGACCTTGGCCATCGCGAGAAACGCGATGCCTGCCGTGAAGAACCACGCATCACGCAGATTCAAGAATCGCTCCCCGGTGCATCGGAGCGATTCTCCTTGGCGGGTGAAATTTAGTCCAGGCGAGCCCGGCCGATCAGCGCGTCACTGTGGATAGTTGGGCGGATAGCCCGTGTTCGTCAGCGGGGTGGCAGAGATCGTCTCGGCCAGGTTCGACCATTTCGCCGCTGCCGGGACCTTGCCGCCGAAGAAGCTCTCCGTGCCGACGAGGTAGGTCCAGAAGGCGTGCGATGCGCCGTAGGTCTGGTTGAGCGCCTTCACGATGTCCGCCGGGGTAAAGGGACCCCCGTACTTCGTGAAGTAATTGCCGACCATGTCCGGCGCCTCCACGTCCACCATGGCCCGGGCTTTGGGCCGCATGCTGCCTTCCGCGAGGGCGCCGGCTCCCCTGCCCAGGTAACTCTGCAGGCCCCACGAAAGCCCTTTCTCGTAGCCGTGATCATCGAATGCACTCTGGCCCACGACATCGGACGTGCCGGGCGCGATACGGTTGGCGACCATCCAGGATTCCAGCTCCATGGTCGGTTGAAGCGTACCCGCCCAGGTGTTCTGCATGATGACGCTCGTATGAGGGAACGCGGCCGTTGCGGCGCTGAGCATGCGCTTGAATTGCGCGATGGCGCTGTCCGGCTTCGTCGGTGCGTAGTCCGGCGCTCCATTCCACAGACTGAACATCCAGGCGTCCTCCTGCATCATCACCGCTTCGAAGTAGGGCTCACTGTCGTAGTGTGCGCCCAGCGCCTGCAGCAGCGCGATCATCCGGTCCATGACGGCGGGACGGTACAGAGCCGCGGCATAGGGACCGGTCGATTTGCCGCCGGAGCTCTTGCCCCACCAACCGTATCGGCCGGCCACCGGACTCGGCCCGTAGGCGCTGCCCTGCTGAATGTACATCGGCACCGCGCTGCCATCGTTGCCGCCCATCGTGCTCGTGAAGCGTCCGGGGACGATTGCGATGACGAGCCGCTTGGGCTTGTCGTAATGGGTCTTCAGACGCTGCAGCATGGCATCCAGCAGCGTGAAATCGTAGTTCCCCTTGGTGGGCTCGAGCGCGCCCCAGGTTACCGTCACACGATAGCCGAGGATGGCGTCCCAGCCGTTGAGGTGGTCGAACTCCGCCGAGAACCTGGACAGAGTGTTGTTCGGGTAGAGCATGGCGTCGGAGGCCATGTAGTGGCCGGGATTCCATTTGATCGGGCCGCCGCCGTCCGCCGCCTGTGGCGGCTGCTGCGAGCACTTGCTTCCGATGCACAGGGTGTTCGGCGCCTTTGGCCTCCTGGAAGTCTGCGCGTCTGCTGCCGCTGCGAGCCCGAGAGCAAGCAGCAGCCCGGCAACCAGAATTCGTACGTACATGATGATCCGCCCCCGCAAGCGTCGCCGTGCCTGGCGACTTAATTGAGCCCCACGATCCAGCAGTGAAACTATCGTCGCAGGTGCGGGCAGTCAACTGTTAGTGTAAAGCGACAGTGCGGCGGCCTGTGCCGCTGCCGACTGTTGATTTGCGCAATATGCAAAGTACCTCACGCGCCGCAGGCCGGCAGCATTGCAAACTGTGACGGCCGTCAACGACGTGTGTCGGTCAACGACGACGCACATCCGGGTCGCAAGCTCAAGACACAGCGCGGCACATCACTGCAAGACTGGATATATGCGTACCCTTCTTCGTGGGCCACGGCAGGGCGGCCAGTGGTTTCACCATGACGGGGACGTTCTCGCTGCGCAGCCGCAGCACGGCCAGCTCCGGCCCGGGGATCACTTCGCCGTCGGACCACAGCGGCCGGGCATCGGGAAAATAATCGTGCAGCAGGATGACGCCGCCGGGGTTGAGCAGCGACAGCGCGCCCGGAACTTCCCGGTAAACGGTGGTTGCGGTGTGATCGCCGTCGAGGAATATGAGATCGAACTTCTCGCGGCTGCTCTTGAGGTAATCGACCGAGCGCGAAGCGATGAACGTCACGAGATCATCGCAGCCGAGCGCGCGCATGTAGTCGCGCGGTGACTGCTTGCACCCGACGCGTATCCACGAGCCCTGCACCGGGTCGTTTACGTCCAGAATATCGACCGTCACGAGTCGCGGCGCTGTGCCGGAGAGCTGTGCGCTGTTATGCCGCAGTGCAAGAGCCAGCATGCCCGTCGATGCGGCAACGTGCGTGCCGACCTCCAGGATGGATTTTGGCTGCAGGGCCCGCGCAATGTAGTAGAGGGCACGCTGATCGCCGGGATTCACCGCGCCGAACCGGTCTTCAAAGCGGCTCGGATCGATCATCCGCACGAGCGCGCCCCACTCGGCTTCCCGATCAGTGCGCAGCCACTCGGCAGGTTGCGTCTCATGTGCGCTGCGCAACGCGCTCGCGTCCGCACTCTGGCGCGACATGGCGCCAAGAGTGAGTTTTTCTGCATGCATCTGCAGCGACCGCGCCGCGGATTTCGGCAGCAGACGCGGCGCGATCTGATAGGCAAGCTTCGTGATGAGCGGGTGCAAGTTGAATTCCTTCTGTTGCAGCGAACGAGGCACAGCTACAGCGGCGGTTGCTCGAGCACGGGACTACGCAGCCCCAGCACACGGCGGTACAGGGCATGGGTCTGATCGGCGACTCGCCCCCAATCGTACGTGTCGGCAACCCAGCGCCGCCGCGCCTCACGCGCGGCAGGTTGTTCGGGCGTGGCGGCGAAAGCGGCGAGACGCCCGGCGAGAGCCGCCACATCGGCGACCGGAAAGTAATTCGACTCGGGCAGGCCGATTTCGAGGTTGGCGGGGATGTTGCTCGCCACCACCGGCAGCCCGTAGCTCAACGCCTCCAGGATCGCAATGGGCAGACCTTCGTGGGAGGATGGCAGGACGAACACGCCGGCATGGCAATACAGTTGCTGCAGGGCCGTGCCGCTTCTGAAACCGGTCAGGACGACGCAGACGCCGGCGGCCGCGGCGGCCGCCGTGACGCGCCTCGAATAGTCATCCGCCGCTGCGCCACCGACGAGCGCCAGCTTCCAGCCCGCCGGACGCGCGGCGGCGAAGGCCTCGATCAGATCGAGTTGCCGCTTTTCGGGCACGATGCGGCTGACCTGCAGGAAATAGCGGCCGCGCACCAGGCCGTGGCGCTCGATTTCGTCGGTGCGCGACTGCAGGGCGGCCGGCACCGCGCCATTCGGAATCAGCTCGGACTCGCAGCCGAACCGGGAGCGGATCAGATCGGCGATCACGCGCGATATCGCGATCCGTGCGTGTGCGTAGCGCATTCCGAGGCGCTCGCCGGTCCGCAGTGTCCAGCGGGCGAACCGGCCCCACTTGTCGCGATCATAGTCGGGCCCGTGATGCGTGACCACCACGCGCAGTCCGAGCAGGCGCGCGATCGGTGTCACGAGAGCGGGGCCGATGGCGTGGATGTGGAGCAGGTCAGGACGGGCGATGCCCGCGTACATCACGCCCAGCACCGAGTGTACGAGCGCCTCGAGGCCGGTACTGCGCGGTGACCAGATGCGGCGCAGGCGGATTGCGCCGAAGTTGCGCTGTTCCTTTGGTACGAAGGGGGTGCGGACCAGTACCTCTATCTCACAGCCCCGCTCCGCGAGGCGCTGATAGAGCTGTTCGGCGTGAGTCTCGACCCCACCCTGCACGTTGGGGATGCCGCGTACACCCAGAACCATGACCTTCATGTCGCGTGCTGCCTCAGAGCTCATGAGATCGAGGCCGGTGCCAGCAGGTCATGGGCCGGGATCCGGACCCCGACTTCCCGGTAAGCGGCAAGGATGCGCTGCATGTACATGCCCGCGGTAAATTCCTGTTCCACCCAGCGCCGGCCGCTGCGGCCCATTTCCTCTATCTGCGCGTCGGAGCGTGCGGACATGTCGAGAAGCGCCGCGACCAGGGATGCCACGTCACCACTGTGAAAGGTGCTGCCTGTCTCATTCTCGCGAATGAGCTCCGGTATGCCGCCGATGCGCGCGCCCACGGCGGGCTTGCCCAGTGCATAGGCCTCCAGGATGCTGACAGGGGCATTTTCGTAAGACTCCGAAGGCAACACTACGGCCCGTGCATTGCGCACGGCATCGTGCAGCGCCTTGCCGCCCAGGTGTCCGGGAAAGCTGACGTCCGCCTCGAGCCGCGCTGCAAGCTCGCGCATGACATCGAAATCAGGGCCCGTGCCGGCGATCACCAGCGCAACTCGCGCCTGCGCCGCCGCGCGGATCAGGGTTGCCAGCCCTTTCTGACGGATCACGCGGCCGAAGTAGACGAACGCCTTGCCAGGCGTGAAGCAGGGCTCGTAGCGCTTCAGGTCGACGAAATTCGGGACGTGCCTGAACTGTTCCGGGGGCAGCCCCCACTCGGCGAACTTCTCGATGTAGAACCGGCTGGGCACGATGAAGCGGTCCACGCCGTGCCGGTAGGATCCGATCAGCTTGTGCAACGCCGCTTCCAGCATGACTACAAAGCTCATGGCCGCCGAGTTGCCGATGCATCGATTGACGACGACGTTATGAATGCGGCCGCCCTTGCAGCGCTCGCAAACGCCGTCATGAGTCAGCATGCTGTATGCCGGGCAGGCGATCTTCAGATCGTGCAGCGTGAGAAAGGTCGGAATTCCACGGCGCTTCAACAAACCCAGTATGGATGGAGAGAGGTGATGGTAGATGTTGTGACCGTGAGCCACGTCGGGGCGCACGCGGTCCAGCAGCTTGTCCAGGCGCCGGCGGGCCTCGAACGAGTAGATCACTTTGGGCAGCCGGGCCAGTTTGCCTGCCAGCGAGTAGTCGCCGCTCATCTCGAGCTCATCGATGAAGTATTCGGACCAGGGCGTCGCGAGGTTGTCGGGATGCTTCATCGAGAAGGGGACGACGGTCCACCCCAATGCCTCGAAGAGCCGGTTGTGCTCGAAGTAGATGGTCTCGGAACCACCGCGCCGGTAGTAGTAGTTGTTGATGGCGACAATCGTGCTCACGCAGCGGCCCCGTCGACATCGAGAAGGCGGGCGAGGGCAGCGGCATTCGCCAGGGAGTGCTTCGCCTCGGCATGACGCCGACCGCGCCCGGCGTACGCTACGCGTCGGGCGGAGTTGGTTACGAGAGCGCGGACCGCCTCGATCAGTTGCTGCTCGGAACCGTGGCAGAAGACACCGACGCCGTCCTGTTCGAGGAGGCCGTCGGGGTCGACGTGGAGGCTGACGACCGCGGTGTCGCGGGCCCACGCCTGAATGAATGTGTTCGGAAAGCCCTCGTGCAAGCTCGTATTCACAAAGACATGCGCCCGTGCCAGTAACTCGTTGACCTCTCTCTGACTCAGTGCGCCGAGGTATTCGACATTCGGGGTCGCCTGCATGCGTCGGCGGAGCGACTGCATCCAGGTCCGCTCTGCGGCGGCGGCCAGCGGTCCGGCCATCAGAAATCGGACCTCAGGAAGATCGCTCAGGGCGGATGCGAGGCGCAGAAACGCTTCAGGCTGCTTCCAGGGCTTGAGGCTCGCAACCCAGACGACTGTCAAGGGACCGGACTTGTCGGGCCGCTCCTGCGGCGGGGGTTGAAAATTCGGAATGATCGCAGCTGCCGTGCGCTGGTAGTGACGTTGCAGCAGGTGCGCCTGGTGTGCCGTCTGGGTGACGATGCGGCTCGCACGTTTGATTGCGTACTCGACGCTGCGCTTTTCAAGATAACGCCGGACTGGGTTGCGTCCATCCAGCGAGCCTTCGGGCAAGACGTCGCTGTCGTGCGCCACGTGCCACACGAACCTCGCGCCGTGGCGCCGCGCATAGTAAGCCGCTACCCCGGAATAGCCGCACGCGACACGCTGGTAGATCACATCCGGGCGCAATCTCAGCAAAGCCCGGTACAGAGGCACCGCATAGGTCAGATAGCCGAACCGGGGCGCGCGTGCCTGGCCGATCCGGACGATCCGATAGGCGTCAATGTGCGGATAGCCGCTAACCATGCTGGTCAGATAGTAGATCTCATAGCGTTGCAGTGGGATCAGGGTGCCGAGCAGGCAATCGATCTGATACTCGGAACCGCCTGTGACGAGCGACGAGTGAGCCGGGGTAACGATACACAGGCGCTGGAGCGGCTGCGCATTCACGAAGTCGTGCCTGCGACGACTCGCCTCAGCTCCCGCTCAACGAGGTCGGCGATGATGCCGTACCCGCGGTGCTCGACGACATAGCGCCTGCCCCGTGCGCCCATGGAGCCCGCGAGCTCGGGGTTGCTCAGCAGCTTCACGATCGCATCGGCAAACGCGTCCTCATCGTAGGGTACGCAATAGCCGCACCCGCTTGCCTCGATCAGAACCTTCTGTTCGGGGTGAGTATTCGCCACGACCGCCTTGCCCATCGCCATGTACTCGATGAGCTTCGTAGGAG
>JBOIAD010000053.1:0-129394 GCA_050738795.1 Steroidobacteraceae bacterium
TGCTGATTCCGGTCCTGGCGGTCACGCTGGGTCTCGGCGCCGTCATTGTCGCGATCGTCGTGAGGCATCGGCGTGACGTGCACGAGCTCGAGCATCGGCACAAGGAGCGGATGGCCGCGATCGACAAGGGGCTCGAGCTGCCGCCGGAAGCGCCCCTGCCGCGGGTCGTGCCGGACAGGACGGTGGCCCCGGGCGCGCATCCGCGCTATCTGCTACGCGGCCTGATCTGGCTGGGCATCGGACTGGCCATCGCGGTACCCGGAAATGAGATGCACCATGCCGCATCCTTCGGCTGGATTGCGGTGGCGATCGGATCGGCGTATCTCATCTTCTATTTCGTGGAGGGCCGCGGCGCGATTCACACGCAAGGCCACACGCAAGGTGGCGGCAATCCGCCGCCCGCCGACGGCGACAAGACCAGGGACGGCGCGGCCCCCTGACGGCGCGGGCTGCCACGCCGCCCGCGGCAACTGCTCATGACAACTGCGCGCCAGCACTACGATCAACACCTCGCCCGCATCTATTCGTGGATGGTCGGCGATCCCGATGCGGCCATGGAACGCAATCTGCACGAGCTGCGCGCGCTGGGCATCGCGACCAGCCTGAAGGAACGCGCGGGCAGCGGCGCCAATGCGCTTCCGATCCAATGCGTGGTCGAGGACCTGGCGTGCTTCCGGGCGCACAGCGACGCGCCGGTCGATCTGGTGTTGTGTATGGGAGATACGCTCACTCAGCTGGCCAGCCGGGCGGCTGTCGAGGGTCTGCTGGATCGCGTGGCGGCCGCACTGCGCCCTGGCGGAATGTTCATCGCCACGTTCCGCGACTATGCGACACACGCGCTCGAGGGTCCACAGCGCTTCATTCCTGTGCGCAACGATGAAGACAGGATCCTCACGTGTTTTCTCGAATACGGGAACGACACCGTCACGGTGTACGATCTGCTGCAGGAACGGCAGGCAGAGGGATGGCTCACGAGGATCAGCTGCTATCCGAAGCTGCGCCTGGATCCAGCGTGGGTGGTCGCACGGCTCGCGAGCCGCGGGCTGAGGGTGAAACGCGACGTCGGCGCAGGGGCGATGGTGCGGATAGTGGCTCGTTCCGCCGCGCAATAAACGCATCGCCCGAGTCCGAGCTCGCTGACTCAACCTGTCGGCGCGCGTTGTAAGAAACTGTTCCGGGTCTCAAGACGCGCCAGCAGCGTGAGCGGCAGCTGGTGTTGAGGTCATTCCAACTTCCCCGACGGCACTGGCGGAGGCGGCCACCAGGCACGCAGCGCGGCCTGCGCGTGCCGGCCACCGGCGACAGCCGCAACACAGACTATAACAACATGTCAATACGCCATGTTGGGCGCGCAGCGTGCCCGGCACCCGTGTATGATCCGAATGCGCCCTGCCCGGGTGCATTGGAGATCGACTCATGGCGAAGCGTCCCTCGAACGATGGTGCCTCCTGGAGCGCCGCTGAGCTGCGCACTCTGAAACAGCTTGCGAAGGCGGGAACGGCGACGAGCGCCGTGGCGCGCCAGCTTGGGCGTACGGCCGCCGCCGTGCAGCAGAAGGCCATGCGCGCCGGAATCTCGTTCAGGGCGGCGAGGCGCTCGGGCGCGCGCAAGAAGAAATAGGAATCGCGCGGCGGGCAGGCGGGTCCACGCGTTCTCTCGCGGTCGCGCTTCGTTTCACCACTTCCTGTGAGTTTCAGCGGGGATTCGGGCGCTACCGCGCTCCGGCCCAAGTGATCATCAATCACGGCCGCGACGACGCGGTGCTGCTCGGGGCCGAAGACTGTGCCAGGCTCCGGCGTTACGAGCAGAAGGCTTTTCACGTCTCCGAGCTGCCGCGCAACGTCGTTGACGAGCTTGGACGCGTCGCCATTCCGAAGGCAGCTCTGAATGAAAAAAGTCCGCCAGCGAAAGAAGCTGACCAAGACGAAACGGCGGGAGTGAGGAACGGGGAGGTGGTTGCGAAGGAGCTCCTCCACGACGCCGGCACGTAAGGATGCCCGAGGGCAGCGCGCCGGAATACCATCAGGATGGAAAGGCTTACCCTCTTACCCTGCGCCAAGTCCTGGGGGCTGGGGGCGGCCCTCCCTTGGTCCCTCCTCAAAGTGGAGGACGAGGTTAGCGCGCGGGCGTCGGATTCTACGAAGCCCGGCGGGTCACACCGCAGGCCCGTGGAAACCTTGGGCTCGCCGAGGGCGGCAAGCGCTGGCGCTGCCGGCGGTGTGGACGTGAGCGCGCCGCGGCTTTTCGTAACCGGCAGAAGTCGGCGGCATAGCTCCTGTCCAGCACCGAAAAGTATGTGCCTACTGCGTGCAGATACCGACTGACGAGAGTAATTAGAACGCCGCGACCCACTTGCGGGCTCGATTCCCAGGATGTCCCGGGCGGAGCGTAGCAGAGCTATGCAACGCTCTGCTACGAACTGCTCCTAATGCCTAAGGGCCGCGTAAGCCATTTCGCCGCGGCGCATCAAAGCGCATCAGTCTGCATCGGTTTGCAACGACCGCGAATCTGCCTTGAGGGGCCTGCTAAACCGCGCACCTTCGGGTCCGTCGTGCCTCAGCGGCTGCGTCGCACCAGCTCCAGCAGGTCCTGGTGAAGCACAGCATCGAGATGTTTACCGTCAGCGAGCTTCTCCTCCAGCGGCCGGGAGGTGAGGACATCACTCAGCCACTCTGCTCGCGCCGGCCAATCGGCCAGGATCCACGCAGCAATGATGAGCCCATCATGACACATGCCATTCAATGGCCGCGGGAGGTCGATCTCTTGCGCGATGCGCTCGAAGGTCTGTTTGCGCTGCTCGACCAGGCCGCTATGCGCAACGCTCAGCACGAAGTCGATGAGCGTCACGGCGGTGGACCAGCTGAGCCGGCTCACCCACCGTTGGCCACTCGATCGTATCCGCCTCGCGACCGGCAAATTTACTCAAGAGGTGACGCGTCACTCCTTGCGACCACCTTCCAGCTGCGGAGACATGGTGTATCGTAAATAAGGTGGCGCTGCAGTGTTTCTCGGGGCCGCCTCAGCGCGTGGCCAGGCAACCGCAGGGATCGACTGCCGATGTTCTCCTTCGTACAATACTTGCTGCCATGGGATTTTTCGCCGACGGTTCTGCTGATTTGTTCGCTTTCAGCCACGTTCTATACGCGCGGCGCGGCAGCGCTCAAGAAACGGGGAATGGCACCCGGACCCTGGAAGTCCGCCGCGTTCTTCGCCGGACTCGGGCTCAACTACGTGGCACTGCAGACCTATTTCGACTATCTCTCTCAGCACATGTTCTGGGTCCATCGGCTGCAGCACCTGATTCTGCATCACATTGCGCCGCTTCTTCTGGTCGCGGCGACTCCAGGTCAGGCGCTCTGGCACGGATCGCCGGGGTGGTTGCGCAAACGCATACTCGACCCGCTGGCGCGGCAGGGTTCGGTCAGATGGCTGCTTCGATTTGTGCAAAGTCCGGCCGTGGCACTCTTGCTCTTCGTCGGACTGATTTACTACTGGCTCACGCCGTCCGTGCACTTTGCAGCCATGCTGGATGCGGATCGTTACCTGCTGATGAACTGGAGCATGGCGATCGACGGCATTCTCTTCTGGTGGCTCATGCTGGTGAGGCCTGACAGGCAAGGTCGAGTTGCTGTCGGTTACGGGGCACGAATACTTGTTCTCTGTCTGGCCGCGTTACTGCAGATTCTCCTCGGCGCGTATATAACACTCCACAGAACCGTGCTGTTCGACGTGTACGGGATCTGCGGACGAGCTTGGGCGCTGAGTCCCTTGGTCGATCAGCAACTCGGAGGCCTGATCACCTGGATTCCGGCGGCGATGATGTCAGGGGTGGGTGTGATCGTGGTTCTCTACCACGTTCTGCACGACTCGCAGCCGCTGCGTTGCCGTTCGCTCGCGCCTGCGGCCGGTGATTCGCATCTCGTGGGCCGTTAGTCGTGGCTATCCCAAATCCGGTTCTGGTGTCCTCCCGCGTTCGGGGATTGGCCTTTCTGATCGTGTTTGCAGGTGTCGCGGCCTGCGCGCGATCGGAGCCACCGTTTCTCCTGCAGAACATCACCGGTCTCATGCCGAGGCTTGAATTCACGCTCCGGGATCAGGCTGGCAGGGTCGTCTCGGCAGAGAATCTTCGCGGCAGAGTCGTACTGCTTTACTTCGGGTACACGCAATGCCCTGATGCGTGTCCGACGACGCTGGCGATGCTCGGGCACGCGCTTCGGACACTTGGTCCGGGCGCCGCGAGCGTGCGTGTTCTGTTCGTGAGTGTCGACCCGCAGCGCGACACCCTCGCGGTCCTCAAGCGCTACGTAGCCAACTTTGGTCCGCAATTTATCGGGTTGCGTGGGGATGATGCGGCACTGAATGCTCTCACTCACCGTTACCGAGTCGCCTATCACCGGGAAGAGCCGGACGCGCAGGGGTACTACGCGGTTGATCACAGCAGTGCGGTGTTTGTATTCGACCAAAAGGGGCAAGCGCGCCTGCTTGCAGGGGCCAGGACAGGGTCGAAGGCGATAGCCACAGATCTGCGACGGCTCATCGGGTCTGATTGAGCTTCGTTTCAGATCACACGCACGGCGTCCGGCTCGTCACCGCGCCGAAGTAGTCGGGTAGCTCGAAACCATCGTGCAGCGAACGGGAAATGAAGCGTTTCGCGAAGAACCGCACGGACATGGAGCGGATTGCCAGGTTGCGCACCTTGAGGGCGAGCAGGGTTTGCGGGGCAAAAAAAGCCCGGAAGCGCAGTGCCGCGTTCTGCTTCTCGAGCACGAAAGAGCGTAGTCGATTTTCGTACATTGCCAGCGCCTGAGCGACATCTCCATTGGCTTGGTGCAACTCTCCCGCCAGTACATACGCTTCGGCCATCGCAAGCCCCGCGCCCTCACCCGCGAGAAGCGAGACACACGCTGCCGCATCCCCGACCAGACCGACGCCTCGCGTGTACCAGTGCGGAAGGCGCACCTGGCTCACGCGGTCGAAGTATATTTCGGGCGGACGTGACCGGGGAGCGCAGGATCGTTGTGTTGCGGCCGGGGTGCTGGCTGCTGATCTTATACGAGACAGTATGTATCGTAAAATGCAAAGCTAGCAAGCCGGTGTCAGGTTTCCCTGACAAGCGGCGCGCGGACTGGAGCTTGTTCGCACCCGAACCGACGCCGCCGCGGCACTTATCTCCGTCTGATCTGTCCAAACAACACCTGGAATCCGGCTACGAGTGGCTGGCGTGCCCGTTGGCTGCTTGGAAGGTGCTCACACATGATCGGTAACGAGTCGAACGGTGCACTGCGCTGCGGGACGCTCATCGGGGCCCTGCTGGGGCTTCTGTCTCTGTCGCCGAGCGCACCTGGCCAGTCGGTAGCGCATCCGCATGCGCACCCGAGCGCATACGGCGCCGCGTGGGAGTGCGACCGCGGCTACCGGCAGGAACTGGATGCCTGCGTACGCGTCGTCGTACCCGAGCACGCCTACCTCGAGGATTCAGGGGAGGATTGGCAATGCGACCGCGGCTATCGTCGGACGAATGGTGCGTGTCAGGCGATCGCAATACCCGGCCACGGACATTTGTCGGAATTTGCGGATCTGCAGGACTGGGATTGCGATCGCGGCTATCGCGCTGTAGAAGACCGATGCGTGGCAGTCAGGGTTCCACCCCACGGCTACCTCACTGCTTCCGGCGACGAATGGAGTTGCATGCGAGGCTATCTGAAGAAAGACGATTCAGCGTGCCAGCGTGTCTCACTGCCACGGTACGCGCATTTGACAGATTCCGGTAACGCTTGGGAGTGTGACATGGGCTTCCGGCTCAATGGACAACGGTGCGACGCGATTGTCGTGCCCGAGCACGGATATCCCACTTATCAGACCTACGACACGGGCTGGGCTTGCGACCGGGGGTATCGAGCCACCGGCGCCGCATGCGTACCGGTGTTGGTCCCTCGCAACGCTTACCTCAATGGCTCAGGGGATCACTGGGAATGCGAGCGCGGATATCTCGCGCGACGTGAGCAGTGCATGCCGGTCCATCTACCCGCCAATGCGCACCTGGACCTTTCCGGCCACCAGTGGGAATGCAATCGCGGCTTTCTCACGCAACCTAACGGTTGCGGCGCAGCATCCAGTCGCGTTGCAAAGAGCGGTTGACGTCGGCCAGCGCCGGCGAGGGTGGTGGTGGTCCTACGTTCGTCAATGAAGCGCTGGTGTGCGCCGAGTGACTGGATCTTGCCATTAGTGCGCGATGACAAAGGCGCAGATTATCGGCTCGCCGCTTACGGCTCGCGGCTACGCCGTCGATTCTTGTCGATGATGCCGACGATGATCAGCACGAATGCCAGCAGGCGAAATAGATAGACCAGATGTCGCAATTCGAGCGCGGGATCGACGCTCGATAGGCCGATCCAATTGAGCGCCAGGGCGACGAAGCTGAGCCCGAAATACAGAAAAAGCCGGTCGCCGCTGGTTCGCCAATAGCGAAAGAAGAAGAGCGCGACCACTGCGGTTTGCATCGTGAGGAGGCCCCAGAGGAACTGTTTCACCGCGGCTCCTTCATCTATCCCGGTTCCCAGATCAGTCCGTACAGAAGCACTGTCATGCCGGCGAGCGCCGCGGCCGTCCGCCACAGAAACAGATCGACCTCCGGCACGAGAATCAGATCGACAAACAGGATTACATTATTGACGGCGAGGCCTGCGAAACACAGGCTAGCCCAAAACAGCAGCCGGGTCCGGGTAGCTCCGTACCCTCTGAAGAGCAGCACGGCGCACAGAATGCTCGTCGCACCACACAACGCGTACACGGTTTCAGCCATCGCCCTTGTCCTTGTGAAGCAGGAACGCGTCTGCAAATGCACGCAGCGCGCCGGTGCGCATCCGCTTGATCGCATTTGCGCTCATGAGCTTTATGATCTCAAATCTATGAGTGGCATAGACAGCCGCCAGTGCATTGACGGCATCATCCATCGCCTGAGTGTCCGCGGCGTACTCGTATCGCGGCCAGTCTTCACGCAGCTTCACGAGACCGCTCAACCTGAGGGCACTCAAGGCCCCGGCCGTCAGGCTCGATGATATGTTGAGCCGGGAGGAGATCTGCTCTTCTGACCAGCTCTCACCCCCCGCGAGCCGCAGCAGAAGGAGTATCTCCAATTGCTCGTACGATTCAATGTGATCGTACAGTAGAGCCTGAACAGCGGCGGACAAGTCTGAGCTGCTCATAGCTTGGAGTCGGGGCGCCTCAGAATCGCTCAGGCCAAACGTGCGGCGGGACTCGTGCGCTCGCGCGCGTTGCGGCTCTTTGAAACGGTCTCCGGTGGTTGAGCGTGCCGAGCGCTGCCCTCGTCGTGGCCGCGCTTACTTCCGCGTGGGTCAGTTATGGGCCGTGGCCGCGTGCCTATTCGCTCCAGCAGTAATCTTTGAGTTGGATACGCGAATTCGATCCCAAGACGAGCGAATTCACGGTGTATTCGCAGATTGATTGCCTGTTGAATGTCCATGTATGGGTTGTAGTCGGCCGACAATACGTAGTAGACAGTCTCGAAGTCGAGCGAGGCGGCTGCGTGCGTTGCGAAGTGACTGCGGTCGAAGCGCGTATCGGGCTGCGCTTCGACGATTTCGCGGATGATTCCGGGGATCTGTTCCAGCAGATCGAGGGGCGTCTCATAGGTGACGCTCGCGGTGAAGACTACGCGGCGTTCGTTCATTCTCCCGTAGTTGCGCAGACGACTCTTCAGGAGATCAGCGTTGGACATTACGATCTGCTCTCCCGACAGACTCCGCAAGCGCGTGCTCTTGATCCCGATGTGCTCGACACTGCCTAGAAAGTCGTCCACGATAAGGAAGTCGCCGATCACGAAAGGACGATCGAACGTGATTGACAAGGACGCGAACAAGTCTCCAAGGATGTTCTGCACTGCCAGGGCCACCGCGATACCGCCGACACCCAGGCCCGCCACGAGCGCCGTGATGTTGATGCCTAGATTATCCAGCGTGAGCAGCACAGCCATGGCCCAAATGACTCCCTGGGCGATGAAGGCAATGATTCCAAGCGACCCGGCGGCCGCGCGATCGCTGGCGAGGACGCTGTGGCGCTTGCGTTCGAACCATCCTTTGGTCGCCGCCGTGGCCCACACGCCGGCCTGATAGAACAGCGTGATAGTGAGTACCGAATCGAGGATGTGCTGGGTTCGAGGCGCTACCGTCAGCGTGCCGAGACCGATAAAGAGCGCGAGCACTAAAAAGAAAACAAGAGTCGTCCGGCTGAGGGCCTTCAGTGGGATCTCCATGAGCTCCAGTCGCTCTGTGGTGATCATCCTGCCGTGGTAGCGCCGCACGATGCGCCTCAGGATCAACAGGCCGATGAGGACGGTGGCGGCGGCCGTCAGAGCGATCGACCAATCGAGCAGAGAGTTTTGAAAGATCGGCAGAGAGAGCGCTTCATCGAGTCGAGCCATGCATGCCTCCGCGCGCGTGTCTCTCAGGAATATGAATTGTGACAAATATTATATATATTGAGACAAATATACGCTAGTATAGATGACGCTCTCTACCTCGCGTCGCTGGAGCCCACCTCTTGGCGGGATGAGTTGGTGGCCTGCTACTGCGCCGAGATGCGTAGCAATCTCGTCACTCGCTGGACCCTGAATGCATCGACTGGTGACCGTATCGAACCGCGTAGCGCTTCCTGAGGGCGCGATGACGCCTGGTGGATTGGCGGTCGGCATTCTGGGCGCGTTGCGTGCAACGGGCGGGCTATGGTTTGGCTGGAATGGACAAACGACCGATGCTGAGCCTGTGGATGCGGAGTTCGCGATACGAGACGGGCTGACTTTCGCGACGATCCCGCTTCCCCAACGACTGCTTGAGAAACACTATGCGGGCTTCTCGAATGGCACGCTGTGGCCCCTATTTCACTATTTTCTGGCCGGTTTTCGTTACGACGATGCGGAGCACGCCGCGTACGAGGAGGCTAGTTCATTGTTTGCGCGTATCCTTGGACCACTGTTGCGGCCTGCCGATCTGGTGTGGGTCCATGACT
The DNA here is from genome assembly GCA_050738795.1 of Steroidobacteraceae bacterium. GTDB lineage: Bacteria > Pseudomonadota > Gammaproteobacteria > Steroidobacterales > Steroidobacteraceae > 13-2-20CM-66-19. The sequence goes on from JBOIAD010000053.1 coordinate 9,025, forward strand.
ACCAGCTGATCCCGCTGGGACAGAAGTTGCGCGCGCTCGGGGTAAGGCAGCCGATAGGCTTCTTTCTACATGTTCCCTTTCCGCATTTCGAGGTATTGCGCGCCCTCCCAGTGCACGTACAACTCGTGCGTGCGCTGCTGGAATACGACGTCGTCGGCTTTCAGACAGAGACTGATCGGCAGAGCTTCCTAGGTTCGGTGCGCGCGCTATGGGGAGACGATCGAGTCCGTCGGGACGGGACAGTTGTGGTTGCAGCGCGAACAGTGGTTACAGATGTGTTCCCGATCGGAGTGGACGTGGAGGGCACGGCACGCCGTGCGACCAGGGCATGCGCGTCAGCACCGGTCCAACGCATGATCAACGGGTTGGTCGGTCGGCAACTCATAATCGGGGTCGGCAGGCTCGACTACAGCAAGGGTCTCCTGGAGCGATTCCTTGCGTATCGCAACTTCCTAGAGGATTTTCCCGACGAAATCGGCCGAGTGACCTACCTGCAGATTGCGCCACTTGGTCGCCAGAATGTGCAGGCGTACTCTCAGATCCGAGACGCGCTCGAGCAGAGTTCAGGGCGGACCAACGGACGATTCGCGGATACGGATTGGACGCCCATCCGGTACCTCAATCGGAATTTTCCTCATTCCACCCTCATGGGGTTCTTGCGTTCGGCACAAGTGTGCCTCGTGACGCCGTTGCGAGACGGGATGAATCTGGTGGCCAAGGAGTTCGTCGCTGCTCAAGACCCTGGTGACCCGGGTGTGCTCATTCTTTCCGACCGAGCGGGAGCGGCCTGCGAGCTCACGGATGCCTTGCTCGTCAATCCCTACGATGCAAAGGGGATTGCGCGGGCGATGCGCGCCGCACTGTCGATGCCCCTGCTCGAGAGGCTTGTCCGCCACGGGAAGCTCCTGTCCACATTGCGCAAGAACGATATCTTCCGCTGGCATGCTCGTTTCGTGGATGCATTGGCGAAAAGCCGGCCGGCCGATGCGAGACCACAGGCACACATCGAGGAAGGCCCTACGAACGACTCGGGTGGGACGGTTGATTGCCCGGACATTCGAGCGTGAATCCTGGTATCCGCGTGTGGTACGCGGTGTGGCCGATGGACACTGAATCTATCTCAGGAGCGTTTGATGCCCTCTGAAGCTGCCCACCGAATTCGCAAGCGCTCGACTGCGCGTCACCGTTCCGATTCCAGGAAGGCTCGGGACACCCCCGTGATGGATCGCCAGGTCCGCAGCGCTTCGGAGCTCAGCGCGTTGCAGAGCCTCCGCACGGTCTTTGGTTCGGCGCGTACGCACGACAGCGAAGTACGGCGGGTCTCGGGCGTTTCCGGCTCGCAGCTTTGGGCTCTGGCGGAGATCGCGCGGTGCGAGGGAACGACCGTCAACGGGTTGGCGGAGCGGATGGCGCTACATCAGACGACAGCCAGCAATCTGGTGAACGCCCTGGCCGAAAGCAAGCTCATTCGTCGCGTGCGCGACGCCGCGGACAAGAGAGTCATTCACCTGCATTCCTCTGCCGAAGGAAAGCAGGTGCTCTTGCGCGTGCCCGGTCCACATGCCGGCTTGCTCGTCGATGCGTTACGGCGTCTTGAGTTCCAGCAGCTCGAGCGGTTGCGTGAGAGTCTCGCGTTACTGGTCGGCGTCATGCAAGGAGCGGCACCGGCTGCGGCGGGCAGTCCATTGATGGGCGAGTGAATCCGGCGTTGCTTTCCTGTCTAAGCCTCAGTGTTATTGTTGTTTTTATGCAAGATTGGTAGCGGGGCAGGATTTGGAGCCACCAAAGCGACGTCGTCTGCTTCTCGGACTACCCTGTTCGCCGGCCCACTACGGTAGGAAACGCTGGCATTTCGGTGGCGAGCATCCACATCACCCATTCGGACCTTGCGCAAGTGATCAGGATGAAAGGCGCTAGAGGCCGTCGGTGGTGCGTTGCGTCAGCAGGTTGGGGGAACTTCAGGCGTCGCGGCAGAGTCGTGACATTGTGGCTACGGGATGTCGGAATTGAGCAGTAACGCTGAAGCACGCGCTGTCGTTCATGCAGCGGCTGCCGCGGAACCGCCCCCGCCGAACATGGAAAGACGCCGCACACTGACGGCCGTGACTGCCGCCGTCGGTGTTTGTGGCGTGATCGCCGCCGCCATCCCCTTCGTCGACTCTTGGGAACCGAGCGCCCGCGCTCGCGCCGGAGGTGCACCGGTCAAGATAGATCTGCGCAAGCTGGAACCGGGCCAGATGATTGCCGTGCAATGGCGGAAGAGGCCGGTGTGGATCCTGCATCGTACGGCGGCGCAGGTGGACGATCTGCCAAAACTGAACGGCCGGCTCAAGGACCCCCTGTCCAGGCAGCCGCAGCAGCCCCCAGGGTTGTCGGGCTGGAACCCTGTGCAGCGATCCATCAGGCCCGAATTTCTGGTGGCGGTTGGCATCTGCACGCACCTCGGCTGCATTCCCAAGTACCGACCCACGTCGGGCTCGGCGGAATTAGGTGCCGGCTGGCCAGGTGGGTTCTTCTGTCCTTGTCACGGATCTCGGTACGATCTTGCGGGCCGTGTCATGGACGGTTCGCCCGCGCCGCTGAATCTGCCCGTCATCCCACACTACTACGAGCGCCGGCGTGTACTCGTCGCGGGCGAGATGGCCAACGGGTCGCAGCAGAGCTGGTCCCCTAAGATTTGGTAGCCGGCCCTGCGCACAAGCCCCCAGAGCGCAGCTGCAACACTGTCTCTCTGACATCGACGCCGGGATTTGCGGTGCGCACATCCTCCGGCACTGGCAGACCCGCAGCGCAAGACCAGGAGCTATCCGCCTGTCCGATGGGCACCTTCGGGCGGCTCTCCGCGCGCTCTAGCAAGAGCCGTTGCGTAGGATAGGCGAGCTCTAGCCGAGACGCTCAAACTCCCCGGATGTTGATGCTCTGCTGTACGTCCATGTACCGGTTGTAATCGCGCACAAGACGTAGTACACGGTTTCGCAGTCGAGCGAAGCGCCCCGTGAGCTGCGAAGTGGCTGCGGTCGAAACGCGTGCCATCGTGCCCCACGACGATACCTCGGATAAGACGCGGAACCAGCTCGAGTCTGTCCGTGGGTGTCTCGTAGGTCACACCGAGCCCGCGGTCGCTTGATCGCCACCGAGGCGGCCGCGGCGCTTGCGTTCGAACCAGGCCGAGGCTGCCGCAGTTGCCCAGACGCCGGCCTGCCAGAGCAGCGCGACGGTCAGCGCAGATTACAGTGTGAACTGAGTGGCGTCGGACATCTCATGATGCGCGGCACGAATAAAACGAGAGCGGCCAATCCCGACGCACTGGCCCAGCCGAGCCGTGAATTGCGAAGTATCAGCAGTGAGAGAAGCTCATCAACCTGGCTCGGCACGCGGCATTTATCTGATAATCGTCTCGGCGGCCAAGCGGTGCGCAAACCTGGCGCCTGGCGCAAGCTGACATGTCTACTGGACGGAGGGTGGACGGTTGAGCAGACTCCATCCTATGGAAATCGAGACCGCTTTCGTCCTCCTGTTCGTGGTGGCAACGGCCGTTGCGATCCTCGCGCGCAGGCTGCGTCTGCCCTACACCGTCGCGTTGGTGCTCGCCGGTCTCGCGCTCGGCGGGCTTGAGCTCTTCCCAGCACCGCATCTCACGAAGAGTCTGCTCTTTGCCATCTTTCTCCCGGGTCTCATCTTCGAAGCGGCTTTCCACATCAACTCGCGTGAGTTCCGGCAGAACTGGATCACCCTGTCGTCACTTGCCGTTCCCGGTGTGGTCGCCTCAACCGTTTTGATCACAGTGATTCTGACTCCGGTCATTGCAACGCTGGGCCTGGCTCCCGGCTTTGGCTGGCAGAACGCCCTGGTATTCGGAGCCTTGATCTCGGCAACCGATCCGGTCGCCGTGGTGGCGCTGTTTCGCCGTATCGGCGCACCGCGCCGCCTGACCCTGCTGCTCGAGGGTGAGAGTCTGCTCAACGATGGCACCGCGATCGTATTCTTTACGCTCAGTCTATCGCTGCTTGCCGGAGCGACCGCGGGTCTAAATCAGCTCGCAATGCAGTTTCTGTCCATTGTGGGTATCGGGGCGGCCATCGGTACCGTGCTCGGAATGACGGCATCCTTGATCATGCGTCAACTCGATGACCCCATGATCGAGATCACCCTGACGACAATTGCCGCATACGGCTCGTTCGTAACGGCGGAAAGCTTGCATGCTTCCGGTGTCATCGCCACTGTGGCCGCCGGAATGCTCTGCGGAAACTTCGGCGCCCGAACCGGGATGTCGGCTTCCACGCGGGTCGCAGCGGTGACCTTCTGGGAATACGTCGCGTTCGCGCTGAACTCGATTGTATTTCTGCTGATCGGGTTCGAGGTGCGGCTGAAGACCCTGTTTACGTACTGGTTACCCATTCTAATCGCCTACTTGGTGGTGACGCTCGGGCGGGCCTTGGTAATCGTGGTGAGCCGAGCGCTGCTTAGCGCGACCCGAGAGCGCTTTCCCTGGCGGTGGAGCATTGTACTCACCTGGGGTGGCCTGCGCGGTGCACTACCGATGGTTCTGGCGCTCAGTCTTCCACCGACATTCGCTCACCGCGAGCTGCTCGTCTCGATGACTTTTGGAGTGGCTGTGGTATCGATACTCGTGCACGGACTCACCATGTCGGGATTGTTGCGGCGGCTCGGCCTGATTAGTGAACCGGCCGATCGGACAGCCTACGAGATAGGAAGCGGTAGGGCACAAGCAGCGGCGGCCGCTCTCGCTGAGATCGACCGGCTTGCGCTGATGCACGCCGTCGCCCCGGAGCTCCTGGACACTGTGCGGGACGAGTATCATCGCAGGCTCGATGATGCACGGCAGGAATTGCGGACACTGGCGGTTGATAAGCAGCAAATGAACGATCGAGAGCTACGGCGAATCCGACGGCGGCTACTGGCGATCGAGCGAGACCGGGTGGTAGACGCTTACCAGCAGGGATCCATCGGCAGACGGAGCCAGGAGGAGCTGGTCGCGGACATTGATGCCAACCTGTTGAGATTAGAGGCGGGTCAGGACATGGAGCGCGCGCCTGCTCATGATCGCGGACAATCGGAATCGCAGTAACATGGGGCGCGCCAGGCACTAAGTAGCACGAACCCGGTCAGGGCAAGTCCGAAATCGCCCGGCCCCCCCTGATGGACGTGTTCCAAATCGGGGGTAAAGGGCAGCTCCGAGTAGGCCGACGACGGCCGCGTGACTCCGTGCATTATGGCCTGCGCGCTGATGCGTGCCCGTAACGCCACGAGGAATTGCTGCTCTATCACCGTGGAATACCAACGAAGTGCGTGTCGAGCAGCCTGCTTTATGATATCGGCAGCGCGCTTCGCGTGGCAGCAGTTGCCCTCGGCCAGTCGCTTCGCAATCCATTCATTGGTCGGCAGACCTTCCAATCTTGCATAGCCGGTATAAGCAATGACGGAAGTTCCACAGAGGCACACGAGCTTGCACGCGTTATCTGCGAACTCTTGCCCCTTACGTGGACCGCTAATCTGTGTGAGCTGTCGATCGGAGGCGACAAGCACATATTCGCGCGTCATCATGGATAGGATTTGAGTCACATGCCGATCCTCAGCCCCCCGCTGCTGCTGCTGCGGAAAGCCTCTTCTGCAGCTTCCCGGCGAAGCTCTGGATGACCTAGGGGGTGAGTGTCGCTCCGCTCAAAAGACACCGTTTCCCTGACAGTAGGTTTCACCTGCGTTTCACCTGAAAGGGCTATGACGCACGTAAGCCATTGAATTGGATGGCGCTCCCAACCGGATTCGAACCGGTGTACTAGCCTTGAGAGGGCTATGTCCTGGGCCTCTAGACGATGGGAGCGCAAGATCAGCGGTCTTGCTGCGGGAGCGCGGTATTATAGGGAACTGAGTTGATTGCTCAAGCCGAAAGCCCAGATTTGAATTCACCTGCTGCGTCCAGCGTGACGCCCACCGCCACCCCCCGAGTCATCCCGCGATCTGCGCACAACGTCTCGCGTTCGCACATTTCGCCAAACGCGCTGCGAGTGCTGTACCGGCTGCGCGACGCAGGCTTCATGGCGTTTCTCGTCGGTGGATGCGTTCGCGACTTGCTCATTGGCATCGAGCCGAAGGACTTCGACGTCGCGACGGACGCGCTGCCTGACGAGGTCAGGAAGCTGTTCCGAAATTGCCGGCTCATCGGCCGCCGCTTCCGCCTGGCCCATGTGTTTTTCGGGCGCGAGATCATCGAAGTCGCGACCTTCCGCGCTGCGAGTGCGCCGGCGCCCGGCGAAGAGCCGCTGGTGGACACGGAGACGGAGGCCGAGGAGGGTGATCTCGACGAGTCAGTGCTCGATTCCGGGGGACCGGATGAGAGCGACCTCGCCGAGGACGAAAGCGCCGCGCCGCAGCGCACTGCGCTGCCGAATGGCGCTTCCGTCGGCGCCGATCTGGACGTCGATCCAAACGCGGAACGCATGTTCGATGAGACGGGCCGGATCCTGCGCGACAACGTCTACGGCACGATCGATGCCGATGTCTGGCGCCGCGACCTCACTGCCAACGCGCTGTATTACAACATCGCCGACTTTTCGATCTGGGATTACGTCGGCGGATTTGAAGACATCGCCGCACGCAAGCTGAAGCTCATCGGCGATCCTGAGACGCGCTTTCGGGAGGATCCGGTACGGATGCTGCGCGCCGCGCGTTTCGAGGCGAAGCTCGGCTTCGAGATCGACCCCGCCACTGCGGAGCCCATCGAACGGCTGGGCGGTTTGCTCGACGGGGTACCGCCGGCGCGCCTGTTCGACGAGACGCTCAAACTCTTCCTGACCGGGCATGGGCAGCGCAGCTTCGAGGTATTGCGGCGGCGCGGACTGCTTGCCGCACTGTTGCCAACCGTCGATGACTATTGTAACGGGCATCCGGGCAGTCTGGTCGGCAAGCTGCTGCTCCAGGGCCTGCAGAACACGGATGCGCGCGTACTCGCGGACAAGCCGGTTACGCCGACTTTCCTGTTTGCATTGCTGCTGTACGGCCCGATCGCCGCCCTCATCGAAGCGAGTCCGCCCGAGCGCTGGCACGAGCTGTCAACCATCCTCGATGCCTGTGACCAGGCCGTGCGCGACGTGCAGTCGCACATCAGTCTGCCCAAGCGCTTTTCGCTCGGGATGCGCGAAATGTTTGCCCTGCAGCCGCGTCTCGAGCATCCGCGCGGGCGGCGCGCGCTGCGTGCACTCGAGCATCCGAGGTTTCGAGCGGCATACGATCTTCTGTTGTTGCGCGCTCAGCACGGACTGGCGTCCGAGGAAATCGCTCAATGGTGGACTCGCGTGCAGGAGGTTTCGGCGGAAGAGCGCGGCCTCATGGCGGATGCGCTCACTGGCCACGCGCCGCGGGTGGAGGGTTCTCGCCGCGGCGGCCGCCGGCGCCGCCGGCGCCGCGGTCCGTCGGCCTCTGCCTGAGGGGCGCTGCCGGTGGCTTTGTGGCAGCCTGCTTACATCGGAGTGGGCAGCAATCTGGACGACCCCCGCTTGCAGGTTCAGCGCGCGTGCAGGGCTCTCGCACAGGTGCCGACAACCCGCGTGATCCTGGTGTCGCGGCTGTATTCCTCAGCACCTTTCGGCCCGGTCGCACAGCCTGACTTCGTCAATGCCGTCGCTGGCGTGCTCACGCAGCTCGACTCCCATTCTCTGCTGGCCCATCTGCGAGCCATCGAGCTCGCGTTTGGCAGGCCTGCGCGGCACAAGAAGTGGGGTCCGCGGGTGATCGACCTCGATATCCTCGTATTCGGCCGCGAACGGCGCAGCGGACGCGCCCTTACCGTCCCGCATCCTGGTGTAGTGGAGCGCAATTTCGTTCTGTATCCTCTGGCCGATATCGCCCCGGACCTCGACGTGCCCGGGCTTGGCCGGGTGGCCGAGCTCAAAGGCCGCGTTGCGTCCGCGGGCTTGAGTGTCCTCGCGTGATGGCCATGAAACGAAGTCCGACCGCCGCATGAGCGCCAAGCAGACCGAACCCGCGCACAAATTCGTGGTGGTGGAGGGTCCCATCGGCGTCGGCAAGACGAGTCTCGCGCAGCGCCTGTGCACGAGTCTGGCAGCGCAAGCGGTGCTGGAGCAGGCGGCCCAGAATCCGTTCCTGGAGCGTTTCTACCGCAACCCGCGGGCCGGTGCGCTGCCGGCTCAGCTGTACTTCCTGTTCCAGCGCGCTCAGCAGCTCGCCGCCCTCCAGCAGCAGGACCTGTTCGCACCCGTCCGGGTGGCCGACTACCTGTTGGAAAAGGACCGACTGTTCGCCCGGGTCACGCTGGACGACGCCGAGTACGGGCTCTACGAGCAGGTTTACGCGAAGCTCGACATCCGGCCCCCCAAGCCCGATTTGGTCGTCTACCTGCAGGCGCCGGTCGATGTGCTGTTGGAACGTATAGGCAAGCGCGGCATCGACTTCGAGCAGCAGATCGAGCGCCAGTACCTCGAGCGTCTCAACGAGGCCTACGCACGGTTCTTCCACGAGTTCAAGGCCGCGCCCCTGCTCATCGTCAACGCGGCCGCCATCGATCCGATCAACAACCAGGCGGACTACGACGAGCTCCTCACGGCGATCAGGCGGATGAAACGCGGCCGGCTCTACTACAATCCGCTGCGCAGCCGGGGGATGTAGGGCAAACGAAGCGAAACACAGTAAAGTAGGGGTCATGTATACCCATCTGCAATTGCGGGGTTCCGACCGCCCCCCTGTGACGTTGAGCACGCTCGCGCGGATGAAGGAGGAGCGGCGGAAAATCGCCAGCCTCACCTGCTACGACGCGAGTTTCGCAGTGCTGCTGGATGCGGCCGACGTGGACGTGGTGCTGGTGGGTGACTCGCTCGGCATGGTGATCCAGGGTTACGACACAACCGTGCCGGTCACCATGGATGATGTTGTCTATCACTGCCGCGCCGTGGCGCGCGGCTTGCACCGGCCGTTCCTCATGGCGGATCTGCCCTTCATGAGCTATCCCTCCAGGGATCAGGCACTGGCCAACTCCGTGCGCCTGATGCAGGAGGGTGGTGCGAAGATGATCAAGCTCGAGAGCGGCAGCTCGCAGATCGAGATCGTGGAGTTCCTCGCCGGTCATGACATCGCGGTGTGCGCGCATCTGGGACTGAAGCCCCAGTCGGTGCACAAGACCGGCGGATTCCGGGTGCAGGGCCGTGAAAACGACGCCGCCGACCTGATGATCGCCAACGCGAAGCGGCTCGAGTCCGCGGGCGCCGACATCGTGTTGCTCGAATGCATCCCGGCGGCGCTCGGCCGGGCCGTCACCGAGGCGCTGCGCGTGCCGGTCATCGGCATCGGCGCAGGTCCGGATACCGACGGGCAGATCCTCGTTCTTTACGACATCCTCGACATCACGACCGGGCGCAAGCCGCGCTTCGTACGCAATTTCATGGAAGGGGCGGGCACGAACCAGGAGGCGCTCGGCAGATATGTGCAGGCCGTCAGGCGAGGCGAGTATCCGGCGCCCGAGCATTCCTTCTGAGCGGGCGGCCGCAGAACATGGACACGGTCACGAGCATTGCGGCGGTCCGCGAGCGTGTGGACGCCTGGCATCGTCAAGGCCTGCGCGTCGCCTTCGTTCCGACGATGGGCAACCTGCATCCGGGACATGTGAGCCTGATCGAAGCCGCGCGGCGTCACGGGGAGCGGTTCGTAGCCAGCATCTTCGTGAATCCGATGCAGTTCGGACCCAACGAGGATTTCGCGCACTATCCGCGCACTCCGGCACTGGACGCGCGCATGCTTGCCGCCGCCGGCTGCGATCTCATGTTCATGCCTGATGTGGCGGAGGTCTATCCGAACGGCGCCGAGCGCGCGACGCGAGTCGAAGTTCCGGGTCTGTCCCGCATCCTGTGCGGTGAATTCCGGCCGGGGCATTTCGAAGGCGTCAGCACCGTCGTGGCGAAGCTGTTCCATATCGTCGAGCCCGATGTTGCCGTGTTCGGCGAGAAAGACTTCCAGCAGCTCACGATCATCCGCCGGATGGTTGCCGACTTGTGCATCCCGGTGCAGATCGTGGGGGCGCCCACGGTACGGGAAGGGGATGGGCTGGCGATGAGCTCGCGCAATCAATACCTCACGGACCAGGAGCGCAAGCTCGCTCCGCGGATCCACGAAACGCTGTCCGCCGTCGCCAGACGGCTCGAGGCCGGCGACGGCGAATTCGCAAGCATGGAGCGCTCCGGCATCCAGACACTGGAGGGTGCCGGCTTCCGGCCGGATTATTTTGCGATCCGCCAGGCGCAGGATCTGGGTGCGCCCGGGCCGCAGACCCGGCATTTCGTCGTGTTGACGGCGGCCCGGCTGGGCAAGGCACGGTTGATCGACAACGTGCAGATCATGCGCTGAGCGGGCCGCCGGCGGAATGTCGCGCGAGCGCCCATTCGACATGTTCGCGCACCAGCTCCGACGAGCCGCTCAGCCGCCTGCGCAGGGCTGCGATGACATCCGGCGAGGTGGGCGCGTTACCCAGCGCAATCGCGATGTTGCGGGACCAGCGCTCGTAGCCGATACGATAGATCGCCGAGCCGCACATACGCTCATCGAAATCCGCCTCACTCCAGGCAAACAGCTCGGTCAGGCGTACTGCATCGAGGCCGTGGCGGACCTTGAAGTCCGGATGGGCGGCGGTCCGCGCAAACTTGTTCCAGGGACATACGAGCTGACAATCGTCGCAGCCGTAGATTCGATTGCCGAGCGCGGAGCGCAGCTCCACGGGGATGGAGCTCTTGTGCTCTATCGTCAGGTACGAGATGCAGCGCCGCGCATCCAACCGGTACGGGCCGACAATGGCGCGCGTGGGACACGCCGGAATGCAAGCGTGACAAGTCCCGCAATGCGCCGTTGACGGCTCGTCCACCGGAAGCGGCAGGTCCGTCAGAATCTCACCGAGGAAGAACCACGAGCCGGCATCGCGCGCGATCAAGTTGGTGTGCTTGCCGATCCAACCCAGCCCGGCGTCTCGTGCCAGCGCCCTCTCCAGTACCGGGGCCGTATCGACGCAGACGCGGTAGCCGAAATGACCGAATCGGGCGCGGACGTCCTCCGCGAGGCGTGCGAGCAGGCGTCGCATGATCTTGTGATAGTCGCGTCCGAGCGCATAGCGCGACACATATCCCAGCGTCGGATCGTCGAGCACTGTCTGAGCGCCGCGAGCCCCTGCGGGCCAATAGTCCATGCGCACGCTTAAGACCCGTACCGTCCCGGGAGCCAACTCCCGGGGGCGGCTGCGCAGGGTTCCATGCCGGCGCATGTAGTCCATTTCGCCATGGAAACCCGCATCCAGCCACCGCACCAGGTGCCGCTCGTCCTCCGGAATCTCCACGCTCGTCACGCCAAGCTGGCTGAAGCCCAGGGTCCGCGCGCCGGCGGCGAGCGCGCGTTTGGCGGCGTGCAGATCAAGAATTTCCGGCATGGGTTCAGAGCCTCGGCACCGGTGTCAGTATAATCAGCCGATGGCCTTGCCGATCGCCCTATATTCCACCGCGCAGGTGCGCGCTCTGGATGCCCATGCCATCGATACGCTGGGCATTCCCGGCTACACGTTGATGAAACGCGCCGGCGAGGCTGCGTTGCGCTATTTGCGTACGCGCTGGCCCACGGCACACCGCATCGTCATCGTCTGCGGCGGCGGCAACAATTCGGGCGACGGTTATGTGCTGGCGCGGTTCGCGCAGGCCGCCGGACTCACCGTTGCGGTGCTTGCGGCCGTGGCCACGGAAAAGCTGCACGGCGATGCGCGCCAGGCGTGCGAGGATTTCAAGGCCAGCGAAGGGCACTTGCGTGCGTTCTCGCCGGAGCTGCTGCGCGATGGCGAGGTCATCGTCGATGCGCTGCTGGGCACCGGGCTCCAAGGCACGGTGCGACGCGACCTGGAGCGTGTCATCGGCCAGATCAACGGCGCGGGCCGGCCGGTGCTCGCGCTCGATGTGCCCTCGGGTCTCAACAGTGACACTGGCGTGCCGCTGGGTGAAACGGTCCGCGCCGACTGCACAGTCACATTCGTGGGTCTGAAGACCGGCTTGTTCATCGCAGATGGTCCCGAATTCGCCGGCACCGTGTTCTTCGACGACCTGGAGGTTACGCCAGCTCAGTCCGCGGGGTTCGAACCGCGGCTGGAACGCATCATGGAGTCGGAGGTTCTGCGGGCGCTGCCCCGCAGGCGCCGCTCTTCGAACAAGGGTGACTTTGGCCGCGTACTCATCGTCGGCAGCGGAACCGGCATGCCCGGAGCGGCCCGCCTCGCGGGTGAGGCATGTCTGCGGGTCGGTGCGGGTCTGGTCACCGTCGCGGTCGCTCCCGAGAATGTACCGGCGATCGCCGCTGGGCGGCCGGAGCTGATCTGCCTGCCGCTCACGGGCGAAGCGGGCCTGGCGGAGGCCATGGACCGTGCGGACGTCGTGGCGATCGGACCGGGACTGGGACGCACGGACTGGGCGCGCAGGTCGATGGCAGCGGTACTGAGCTGCGGCAAGCCCCTGGTCGTCGATGCCGACGCGCTGAATCTCGTTGCGGAGGCCGGCGCCCGCGCTCGGGACAACTGGATTCTGACTCCTCATCCCGGGGAGGCCGGTCGTCTCCTCGGTATCCGAACCGATGAGGTCCAGAGCGATCGCCTCGCAGCCTTGAAGCTTCTGGTGGATCGCTATCGCGGGACCGTCGTGCTGAAAGGCGCCGGCACGCTCGTCGGTACAGCAGGCCGCACACCCGGCTTGTGCGAACGCGGCAACCCCGGCATGGCAACGGCCGGAACAGGTGATGTCCTGACTGGCGCGATCGCGGGGATACTCGCTCAGTGCCGGGACATTTGGCTTGCGGCACGCGTCGGCGTGCTGGTCCATGCCATGGCCGGCGACGCGGCCGCGCGAGCCGGCGAGCGGGGCCTGCTTGCAAGTGATGTCGCCCGTGAGCTGCATAACTGCGTGAATCTGTAGGCTGCGGCCAATGCGGTGGCAGGCGCAGACCGCTGAGGACACTGAAGCATTCGGAGCGCAGCTCGCCGGGGCTCGGCCGCCGGGCGATGCTTGGTCCGTCGTCTATCTCTGCGGCGACCTCGGTGCCGGAAAAACGACGCTGGCGCGTGGCTTCCTGCGCGCGTGCGGGGTTGTCGGCCCGGTACGAAGTCCGACGTATACATTGCTGGAAGTCTATGAGACGCCGGCGATTTCCCTGCTGCACCTGGACTTGTACCGGCTTCACGATCCGGCGGAGCTCGAGACCCTGGGTCTGCGGGAGTGGGCACGGCCCGGGTATGTGTGGCTGGTGGAATGGCCGGAACGCGGAGCAGGGCGATTGCCGCCGCCGGACCTCTCCGTGAGGCTCACCGCCGGCTCGAAGGGCCACGGGATCAGCGTAACCGCTGGATCGCCTGCAGGCGAAGCGTGGGTGCGCTCATTCGCCATCGCGGGTCCGCCGGTCCCAGCCGGCCACGGTTCGGTTGAAAAGCGCCCCCGCCGGTCGTAGATTACACCGCAGATCACACCTCGAACTTGATGATAAAAAAGGTATTTCAATTGGGGATCGCGACCGCTCTACTGAGCGGCGCAGGTGTTTCGCTCGCCGCGAGCGCCGAGCTGCAGGATGCACATCTGTCGGCCACGAGGACCTCGGCGCAGTTGACATTGGACCTGGCCGGCATCGCCAACCAGAAAATCTTCACGCTCGACAAGCCCCATCGCACCGTCATCGATCTGCCGCGTACGCGAGCCGCGACCGGCTTTCACCTGCCCGAGAGCTCCGGAATCGTGTCCGACATTCGTACGGGTCGGCGGCCCGGCGGCACGCTTCGCATCGTCGTACAGCTGCGGGAAGCGGCGGCAGCGCACAGCACATGGGTTTCGAGCTCACGTACCGGCGGCCGTCGCCTGATCATCAACTTCGGGGACGCACCGGCTGAATCCGATTCGCCTCTCAGAGCCGTCCGGGCGGCGCATGCCCCCGTCGATTCCGACCGCGATGTCATCGTGGCGGTGGATGCGGGCCATGGCGGCCAGGATCCCGGCGCCACCGGCCGGGGAGGTACCCGCGAGAAGGATGTGGTACTCGCGATCGCGCGAGTGCTCGCGCAACGGATCGACGCGGAACCGGGCATGCGAGCGGTGCTGACGCGCGATCGCGACGAGTTCCTGGTACTGCGCGATCGCATCAGGCGCGCCCGCGTGGCCAAGGCTGACATGTTCATTTCCGTGCACGCCGATTCCATCGCCAACCGGGATGTCTCCGGTGCATCGGTGTACGTGCTTTCAGAGCGTGGCGCCTCGAACGAGACGGCCCGCTGGCTGGCCGAGCGCGAGAACGCGGCCGATCTGATGGGCGGCGTCTCGCTCGACGACAAGGACAACACGCTTGCATCCGTACTGCTGGACCTGTCCCAGTCGGCCAACATCAGCGCCAGCATGACCGCCGCACAGCGCGTGCTCGGGGCGCTAGACGGAGTGGGCCAGGTGCGCAAGTCCCAGGTGCAGCAGGCCGGCTTCGTCGTGCTCAAATCCCCCGATATTCCCTCCATGCTGGTCGAGACGGCGTATATCTCGAATCCCCGCGAGGAAATCCGCCTCAGGAGCCTGCGCCAGCAGGCCAACCTCGCGGACGCCATCTTTACGGGCATTCGCAGTTATTTCGAGCGGAACCCGCCCGCCGGAACGCGGTTCGCGCAGGCACGCCGCAGTACCGTCGCGACAGTGATAGCGGCGACCAGCAGCCGCTGATCCCGGGTAAAATCCCCTCGGGGCACCAGGCTCCGAGTTCCTTTCGGCGCGTATGACCATCAGAGTTCTTCCGGGCGAGCTCGTCGATCAGATCGCGGCCGGCGAGGTGATCGAGCGGCCCGCGTCCGTGGTGAAAGAGCTCGTCGAGAACAGCCTCGATGCCGGCGCGCACCGCCTCGAGATCGACATCGAGCGCGGCGGGGTCGGCCTGGTGCGGGTGCGCGACGATGGCCGCGGAATCGCCGCGGACGAGTTGCCGATGGCGATCTCGCGGCATGCCACGAGCAAGATCACCTCTCTGGAAGATCTCGAGACGGTGACGACCCTGGGATTTCGCGGCGAGGCGCTGCCCTCGATCGGCTCGGTATCGCGGTTGCGCCTGGCGAGCTGCCCCGCCGGAGCGGCGCACGGCGCGCGGATCACGGTGGAAGGCGGCACGGTGGATTCGGTCCGGCCGGCTGCGCATCCGCAGGGGACGACGATCGAAGTGCGCGACCTGTTTTTCAACGTCCCGGCGCGCCGCAAGTTCGTGCGCAGCGCTGCAACAGAGCTGGGTCATATCGCCCGACTCGTCGAGCGGCTGGCGCTGTCACGCTTCGATGTCACCTTTCGTCTGCGCAATGGTGAGCGGGTACTGCTCGAGTCAGCGGCCGCGAAGGATGCTGGTATCGAAGAAGGCAGGCTCGGAGAGATTCTCGGCAGGGATTTCCTGCCGCGCTCCGTGCCGGTGCAGCATCACGCCGGGCCCGTGGATCTCAGTGGCTGGATCGGCCTGCCGACCGCCTCGCGGGCACAGCCGGATCAACAGTTCTGGTTCGTCAACGGACGCAGCGTCCGCGACCGACTGCTGATGAACGCTGTGCGAATTGCCTACCGGGACGTTCTGTATCACGGCCGATACCCGGCGTACGTTTTGTATCTCACGCTCGACCCGCGGCTGGTGGATGTCAATGCCCATCCGTCCAAGCTGGAAGTGCGCTTTCGGGACAGCCGGCAGATTCATGAGTTCGTGTTCCGCGCGGTGGAAAGCGTGCTCGCGGCAACCAGGCCAAGTCTCGCCGCTGCGCCGGCGGCCGCTGCGGGCTTCGCGGATGGAGCCGACGCGGCGCGAGCGTTCCCGCCAGGGTGGGATCGAGCAGGGCGCGATTACGCCTCGTCGCTGCCCCTCTATGCCGCTTCGCGCAGTCCCTGGGGACTGGAAGGCAGCATCCGTGAGCCAGAGCCTGGCGCCGGGCCGGCAGCCGTCAGTACACGCAGTACAGCCGGGGCAGCACCCGAGGGGAGTGAGCATCCCCTGGGGGTGGCGCTCGCCCAACTCCACGGCATTTACATTCTTGCCCAGACTCAGGAGGGACTGGTGCTCGTGGACATGCATGCGGGACATGAACGCGTGCTCTACGAGAGACTCAAGGCTGCGCATGGAGCTGCAGCGCCCGCGTCCCAACAATTGCTTGACCCGATCGTCGTGGATCTGAAGCCCCACGAGCTGGACGCTATTCTGGAGGGCCGCGACGAATGGGAGCGGGCGGGATTCGAGCTTGACGCACTCGGATCCACGCGCCTCGCGTTGCGGCGGATCCCTGCTTTGCTCGTTGGGGAGAACGTCGCGGAAATCGTGGCCTCGGTGGTGCGTGAGCTGGACATGGATGCCGGCGGTCACCACCTGGACGGCGCCGCGGACAAGTTCCTGGGCACGCTCGCATGCCGCACGGCCATTCATGCGCATCGCCGCCTGACCCTGCCGGAAATGAACGCCCTGCTGCGCGAGATGGAAACGACCAACCGCGCCAACCAGTGCAACCACGGCCGGCCCACGTGGACGCGCCTGTCGCTGTCCGAGCTGGACCAGCTTTTCCTCAGAGGGCGCTGAATGGCCCTCGGCGCGCCCGCGGGCGGGCTGCCGGTCTTCGTCCTGACGGGGCCGACGGGATCCGGCAAGAGCGATTGGGCGATCCGGCTGGCCGAAGGCGCACCGGTCGAGATCGTGAGCGTGGACTCGGCACTGGTGTACCGAGGCCTTGACATCGGCAGCGCAAAACCGGACCGCGCGCTGCGCGCGCGCATCGCGCATCATTTGATCGACATCTGCGATGCCGCCGAGACCTACTCCGCGGGGCGGTTCGTAGCCGACGCCATGGCGAGCATCCAGGCGATCCATGCCCGGCGGCGGGTGCCGCTGCTCGTGGGCGGCACCATGCTGTACCTGCGGGCCCTGCTGCGCGGTTTGGCGCCGCTGCCACAGGCCTCGCCACAGGTGCGCCGCGCGATCGATGCGCGCGCGGCGCGGGAAGGTTGGATTGCCTTGCATGCCGAGCTGGCGCGCCTGGATCCGCAGGCCGCTTCACGGATCAACAGCGGCGATTCACAGCGTATCCAGCGTGCCCTGGAAGTTTGCTACGCGAGCGGGCGGCCCCTCTCGGAGTTGCAGCGTGACACCGTGAGCCCGCTCGCAAACTTGCGCGTACGCGGCTGGGCGCTCGCCCCCGGCGATCGCGCGGTGTTGCATAACCGCCTCGAACGGCGTTTTCACAGCATGATGGCGGCTGGCTTCCTCGATGAAGTAAGGTCGTTGCATCAGCGCGGCGATCTGACGTCGAGTCATTCTTCGATGCGCGCGGTGGGCTACCGCCAGCTCTGGGCACACCTCGACGGGCAGTACGGCCTGCAGGAGGCGCTCCGGCGCGGTATTTGCGCAACGCGGCAGCTGGCCAAGCGGCAGCTGACCTGGATGCGCTCCGAAACGGCGCTGCAGTGGATCGATCCGGACCCACAAGCGGCGTGGAATCGCGACGTGTGCCGCGAGCTGCGAGAGCTTGGGCTTTGATGGAAACCGCATGTTAAGATGCCGATATCGGTCCTCGCCACCCCCGAGGCACGGAGCTTGCTGAATCGCGGGACAGGGAAGTTCGCTTGCGATTCTTTTTCGAACAACTAGAAGCTGTGTGTGGAAAACAAGGAGAACCCGATGGCCAAAGGCCAGTCGCTGCAAGACCCCTTTTTGAATGCGTTGCGCAAGGAACGGGTCCCCGTTTCGATCTACCTCGTCAATGGCATCAAGCTGCAGGGTCAGATCGATTCGTTCGACCAGTTCGTCGTTCTATTGAAGAACAGCGTGAGCCAGATGGTCTACAAGCACGCCATCTCCACGGTCGTGCCGGCGCGCAACGTGCGCCTGGCCTCCGAGGAAGGCGGTGCCGTTCCGGAGACGACGCCCGCCGAATGAAACCGGCCGACAAGCGTGCTAAGCGACTCAGGATCGGAGCGGCGAGCTGCGCGCCCCGACTCCGGAGACAGTCTGGGCGCAGCCCATGAAGGGGTTCGAGCGCCCACGCAGCGGTGAGCGCGCGGTGCTCGTGCGCCTCGGTCTGGGCGCACCCGTCGATCCCGAGGATCTGCAGGAATTCCGGCAGCTCGCCGTGTCGGCGGGCGCCGTGCCCGTCGCGACGGTCACGGGCCGCCGCGAGCGGCCGGATCCGCGCTACTTCATGGGCAGTGGCAAGGCGCAGGAGCTGCTTGCCGTCTCCGTGGCGAACGAGACGGACATCGTGCTGGTCGATCACGCGCTTTCTGCGAGTCAGGAGCGCAATCTGGAGAAGCTCACGGGGCGCCGCGTGCTCGACCGCAACGGGCTGATCCTGGATATCTTCGCGCAACGGGCGCGCAGCTTCGAGGGCAAGCTGCAAGTCGAGCTCGCGCAACTGAAACACCTCAGCAGCCGGCTCGTGCGTGGCTGGACGCACCTGGAGCGCCAGAAAGGCGGCATCGGCCTGCGCGGGCCCGGCGAGACGCAGCTCGAAACCGATCGCCGCCTGATTGGCCAGCGCGTGCGGCTGCTCACGAAGCGGCTCGAGAAGATCACTCAGCAACGCGAGACCGGGCGGCAGATGCGCGCCGAGATTCCGGTGCCCTCGCTTGCGCTGGTAGGCTACACGAACGCCGGTAAATCGACCCTGTTTCGGGCCCTCACCGGCTCCGACGCTTTCGTGGCGGATCAGCTGTTCGCCACTCTCGACCCGACCGTGCGGCGCATTACCTTGCCGGGTGGAACGCTCGCCGTCGTCGCGGACACCGTGGGGTTCATTCGCGAGCTGCCGCACGAGCTCGTGGCGGCATTCCAGTCCACGCTTACGGAGGCTCGCGAGGCGACTCTGCTGCTGCATGTGGTGGATGCGAGCGATCCGCGGCGAGACGAGCACATCGCGCAGGTGGATGCCGTGCTCGCGGAGATCGGTGCGGATGAGATTCCGCAGATCATTCTCTACAACAAGATCGACCGTCTGGATGTGCAGCCGCGTCTGGATCGGGACGTGAACGGTCAGGCGACAGCTGTGTGGATCTGCGCCGAGAAACGTACGGGGCTGGATCTGTTGGCAGACGCTGTAGCGGAGCGGCTTACGCGGTTTGTCCGGCGTGCGCGAGTGCGTATTGCGGCAAGCGGGGGAGCCGTGCGTTCGCGGCTGTACGCGTCCAAGACGGTTCGTGCCGAGAGATCGGCCGATGACGGCTCGATCGAGCTGACCGTGGAACTGCCGGACGTCGAGTTGCTGGTATTGGCTCGTACGGCGGGCGTGCACATCCTCGAGGTGCAGGGGGACAATATGCCTTGTGCGCCCGGTACCGCCTACCTACAATCGACCGCCGTTTCGAGCGCGCCCTTCACTTTACGCGACCAAGCTGCGCTGAAGCCGCAGTAAAAGGCTGGCGCACGGCCCCCGGATATACCGTTCTCTTCGTAGTCTTTTATGGCGTGGAATCAACCAGGCGGTCAGAACAACAATCCGTGGGGCCGGCGGCCGGGACAGGGCGGCGGCCCGGATCTCGAGGAGCGCGTGAAGAGCTGGCAGCGCCGCCTGGAGTCGTTGCTGCGTCCCGGTGGCCGCGGCGGCGAGGGCGGCTCGCTGCTGCTCATCGCAGGCCTCGTGGTGCTCGCGGTGTGGCTGGCAAGCGGATTCTTCCAGATCAAGGCGGCCGAGCGCGGCGTGATCCTGCGCTTCGGCAAGCTCGTGGACGTGCGCTACCAGGGGGCGGGCTGGCGCTGGCCCTGGCCCATCGAGACGCTGACCAAGGTCAACGTCGCGAACGTGAATTCGAGCGAATACAAATCGCGCGTACTGACTTCCGATGTGAATCTGGTCGATCTGCGCTTCGCGGTGCAGTACCAGCTCAGCGATCCCAAGAAGGTGCTGTTCGCCGTCAAGGATCCCGAGTCCACGCTGAGCGAAGTGAGCGAGATGGCGATCCGTGAGATCGTCGGACGCAGCGAGCTGGACGACGTGCTGGTGGGCGCGACGCGCCCGCAGATCACGCGCAGGACCAAGGAACTGATCCAGCACACCCTGGACTCCTACAACACCGGCATTACCGTGACGACGGTCAACCTGACGGATGTGCAGGTACCGGATGCCGTGGTTCCTTCGCAGCGGGACGCCAACAAGGCCCTCGCCGACCAGGAGCGCTTCGTCAAGGAGTCGCAGGCGTACGCCAACGGCATCATTCCGGTCGCGCAAGGCGCCGCCGCCCGCAAGCAGCAGGACGCGGAAGCCTACAAGTCCCAGGTGACCGCCATCGCGGAGGGACAGGCCTCGCGCTTCTCGCAACTCGAGCAAGCGTACGCGCAATCGCCCGAAGTGACGCGCCGGCGGCTGTATATGGACACGGTGGAGAACGTCCTGTCGCGCGCCCACAAGGTGTTGATCGACGCGAAGGCGGGCGGCAGCGCCGGCGGCAACGTGTTCTACCTGCCGCTCGACAAGCTGCTGGACAAGGCGAACGCGCGCGGCGAGTCGGACGGATCCGCGGAATCCTCCGGCACGGCGCCGCCGGGCAAGGAGCCGGATTCCGTGACCGTCGAGGGCCGTAGCCGGGGGGATCGCTGATGACTGCCCGTGCGCTGCCGGCCGTCGTCCTCGTGCTGGTGTTGATCGTGGCCATCACATCGCTGTTCACGATCACGGAGGCGCAAGTCGCGCTGCGCACCGAGTTCGGCGCAATCGTGGGGCTGGATTATTCCCCGGGCCTGCACGCGAAGTGGCCCTGGGACCAGGTTGTGAAGTTCGACCGCCGCATCCTGTCCCTCTCCTACACCGGCGAGACGTTTCTCACCAACGACAACCGCGGGCTGATCGTGGATTTCTACGTGAAGTGGCGGGTCAAGGACGCTTCCCGGTATTTCCAGGCGACCGGCGGGCGCGAGGATCTGGCGGGCGAGCGGCTCGCCGAGATCGTCAAGGATGGAATCAAGAGCGTCGTGGCTCAGCGTACCCTCGAGCAGATCGTGTCTTCGGAGCGCGCCGCGGTGACCGGCGACATGTTCGGCCAGGCAAGCCGCAACGTGGCGAATCTGGGTATCGATCTGGTGGACGTGCGCGTCCAGCGGATCGATCTGCCCGACGACGTGAGCACGCGGGTGTACGAGAGCATGAAGCAGAATTTCGCGAAGATCGCGAGCCGGCTGCGGGCCGAAGGACAGAGCGCCAGCGTGCGTATCCGGGCCGCGGCCGAGCGCCAGCGCACCGAGATCCTGGCCAATGCGGAGCGCGATGCGCTGCGCGTGCGCGGCGAAGGCGATGCGCAGGCGACGCAGACCTATTCGAAGGCCTATGCGAAGGACCCCGAGTTCTATGCATTTTATCGCAGCCTGCAGGCCTACGAGCGCTCGCTCGGCAAGGACGGCGACCTGCTGGTCGTCACCCCGGACGGGGAGTT
This sequence comes from Steroidobacteraceae bacterium, assembly GCA_050738795.1. Classification (GTDB taxonomy): domain Bacteria; phylum Pseudomonadota; class Gammaproteobacteria; order Steroidobacterales; family Steroidobacteraceae; genus 13-2-20CM-66-19. Next base: position 30,459 of record JBOIAD010000053.1, read on the forward strand.
CTTCAAGTACCTGAAGGATCCCAGCCCGGGCAAGCGCTGAGGCTTGGCGGAAGGCTTTCCCGTGTCCGTGAACTTCACCGATCTGCTTGCGGCTCTGGCGCTGTTCTTCGTGTTCGAAGGCATCGCCCCGTTTCTGCATCCGCGCGGCGTCAAGCGCGCGTTCGCGAGACTGCTGGAGGTCACGGACCGTGAGTTGCGCATTGCGGGACTGGGCAGCATGCTGGTGGGCGTCGCCATTCTTTTCCTGGTGCGGTAGGGGCAGCAAGGTGGGCAAGTTCGTCGTCGTCATCGGCACCCAGTGGGGCGATGAAGGCAAGGGCAAGGTTGTGGACCTGCTGACCGACCGGGCCGCCGCGGTGGCCCGTTTCCAGGGCGGCCACAATGCCGGCCATACGCTCGTCAGCGGCGGCCGCAAGACCATCCTGTCGCTGATTCCTTCGGGAATACTGCGCGAGCAGGTCCGCTGTTTCATCGGTAACGGCGTCGTGCTGTCGCTCGAGGCGCTGATCGCCGAAAGCACGATGCTCATGGAGCGGGACGTGCCCGTGTTCGAACGGTTGCGCATCTCTCCCAACTGCCCGCTGATCCTCCCGTCGCACATCGAGCTCGACAAGGCGCGCGAGCGGGCCCGCGGTCCCAATGCGATCGGCACCACGGGCCGCGGCATCGGACCCGCCTATGAGGACAAAGTCGCCCGGCGCGCGGTGCGCGTCGCCGACCTGTTCCAGCGCGACCGTTTTGCGTCCAGGCTGGGCGAGGTGCTGGACTTTCACAATTTCGTTCTGCAGCACTACTTTCGCCAGCCGGCCGTCGACTTCCAGAAGACGCTGGACCGGCAATTGGCCCTCGCTGACAGGATCGAGCCCCTGGTCACCGACGTGACGCTGGCGCTGCATTCGCTGCGCAAGGACGGCGCGAACGTCATGTTCGAAGGTGCGCAGGGCGCCATGCTGGACGTGGACCTCGGAACGTATCCATTCGTCACATCCTCCAATACGACAGCGGGGTTCGCCGGAACGGGCACGGGACTCGGCCCACGCGCGTTCGACGAAGTGATCGGCATCGTGAAGGCGTATACGACTCGCGTCGGCGCGGGTCCGTTTCCGACGGAGCTTTTCGACGAGTACGGGGAGCACCTGTCACGAGTAGGGCATGAGTTTGGCTCCGTAACGGGACGGCGGCGGCGCTGCGGCTGGTTCGACTCAGTGGCCCTGCGGCGCGCGATCGTGCATTCGAGCGTGTCCAACCTGTGCATCACGAAGCTCGACGTGCTGGATGGACTCGACACGATCCGGGTGGCTGTCGGTTACCGCATCGGCGGGGAGGTCGTGGCGGAGCCCCCTCTGAGCATCGACGGTTATGCCGAAGTGGAGCCGGTATACGAGGAGGTGCCGGGCTGGAAGGACTCGACCGTTGGCATCACGGACTACGATGCCTTGCCCGCAAACGCGCGCAAATACCTGGAGCGGCTGCAGGCGCTCGTCAACGTACCGATCGGGATGATTTCCACGGGACCGGACCGCGAGCAGACGATCGTACTGCGGCACCCGTTCGGCGGCTGACGCTCGCAGCCGTCCCACATTCATCCCGCAGGCTGTGCGGCAGTCGCGGGCTGCGCGCGCCCATTGCTGGAATCCAGCAGGCGCAGGCGGCCGATGCGCTCGAGCGCCGGCGGATGCGAGTAGTAGAACGCCGAATACAGCTCATCCGGTGTCAGAGTGGTGGCGTTGTCGCGGTACAGCTTCACCAGCCCCGCAGCCAGCTCGTCAGCGCTGCAATGGCGCGCCGCGAAGGCGTCGGCTTCGAACTCATGCCGCCGTGACCATGACGAGGCGAGTGGCGTCGCAAAGAACATGAACACCGGCGCGGCGAACATGAACAGCAACAGCGCCGCATGGGAGGACGCCACCGGGACGCCGAGAGCGCTGTAGAAGAAGGATTGGCCAGCCAGCCAGCCGAGGAAGGCCAAGGCGACGAACGCCAGGGCGACCGTGACGAGGAGCCTCTTGCGCACATGCCTGAGGCGGAAGTGGCCGAGCTCATGCGCGAGCACCGCTTCCACCTCGGAGTGTGTCAGGCGCGCCAGCAGGGTATCGAAGAACACTATGCGCTTATGGCGGCCGATACCCGTGAAGTAGGCATTGCCGTGCGCCGAGCGGCGCGAGCCATCGACGACGAACACGCCCTTTGAGGTGAAGCCGCAGCGCTCGAGTAACGATTCGATCCGGGCGTGCAGCGTCCGGTCCTCGAGGGGCGAGAATCGATTGAATAACGGAGCGATGAACGCCGGCCACGCCCAGGTCATGAGCAGCATCAGCCCGAGCCAGCCGCACCAGGCCCAAAGCCACCACAGTCGCCCGGCGCGATCCATGAGGGCCAACGCGCCGAGCACGACGGGCCCGCCTATCAGCAGCGCCAGCAGGGCGCTCTTGACCAGGTCCGTCAGGACAATTCGCGGCGTCGCGCGGTTGAAGCCAAAACTCGCTTCCAACCGGAAGGTACGCCACAGGGACAGGGGCAGATCGATCGCCGACGTGAAACAGAGCACGGTCAGGACGACGGCCGCGCCTTCCCAGGGTTGAGCCCAGCCGGCACGGGCCCAAAGCGCGTCGATGGCGCCAATACCGCCTCCGAGCGTCAGTGCAAGGGTCACGAGCGCGTCGGCGCTGATGCAGAGGCGGCCGAACCGCGCATTGGCGACCGTGTAGTCGGCCGCCTTCTGGTGCTCCGCAAGCGAGATCCGATCGGAAAACGGCTCCGGTACGTGCCCGCGGTGGGACTGCACCGCCCTGACCTGGCGGACGGACAGCCCAAAGCGCAGCAGCGTGCCTGCGGCAAGCGCGATGATGAACAGGAGGGACAGCCAGGGCATGCGCCTGCGATTATGCCTCCCGCGGGCGGCCCCCGGGCGCGAACCTATGCCCGGCGCAGGAAAGTCAGGATGGCCAGCACCAGGAATACGAAAAACAGCACCTTCGCGATTCCCGCCGCGCCGGCGGCGATGCCGCCAAAGCCGAGAATCGCTGCAATGATAGCGATAATGAAGAAAACGACCGCGTAATGAAGCATTTTGCCTCTCCCCAATGCCCGCGTTTCGAAACACAGCGATCCTGGCCGCCATGTTCGCCCGGTGCCGGGGCGGCGAGTAATCGGAAACGTCCTGACTTCGCTGTGGGACGAGTCTGACGGGGCGAAATTTCCGGCCCCGCGCCGCATCCGTACAGCGGGAATGTCGCCGCTGTACATCGCACGGCGCCCCGGGCCGTGTTGCGATGGCGCATCGGTTGCGGACGACGTAGAAATTGTGGACAGCGGGGCGCGTAACAAGCAGGATCCAAATCCGAAGGTGGGGCTCCCCGCGCACGTGGCGGGGGATCGCTAAGTGGGCTTTAGAAGAAGGCCATGATTTTTTTGGATGGCCCGATCCAATATCTGCGCTTGCCAAGGATTGCGCCGCCGTGAAAGTTTGGGCCGGGGGGAAGCCGCCTGCCGGGCGCTATTGTTGCCCACGCGCTACAGGGCGGGGTCGGGGGGCAACGGTGGTTCTTCCGAAAGAGCATTCAATATCGGGGAGAGCAGCTTGAAATCGAACTACAGAGTGTACTGCGCGGTCGCCGCGATTCTGGGCGCGCACGCCGCCGCCGCCAACGCAGCGGCGCCTGCCGAGACCAGTCCGGCGGAATCGGAAGCGAGCCTTGGAATCAGCGAAGTCGTGGTCACCGCCACGCGGCGCGAGGAACGGCTGCAGGACGTGCCGATCACGGTGCAGGCCATGACACCCGAGACGCTGCACCAACTCAACGTGACGACGTTCGAGGATGCGGTCAAATATCTGCCGAACGTGACCACGAGCAGCCTCGGTCCCGGCCAGAGCAACATCTACATGCGCGGCCTGGCAACCCCCGGCGGCGCCGTGCAGGGCTCGGGCGTCGTGGGCCCGTTTCCGAACGTGGCGGTGTATCTGGATGATCAGTCCGGACAGCTCCCCGGGCGCAACCTGGACATCTATGCGGTGGATCTGGAGCGCATCGAGGTCCTGGAGGGTCCCCAGGGCACGCTGTTCGGCGCCGGCGCGGAAGCGGGCGTGCTGCGCTACATCACGAACAAGCCGAAGCTGAATGTCACGGAGGCCAATTTCAACGCCGGCTACGCGGTCACCGCCAGCGGCGATCCGAGCACCAACATCGACGCGACGATCAATCTGCCGCTGATCGCGGACCGGCTGTCGGTGCGGGCCTCCGTGTACAGCGACAGCCGCGGCGGTTACATCGACAATATTCCGGCGACGTTCGGCCGCCTGCCCACCGATCGGGTGGTCGTCAATTATTTCGGCGGGGTCGTGCCGCCGAATACCGGGTCCATCAACAACACCGCCAATGCCGAACGCAATTTCAATCCCGTGACCTACAAGGGCATCCGCGCCTCCGGTCTCTACCAGATCAACGACGACTGGAACGCGCTGCTCGTGCAGTCCTATCAGGACATGGACGCCGAGGGCGTGTTCTTCCAGGAACAGTACGATGCCGCGGGCAAGACGGTGCCCGATCTGTCGGTCGAGATGTTCAATCCTTCCTACAACAAGGACAAGTTCGAGAACACCGCGCTGACGATCAACGGCCGCATCCAGGAGCTGCAGTTCGTCTACACGGGAGCCTACCTCGACCGAAATATCACGCAGCAGCTGGATTACACCAACTATTCGCGCGGTACGTACGCGAGCTACTACCAGTGCAACTATCCGGGCTATCCGTTTACGACTGTGGGTGGAAAGATCACCCCGACGCCCAACTCACCGGGCTTCTGCTACTCCCCGAGCGCCTATTGGACCGATTTCCAGACCACCACGCACCAGAGCCACGAGATGCGTCTGAGCACGCCCGCTGACTGGCGCCTGCGTGGTCTCGTCGGGGCCTTCTGGGAGAATTACACGATTCACGAGCAGACGGACTGGCACTACGGGACGAGCCCGAACTTCCAGCCGATCGGACCACCGACCATCGATCCGGCGACGGGTGAACTGCATCCGGTGACGGCCAACAATCCCAACGTTCGTGCGGCCGGCGACGCATTCTTCGACGACATCACTCGCGGATACAAGCAGACCGCGCTGTTTACTTCGATCGATTTCGACATCATCCCCAAGGTGCTGACCATCACCGGCGGCACGCGTTGGTATGACACCCAGAACTTCGAGCTGGGTTCCAATGTCGGCAGCTTCGGGTGCGAGATCAATGGCCCCTACAATGGCGTCGTCCCGCCTAATCCCTGCATCAGCTCGCCGCAGAACGGCGTACTCAGCAACTTCAATAACCTCGATGCGAAGAACCTGCACAAGAGCTACGTGGGCTTCAAGAGCCGCGCCAACCTGAGCTGGCACGTCACGCCCGACGACCTGCTGTACTACACCTGGTCGCAGGGTTTCCGGCCCGGCGGCTTCAACCGCGCGCAGTCCATCATCAAGCCCGGCTCGCCGCTGTTCGGGATCTTCGTTCCGCCGCTCGCTTTTGCGCCGGATACGCTGGTCAACAACGAGATCGGCTGGAAAACCTCGTGGCTCGATCGGCGCGTGCAGTTCAACGGCGCGATCTACCAGGAGGACTGGAAGGACACGCAGATCTCGATCTTCGACCCCGGTGTTACGGGCAACCTGACGTTCACGACCAACGGGCCCAATTACAGGGTGCGCGGCCTCGAGGCGTCGATCATCGGACGGGTGACCGAGGGATTGACCGTCACCGCGGGCGCTTCGTGGAACCACAGTGAAGTCGTGCAGACACTGAATCTCACGAATCCGTCAACCGGCCAGCCGATCAATATCGTCAATCCGTTCGGCGCTCTGGGCACCCCGCTGGCCCAGTCGCCGCCGTTCCAGGGCAACATCCGCGCGCGTTATGAGTTCAATCTGGCCGACTACGGTGCCTTCGTGCAAGTGGGTGCGACACACCAGTCCCACTCCTTCTCGTCGACGGACCAGCTCACGAAGACCTTTCAGGGCCAGAGCGTAGCCTTCGACCAGCCCGCATTCACGACCTACCAGGCCTCGGTCGGCGTATCGAAGGATGCGTGGACCGCCCAGTTCTATGGAGACAATCTGAGCGATACGCGGGCGACGCTGTTCACCAGCTATACGCAGTTCTTCAAGGCGAACAGCATCAATCGGCCGCGAACCCTCGGGGTGACGGTGAGCTACAAGTTCCAGGAGACCAAATAGCCCAGACCCCTTCGCAAGCTTTGGCAACCGTGCAGCCGCAACTCGCGCAATCGCGCGTCGAGGCTGAGGTTCGGCGCATCCGCGCGCTCGTGGAGAAGCGGCAGTTCGCCGCCTCTGCCGAGGCGGCTGCGGCGTTGCTCGCCGAGGTACCGGAAAACCGGGACGTCCTCTACCTGGTTGCCGTGAGTCAGCGGTATCTGGGCCAATTGCCGGACGCGCTGGCGACGCTGGAGCGCTTCGAGCGTCTGCATCCTGACTTCGGGCGGCTTTACCAGGAGCGTGGACACTGCTACCGGACGCTCGGCAAAGGCGCTGCCGCAATGGAGGCCTACCGGCGCGCGGTGGCGCTGAATCCGGCGCTGATTGCCAGCTGGAGAACCCTTGCCGCGCTGTACCGCTCGGCGGGTCAGCCCGCGAATGCGCAGGCTGCGCAGCGCGAAGTTGCCCAGCTCGGCGGTCTGCCCCCGCCGGTGCTGTCAGCGGCCGGCCTGCTGACGGAAGGGGACGTCCTCGGGGCTGAACGGATTCTGCGCGCTTTCCTGCAGCGGCATCCCGACCACGTCGAGGCGATGCGCCTGCTTGCTCAGGTCGGCAGCCGGCTCGATGTGCTGGACGATGCGGAATTTCTTCTCGAAAGCGTGTTGGTATTCGCTCCCGACTATCACATCGCACGCTATGACTATGCCTGTGTGCTCTCCAAGCGCCACAAACACGAACGTGCGTTGGAAGAGGCGCGCAAGCTGCTGCAGGTCGAGCCTTCGAACCGGGCGTTTCGCACGGTGTACGCCACTGCCTGCGTGGGTCTGGGCGACCATGATGAAGCATTGCGCGCCTTCCGGGAACTGGTCAGCGAGACGCCCGATAACGCAGAACTGCACCTGTCGATCGCACACGCGCTGAAGACGCTCGGCCGGCAGGCCGAGGCGATCGCTGCGTATCGACAATCCGCGGCCGTCCGCCCCAGTTTCGGGGACGCCTACTGGAGCCTTGCCAACCTCAAAACCTACCGCTTCAGGGACGAGCAGATTGCACAGATGCGTGCCCAGGAGGCCGCCGCAGGGCTCGCGCCGGTTGATCGGTACCACTTGTGTTTCGCGTTGGGCAAGGCACTCGAGGACAGCGGGCAGTACGAGGAATCGTTCCGTTACTACGAGCGCGGCAACGCCTTGAAAAAGGACGAGGTCCGCTACAGTGCGGACGCGATGGAAGACGCCCTACGCCGACAGGCCGAGGTGTTTACGCCGCAGTTCCTGGCATCGCGGCGCGGGTGGGGCTGCAAGAGCGCCGACCCGATTTTCATCGTGGGGTTGCCGCGCGCGGGCTCCACGCTGCTCGAGCAGATTCTGGCCTCGCATTCGAGTGTGGAAGGCACTATGGAGCTGGCCGACATTCCGCGGCTCGTGGGCCGGATTCAAGGGCGCGAGCAAGCCGGCTTGCAGTCGAGATATCCGGGCGCGCTGGCCGAGCTCGGCGCCGAGCAGTTCCAGCGGTTCGGGGTTCAATACCTGGAGGATACCCGCGTGTATCGGCCGGGGATGGCGCGCGGCAAGCGTTTCTTCATCGACAAGATGCCGAACAACTTCCGGCATATCGGCCTGATTCACCTGATGCTGCCCAACGCGACCCTCATCGACGCGCGGCGCGAGGCGATGGCCTGCTGCGTCAGCAACTTCAAGCAGCTGTTTGCGACCGGCCAGGAATTCACGTACAGCCTGGAGGACATCGCGCGCTACTATCGCGACTATGTCGCGCTCATGGATCACTGGGATACCGTGCTGCCCGGCAGGATACTGCGCGTGCAACACGAGGAGCTCGTCGCGGATCTGGAAGCAAATGTGCGCCGCCTGCTGGATTTCTGCGGCCTGGACTTCGAGCCCGCCTGTCTGGAGTTCTACAAGACCGAGCGCAGCGTGCGCACCGCGAGCTCCGAACAGGTTCGCAGGCCCATCTTCAAGGAAGGCCTGGATCAGTGGCGCAACTTCGAGCCCTGGCTGGGTCCGCTCCAGCAGGCACTTGGTGCCGAGGCTCAGCCGCGCTCCTGAGCGGCGGGCGCGGTCATGGGCGAATCGTTCTGGCGAGCCGCGCGTCGTCCAGCGTGTAACCCATCCCTGGGGCGTCGCTCAAGTTCAGCCAGCCATCCGCGTCGGCCTGCAGGGGCTGCGCAAGCATGTAGTCGCGGCGATCGAGGTCCCACTCCGGCGGATCGTAGGGAAATTCGATGAACGGGGCATCGGCGAGCCCCGCGACCAGATGGGTGTTGGCGATCACGCCCATGCCGTTGGTCCAGGTATGAGGCGTGAAAAGAAGATTGTGTTCCTGCGCCATGATCGCGACACGGCGCAGTCCGGTGATCCCGCCGACGAGCGCCGCATCAGGCTGCAGTACGTCGATGCAGCCCCCGGTAATGAGGTCCCGCAGCTCGTGAGCCTGGCGGGTCATCTCGCCCGCGGCAACTCGAACGTCGGTTGCTTCCCGCAATGTCCGCATACCTGCACGGTCGCCGCGATGCAGCGGTTCCTCCATCCAAAACACGCGCAGCCGCTCAAGCTCCCGAGCCACGGCCAATGCATCTTTCAACGTCCAGGCGGCTTGTGTATCCCATGGCTGCCGCCAGCCCTGATTGCAGTCGACCATCAGCTCGAGCCGCTGACCAACACGTGCCCGCACCGCTTCCAGCGCCTTGACGTCATCGCGCCAGTCGCCCCGATGGAAGCGCAGCTTCAATGCGCGAAATCCTCTCGCAACGTAGCCCTCGGCGGCTTCCGCCATGGCGCCGGGGTCGCGCAGCGTTCCGGAGGAGGCGTAGGCGCGCACGCGGTTGGACAGTCCGCCTAGCAGTTTCCAGCAGGGCAGACCGGTGATCTTGCCCGCCAGGTCCCACAAAGCCAGATCGAGCGGCCAACAGCGCCCGTAGTGAAAGTCGATATTCGACAACACGCGGTAATGCCGCTCGAGCGCCAGCGGGTCCTGGCCGATGAACAGGTGCTCGTGACCCTGGAACCCGACCATCAGGTCCCCCGATGCGATGCCGACCAGGCCGGTGTCGGTTGCCACGCGCACTATGGTTGCGTCGAAGTGAGTCCGCGGCTCGCTGTCCCAGCTCGCGTGAAACGCCGGCTCTAGCGCCAGGCGATGCTGCGTGATCTGGATGGACGCAATCCGGTGTACCGGCGCGCGTGGCATGGTGCAGACTTCCATATTCGTGCGCAGCGTCAAAGCCGAGAAATTGGCTACCCGCATCGAAAAAAGGCATTGGAATGCCCACGGTGCCGGCTGGCCGCGCAAGCTAGAATCGGCTGCGGTGCACGCGGGCGCATGCCGTGGCGAACCAGGAGCAAGTGATGAGCAGGAAGACGATCGATCGGCGCTGGCTGCCCCTGAACGCGCTGCGTGCCTTCGAAGGCGTCGCCAAGCACGGCAGCTTCACGGCTGCGGCGAACGCCCTGCTGATCTCCCAGAGCGCCTTGTCGCGGCACGTCATCGCGCTGGAGCGGTTGATCGGCGTGCAGTTGTTCGATCGGCGGCCGCACGCCCTGACGTTGACGAAAGCCGGACAGCACCTGCTGCCGGCGCTCGTGAAGTCGTTCGATCGGCTGGAATACGCGCTTGACGATATCCGCAACGAGGGCGCGCCCGCGCAGCGGACTCTGCGAGTGCAAATGCCACCGAGCTTCGCGGTTCAGCTCGCTGTACCGATCCTCCGCGATTTCCGCCGAGCGAGCACCGAGGTGGATATCGATCTCATCAGCCCGTACCGCGTCGGCCCACCGCTTGGCGATGTGGATGTCGCGGTCGTCTACTCCAGGCCGGCCGTCACGGATCTCGTTACGGATCTTCTGTGGCAGGTCCGCCCGACCGTGCTGTGCCATCCGGATATCGCGGCACTGCACGCGGGCAAGGATCTCGCCGCATTCATCGAGGCGAATGAAATCGTGCACGTGCGGATCAACGACCTGCCGCGCCATCACACCTGGTCGCAATTCGTGCGCCAGGCCGGGGTGGACGGCGTCAACTTCGAGCGCGGCCTTGTGTTCGATACCGCGGTGCTGGCGGTACAGTATGCGCTCAGCGGCCAGGGAATCGCGCTGTGCGATACCAACCTGTTTGCCGAGGAGATCCGCAACGGCCGCCTCGTGAAGCCCTTCGAGGCCACACTCGACGATGGCTATGGCTATTACCTCGTCACTCATCCGGAAGGCTTGGGCGACCCGGCGATCGCGATGTTTCGCTCGTGGCTGATCGAAAGGTTCGGGACCAGCTCGGCGGCAGTCGAGCCCTCGGTGCATCTGGCCGTATCAAATGAGTGAGTCGACATGAAGAGCCATGCCAAGGTAGTCGTGATCGGCGGCGGAGTCGTCGGCGCGAGCGTTCTGTATCACCTGACGAAGGCAGGGTGGAGCGACGTGCTGCTGATCGAGCGCGACGAGCTCACTTCCGGGTCCACCTGGCACGCAGCCGGAGGCATGCACACTGTCAACGGCGACCCCAACGTCGCCAAGCTGCAGCAGTACACGATCAAGCTCTACAAGGAGCTGGAACGCGTCTCGGGGCAATCCTGCGGAATGCACATCACCGGGGGAGTGATGCTCGCCGGTACCCGCGAGCGGATGGATTGGCTCAAGATGGCCAAGGCGCGCGGCCGCTATCTCGGCATGGACCTGGAGCTCATCTCGGCCGATGAGGCGGCAAAGCTTTTTCCCCTCATGGACAAGCGCCATTTCGTCGGCGGGATCTACGATCCGATCGAGGGGCACGTTGACCCGTATGGCGTCACACACGCCTACGCGAAATCGGCCCAGCTCGGGGGTGCCGAAATCGTGCGTCACACGCGGGTGACGGATCTCGAGGCGCGCCCCGATGGGTCGTGGGATGTGGTCACGCAGAATGGCAACGTACATGCCGAGCACGTCGTGAACGCCGGGGGACTGTGGGCGCGCGAGGTTGGCCGAATGGTGGGGCTCGAGCTGCCGATCCTCGCCATGCAGCACCAGTATCTGATCACCGAGAAGATCCCCGCGCTCGAAGGGCAGAAGGAGCAGCTGCACTGCATTGATTTCGAGGGTGAGATCTACCTGCGTGAGGAGCGCGGCGCCATGCTCATGGGGACCTACGAGCGCGCCGGCGTGCCGTGGTCGCCGATCGAGACGCCCTGGGACTTCGGGCAGAACCTGTTGCCGAACGACCTGGAGCGGATTGCGCCCAGCCTGGAGGTGGGGTTCGAGCACTTCCCGGTGCTCGGCCAGGCCGGCATCAAGAAGGTGGTCAACGGACCCTTCACGTTTGCGCCCGACGGCAACCCGCTGGTGGGTCCGGTGAAGGGCTTGCGGAATTTCTGGGTCGCCTGCGGAGTGATGGCGGGCTTCAGCCAGGGAGGCGGTGTCGGCCTTGCGCTTGCGCACTGGATGGTCGATGGCGATCCGGGCGCCGATGTCTGGGCGATGGATGTATCGCGCTACGGCGACTGGGCCACTCTCGCCTACACCAACGCGAAGGTCCGGGAGAATTATTCCCGCCGCTTCCGCATCCGGTTTCCCAACGAGGAGCTCACGGCCGCGCGGCCTTTGCGCACGACACCGATATATGACCGGTTGCAGGCGAGGAACGCTGTATTTGGCGACTACTGCGGGCTCGAGCATCCACTGTGGTTCGCACCGTCGGCGCAGCAGGCCTCGGAAGACATCACCTTTCGCCGTTCGAGCGCACACCCGCACGTGGCCGCCGAGTGCAAGGCGGTGCGGGACAGTGTCGGGCTTCTCGAGATCTCCAACTATGGCAAGTTCGAAGTCACCGGCCCCGGGGCCGCCGAGTGGCTTTCGCGGATGATGGCCAACCGCGTGCCGGATGTCGGCCGCATTGCCCTGACACCCATGCTGAATGCGCGCGGCAAGCTCATCGGCGATTTCACGATGTGCCGCCCGGCCGCGGAGCGTATTTTTCTCATCGGTACTTACGCCGCGGAGAGTTACTACATGCGCTGGTTCGAGCGCCATCTGCCGCCAACCGGTGTGGGACTGCGGCCTTGTGCGATGGAATACGTCGGGTTGTCGCTCGCCGGCCCTGGCTCGCGGGTGCTGCTGCAGTCCGTCGTGCGTGACGACCTGTCGAGCGCAGGATTTCCGTTCATGTCGTTCAGACGGATGGATATCGGGATGATTCCGGCGTTCGTTGGCCGGCTGTCGTTCACTGGCGATCTCGGCTATGAGATCTGGGTGACCACCGACTATCAGCGGGCGCTCTACGATCTGCTGGCGACGGCCGGACGCGACCAGGGGTTGCAGCACTTCGGCGGCCGCGCCCTGAATTCGCTACGCATCGAGAAGAGTTTTGGAACCTGGGCGCGCGAATTCCGTCCCATCTATGGACCTCATGAGGCGGGTCTCGACCGCTTCGTGGATTTGAGGAAGGGTGAATTTATCGGCCGTGCAGCGGCAGCCGAGGAAAAGGCGAGCGGCGGTGCCCTGAGGCTTGCGACGTTCGCGGTCGACGCTGCGGACGCAGATGCCCTGGGTGACGAGCCCATTTGGCATGACGGCAAGGTCGTCGGTTGGGTGACTTCCGGCGCGTACGGGCACAGCGTGCAGCGCTCGCTTGCGCTGGGCTACGTTCCGGCAAAGCTGGCCGGCGAGACGGCCGGCTTCGAGATCGAGATCATTGGCGAGCGGCGCAAGGCGCAACGCCTGAGCGCGCCGGCATTCGATGCCGACGGTGCACGCATGCGCGGCTGACCGCGGCATTTCACGTACAGCGCGGCGCTGCGCGGTAACACACAATTCGAACCATCCCACTCAAGTCGATTCCGGAGATCCACATGGCAGCCCCTGCAAAATCCAGTCGCGCGGCAAACAGTAAACGAGCCTCAGCCAAGGCCTACAAGGAGCCCGGCCTGCTGAAGCGCTTGGCCGCAGGTCCTGTCATCTGCGCCGAGGGCTACGTGTTTGAGCTGGAACGCCGCGGGTACCTGCAGGCGGGCGCGTTCGTTCCGGTCGTGCTCACCGAGCACCCGGAGGTCGTGGAGCAGCTGCACATGGATTTTGCGCACGCTGGCTCCGACGTGACGCAGGCGCTCACGTACTATGTACACCGCGAAAAGCTGCGGGTCATCGGGCGCGAGAAGGATCTCGTGCCGATGAACCGCATCGCCCTGAAGATCGCAAAGAGGGTGGCCCGCCGGACCCGCACGCTGTTCGCCGGCGACATCTGCAATACCAACATCTATGATCCCGGCGACCGCAAGGCGCTGAAGGAAGTCGCCCGGATCTTCGAGGAGCAGGTGGGCTGGGCGGCCGAGGCCGGCGTGGACTACATCGTCGCGGAGACGTTTTCCTGGGGCGCCGAGGCGTTGATGGCGCTCGAGGCCATCAAGAGATACTCGAAGGTGCCGGCGGTGGTGACCTTCTCGGTGCATCGCGAGCCAAACATGCGGGATGGCTGGAGTCCGGTGGAGACGTGCAAGCGGCTGGAAGCTGCGGGCGCGGACGTGGTCGGTCTCAACTGCCATCGCGGGCCGGACACGATGATGCCGATCCTGAAGGAGATCCGCAGCGCGGTGAAGTGCGAGGTCGCAGCGTTGCCCGTGCCTTACCGGACGACCGCGGCACAGCCGTCGTTCATGTCGCTGACGGACCCATGTTGCGAGAATGCGCGCGCGTTCCCGGTAGGCCTGGATCCATTCTTGTGCCCGCGCTCCGAGATGTTCGAATTCGGCCGCGACGCGTACGCGCTCGGCATCAAATATCTCGGGATCTGCTGCGGAGCCGGTCCGCATCACATTCGCGCGCTGGCCGAGGGCCTGGGCCGCCATCCGGAGGCGAGCAAGTATTCGGTCGACATGTCGAAGCATGCCTTCTTCGGCACGGACAAGAAGATCAGAGCGGTGCAGACGCAGTATCGGTCGAGGCTCTGAGGAGGATCCGCGCCGTACTTCTACTCGGCGCGCACCGGCTCGAAGCCGGCAGGCGGCCGGCGCCAATGGGTCCGCTGCTCGAAGGCATAGGCGAGGCCATAGAGCCTGCCCTCATCGAAACGGCGGCCCAGCCATTGCAGGCCGATAGGCAGACCCTGCGCGAATCCGCAAGGAAGGGTGATGGCCGGCATGCCGGTCGGAGGCGACAGAAGCTGGGAGTTGTCGCCCCGGTATGCCACGACCGCCGCCTCGAGGCGGGGCGGCAGGTTGAGCCAGGTCGGATAAACCAGCACATCCACCCGCGCCGCATCCATGGCCCATTCCAGGTCGTGCAGCATCGCGCGGCGGCCCGGGTGAGCCAGATACAGCGGGCAACCGGGCTTGGCGTCCTGGGGATTGGCGGCCGACCCCTTCAGAAATCGCTCGAAGTCAGACTTCGAATGCGGTGAGTACGAGCCCGCCGCGAATATTGCCCGGATATCGCGTGGTGCGCCCGGATGGCCGGCGCTGCGCAGATACGTGTTGGCATCGAAGGCAAAGCGGGCGCAGTAGTACCCATTGTCCAGATGAGCCTCGAGGTTGGGAATCGTGACCGGATCGACGATGATCGCGCCGCCCTGGCGCAGGCTCTCGATCGCTCCATTGAACGAGGCCAGTACCTGCGGATCCGTCTCGGCTGGCGGCGCCAGCGCCCGCACGACGCCGATCCTGGCGCCGTTGAGGGCATCGGCTCTGAGAAATTTCGTGTAATCGGGCGGGCGGCGATAGGCAGGGTCCGCGGTCAGCGGATCGGCGGGATCGCGGCGGGCCAGAACGTTCAGCAGCCGGGCATTGTCCTCGACAGTCCGCGTGATCGGGCCCGCGGTATCACGGTCGAGCTCCAGGGGAATGATTCCGCCGCGACTCACCAACCCGAGCGTGGGCCGAAGACCTACCAGCGCCGCATAGGCTGACGGGCCGCGAACCGAATTGCCCGTGTCCGTGCCCAATCCCACCAGACCGAAGCTTGCGGCGATGCCGGCGGCCGTGCCGCCCGAGGAACCCGCCGGTGTTCGAGTCTGGTCATAAGCGTTGGTCGTGACGCCGCGTGAGGAACTCACCGTGTCACGCGGACTGAATGCCCACTCGGCCATGTTCGTCTTGGCGAGCACGATCGCGCCGGCCGCGTGCAGATTCCGGACGATAAAGGCATCCTCTTGCGGCACGTTATGCAACATCGCCATCGAGCCGCCCGTCGTGGCGAGCCCACGCGTGTCGATATTGTCTTTGACCAGCACGGGAACGCAAAAAAGACTGCCAAGGGAATGTCCCGTCCGCAACGCTTCGTCGAGACGCGCAGCATCCTGCAGCGCTTCGGGATTGAGCGTGGTGATTGCATTCAAGCCGCGCATCCTGTCCAGGCGCGCTATCCGCTCGAGATAAGCCGTGACTATTTCCACGCAGCTGACGCGCCGTTGGCGCAGTGCGGACTGTATGGAGGAGATGGTCCCTTCAGTGACCAGGATCGCAGCCGCATCGGGCTGCCTGTTGGTTCGCAGCGGCGTCGCGGCGGATGCGGTCGAAAGCAAAACTACCGCCAGCGCCGCGACCTTGCCGGTTCTCATCCTGTGTCTCTCCGCCGCCGCCCCCATCGGCAGCGCCCGGCCTCATGATAGCAGCAACGCCTTCCTCGCCTGGGCCGTGCTGAATGGATTGGAAGTGTGCCAGAGCGGCGACGATGAACATGGCGCAAGACTCCGTCGGCAACGAGATGAGACGCGCTGTCATCCTGCCATCCGGCGATGCCACCTTGCATCAGCCGGTTGACACAGGAATGCCTCTCCTATAAGGAGGAGACGCAAGTTGCTGCTTGCGCACCGGGGCGCGATTCAGCCAATGAGACGGGACCTGTTGAGAACCGAAAGCCTGCAACTGCAAACCCCGCGTCTGCTTCTGAGGCCCCTGCTGCTCGAGGACTTCGATCCGTATGCGGTGCTGATGGCCGATGCGGAGGCGTCGCAATTTCTCGGCGGGGCGCAGCCCCGGCCCGTCGCATGGCGGGGTTTCATGTGCATGGCCGGATCATGGCATCTGAACGGTTTCGCCATGTTTTCCGTCATCGAGAAATCCACGGGCCGCTGGGTCGGACGGGTCGGACCCTGGCAGCCCGATGGCTGGCCGGGCACGGAAGTGGGATGGGGTCTCGTGCGCGAGTGTTGGGGGCGGGGTTATGCGACCGAGGCCGCGGTTGCCGCCATAGACTGGGCATTCCAGGAGTTAGGCTGGGCCGAGGTGATTCACAGCATCGCCCCCGACAACCTCATGTCGCAGGCTGTGGCGCGAAAACTGGGATCGCGGTTGCGCGGGCCCGGAAAGCTGCCTGCCCCGATTGAGGAGGTCAGGGTGGATATCTGGGGACAAAGCCGTGAGGAGTGGAGGGCACGCAGCCCGGAATCGTGACCATGCAGCGGCCGAGCGTTTGCGGTTCGTCGCAGCGCCTGCGCTTGCCCCGACCGCTGACGCTGGGACCGAGGGCCTCAGCGCAGCTGACTGTCCTTGCTGGCACGGCGGTTGTACCCGCTGAATTGCGCGACTTCGCGATCCTCCGCCTCCTGACACGGCACGCACAGCCGAGCTCCGGCAATGGCGCTGCGCCGCGCTGCCGGAATCGCAGCTCCGCAATTCGTGCAGTGAGCGAGTCCGGGACCCTGGGACAGCTGGCTGCGGGCGCGCGAGACCCCATCCTTCACGGTTGCATCAATCTGGTCCTGAACCGCACCGTCGCCTGCCCAACCCGTCGCCATAGCTGTCTCCTTCAAACTCGCTGATCTCTTGCCAACTCATCACCTGCCCATTCAAGCACACACCCACCGTATGGGTTCCCGAGCCGGCGTTGCAAGTCGATTTTACCGAATACGCCCGACGGTGCCGACGGCTCGCAGGGCATTGACGCTGCGGTCTCCGCGCGGGGTTTCATTAGCCATTGATTTGTAAGAAGTTTCAAGGATACGCAACGCGAGGTGCCGAGCGTGGCTCGCGGTGGCGCTTGAGCTGGCCACACCGCGGACGGTCAGGTTACCGTGGCGCTGCGGGCCCCGACCCACGATGCTATGATCGGGCCAACAATGAGAATTACAAATGCGACGCTAACCGTCACCAAGAACGATGCGCGCACGTGACTCATCGCCGTCGAGGAAAACCAGACCCTGCTGGCCGTGACCAATGACAAGATGAGCATGCGTAATGTCATTGCCGTGCGCTCGTATCTCGAAGCAGCCGGTGTGGTTCTCGCTCTGCGGCAGGGCATCTCGCTCGAAAGTCTACGACGCCCGATGAATTGCGCAACCCGGCTGGACGAGACGCTGCAGCGCGCGGCCCGCGTGGGATGAGCGAGCCGCGCCGTGCCGGTTGCGTCCGCGTTCGATGACCTGCTGGACCGCTCGAACCTGACGGGCCGTCAGTTCTTGATTTATGCCGGTCAACGGCTGCATCCGGGCCTGGTGCTCTATAACTCCGTGTATGCGATCAGGTGGACGGGGCTCGAGCCTGACCGATTCAGGCTCGCATGGCAGGCGCTCGTGGATTCGTGCGATGCACTGCGTATTGTCGTGGAAGAGCGGGATGGGGTTCCGCTGCAACGCGTGTTGCCGCCGTTTCCCGCGGAAGTGGCTTGCGTGGACCTCGATCCGGACAGCGGCTGCGAAGACGCTCTGAAGAATTGGATCGACCGGCGGCTCCAGCGAGCCCTCGTCCTGAGCGAGCGCGTGTTTGATACAGCGTTGATCCCAACCGCCGTGTCGCAGTACGTGTGGTTCCTGCACGTTCATCACGTCGTTGCCGACGGTGCTGCAATTCAGATCCTGCTCCGCCGTGTCACTGAGCTGTATGCGGGTCTACTGACCGCCTCCGACACCTTTCCGCAGTTCAGCGAGTACTTCTCAGCAGCCTCCGCGCAGCGCCGGTCCGAGGAGTACCGTACCGCCAAGAGCTACTGGAGCACCTTGTTGAAGGACTCCCCCGAGACACCGCGCTTTTACGGCGTTGACGCGTCGTGCACGACGAGGCAGGAGCGGGTCGTACTGAGACTCGACGCCTCGAGCTCGGCAGCCCTCTCGGCCCTTGCACGCTCGATGGCCACCGCGGCAATGAGCGAGCACGCGGTGACCGCGAACCTCTTCAACGCAGCGTTCGCGGCCTATTTGAGCCGGGTCGGCGGCACCGAGCGGGTTTCAATCGGAGTGACGTTTCACAATCGCAATTCGGAGCCGGACAGGCGCACGATCGGATTGTTCATGGAGGTCTTTCCGCTCTGCTTGCGCGTAGGGCCGCAGGACACGCTTCGGACGCTCGTGCGGCAGGTGGCCGCCTGTGCCACCCAGGCGCTGAAGCATCGGCAATACAGCGTTGGGCATTCATCACGTACGCCGGCCTTCAGCGCTCTTTTCAATTACATGCGTCCACTTGCGAAGCCAATGGGGTCGTTGGACATCCGCAGGGTGCATCCGGGACATGGATCCAACGCTATCTCCCTGAGCATCGAGCCACGTGGCGAGACGTATGATCTGTGGATCGATATCAACGCTGACGTAGCCGCAGCCTCGAGTGCGCAACGGGTAGCGGAGCACTTGCGGACGCTGCTGGTGGCTGCGGTTCAGGCTCCCGACCGGGCACTCCCCAGTCTGTCTTTGCTTTCGCCACGCGAAGCAGAAGATCTGCTTGCGGCCTGCAGCGGCCCGGTGCTCACAGTGCCGGGCACCGAGGGCTGCCACTCGCAATTCGAGGTGCAGGCCGCGGTTTCCCCGGCAGCGCTAGCCCTGAAGTCTGGCGACCTGCAGCTCAGTTATGCTGATCTGAACGCAAGGGCGAATCGATTGGCGCGCAGCCTCAGAGGGCTCGGGGCGAAGCGCGGCAAGCGGGTAGGCATCTGCCTCGAACGCTCACCTGAGATGGTGATTGCAGTGCTCGCGGTGTTGAAGAGCGGCGCCGCGTACGTCCCCCTGGACCCCGCCTATCCGCAGGCCCGGCTGCACTCGATGTTGGGTGACGCCGATCCTGTAGTTCTCGTGACGACCGAGCGGATCTCTGCGTCGCTGCCGCCGCACGCGGCGCGGCCCCTGTACGTCGATCAGGATGCCGGCTGTTCCGGACCCGCGGCGCATAATGCAGGGATACACGTGAGCGCGGCGGACATCGCTTACGTCATTTATACGTCGGGCTCGACGGGTACGCCAAAGGGAGTGCTCGTCACACATGGCGGCGTGTCGAGCCACTTGGCATGGCGCAACAGCTATTTCCCGGTTGAGCCCTCAGACCAATGTCTGCAGACCGCATCGCTGAGCTTTGACGATTCCGTGTGGGAGATGCTCGAGCCCTTGACGGCCGGGGCCTGCCTGGTCCTGACGCGGCCACGGTTCGAATACGACAGTGCGTATCTCGTCAGGCTGATCGTCGAGCAGCGCATCACGATCGCCTGTTTCGTACCTTCGCTGCTTCGGGCAATCGTGGAAGAGCCGGATATCGGACGTTGCAGCTCACTACGACGCCTGACCACGGGTGGCGAAGGCCTGTCTGTCTCCTTGCAGCGGCGGGTTCTCGAGAGTCTGCCGGCCGTGGCATTTTTCAACGGCTACGGCACTACGGAGGCAACGATTGCCTCGGTCTACTGGAGGTGCGTGGACATCCCCGGACAATCCACCGTTCCGATAGGGCGCCCCATCGCCAATACACAGGTATATGTGCTGGACCCACACCGCCAACTCGTACCACCCGGCGTCCTCGGGGAAATCTACATCGGCGGCGCGGGAGTCGCACAGGGTTATCTGAGCCGCCCCGAATTGACCGCCGAGCGGTTTGTGGAGAGCCGGCTGGCAGGGGCTCCGGCTGCAAAATTGTATCGCACGGGAGATCTGGGGCGCATGCGGGCCGACGGCGTAATCGAATTTGCGGGCCGGCTGGACAATCAAGTCAAGATTCGCGGTGTCCGTGCAGAGCTCGGTGACATCGAGGCCGCACTTCTGGATCACCCCGCGGTGCACGCCGCCGCAGTCGTTTGCGACGAGACGCCCTCAGGTACGCGGTTGACGGCTTATCTCGTGCCGCGCGGCGCCGCCACAATTGCCTCCGCCGATCTGCGTGCGTTCGTCCGGGATCGCGTTCCGCCGGCATTGGTTCCGAATCGCTTTGAAGTGATTGCGGCACTTCCCTTGACCCCGAACGGCAAACTTGACCGGCGCGCGTTGCAAAAAGGGGTCGCCGCCGAGGAGCAAAGCAGCTTCGTCGCGCCGCGGACCGAGTTTGAGGCTCGTGTGGTGCGCGTGTGGGAAGAAGTATTGCAGGCCCGTCCAATCGGAATCCGCGACGATTTTTTTGCGCTGGGCGGCCATTCCCTTTCCGCGGTGCAGGTCGCGAGCAGCATCGAAAGAATGCTGTGCCGGGCACTATCGCCGGGTCTGCTGTTCGAGGCGCCGACGATCGAGATGCTCGCCAGCCGCATATCGGCATTCGCAGCCGGTCGCGGGGCGCTCGTCCCGCTCGCGCAAGGTGAACCCGGGGCGCCCCTGTTCCTCGTGCATCATGTCAGTGGAGACGTCACCGCATACAGGGATCTCGCACACTTTCTGGGCGCGAAGCGTCCCATTTACGGCGTTCGAGTTCCCGAGCTGGATACCAACGAGACGCCCCTGGATCGGGTCGAAACCATGGCTTCCCGGTATGTCCGGGAGATCCGCGCACTGCAGCCCGATGGGCCGTATCTGATCGGAGGCCACTCGGCCGGTGCGCACATTGCGTTTGAAATGGCTCAACAGTTGCGCGCTGCCGGAGAACGAGTCGCCCTGCTGGCCATCCTGGAAGCTGACGCGCGCACGCGCAATCAGCGACGCAGCCTCACCGATTCAGTGCGGCATCAGATCGAAGCCGTTCGCCAGCTGCCGGCAAAGCAGCGCGGGGCGTACCTGTGGCGCAAATTCGTGAGTTGGACCGACCAGCCGGCCGCAACGCCGCCTGTGTCGCGCGCTCACCGAGCGAGTCCCGACGGTACGAAAAACGCGGTGTGGACGGCGATAGAGCGCGCGGTTAGTGAGTACCGCCCAAGGTCATATCCCGGCGCCGTCACTTTGTTTCGCGCGACCGATCGTCGAGTCACGGGGACGTTCAGTCGCACGTTGGGCTGGGGGCGGCTTGCGCGGGGAGGCATCCGCGTGATCGACGTTCCGGGCTCCCATTCGACCGTCCTTCGGCCGGGTTCCGAGCCTGCGATGGCGGCCAAGTTGCGGGCGTGTCTCGATGAAGTGACCGCAGAGGAGCGTGCTGCCTTGCGCGCGAGGGTGAAGGGTTCCGGATAGGGCTCACTTCGATGCGCCTCGCAACTCCACCCATGTGGGTGCGTGATCGCTTGCTTTCTCCCAGCCGCGCACATTCCGGTCGACGCTCGCGCCGAGCAGCCGGTCAGCGACGGCGGGGTTGAGAAGCAGATGATCGATTCGCAACCCGGCATCGCGCCCGTAGGCATTCCGAAAGTAGTCCCAGAACGTATAGATCTGGGTATCCGGATGAATGGCCCGTATCGCATCGGTCCATCCCTGCCTGGCCAGGCGCGCGAATGCATCACGCACTTCAATTCGAAACAGGGCGTCATCGACCCATCGCTCCGGCTTGTAGACATCCCGCTCCGTGGGTATCACGTTGTAATCGCCGGCAAGGATGACGGGGGAGGCGCTGGAGACCAGCTCGGCGGCATGAGCGTTCAGGCGCTCCAGCCATCGCAGTTTGTAATCGTATTTCGGTCCTGGCGCGGGATTGCCGTTCGGCAGATAGAGGCAGCCGATTACCAAGCCATGCACAGTGGCCTCGATGTACCGGCTATGGACGTCATCGGGATCGCCCGGCAGCGCGCGCCTGATCTCCACCGGCTCTGCGCCGCGAGCGAGGATGGCGACGCCATTCCAGCTTTTCTGGCCGTGCCAGATCACTCCGTAGCCGGCATTCCGGATGGCTGCATCGGGAAATTTATCCTGGGGCGCCTTCAATTCCTGCAGGCAAACGACATCGGGCGCCGTCTCGCCAAGCCAGCGAAGCAGATTCGGCAGGCGCGCATTGATGCCGTTGACGTTGTAGGTGACGATTCTCATCGCCCCTATGGTAACGAATGGCCGACGGGATGTGAGCACCGTGTGCAGATTGCGGTCAAGTTGCAGCCGGACGGGACCGGCCGCCAACGGTTCAGGCGGAGCGCCCCGCCCGCACACCCAGGAGACCCCCTTATCCTGATGCGGAAAATGGCACGACGATCCATGCATGATGAGGGGGACGGGTGGTCGCTCACGGGGCCGCGGAGCACAGAATGAGAACGCCGCGCTCGGTGGCAACCGCTGAAACTCTTGGCCGCGTGCGGCTCTCTCAGTCTTTCTTCATGCGTGATTTTCTCTACAGCGAGATCGCGAACATCCACCACATGACGAATCTGCCCAGCGATCCCGATCTGGCCATCGCAGCCGGCAGAGCACTTTGCGAACACCTCCTCGAGCCTTTACAGGCGACGTTCGGCCGGCTCGCGATTCGATCGGCGTACCGTTCGCCGGCGGTGAATGCGTTCGGATGCAAGCACTATCGGAGCTGCGGCTCGAACGAGACCAACCGGGGCCGCCACATCTGGGATCAGCGCAGCAAAGATGGCGGCATGGGTGCCATGACCAGCGTCGTCGTGCCCTGGCTGGTCGATCGGATGGCGACGGGACTGACCTGGCAGGCGATGGCGTGGTGGATTCACGACCATCTCCCGTACAGCGAGCTGCAATTCTTCCCGAAGCTCGCCGCCTTCAACGTGGGCTGGCACGAATTCCCAAGGCGTCGGATCTCGAGCTTTGCCCCGCCGCGGGGCTTGCTTACCAAGCCGGGATTTCCGAATCACTATGGCGATCACAGCGCACAGTATCGCGGCTTTCCCGAGCTCGTGGACGCACACCCGATTCTTGTCAAGGGCAGGTGAGCGCATGGCCCAAGGCCAGGTTGGATGACCAGCTGCCCACCCCTTCGCAGGCGGAATCCGGCAATCGCGCTGATCGCGCTGCTTCTGGCCACGGCCGCAACCGCCGCGCCTCAGTCGGATGCCCCGACCGTCATTCATCTTCAACCGTATCTTCGGACGCATTGGTCGTTCAATGCCACGGTGAATGGGCGCGAGGGCCTGTTCTTTTTCGACACCGGAGGTGGTCTGACAGTGTTCACGCCGGCGGGGGCGACAGCAGCAGGCTGCAAGGCGTGGGGGCGGTTGACCGGCTTCCGCATGCGCGGAGATCGCCTGGATTTACCGCGGTGCGAGGCCGTCGCGATCGATGTCGGAGGAACCCGCCTACACGTTCCTACTGCGGGAATATGGGACTTCTCCAAACTGTTGCCGGCAGGAGGGCCGCCATTAGCCGGATCGGTGGCTCTCGATGCCTTCGCCGATCGGACGGTGACAGTCGATCTGGCCCAGCGGCAGATCATCATCGAGACCCCGCGGAGCGAAGCGAGCCGCATCCGGACCGCCAGTCAGGTTCCAGTGCGCTTCAGCAGAGAAGTGGAGGGTTTAGCCCTCTCCCCCTTTGTTCCGGTCAAGACCCCTTCCGGACCTGTCTGGATGGAGCTCGACAGCGGTAGCGACATGGCGCTGATCATCGGCCGGCACGTTGCGGCCTCGTTGGGCTTGAATCCCGGTAGCAAGGGCTGGCAGACCCTGGAGTCGGAAATCCTCGGTGGGGTGGCCTTGCGAGGGCCTGCCCAAGTCGCAGATCTGATTATGGATGGGAATATTGGCAGCCCGATTCTCGCTCATTGGGTCATAACACTCGATCTGCCGCAGCAACGGCTGTGGATCTCGCAAGCGGCCGATTCATCGCAGTTCGACGCCACGCGATAAGTGCTGCCGGGATGGCTCGGCTGGCGCCGATCCGAGCGACCCGCTGAGCTGCGCCGCCAAAAGCACCTGCGATGGCCATAATCGGCTGTAGGTTTTCAATCCCTGGATTGGACAGCGCGCGCGACGGGTAAGATCGCGCTAATTCTCACCCGGATGTCCTCATGACCGCCATCAGTTCGAGCCACGTAACCATCCCTCGCCATGCCCGCGCCGTCGTCGTCGGAGGTGGAGTCATCGGCACTTCTGTTGCATACCATCTTGCCCTCATGGGCTGGAAGGACATCGTCCTGCTGGAACGGGACCGGATCACCTCCGGGACGACCTGGCACGCGGCGGGTCTCATGGTGACCTTCGGCTCGACATCCGAGACGTCGACCGAGATGCGCAAGTACTCGAGTGCCTTGTACGGCCGCCTGGAGGCGGAAACAGGGCAAGCGACCGGATTCGCTCCCATCGGGTTCATCGAAGTCGCCTCCGACAAAGGACGCCTCGAGGAATACCGTCGCGTCGCAGCATTCAACCGCTACTGCGGCGTAGATGTGCACGAGCTGTCGCCACGCGAGGTGAAGGATCTGTTCCCTCTGGCGAAGGTAGATGACATCGAGGCCGGTTTCTACGTCAAGGAAGATGGCCGTGTGAATCCCGTGGATGTCACGATGGCCCTTGCCAAGGGCGCCCGCATGCGGGGCGTGAAAGTCATCGAAGGCGTCCCGTCGACCGGGGTTCTGCAGGAGCACGGCCGTGTGACCGGCGTGCGTACGGCGCTTGGCGACATCAAGACCGAGATCGTCGTCAACTGCGCCGGAATGTGGGCACGTCAGTTGGGCGCGCTTGCGGGTGTCACGCTCGCGAATCAGGCGGCCGAACACTACTACCTGATCACGGAGCCGATCAAGGATCTTGCGCGCAACATGCCGGTTCTCGAGGATCCGGGCACGTACGGCTACTATCGCGAGGAAGGCGGTGGGCTGATGGTGGGCTTGTTCGAGCCGGTCTGCGCACCGTGGAAAGTCGAAGGGATTCCGGAGGATTTTTCATTCGGAGAATTGCCGCCGGATTGGGACCGCATGGCACCGTTTCTCGAGCGCGCGATGTCGCGTGTGCCGATCACGGCGCAAGTCGGGATGAAGAAGCTGTTCTGCGGTCCGGAAAGCTTCACCCCAGACTTGCGCCCCATTGTCGGGGAGGCGCCGGAGCTCAGAGGCTACTTCGTGGCGGCAGGGTTGAATTCCGTCGGAGTCCTGACCGGTGGCGGGCTGGGCCGTGTGCTCGCCCATTGGATCATCACTGGGAATCCCGACGTGGACGTCACCGGTTTCAATATCGATCGGCTCCGCGCCTACCAGGCGAATCCGCAGTACCGGCGGCAGCGCACGGTCGAATCGCTCGGCATGGTCTACAAGTGCCACTATCCCTCGATGTCTCTGACAACCGCGCGGAACGTGCGCAAATCGCCGTTTCACGACCGGTTGGCGGCGGCAGGTGCGTATTTCAAGGAAGTCAGCGGGTGGGAAAGCCCCGATTGGTACGGCACGCCCGGCACGACACCCGATCCCGGCGAGCTGACCTGGGGGCGGCCGAGTTGGTTTCCGCGGTGGGAGAATGAGCATCACGCCGCGCGTCAGAGCGTGATCGTCATGGACATGTCCTTCATGGGGAAACTCCTGGTCCAGGGACGCGATGCCGGCCGCTGCCTCGAGCGCATCTGCGGCAACCATGTCGACGGGGCGCCGGGAGTCATCACGTACACGCAGTGGATGAACCCGCTTGGCACGCTCGAAGCCGATCTCACGGTCAGCAAAGTGACGGACGATAGATTTCTGGTGGTCGTGACCGACACGATGGTGCGGCACGCCGAAACCTGGATGAGACGCAACATTCCGGACGACGCACATGCCTTCGTCACCGACGTGACTTCGGCCTACGGCCAGCTCAATGTGCAAGGTCCGAAATCACGAGCGCTCCTGCAGACACTCACGAACACGGATCTGTCCGATGGGGAATTCCCGTTTCGCGCGGCGCGCGAGATCGACATCGGATTCGCCCGCGCCCTGTGTACGCGCATTACTTACGTGGGCGAGTTGGGCTATGAGCTGTACATTCCCGCTGAACAGGCGACGCATGTTTACGATCAAATCCTCGCCGCGGGAGGCGAGTTTGGGTTGCGGCACGCCGGACTGAAGGCGCTGGGCAGTCTGCGCATGGAAAAAGGCTACCGTGATTACGGCCACGATATCGACAATACCGACGTACCCTACGAGGCCGGCCTTGGATTTGCGCTCGATCTGCACAAGCCCGGCGGCTTCATCGGCAAGGAAGCGGTGCTCGCGCAAAAGGCAAAGGGCCCGCCGACCAGGCGTCTCGTCCAGGTCCTTGTGAAGGATCCCGAGCCCCTCATGTTCCACGCCGAAATCGTGCGTCGCGACGGGATCCCGGTCGGCTATGTTCGTGCAGCTTCGTACGGTCACACTTTAGGTGGTGCCGTGGGACTGGTGATGGTCGAGCCGAAGCGCCCCGTGGACGAGGCTTATCTTGGCAGTGGAAAGTGGGAAGTCGAGATCGCGGGCAGGCTCTATCCTGCGATCGTGTCGGCTCGCCCGCTCTACGACCCGCAGATGAGGCGGGTCAAATGCTAGGCGGATTGCGCCCGGCCGTGATCGTGCAGACGGACGCGCTTCCAGCCGAGCACGGATCTGTCGTGGTTTGCCAGATGACTTCTGAGGGCGACGACGCTCAGGATTTCAGAGTAGCCGTCGAACCCACTGCGCGAAACGGCCTGCGCACGCGATCGCACGTGATGGCCGACAAGGCCGTCACGATTCGGCGCGCACGAATTGGCCGAAAGATCGGTCACCTCGACAGCGATATCGCACGACTCAACGTCGCTTTGGCATTCGTCATGGGACTGGCAGATTAGGCAAGTGAGCCTGCTCTCAGCGCGTTTGGGATCTGAAAGCACTGTCGCCCGGCCCCGGCCCTGGCATCCGGCTTCACGAGCCCAGCGGGTCCACGCGAGACAGCCGCTCATCAGCGGTCTCCAGCGAGGCATTGCGCCAGCGAAGGCGCCAGCCTCGCTATTCGACCGCAGTCGACGCAAGGTTGAGGACAAAGCGCTCACTGCGGTATACCGTGGCCGCACGCGATGTGATGGGCCCTGCCCGCCACGACTGCTGAAAGTAATCGAGGTGGTCGGCGAGGCTCACGAGACCCGAGTACACCCTCGCAATAGGTCGTGAGTGAAATGCTGATAGATCAACGGCGACGGAATCTCGGAAGCTTTGAAGTGGGTCGTATCCTGCCGTACGTGCATAGGCGGATGGTGGGCCCGTTCATATTTTTCGATCATCTGGGCCCAGTGGACTTTCCGAAGGGCCTGGCGCCCGAGGCAGATGTGCGTCCGCACCCGCATATCGGCTTGTCCACGGTGACGTACCTGTTTGCGGGCGAGATCATGCACCGCGACTCGACCGGCGTTGAACAGGCCATCCGCCCCGGGGAAGTGAATTGGATGATCGCAGGCAGGGGGATCACGCATTCCGAGCGTTTCGAGCAGGCGCGGCGCGAGGGTGGGCCCATGCACGCTATCCAGGCGTGGGTCGCGCTGCCAAATGCTGAGGAGGAGACGGCGCCGGCTTTCGCGCACCACGGAAGCCATGAACTTCCGCTCCACCACGATGAAGGTGTGTGGCTGCGGCTCTTGGCCGGCGAGGCGTTCGGTTTGCGTTCGGCGGTGAAGACGCATTCGCCTCTGTTTTACGCACATGTCGCATTGGAGCCCGGAGCGCGGATGGTGCTGCCGCATGAGTACGCGGAGCGTGCTGCTTATGTTGTTTCTGGAGCAGCGACCGCGAACGGGCGCAACGTCGCAGCGACCCAGATGATCGTGTTCGACGGGGGTGCGCACACGGTTCTGCAGGCAAAGGCGCCAAGCGTGCTGATGCTATTGGGCGGTGAGCCGGTCGGACAGCGCTTCATAGAGTGGAATTTCGTCTCGTCCTCAAAAGAGCGCCTCGAGCAGGCGAAGGCGGATTGGCGGGCCGGACGAATGAAACTGCCGGATGCGGACAACGCGGAATTTATTCCGCTGCCGCCCGACGCGTACCCAAGCGCAGAAGCAATGTCCTGACTCTGCGCCATTGCTGCGAGCGACGAACGGCTACTGACCCTTTTAGTGGTCGATTTTGCGCCTGCCTTGATCGGTAGGATCACTACATCCGCCATTGACCTGTGGCAATGAATGGCTCGGGTTGCGGCCAAGTCGGACACAAGGCTTCGATAACCCCCATCAAACCGTCCAATGTTCAGTAGAGGACTACGCAACCGAATGTGCCGTCATCGAGTCCGCGCAGAGCGTCTCGAGAGCACCTTTGCCAAAGCTGAGCCAGCTTGGGCTCAAACCCAGATTGTTGTCTCGCATGGACTGACTCAGTGTTTGCTCAAGCTCTTCCAGGAACAAACGACCGGCGGGCGTCAGGGATCTACGGGTTGGATAGACAACATAGATGCCCATTGAATCGGGTGTGTGGGAGCGGAGGACGCGGTTCAATCGCCCCGCTACGATGTCGGCATGACAGATGGGCCGTGGCAGGCGCGCCATACCCAATCCCGACAGCGCCGCCATTCTTGCCACCGCAAGGTTATTCGTTTGAAAGCGCGGATGTATGGCAATATCAATCTGCTCGCCACCGCCGCCATGCAGCCGCCATCGCGGAGTGGTGCCGATTTGCCACCACCCGATTCCTTCCAGACCCTCCAGTTCCGATGGCTCCTTGGGAAAGCCGGCACCGGCAATCCACGCGGGCGAGGCCACGAGTTCATACGGCGTGAGCAGGAGCTGACGGGCGACGCGTTCGGAGTCAGGCAGCCCGGAAGGCGAGGCGCGGAAAAACAAATCGTAATGGTCCGCCTCGACATTCGGCAGGCCGGTAGTCACATCGAACGTCACCTGAACGCGCGGATAACGAATCGCAAAGCTGGCGGCGACCTGTCCCACGATAAGTTCAGAAAGCACGATGGGGCAGGCGACGCACAAGGTGCCTGCGGGCTCCCCCAGCGCACCTTGAACCAGGGCCATCGCCGCATCGCCCTGACTATGGATGAGTGAGCCGTATTTACAGAGTTTCAGCCCAAGCTCGGTGACGTGAAAGCTGCGGGAGTTCCGCTCGATCAGGCGAACGCCGAGCGCGTCCTCGAGCTCCAACAAACGCCGGCTCAGGCGCGATTTGGTGATACCCGTCAACCGACTGGCGGCCGTAAAGCTTCCCGCTTCGACCAACTGCGAAAGGAGCACGAGATCATCAGTGAGCCGAAGCAAGGGCTTGTCCTCTTCTCCTAAGGGTGCAGATATTCCAACGCGACTAGAACTTCATGAATATATCGATGTCCTGTCGGCCGTCAAGCTCGCCACCTTCAGCCAGGAATGACCGCCGTGGCCTCGATCTCGACCAGCGCCGTGGGGTCTCCCAAACGCGTGATCTGAACCAGCGTCATCGCGGGATAGAAGTAGCCCAGCACGCTGCGATATGCGGCGCCGATTTCCTTCAAATTACGCGAATATTCCTCGATGTCCGTGACATACCAGGTCAATCGCACCAATGCCTCCGGCCCACTGTCCGCCTCGGCGAGGAGTCGCGCGATGTTGAGCAGCGCTTGTTTGATCTGTGCGGTCATTCCCGTGGCCAAAGCGCCGCTCTCGTCCCATCCAATTTGCCCACCGAGAACCAGGAGGCGCCCACTCGCCAGGATGGCGTTAGCGTAGCCTTTAGGCTTCGGCCAGCCTTCAGGCACCAGGATCTCATGACCGTGGAAACGGGGAATTAAAAGAGGTGTCTGTGTCATCGGTTCGTTCCGGCGAATCGGAGCGGGCGAGGCAGATGCCTCGCCCGCCAGGCGAGATGTGCGGTCTGCGCCGCGCCCCTCAATAGTGCCAGCGCACGGTCGCGTAGGCCGTCCTCGGCTGCCCGATCGTGTTAGTGGCGACGCCGTTGATGCGCTGATCCTGGAAGCCGTTGGTGAAATAGAACCGGTCTGCCAGGTTGCGACCGCCAACGACGAATTCCAGATGCCCTCCGGAGAGCCGGTAGGTCAGGCTCGCGTTCAGCAGCCCGACGGGTCCCTGTTGCGCGTGCAGCTGGTTGCCAATCGAGAAAATGATGCGCGTGGTGTAGTCGCCATCGATTCGCGCAACGAGCTCGCGGCCGTCCGCCAAAGGGTAAGTATACGTTGCGGCAGTGGAGATCTTCCAGCGGGGTGCGAACGGCAACTCGTCCGCGAGTGTGATGGGAACCCCACCGTCGTTGGCGGTGGGATTGATGGAGGTCAACTTGTCATCCAGATATGCCACGGAGCCACTGAGCGTCAGACCGCGTGTCGCAACCGCTTCGAGCTCCGCCTCCGCCCCCCGGATACGCGCGCTGCCCGCATTGATGACGGTCGGCAGGTTCAAGGTAGTATTCGTTCCGGATTCCTGAATGTCGTTGTAGTTACCCGTGAAGGCTGCCAAGTTTGCGCGCAGCCGTCTCTCAAACCACTCCGACTTCACACCAACTTCATAAGTGGTGATGTTTTCCGGCCCGAAGGTCGGCAACGCGGTGATGTTCCCCGCCAGGCGCGCAGGAAAGCCGCCGCTGCGAAACCCTTGCGAGTAGGAGAAATAAGCGTGCACATTGCTGGCAAGGTCCGCCATCACTGTACCCAGCGGTGTGACCTTGGTGGTCTTCAGGTGTCCGTACAACAAGGGAAGCGTGGATGGCGTGACGAGCGCGTTAATGTCCTTCTTCTCTTCCGTCCAGCGTGCCCCACCCGTGACATGTAGCCATTCGAGCGGGCTGTACGTGGCCTGTCCAAACCCTGCGTAGTTGGTGGTCCTGCCGTTGAAATGCGTGATGCTGTATACGGGATAGGAATTGAAGGGCAGTATGACCGCCAGTGGCGTGAGCGCCAGATTTACACTGCTGACATCTTCCCTGGAGTAGTAGGCGCCGGCGACCCAGGAGAGTCTGTCATCGAGCGCCTTACCGGTCAGCTGAAGCTCCTGACTGAACTGCCGGGACGTGTCCGGCGCCTTCGTGCCCTCAAAGAACAAGTACTCGAAATATCCCAGATTTTCCTGCGACTCATCGCGCTGGTCACGGTAACTGGTGATGGATTTGAGCCCGATCTCATCGGCGATATCCCAGTTTGCCAGCAGGTTCACGCCCCATTGCGAGTCGGAGGCGCGGGGGCCGATTCTCTCCCCATTGACGCCGAAGAACACTTCGCGGGACACCCATGGATTGGTCGGCACAGTGCCGGCGCCGAAGCAGACCGGATTGGCCGCCTGGCCGGCTGCGGTGGTACACGATGCCGGGTTGCCGCTAAACTGCTGATTGTAGATCGTGGGAATGAGCGCATTCGGATAAACCCCAGTCAGATAGGCCGGGTTGCCGGATGTGTAGGTGGCGGCGGCGTCAAACCCCAGCGTGAAGCTCAGCTTCGAACTGGCCTGCCACAACAGCTGCGCGCGCCCCAAAGCCGTGTGATCGTCACCCAGCTCGTGACCCGGGTAGTTGATCAGTGTGATGTAGCCATCCTGCGTGTTTCCCAGTACCGACGCCCGAAAGAAAAGATTGTCGCTGAGCGGAGCATTGATCATCGCCTTCGCACCGTATCGCGAGAAGGAGCCGATCGTCAGTTCAGCGCTGGAATCAAAACCCGCGCTCGGCTTGTTGAGCGTGATGTTGAGCGCGCCCCCGATGGTGTTCTTGCCGAAGAGCGTGCCCTGCGGGCCGCGCAATACTTCGATGCTTTGAATGTCGCCTAGTCGCACGACGTTGCCGACGTTGCGTGCCATGTAAACCCCGTCGACGTAGACACCGACCGCGGGATCGGATAGGGGAGAGCTGTCGGCTTGGCCGAGACCGCGGATGTAGACCGCATCGGATACCGCTCCGGTCTTGCCTGCCTTCTGCAACGTCAGATTGGGTGTTTCCTGGGCAAGATTGCTGATATCGACGTAGTTACGCTCATCGAGGTCGTGTCCGGAAAAGACGGTTACGGCCAAGGGAGAGTCCTGAACGTTTTCGGTTACTCGGCGCGCAGTGACCGTGAGCGTCTCCAGTGTGTCCGTTTCCTCCGCGTCGGAGTTCTCCGAGAGCGCGACCGGTGCAATCGATATCAGAGACAGAAATGCCAACGGCGCAACCGCAGATCGCCACGCCGACCTGTTGGACAAATGCGACCGCTGCTTCTGCTTGTACATCGACCATCCCCCGACCCATTTGATGTGCAGGGTAGATTTACCACCGGGCGGGCGTGCCGTCGCTCTCGAAAGGCGCGACCCTTCGTATTGATTTTGCAACGATCGAAAGGCGTTCTGTGAGCACTGCGACCGGGCGCGATGTGGCGCCTAGTCTGCAATCCGTCGCAGTCGGGTTTCCGGCATGACGAGGTACGCGACCAGGCTGATAGCTCCTATAACGCTGAAATAGGCGAGAATAGTCCCATAGCGCCGATTCGCCAGCAGGAGGGTAACGAGAGGCGGAAAACTGGCGCCAGAGATCACGATCGCCGCCGCGTAGGCGAGTCCCGCGCCTGTGGCACGCACCGCCGTGGTGAAGAGTTCGGTCATGCACGCGATCAGACTTCCCGACATGACCGCGAGGATCACGTTGCCTACGACGGCCACAATCAGCGCGCCCTCGAAGCTGGCAGCGAAGCTGTGCAGACCGATAAAGGTCGGGTAACCCCACAGCAGTGCGGCCAAGGTATAACCGATCAACATGGGCTTGCGCCCGTAGCGGTCCGACAACAATGCGGCAGGTGGAATAAGGAGCACAAAGCAGACCAGCCCGACGGTGCTTATCATCAGCGCCGCGTCGCGCGTAAGGCCGGCTGCCGCGACGATATAGGTCGGAAGATAAATCTGCCAGGCGAAATACACCGTGCTCGGAAACAGTGCGACGCCCGTGACAAGCAGCAAAGCCCGCCATTCGTGCGCCAGGTTCTTTAACACCGGTTTGCCGCCATGCTGAGCGAGGAAGACTTTGCTCTCGCTCGCATGGCGGCGCAGGTAGACCCCGGCCAGTCCCAGCAACGAGCCGAGGAAAA
Source organism: Steroidobacteraceae bacterium (assembly GCA_050738795.1). Classification (GTDB taxonomy): domain Bacteria; phylum Pseudomonadota; class Gammaproteobacteria; order Steroidobacterales; family Steroidobacteraceae; genus 13-2-20CM-66-19. Next base: position 63,537 of record JBOIAD010000053.1, read on the forward strand.
AGGGCAGGCGCCAGCCGAACGCGTCCATCTGTTCACCCGAAAGTGTGTGCGTGAGATAGGTGGAGAGCGCGAGCGCAAACAGCGTGGAAAGGCCGGTGCTGACTTGCTGCAGACTGGCTGTGAAGGCTCGTTTGGTGGACCGGCCGAGCTCAGTCAGATAGGCCTGAGCGCTGCCGCCTTCACCGCCCGCCGCAAATCCCTGCAATACGCGCGCGAACAGCACCAGGGCGGGAGCCGCCATGCCGACGGTGCCATAGGTGGGGGCGCAGGCAACCGCGAGGCTGCCTGCAGCGGTGAGAAGAATCGTCAGGGTCAGGGCGTTGCGCCGACCGATGCGATCAGCATAGATGCCGAATACCAAGGCGCCCAAGGGACGGGCGACGTAGCCGACCGCAAAGGTGGAGAATGCCAGCAGCAAGGAGACGGACGGAGTGTCGGCGGGAAAGATCTGCGCCGCAAAGACCGGCGCCATGTAAGCGTAAATCGTCCAATCGAAAAATTCGACGAAGTTGCCAACGACCCCTGCGGCAATGGATCGCCGCCGCGCGACGCCTTCCGCGGATGCAGCGGCGCGCTTGGTCAATTCATCATGCATCAGATCAGGCGCGTTGCGTCCAGCATCTTGAGAATACTCTGATAGAGAGATCCTCCCGTGCACAGCTCGTCGAGCAGATTGAAATGATTTCGATGCGGCACATCGATGATGCTGCGAACCAACTGTGGCCACGCCGTGGCCAAGTCTCTCGACTGGCGATGAAACTCCTCGGACTCGCATGCGCCCAAAGCGAGCGTGATGGGGGCGGAGGCGAGTGGCCTCTTGTTGCTGATGGAGAGTTCTTCGGCCGCGCGGGCGTCGAGCCCGAGCCAAGCGTTCATCTGAGTAAAGATGAGCGGCCGCAAGTCGAAAAGACCCGAAATGGCCAGGGCGGCCGCAAAGGGCGTTTTCGGCAAACCAAGCGCGGTCCAGTCGGTCGCGGCATGGGCGGCGGCGAGATAACCCCCCGCGGAATGCCCGACGACGATCAGGTGGCCGCGCTCCGTTTCGTTGAAGACCTCGTGAAGCAGGAATAGAAAGGCGCGCTTGGCCGATGTCCTGATTTCCCCGAGCGTCGCGGCTGGACACAGCGGATAGTTCATCACGGCGACGCTGATACCGGCGCAGAGGAAGTCCTTCGCCACCCACCCATGATCATCCTTGGAGCAGGATCGCCAGTAGCCGCCGTGGTAGAAGATCATCGCGCCTTTGGGGTTCGGCGCCCGGTACAGGTCCAACAGCTCGCGCTCATGAGACCCATAGCGGAACGTCTCGGGGCGCTGCTGCGCCCGCATCTCATGCGATCGGCGCAGCCACTCGCCGATGATTTGCGGCATGGGACGATCGGGAAGCCGGGGATCGTACTGGCGGTCATACCACTGCGCGGAGTGACCTTGATCTTCTTGGGACATGGGGATTCCCGAGGACATCAGCGCTGATAAACCGGTTCGCCGCCAAAATAGGTGGCCAATACCTTGACATCGGTCAGGGCGGAGTCCACGCAGTGCAGTACATCCGTGTCGAAGACGACAAAGTCGGCAAGCTTACCCGGCTCCAGGCTGCCGAACTCACGCGCGAATCCCATGGCAGCAGCGCCGTTGCGCGTGTAGGCCTCAATAGCTTGACGCCTTGAGACGCTCTGCCCATCAATGAGGCGGCCTACCCGGGTGTCGCCTGTCTGGAACGTGTACAACCCCAGCAGCGGATGCTCACAGTCATAGCTGGCGGCGGGTGTGTTGGATCCTGCGCTGACCAGCAGTCCCGCGTTGATCCAGGTAGCCGCACTCAGCCCCCACATGGCCGCGGCCTGTTCCGTGCCGCTTTTGGCGCTGGACTGGAGCAAGCCGCTCTTCGCGACCGCCGCAAACATCTTGACCGAGCGCTCGGCGGCGAAATGGTTGAGGAGGGGATTGGGATTGAGCGTAAGCCCCAGCTTCCTGGCGCGCGCAAGCTGATCGGGCCGTCGGAAGCCCATCGGGTGCATAATGGGAAAATGCCGATCGAAGATCGGCCGCTCACGGTCGGCCGCCTCCAGCGCATCCAGCACCTCATCCACTTCCTGCTCGCCGCCAATGCCTGGCGTCACGGCCATCGTCCAGCCCTTGCGATTGGAGTCTGCGATCAGTCGGGCGAGCAGGCTGACATCCAGCATGCGCCAGCCGTCAAGACTATAGTCGATTGCCACCCCGCCGATACTCAGCAAACTGTCCCCGAGTGACCAGGCCTGGAAATAAGACTGGAACACCTCGGCAAAATCCTGCTCGGCGCGCATGTAGCGCTCGGGAATGATGATCATCACCTGGGTGCGCAGCTTAAGCCGGTTTTCCCTCCTGGCCCTGACAAAGGCGCCGACTTCCCGGCGCATGGTGGCTACGTCGCGCGTAGCCGTCACGCCGCAGGCATGAAACACGCTCTGCTGAGCTTCCAGAGCGGCGATCAGCTCCTGCTCCCCGCAATACATGAAGTCCCATTCCTCCGGCGGAATGTTGAGTGCCTTCGACCAGCGCCGGCGCGCCAGATCGGCCGCACCGCCGATCAGCTGGCCAGTGGGTTTGCCGTGGGCGTCACGCACGATCTTGCCGGCGGGATCGGTTGGATCTGGCGTGTTGTCATCGATACTCGCGAGCGCCAGCGCCCTTGAGTTAGCCAGAATGGGCCGGCCGCCCTGCATAATGTAGGCCGGATGATCGGGTGCAACCTTGTCCAGATCGTGACGGTCTGGCCAGCGCCCTTCCGCAAGTTCGCCGCGATACATGCAAGAAGTGGCGATCCACTCACCCTTGGGTGTCCCGGCAACGCGTGTTGCGATGGCTCCCAGGATCGTCTCGATGGACTGAAGCTTCGTAATGTTGATCTTGCCGCCGGAAGGCAACAGATCGAGTCCGGACGTCATGATGTGGCTATAGCCGTCTACCTGGCCCGGCAGCACGCAGCGACCTTTCAGATCGGTCACCTGATCACGCGATGTCGCGAGGGATTCGAGTGACTCTTTCGAGACGGCTAGAATGCGCCCGCCGCGGACGGCAAAGGAGGAGGCGATGGAGAATACCCCGTCACAGGTCACGACCTGGCCATTCTTGAACACCCTGTCCGCCTTTAGCATTGCGCACTCCTTGACAAGCGCGAAGAGAGCTCGGCTCGGAGCACCCCGCTCATGAATCGGCGTCGGGCGCGCTGTGGTAAACGACCCGCCCGCCCATGATGGTGCGCCGTATGCGGATGTCGAGGAGCCCTTCATCGCTGCTTGTGAGGGGATTGCCCGTCAAGACGGTAATGTCGGCGAACTTGCCAGGCTCGATCGATCCGACCTGATCTTCCTTGAAGAGGGAATAGGCGGCGTCGATCGTCCACATTCGCAACGCCTCTTCCGGCGACACTGTCTGATCGTGCAGCAGCACTCCCGCCAGACTCTGTTGCGTGCGCGCGGCGTACATGCCGAGCAATGGCCGCTCCGGGTCGTACGTCGTCGCCGGGCAGTCAGTGCCGCCGGTTACCTTGAGTCCGCTGTCGATCCAATCGCGGATAGGCAATCCCCATTCATGACGCGCATGTTCCATCGGCGTCATCGAGGAAGGCTGCGCGATGCGCACTTCCTGCATCACTTTGTGCATCTCATACGAGCGGCCGGCTGCGAAATAGGAAAGCGACGGGTTGGGCGCGATGATGACGCCCCAGTCGCGAAGCTTTTGGAGATGCTCCGGTCGGCGCGTGCCGATGAAATGCTCCAGCGAAATGCGGCGGCCAAAAAAGGGCCGCTCGGCATTGGCTTCCTCCAGCGCCTCCATGATGCGGTCCCAGCCCGTCTGGTCATGCACGGCGGCACCGTGAATCGCCAGCCGCCAGCCCAACCGATTGGCCGTGCGGATCAGGCGCCGGAACTTCTCAGGCGAGTGCGACCAGTAGCCGTCATTCTGGAGCACGAACTTGAATCCGCCGACCCAGGCGAGATCGTTTCCCTCGCCCTGTTTTGGACCGTCATAGGCCTCGATCAGGGATTCGGCCTCGTCGAGCGGCACGTAGCGGATGGGCAGGCCTACAATCAGCTCGGTACGCACCGTCGCCGTACCTTTGGCTGCGATGCCGCGGTAACCGTCCATTTCAGGTATCGACACGCCCATGTCGCGCGTACCGGTGATTCCCGCCGCATTGAACACCTGCATCTGCGCGAGGATCGCCGCCTCATAAGTCGATTGATCGAAATGCAGGAAGTCCCATTTTTGCATCGACTGGCCCTGGGCCTGCCACCAGCGTCGCCGCGCCAAATCGCCCGCGCCGGCGATGAGATGTCCGGTCGCGTGCTTGTCCGCATCGCGCACGATATGGCCTGCGGAATAGTCAGGACCCGTTGGATCAGGCGTCTCGTCGTTGATGTCCGCGATCTTGAGCGCGAGACTATTGGCGATGATGTTCTTGCCCGACTGGAAGATATAAACCGGATTATCGGGAGCCACTTCGTCCAGATCGAAGCGGTTCGGAAACCGCTTCTCAGCCAGCGCGCCGCGGAACATGCAGGAGGTGCCGATCCATTCCCCCGGGGTGCGCCCCTTGACCCGGGCCGCGATCAGCGACTTGATCTGGGCAATTGATTGGCAATGGGCGATGTTGACTTTCCCGGCGGGTATCAGGTCGATGCCGGCCAGCAGCTGGTGGGTGTGATTGTCGATCATGCCCGGGATGGCTGTGCCACCTTCCAGGTCGATCAGTCTGGTATCCTTTCCGCGCAGCGGCGTGATCGCCTGATACCGCCCCACCGCGAGGATGCGATCCCTCTTGATCGCCACCGAATCCGCCACACTGGAGCGTGCGTCGACCGTCAACACCGTGCCGTTGTATAAGATCGTATCGGCGCTGGCGCCGCTGCTCATGCCGCGCATCCTTCCAGTCCGGACTGCAATTCCGCTGGCTTCAATGAGCGGCCAATCACGACGATTTCCGCCCCGGTCACGGGTTCGTTGTGCTCCGCGGGCCTGGCGCCGGGCCTCGATCCGACGAGATCGAACACCACGGGACTGCTGTCGCCAACGAAGCGGACAAACCCTTTCATGCGGACCACGTCCCGGGACAGCGTGCGCAGCCACCTGTCGAAACGCTCAGGGTCGAGCTCCGTGTCGACCCGCAGGACGGCGCTCTCAAATCCCTCCGCCTTATGGCTCTGGGATGCCCACACGAAATCTGTCAGTGTGCGGTGCCGCAGGTCCAGGACCACTTCCGCCGGGATCTGGGCATTTCGGCACGCGATGGTCTTGGCCGCGTCATTGATTCGGCTGACGGCCTGGGCGATGCGGGGGGGCACCATGTCATCCACCAGGTCGCACTTATTGATCACGATCAGATCGGCAGCCGTCAGTTGTTGAAATGCGGCTTCGGCCTGTTCCAGATTGGCGTCGTAGTTTTCCGCGTCCACGAGCGTTACTACCCCACACAGGCGCAAGTTGCACGCGAATCGCCAGCGCGTCAACGCCTGGACAATCGGCCAAGGATCGGCAAGGCCACTCGTTTCGATCAGCACTGTGTCCAGTTCGGCACCGTTCTCGAGAATTGTGTTGAGGCCGCGCATCAGGTCGCCTTCGCTTGCGCAACAGATGCAGCCGTTAAGCAGCTCGACGACGGGCCCCTTGCGCGAGTCCAGCAGACGGGTGTCGATGGCGAGCTCGCCAAACTCGTTGACTAACACGCCGACCCGATTCCGTTGCGAGCCAGCGAGGATGCGGTTAACCAGGGTGGTCTTACCCGAACCCAGAAATCCCGTGAGCACCGTGACCGGCAACTCTCGCGGTGTGGGCAACGATGCGCTCATGCATTTCCCTCGAGCCAGCTCTGCGCATCGAAGTGCAGGATCGGTTGTCTCTCGAGATGCCATGCCGGAAATCCCGGCTGGCCCGTCTTGGCGAAGCCCGCCCAGCGCTGCACCATGTCGAGCGACAAGGGCGCGGTGACCGCTTCGTCGGCGCCGGCCATCAGGGGCGCGCTGCGCCAGGCCGGCAGGGTTCCAAACATGAAAGGCAGCTCGATACAGTGACAGGCGCCAAGCTGCGCATCGGGAGATCGCCAATCGAACTGGTACACGAAGACGCGGCCGCCGGCCTTGGCAATCTTGCTCGCGATGTCCAAGGACGGCAGTCGAAAATTGAGATCGGTCACCAGATCGAAAAACAGCTGTGCCGGTGAGCCGTCTGAACGCCTTTGGTGAACCTCGGCCAGCATCGTCCCAACGTCCGGTCCACAAATCCCGCGAGCCACGGCACAGAGATTTTCCGCGGTGATCCCGGCGAGTAGCGGATGTCCGGCCAGGAAGAGGTTCGCGTCTTCGCGCGCCCAGCCGATCATCACGTCGATGCCGCATTTGGCCGCGCCGCGAGCTGCAGCATCGATGAAAGCATCACTGCCCATTTCATGGGGCGCAAGCGCCGTCGGCAGGAAAGGTGGCCGTAGATCTCCGAATTCCATTTTGCCCAGTGTCATGGCCGCCTTTGTCTGGGCTCGCAAGATCTCCGACAGGGGTACGTCACGCAACTTCTCGAGCAGATCGGGCGTGCCGGCCTCGAAACCCAGCGCGTCCAGAAAAGCCTCCGCCCGGAGCCTGGCAGTCTCTGCGGGTATCAACCCGATCCCCAGCGGTGGACTTTGCAGAATGGCGCGCTGAAACAGCGTGGCGGCGCTCTCCATCGTGAGAAGCGAAGCAATATTGTGTCCGCCGCCCGACTGACCCATCACGGTGACCTGATCGGGGTCTCCTCTGAGATCGGCGATGTGGGATTTAACCCAGCGCAGCGCCGCGTGCTCGTCCAGGATCGCGAGATTACCCGGCAAGGCCTCGGGCACGGACAGAAATCCCAGTGCCCCCAGGCGATAATTGACTCCAACGACCACCAGTCCCTGACGCGCCAACTCGCTGCCGTCGTACCAGGGCAGGGCGCCACCGCCAGTCAGAAAGCCGCCGCCGTGCAACCATACCAGGACGGGAAAGGGTCCGTTACCTCTGGCAGGCATCCAGACGGTAATGCTCAGGCAGTCCTCGTCCTGAGGGGCTGATATCGGACCCATATGGCGGTAGACGCGCGAAGGTGTCTGTGGTGCGATCGGCGCGATGGCCCGCGTCTCGCGCACGCCCTTCCAGGGATCAGCCGGTTGAGGTGGAAGGAAACGTCGGGGGCCGACCGGCGGCGCGGCATAGGGTATGCCGCGGAAAATCATCACATCGCCGGAAATTGCGCCGCGTACGGTCCCAACGCCGACGATGGAACGCTCCGTGGGAGCTGGCGAATCCTCATTGCTCATCGCGCAACCCTATCATCCCGAAAACGACGCTCCAGAGGGCAAGTGCGCGAAGCATTTTCCTATTATCGCGACGATCTCCCGGATTCGGCAGGAGCCAGCCGCGCGCGTAGCTCCTTCAGGCGCGGCAGCAATTCGCCTGGCAGCAGTAACGGCTCCCCCTCCAGGGAGGAGAAACTCCCTTGCGTAAACAGCAGATGGCGCAAGGCAACCACCTCAGTCTGCACCGGAATCTCGGCAAAACAATAGAAATCGAACTGATCGAGCGAATAGAAGTATTGGACGCTGGTCCCGCCAAGGATTTCAAGACAGTTCTGTACGCCATCCGGCCCGGCATCCGGGTCTGCCTTGATCTTCCGCCAGGCTTCGGGCGTGTAATTGCCGCGCAGGACCAACAGCGCCACCATCTACTCCTTCTTCGGATCTTGCATGCCCGGCGGATGATAGTTCTTGAGGGTCGGCCACTCCTCGGTCTTGCGCATCGCTTCCTTCATTTCCGCCACACTCAGCAAAACCGCGTGGTTGAATTCCAAAAAGGCACCACTGGAAAATAGTGCGCCGTGCAGCGCACTGGCCGTGATCAGGTCGGGTGCCTCGAGCAAGCTGTAAACGTCGTAGCGCCCGCCGGAATACCAATAGCCCAGCATGCGCCCACGGTAATCCCTGGCGCCATCCCTGGAGGCGCCCATCCGGTCTTCCGGATGGGTCGCCATGCGCTCCCAGGTTGCCTGGTCGTAACGTGCCAAAAAAAGGTGGTAAGGCATGGCATCTCCCGCGACCTTCGCTCTGATGCCAGTCTAGCGGAGAAATCTCCGGCCGCCGATGTGTTTGTCGGGACGCAAGGTCTCAATGTCGAGACGCTGCGGGAAGAGCCGCAGCGCCAGTATGCGTTCGCAACCCGATCGCCTGGGATCGGGCCTGCGAAGCGGCGTGCATTTGACGTGCCCACGGCGATTCTGTCATCGTTTGCCGATGCGACGCTCTCGAAACAGCGTGCGAGCATTGTAGAAGATGTTGTGAGAGCTGTGTGAAATCCCGTCCATGAGCAGTTCAACTTGACTGGCCATCGATCCAGCGACTATACGGCGCACGTGGATACATTCGCTCGGGACCATTTGCCGCCGGTCGAGCAATGGCCCCCGCTTGTGTTCTCACTCCCTGAGCTTCAATACCCGAATCGAATCAACGCCGGGGCCGCGCTCCTCGACGCTGCCGTTTCGGAAGGTCATGGCAATCGACCCGCATTGCATGGGACGGCGCAGAGCTGGACCTACGCCCAGCTCCTGGCCGTGTCCAACCGTATGGCGAATGTCCTCGTGCAAGAGCACGGGTTGGTTCCCGGCAATCGCGTTTTGCTGCGGGGCCCAAATTCGCCGCTGCTCGCAGCCGCGTGGCTGGCCTGTCTGCGCGCCGGTGCAATTGCCGTAACGACGATGCCGATGCTGCGCGCAAAGGAGCTCGGCCAGATCGTGCGCAAGGCTCAAATCAATCACGTCATCTGCGAATCGAAGCTTACCGCCGAAGTTGCTGCCACCGCGGCCGAGACGGGGCTCGTGAAACGGGTGGTGACATACGACGGCAGTACCCTGGATGCTGCGATGTCGTCCCAGGCGGCGGCGTTTCGGCCCGTTGAGACTGCGAGTGACGATGTGGCACTGCTCGCGTTCACGTCCGGTACGACCGGCAACCCCAAGGCGACGATGCACTTCCACCGTGATGTCCTCGCGATGGCCGACATCGTTGCGAGGCACCTGCTGGAAACGGCTCCAGATGACGTGTATATCGGTACTCCGCCACTTGGCTTCACATTTGGGCTCGGGGCTTTGCTTGTTTTTCCGCTGCGGTTCCGGGCCAGTGTCGTGCTGCTTGAACGGCCGACTACGGAGGCGCTACTTGCTGGAATTCAGAAATTCCGCGCCACGTGCCTGTTTACTGCCCCAACCATGTATCGCAGCCTGCTGCTCGATGTGGGCCGTCATGATATATCCAGCCTGAGGCTCGCGGTTTCTGCGGGCGAGCCATTGCCCAAGGCGACCTCGGACGCGTGGCACGCTGCGACCGGATTGCGCTTGATCGACGGTTTAGGCTCGACGGAAATGATCCACATCTTCATTGCCGCAAAGGGCGCGGACATCCGGCCGGGAGCTACCGGCCGCCCGCTTCCAGGATATGAGGCGGTCGTGCTGGATGAGCACGGTCTGGAGCTCCCGCGGGGGATGTCCGGCCGGCTGGCAGTACGCGGTCCGACAGGCTGTCGTTACCTGGACGATCCGCGCCAGAGCGAATATGTGCAACACGGCTGGAACGTCACCGGCGATCGATATCATGTGGATGCAGACGGGTACTTTTGGTTCGAAGCGCGCGCCGATGACATGATTGTCTCTGCGGGCTACAACATCGCCGGTCCAGAAGTCGAATGCGCGCTGACGGAGCATCCCGCAGTCAGGGAATGCGCGGTCACGGCCGCCCCGGACCCCGAACGCGGACAGATCGTCAAGGCATTTGTCGTCGCGAATCCGAGCTATGTCCCGGGGCCGCAACTCGCCACGGCGCTTCAGGAATTCGTCAAAGCCAGGATCGCGCCGTACAAATATCCGCGTGCGATCGAATTCATCGATGCGCTGCCGAAGACCCAAACAGGAAAGATCCAGCGCTTTGTGCTGCGTGAGCGGGCATTTGCAGGCACGAGCGAGTTTCCCAAGGACCCTGCAAGCGGGGGTTGACAGCGCGTTCTCAATCGCCGCCGAACAAACTCTCCAGATCGTGGCGGGAATAAGCTCGAAACGCGATGAGTGTTTCCGTACGGACGATGCCCGCTACCTTTCGAATTCGGTCGGATACCAGGTCGGCGAGCGCCTCATTGTCCTGCACGCGAACGATGGCGACGAGGTCGTAATTGCCGGCCACCGAGTACACTTCGCTCACCCCCGCAGTTTCCGCGAGCTTGGCCGCGACCCTGGTGGTTTCATCGGCGCGAACATTTATGAGCACGACGGCCGTGGGCATGGCGTTTCCTCATTGCGAAGGCGCAATTGCACATGACAGTATCACGTATCGGAGCTCGCGCCGGACAGGCAATCCACGAATGCAGCCGCTGCGCGTGACCGGGTTTGGTCAGCGCGCGTCATTTTTGACCCGACAGGTCGCTGGACCCCACGCTGGACCCTTCAGATCGAGGAAATTGGGGGTGGCGGGTGATCAACCCTGCCGCGTGCGCCACCCCGTATGGTATGCCTCACGCGCATCATGAGAATAAGGAGTCGGTGAGACCCTCACACGGATCTCGAGTTGCCTATGGGGCTCGACCGTCGTTTTTCTGGTACCCCCGTGCTCTTCTCCCCACACCAGCGTGAGGACATCGCCGATCTCGATACCCGGATCGACTACACCCAGTGAGAGCACGGTCCGCTCGTTGTAGCTGTAACCTCCGAACATTGAAAAGCCCACCACCCGTCCACCCGTCGTCACGCTGTCATAGGTAGCGGATGCGTAGTTGCAGTTCGGGAAATCCAAGTATTTGTAGTTCTCACTGCCGGGCTCCAGCAATGAGGCGAAGATCTTGAGAACGTCCGGCGCGTTCCATGCGAACGTGACTTTCTTGCGATGCGGCTGGCTGGCCCGTTTCTCGAGCGCCGCGCGACCGATGAACTCGTGGTCGAATTTGATGAACGGCCCGTAGCCCAGCTCAAACGGCGTGAGATAGTAGTCTTCGATATCATCGGAGACAAAACTGCCGCCGATGGAGCCGCTCCCCTCGTAGCCGTTTGCCGGCAACCACTCGCGATACTTCTTCATCGCATCGCCCGTATACACTGCCGGCAGGGGCGAGGGGATCCATCCTGATTCGAGCGTGTTGCTGGAATAGGCGCGGGCGCCAACCTGGACCAGGCCGAAGTCCTCGCCTGCCTCGACCAGCGCTGCGCGAATCTCGTCGCCCTCGGCGTACGGACCCCAGATTTCCAGTCCTGGAGCTCCCGCCATGCCATGCCGCAGACAGCGAACCTGGCGTCCCTTGATGTTGATCACATCCATGTTGAAGAACTTGACGTCGGGCAGCGGACCGCCGTTCACCCTTTCGAGGACCTTGGCTGCATTGGGACCCTGAATCTGGTAACGGTAGTGCCGGCGAACGACTGGTTTGCCGCGCGACTGGGAAGGCGAGCGGTCATCGCGCACGACGTGAACATCATAGCCGCCCGTTTCGGCGTGAAATTGGATCCAGTTGACGGTGGGCGTGCGCCCCACGAACAGCAGCTCGTCCTTATCGAGGTAGAACAGAATGCCATCTCCAATGACATAGCCGTCGTAGCTGCACGGCACCATCTGTTTGGCCTTGTTTTGCGTGAAGCCGGCGAAGCTGTTGATGGTAAGTGACGCAAGCAGCTGCAGGGCGTCCCGTCCGGTTACGGTGATCTCTGCCATGTGATGTGACTGATCGAACAGCACGGCTGTTTCGCGCCAGCCGCGCTGTTCGCTCCGCCAGTTGCTGAATTCGGTCGGGACGACCGGATAGACGTAGGCGCCGATTTGCGAGTTGCGCAGCTGGGTCACCGGGTTGCCGACACTTTGCAACAGGGTCTCGAGATTGCGGTGGTTCACGGTGCGGCGCCCTCTCACAGGTACAGCTGTTGGTTGATCGGGATGTCATGGGTGCGGCAGTAGGTTTCGTAGTGATTGATGTACCACCAGACATCGAGGGATTCGACGAACGCGCCCTGCTCGTCGAAGAAGTCGATCGGGCCTTCGAGCCAGCCGAAGAGCTTGACGCCCTGCGGGTGATCCGTGACGAGGGTGTGCACCAGCCCCGGTGTCTCGTAGATGAAGTCGCCGGGATGGGCCACCCAATCGTATTCCAGGTAGCGCGCACTGCCTTCCATGCAGATCATCACGACGGTTCCGTGGTGCTTGTGGGTGCCCACGACGCCGGATGACTTGATCCAAAGGACATTGCTGAACCGGTTGCGCCGGACGTCGAAGGCAAGATGGCGAATAGCAGCACGCTCGCCAAACGGCACCCAGGGACTCTCGTGCTCGGACGGCCCCACGAAAGTGCCGGGCACCCCGTGACGCGCGATCACGTCCCGGTACAGCTCGGGTACGTCGACTATCCTGTATGCCGTTGACGGCGGCGCTGTCAGGGTGGTCCTGCTGACCGGAGGCATTAGGGCTTCTCTTTATCAGGGTGCAAATTTGATTCGGACGCTTGCGTACCACTCGCGTGGGGGATTGAAGTAACCGCCAACCTCGCCCGCTCCATAGTTCGGAGAACCCGCAGTGACGTAGCGGTCGTTGGTGAGATTCGTCCCACCGAAGGCGACATCGTAGAGGTCAGACGACGACACATAGTGGATCGAAGCGTCGAGCGAACGCGTGGGCGGTCGCCGCAGCTGCGGTGTGTTCAGCGAGTCGTTGAACATCTCAGCCGTATACGTGAAGGCCGCAAGCAACCGAAGGGCCGCATCGTTCGGCAGGGGGTAGCTGTACTCCGGATCGAAGGTCAGCTTGTACCTCGGTGTCTTCGGGAGCTTCGCGTCCAACTGAGTGACTCCGGGCGGAACCACAGCACAGATGGGCTTGGGCGGATTGCCGACCACTGCCGTAGCGGGGCAGACGTTGCTTCCATCCGGCAGCGCAAACTGGGGGATGTTGGCATTTGGGTTCACGAAAGTGTAGTAGGCATCGATATACGACGCGGCAAAATTGAGCTGCAGACCCTGGCCCACGAGAGACTGCACCTCGAGCTCCCCGCCCTTGATCTTTGCATTGCCTGCGTTGGTGTACACCGGCGAGATGCCTTGCTGAATGTTGAGCTGGATGGCGTTGTAGTCTGTGTAAAACAGCGCCGCGTTGGCCTGCAGGCGACGGTTAAACCACTGAGACTTCAGCCCGAGCTCCCAGGTTTTGGAGTACTCCGGGTGATACTCCGCATCCTTTGGGCTGTTAATCACAGCCGAAAGGCGGGTAGTCCACCCTCCAGCCTTGAAGCCCTTCCCCCAGCTCGCGTAGGCCATGACGTCACTGTTGATGTGGTACTGCACGCCCAAGGTCGGATCGAAGATGTGCCACGCCTGGCTGTCCGGGACCGCCGGAAAGTACCTGAGGACACTGTTTGCGCTCGAAGGGAAGCCGCCGGGGCCGAAGAACGGGAAGTTGTTGAGGTCGCTTTGCCCGCCCAGGAAGCGCGCCTGAGCATTCGTGTAGCGCCCGCCCGCGGTGAGTCCCCACTGCTCGGTGAGTGCGTAATCGGCGTGGATGAACGCGGCGTAATCCGTGTTCGTCACGTCGTTCGACTGGTCATAGACATACAGCAACCCCTCGAAGGGGACGTAGTCGTGGACGTAGCCGGATTCCTTGAAGTAGTACAGTCCGCCCACGTAGTTCAGCTTGTTGTCGAGCGCCTTGCCGAGCAGTTGAAACTCTTGCGAGACCTGCCACTGATGCTGGGCGTCGGTCACTTCCTGCAGCGTCTCGGGCGTCCCGTCGAGATCGGTACCGATGTTCCACTTGATCTGACGGTAGCCGCTGATCGACTTCAGTGTGAGGGTGTCGGTCAGATCGTACACGCCGGTCAGCGAGAAGCCGAATACGTCGTTGCGTGCGAAGTCGGGACCGTTCCCATAGGTGGTATCGATGTTGCCCGTATCCGTTGCCGCGAAGCTGTCCCAGATTCGGGGCTGATTCGTGCCGCTATACGGCAGGCCGGCGGCGACGTTCGCGTAGTTGAAGGGTCCCGCCGGTCCACCGACGTAGCCCGCGCCGATGAGCGGTGCACCGCCGATCGACAGCCCCGGAACTTGTGCGCGGGGCCTCGTGCACCCGAGCCCGAAGTTGGGTACACCCGGCACGACGCCAACGATTGGCGGCGGGGGTCCTCCAGCTGCGAAGATTGCCCCAGGCAGCGTCGTGGTGTTATTGCTTATACAGAGGTTGTAGAGGGTCGCAAACGTAGACTGATTCAAGTTCCCCGTGTAAGTGCCGAGGATCGTGTACGGCAGGGCCGTCTGATCCTCGTGCGACCAGTCACCAGTGAGCGTCACGTTGAGCTTGTCGGATGCATTCCACAGCACTTTCGCCCGCATGCTCGTCACGCCCGTCCCACCGTAATTGTCCGAAGTCTGGTAGCCGGCCTTCGGATAGACGTTCTGCGGATCGACGACGAAGGGTGCCTGACCGTAGGGCGAGTCGGTCGGATAGGGAATGACTTTCTGCCAGCCCGTCTGGTTCTGTGAGGCCACGCTGATGCTGGAGAGCAGTACGTCCTTGATGATCGGCAAGTCCGCCGTGAACGACACGTCCCGACGGTTGTAGCTGCCGCCAGTTGCTTCTGCTATGAACCGAGTCTCGTTCCCCGGCGTGTGTGTCACGATGCTGATCGCGCCGCCGATGGTATTGGCGCCGAACAGCGTGCCTTGCGGGCCCTTCAGGATCTCGATACGGTCCACGTCAAGCAAGTTCAGGTTTGCGCCGATCGTGCGCGCCAGAAACACGCCGTCCAGATAGACGCCGACGCCGGGATTCAGGTTGAAGGCGAAATCGTCCTGACCGATACCGCGAATCGAGGCCGAGAGCACCGAACGGTCGGCCGAGAAAGGGGCGCCGGCATCCAGGTTGACGCCCGGTGTCAGGTTGCCGAGCGAGTGGATGTCCGTGAGGTCACGGCTGGCCAGCGTCTCGGCGGTGAATGCCGTCACGGCAATAGGCACCCGTTGAATGTTCTCGGAGCGCCTCTGTGCCGTTACGACGACTTCCTCCAGTTGCGCCTCCTGGGCCACGGCATTTGCACACAGCAGTGCCAGACCTGCGCCACACGCTGCAAGGCGCAGGTATGCGCGGCAGTAAATCGCTAGTGACCCATTCATCTTCGCGTTCTCCCCCTACAGCCGCGATGCCCGCTTCGCGATGATTGAGATTGCGTTGTCTAGTCGGGCTGGTTCGGACGACGCAAGGCCTCGCTTATCAGGATATTCATTGGCGGACTCTCAACCAGCAATCGTCAATGACCGATGCAATGGACGGCGTGCCGCTTCGACATCGTGCATGTTCAGACTGTCCTTGACCGGGTTGACGTGCTCACGCATGAGCGCCTCGACGCGCGATGCCTCGCCTCGCTCGATCGCCGCAACGATGAAGTGATGCTGACGATGTGCGTACGACAGCATGTCATACATTCGACCGAGGCTGGTCCTGTCGAAGGCGAGCGCCTGGGGCCCCACGAAGGGAATGCGGGCATTGCGCTCCAGAGTCTGCTCGATCATGGGGCTGCGTGCCTCGCGTACGATCAGATCATGAAAGCGCGCATTCATTTCGGCGTACAGCGCCTCGTCGCTCTCTTCGATGCGGCCCTTGCCTAAAATACGATCGCCGTCCGCCAGGCACAGACGTAAGGCGTTGCAGAGCGTTCTGGAAGCGCCTCTCTCGACTACCCGGCGAGCGGCCAATCCCTCGATTACCCCGCGCAGATCTATGGCATCCAGTATATCAGCCGTGCTGATCTCCTTGACGACATAGCCACGGGTCTCGTGTTCGACGAGCAGCCCTTCCTGCGCGAGGACTGGCAATGCCTGGCGCACGGGCGTCCGCGACATCCCGAGCCGCTCGGCGAGCGGCGCTTCGGCAACTCGCTGCCCCGCGCTGAGCTTGCCCTGCAGAATCATTTCACGGATACGTACGAGAGCCCGTGTCTGTTGAGTGTTCATGCGTGCAACGGTGCCCGGTTGCTCGCTGGAGCGTACCGCTCCGAGCCATACCGTCGCGCGGACCACAGCGCAAAATTACCGACCCACACCGCAAAGCCCTCTCGTGCCGCGAGAGCGTGCATCCCATCTTCCCGAATTGGGATCCCATCGGGCACTGCGGCCGGATGCCCTGGGTCCCGGGCGCGACCCTCCCGTTGCGGCGCGGGACGAGAATCTTGCGCTGTAGTCCGCGCCATCGGCCAAATTCGCGGGATAATGCCCGAAGTTGTGCACGCAGCCGCGGAGCCGGAAATCCGGTCGCCGTGGAGGAGAATTGCCATCAGTACGTCAGTCAGCTCCAGGAGCTTTCCGCTGCCCAGCTCGCTGCAGGTGCTTCCCGGAACCGAGCGGGCGCAGGCAGCCTATCCTTACTATACCCAGTTCACCCCCGCCGATGACCGGCGCTTCTGGTTCTATAACTCGATGCACTTTCCGGAGCCGATGTCCGCCTTCGACATGGTGACGGCGGAGGCGGCGTACTGCGCGCTGGGTTCTTCGAGCACCCGGGTTCACTGTATCCCAACCACGCTCGGAATCGACCACCGTATCATCAACGGACGGGTGTATATCGGCGGCAATGCAGTGACCGAGCCGGCCGAGGTGGCGCGGCGCACCGTCGAATTCCAGAAGCGGGCGTTCTACTACTACGACAACTGGGAGCGTCTGTACGCCCAGTGGCGCGAAAAGATGCTGGCCCTGATTCAGGCGGCCCGTGTGCTGCCGAAGCCCGAGCTGCCGGAATTCGAGCCACTGGCCTACGTGCAGGCCGGACGCGGCGTGGCTTCAAACCACTATCTCCTCGATATCTACCAGAAGACACTCGAGGGATATTTCCGGATGTGGCATCACCATTTCGAGTTTCTCCTGCTGGGCTATGGGGCGTACCTGACATTCTTCGGCTTCTGCAAGCAGGCGTTCCCGCAGATCAGCGACCAGACCGTGGCACGGATGGTTGCCGGCATCGAGGCGGAGATTTTCCGGCCGGACGAGGAGTTGCGGCGGCTCGCACGGTGCGCCGTGGACCTCGGAGTGGAGACGAAGTTCAAGGAAGGGATGTCGGCCGAGGCGGTCATCGCGTCCCTGCAACAGGCCGGTGACCACGGGCGCGCCTGGCTCGAGGAGCTGGAGACCTCCCGCGATCCCTGGTTCAACATCAATGTGGGAGATGGTTTCTATCACTATCATCGCTCATGGAACGATGACCTCTCGATGGCCTTCGCCGGGCTGCCCGGGTATATCGAACGGCTGAAGGCGGGCGAGTCTCTCGAGCGGCCGTTCCAGAAGCTGCAGGCGGAGCGCCGCCAGCTCATCGAGGATTACCGTGAGCTGTTGAGCTCGGAGGAGGAGCGTGCCGCTTACGACCAGATGATCACGCTGGCTCACCGCGTATTCCCTTATGTCGAGGGCCACAAGTTCTACTGCGAGCACTGGTACACGAATCTGTTTTTCAACAAGATCCGGGAATTTGGCGCCCTGCTGGCCACGCATGGCTGCTTCGCGAAGGAGGAAGACGTCTTCCATCTGACCCACTATGAGCTCGAGGCGGCCATCATCGACCTCATGACATCCTGGTCGAACGGCTCGCCGCCGCGCGGACCCGAGCATTGGCCGCAGATCATCGCGGAGCGTCGAGCCGCGATTGTCGAGTGGGCCAAGCACGATACACCCCCGGCATTGGGACCCGTTCCTGATGTGATCGATGATCCTGCAATCGTCATGCTTTGGGGCATTACGCGGGAAAGCCTCGAGACGTGGCTGAATGCGGGCAGCGACGTGTCGGGCAACGAGATCAAGGGATTTGCCGCATGCAACGGCGTCGTCGAAGGCACCGCACGAGTGGTGAAGTCCGTGGAGGAAATCACGCGCTTGCAGAAAGGGGACATCCTGGTCTGCCAGATCACCAATCCGACCTGGGCGCCGATTTTTCAGAAAATCGCCGGCGCGGTCTCCGACATTGGCGGCTCCATGAGCCATGCGGCGATCGTGGCGCGAGAATATTCGCTGCCTGCCGTAGTTGGCACCGGCAATGCCACTTCGCGAATCAAGGACGGACAGCGTATCCGTGTCGACGGCGGCCGCGGCGTTGTCACCATTCTCGAGTAGGCCTGCGATGAGCGTTCCCCGGAACATCGGATGGTTTGCCGACATCGGACTCGATGACCGTCCGCATGTCGGGGGTAAGGGTGGCAACCTCGGCGAGCTGCAGCGCGCGGGGATTGCTGTTCCCCCGGGATTCGTCGTCAGAACGGAGGCGTTCGAGAATGTTCTCGCAGAGTTGGAGCGTGAATCCCCCATACGGAAGCCGGTTGAGTCCTTGAACCACGACGACCTGGAAGCCATCACAGCCTGCTCAAAGGTTATGCGTGGCCGGTTGGAGGGGGCGGCGTTACCCGCAGACATTGCCGAGGAGATCTCAGCTGAATATGCGAGGCTATGCGACGCGGGCGCCGTCCCGGCTGTCGCGGTCCGCTCCTCCGCGACCACGGAGGATTCAACCGATGCGAGTTTCGCTGGCCTGCAGGACACCTACCTGTGGGTCAAAGGCGTGACTGAAACGCTCAGAAGGGTGCGTAGCTGCTGGGCGAGCCTGTACTCCGTCGAATCGATCAGCTACCGCCGCAAGCGCGGCTTTCCGGAAAGCGGCGTAGCGATGGCGGTCGTCGTTCAAACCATGGTCAACGCGCGGACCGCGGGCGTGATGTTTACCCGTAGCCCCACGACAGGGGACCGGTCGGTCATCACGATCGAGGGCGCCTGGGGTCTCGGATCCGCGGTCGTCGGCGGTGAGGTGACGCCGGATCGATGGGTCGTGGGAAAGATCACCGGTGAGCTTTCAGAGCGTGAAGTATCGGAAAAGAGGATCAAGCACGTCCCGTTGGCCGCTGGCGGCGTCGAAGCCGTTCCGGTGGAGGAGGCGTTGCGGCGGGTCGCTTGCATGAGCGATGCGGAACTGCAGTCGCTCAGAAGCATCGCGCGCCAGGTGGAGCGGCACTATGGACGCGCACAGGATATCGAATGGGCCGTCGATCGGCACAGCGGCAACATTCTCCTCTTACAGAGCCGGCCCGAGACCGTCTGGTCGGCGAAGGAACCGGCTCCCGTTGCGCACGCGGCCCAGAATCCCCTGACGCATGTCCTGTCGGTCTTCGGAGGCCGCCGGTGAGTCTCACGGCTAGAGATGTCGCCGAGATTACCCGGCTTCTGGAAGAATCGAATTTCGATGAGTTGTATCTGGAGCTGGATGGCCTCAAGGTGACTCTGAGGCGTGGGTCGGCCGCGACCATGCATCCGCCAATTGTCGCTCCGGTCCTCTCGGCGGCAGCGGCGGCCTCCACACAGTCCGCAGCAGCATCTGCTGCGCCAACTCGGGCGGCGGCGCTCGACCCAGACGAGGTCAGCGTTTCAGCCCCGCTGCTCGGCACGTTCTATCGTGCCCCCAAGCCCGGCGCCGCGCCGTTCGTTGAGATCGGCTCGCATGTCGAGGCCGACACGATCATCGGGATCATTGAGGTCATGAAACTGATGAACACCGTGCGTGCCGGGCTTCGAGGCACGGTGACTCAAATCTTCGGCCGCGATGGGGCACTGGTCGAATACGGCGAAGCGCTGCTGCGCGTCAAGGCGAGTTGAGCGTGCGAATGCGCCGCATCCTGATCGCGAATCGCGGCGAGATCGCCGCGCGAATCGTGCGGACCTGCCGCGAGCTGGGCATCGAGACGGTGCTGGCGGTCTCGGACGCGGATCGCGACTCGCTGCCCGCGCAGCTGGCTGACAGGACGGTTTGCATCGGCCCGGCGCGGCCGAGTGAAAGCTACCTCAACGTCGAGACGATCGTGCAGGCCGCGCTGGGTGTGCAGGCCGATGCCATTCATCCGGGATATGGCTTCCTGTCCGAGCGGGCGGCGCTTGCACGATTGTGCGAAGAGCACGCTGTCACCTTCATTGGTCCGACGGCCATGCAGATCGAGGCCGTAGGGGACAAGCTGCGCGCGCGCTCCGAAGCGCAGGCCGTGAACATTTCGGTTGCGGCGGGGGGCGCGGTGGATTCCGTCGAGGCGGCTATATCTTTGGCGAGGCAGATCGGCATGCCCATCTTCGTGAAGGCAGTCGGCGGGGGCGGAGGCCGCGGCATGCAGCGTGTCGACCGGCTGGATGCGTTGCCGGATGCCGTGGAGTTGGCGGCGGCTGAAGCGAATGCGGCGTTCGGCGATGGGCGCGTCTACCTCGAGAGTTGCGTGACGGGCGCGCGGCACGTTGAAGTCCAGGTGTTGGGCGATGGCCAGGGTGGTGTCATCCACCTGGGTGAACGCGACTGTTCCGTGCAGCGGCGGTATCAGAAACTCCTGGAAGAAACCCCTGCACCCGGACTATCAGACGAATTTCGCAATCGACTGCACGAAGCCGCCGTTCGTTTCGCCAAGCGATCGGCCTATCGCGGCGCCGGAACCGTGGAATTTCTGGTCGATACCGAGCGGGACCGTTTTTATTTCCTGGAGATGAACGCGCGGATCCAGGTTGAGCATCCCGTAACGGAAGCGGTCACCGGTGTGGACCTGGTGGCCCAGCAGATCGCGATTGCTTCCGGTACGGGCCTGCAGCTGAGGCAATCGGAGATCCGCTCACACGGCTGCGCCATGGAGTGCCGTATCAACGCCGAGGATCCGTGTCGCGATTTTCAACCCAGCCCGGGGACCGTACGCGAGGTAACCTGGCCCTCGGGGCCGGGCATCCGTGTCGATACCCACATTGCCACCGGCTCGCGCATGCCGCCGTACTACGACTCACTGATGGCGAAAGTCATTGCGCACGGGCCCAGCCGTCCGCTCGTTCTGGAACGGTTGCAGCACGCCATCGCAGGGACCCGAGTTGCGGGTGTGGCAAGCAATCTGGCCTTCCACACCACGGTACTCAACGACCCCGAATTTCAGGCCGGCGCCGTGGACACGGGCTTCCTGGAGCGCCTGTTCAAGCGCACTCCGATGAAGCCGAGGCGGAGCGTCGATGGCTGAGGTCGAACTCGTGGATACTTCGCTTCGCGATGGCAATCAGTGCCTCTGGGCAGCACTTGGAATTGATACTGCAAAAACATTGACGATCGCCACAGTGATGGATCGTGTGGGCTACAAGGCGATCGATTTCACTACTTCCACGCACATGGGCGTCGCCGTGCGCTACAAACGGGAAGATCCGTGGGAGCGCATCCGCCTCATGGCGGCCGCCACACCGCGTACGCCGCTGCAGTTCATGTCAACCGGCTTTCGCTTCATCTCCTGGGAGACCGCCAGTCCACAGTTCATGGCCCTGGCCTTCAAAGTCCTCGCACGCAACGGCATCCGCCGTTTCTGTCTCGCCGATCCTATGAATGATGCGGATTCAAACATCGCCTGCGCCCGGATGGTCAAGCAGGGCGGCGGCGAGTACGTGATCGTGGCGCTGGTCTTCACGCTGAGTCCCGTCCACGATGATGCGTACTACGCCGAGCGGGCGCGCAAACTCGCCGCAAGTCCGGATATCGATGCGCTCTATATCAAGGATCCCGGAGGGTTGCTGTCGCCCAAGCGGGCCGCCACCCTGATTCCGGCGATCAAGGCGCAAATCGGCGCCAGGCCGCTCGAGTTGCATTCACATTGCACGCTCGGTCTGGGAGAGCTGCTCTACTTGGACGCCGTGGATTACGGGATCAGCGCCCTGCAATGCGCCTCCGGAGCAGTCGGAGACGGAATCTCCAACCCACCCGCCGAGCGGATGGTTGCCAACCTGCGCGCGCTGGGCCACACGGTGCGCATCGACGCCGAGGCATTGGCGCAGGTCGGCAGCTACTTCACCAGCATCGCCGAAGTGGAAGGGCTCCCTATAGGCCAGCCGCAAGGATTCGATGCCTCTTACCTGCATCATCAACTTCCCGGTGGCATGATCGGGACCATGCGGCGGCAACTGGCGGAGAGCCACTTATCCCACCTCGAAGGCGCCGTGACCGAGGAGTTGGGTCGCGTACGCGCCGAGCTCGGCTGGCCGATCGTCATGACGCCGTTCGCGCAAATCCTCATGACGCAGGCATTCTTGAATGTGACCGGCGCGGAGCGGTACGGAGTGATTCCCGATGAGGCCATCCGCTACGCGATCGGCCGTTTCGGCAGGCCGAGCCGGCCTATCGACGCGCAGGTGATGGAGCGGATCGAATTGCTGCCGCGCACCAAGGAGCTGCGTGCCGAGCCTCCCATGGCATCGCTCGAGGAGCTGCGCACGCGGCTTGGCAGGGGACTTTCGGACGAGGAGTTTCTGCTGCGCGCCACCATGCCCGCAAGCCAGGTGGATGCCATGATCGCGGCGGGACCGGCTGTACGTCACTACCAAGCGACGACTCAACCGGCCCTGAGCCTCATTCGCAAGCTGACCGCCAGGACGGATTTGACAGAGGTCTCGGTGGAGAAAGCCGGTTTCCGATTGCAGCTGCGTCGCGCTGCGGCGCCACCACGACAGGAATGACATGACGGACCCGGGCGATCTGGGATATGCGGGATATCCGGCGATCGAGGGCTTCATGTTCGATGTGGACGGGACCTTGCTGCTGAGTGACCGCTCTCTGGGCAGCTGCGAGGTGTTGCCGGGGGCCATCGAAGTCCTGACTGCCCTGAAGGAGCGCTCGGTCCCGTTTGCGCTCCTGACGAACGGCAGCGCATACCCTCCCCAGGAGCAGGCCGCCCGGTTGCGCGCGGTCGGCTTGCCGGTCGAGGATTCGCAGATGATCACACCATCCAGCGTGACCGTTGAGCAGATGTCGCGGTTGGGCACCAAGCGGGTGCTCGTACTCGGCACACGAGGTGTCGGACAGCCGCTATTGGAGTCCGGCATCCAGACGGTCTACACGGGTGACCCCGATGCGAGTCAGGTCGAGGCCGTCTACGTCGGCTGGCATCCGAACTGCGGTATGCCGGACATCGAAGCGGCATGCAATGCCATCTGGAACGGTGCCAAGCTGTACGCGGCATCCGACGTGCCGTTCTTCGCATCCAAACAGGGCCGCACGATCGGTTACACGTTCGCGATCATAGGCGCCATCCGCCGTCTGACCAGGGCGCCTGTAGTCATTACCGGCAAACCCTCCCTGCGCGCGTTGCGCTTCGTTTCAACCAGGCTCGGCGTTCCGGTACGCAAGATGGGTGTGGTGGGCGATGACCCGCTCGTAGAGGCCGTCATGGCACGGCGCGGAGGCGCGACGATGTTCGGCGTGACCACCGGTATGACGACACGCGAGGAATGGCTGCTTCAGCCCACGATGCGCCGGCCCCATCGTGTACTCGGGGATCTGCGGGATCTGCTGAGCGATGCAGCGCGGATGTCCTGATTCAGTGCTTTATCCGGGTGACGGAGCTGCGATATTGCAGTGGGGACTGACCAAACCGCCGGCGGAAACGGCGGGCGAAGTGACTTGGGTCGGCGAAGCCGCAGCGGGATGCGATTTCGGCGACCGGCAGATCGAACAGGCGGGCGTCCGTTAACATTTCGCGCGCCCGCCCGAGACGCACTCCCATCAGGCGCTCGACGAAGGTCGAGTGGGCACCCGCGAAGGCGTAGTGAAGGTTCCGCGTGGAAATCCCGTGCTCTGCGGCGACCGTCAGAGGTGACAGGTCGGCCTGGTGAAAACGGTTCTGCAAAGTTCGCATCAGCTGATTGAACAGGATCGGCTGCCGCGAGGACGCTTCGGGTTCGGCCCCGATTGCCAGTTTCAGCAGCGTCGCGATGGGATCGGCGATCGCATCGCGGGGCAGCGCCTGCCGGTCACATGAGTTGACGTCCAGGCTCGCGACGGCAGCGCACAAGGCGGAGCTCCAACCTCCTGTATTGAAGCACCGCGCGGCGTGAAGTTCCGGCTGTGCAATCCACCCTCTCAGCCAGTCGCCAGGCAAACGTAGCGCCACTGCCTTCGTCGGGTGTGGACACTTGACCACGTAGGGCTCGGTCCCATCTATGAACATGCATTCGCCCGGTCCGACACGCACTTCACGTCCCGATTGCGAAAAACGAACTTGGCCCGCGCGCAGTTGCAGCAACATGAATATCGGCGTGTGCATGCGGGCAATCTTGGCTCTCGTGCGCCGCACGAGCTGGGTGTCGGCATCGAAGAAACTTGCGGTCGCAGGGCCGAGGTCCACTTGATCGAGACAAGCGTGAAAACTGTCGCGCACCGGCGTATCAATCTCCAGCTCGAGGAATTGATCGCAGACGGTATCCACCCAGTAAGCCAGTGCCTGACCTTGCCCCACCTCGCGGGTGGACCAATGGCGTGGCGCCGGCGCTTCGAGTCGTACCCCCATTGTCGGACTCCTGAGCAGTCTGCAGGCCATGCTGCCGCTGCCCGCAACGTTGTGCAACCGGGCCGGGCGGCGGCCCTGTTCAGCGAATTGACGTTACAAAACACCCAACATAATCAGTATGCCGCACTGTACAGCAGGCCGCCTTCATTTCAACACCTTGCGAACCGCAGCAGCGATCCGGGCCTCATCGGGTATTACATGGGCCTCGAGCGGCTCGCTGTACGGAATGGTCGTATCGGCCGCGGTGACCTGGACGATTGGAGCCTTCAGTGCCCTGAAGCTGTGCTCGGCAATGTCCGCCGCGATGATGGCACTGACGGAGGCGTGGCGCGTCGCCTGATCTACGAGCACGACCCGACCGGTCTTGTCGGCTGACTTCAGGATCGTTTCCAGATCCAGCGGGGCAACCGTCCGCGGGTCGATCACCTCCGCATCGATCCCCTCGTTCGCGAGTTGCTGGGCGGCGGCCAGCGCGCGCGGAACCATCCAACCCGTTGCGATGATCGTAACATCACCTCCGACCCGTCGAACGTCGGCTTTACCGAATGGCACGAGATGCTCGCCATCCGGAACCTCGCCGGGTTCCAACGTCAACATGTAATGGTGCAGGTACACAACCGGGTTATCATCACGTATCGCTGTAGCCATCAGTCCCTTGGCGTCCGCGGCCGTGGAGGGGACCACGACTTTGAGTCCCGGCACGCCCATGAACAGCGCCGTGAGCGAGCCCGTGTGCTGGCCCGCCCAGCCGGCGGTGAATCCATAGCCGGCTTTGAGCACCAACGGGACCTTCACCTGTCCTCCTGACATGTAGCGAAAGCGAGGCGCTTCATTGACCACCTGGTCCATGGCCACGAGCATGAACTCCGCCATATAGAGCTCCACGACGGGCCGCAATCCCGACATGGCGGCGCCTATCGCGATGCCGATCTCCGCTGTCTCGGAGATAGGCGTCACGCGCACACGATCCGAGCCGTACGCGGCCACGAACGCGTGGTTCGCTGTTGTGGCGAGGTTCTGGCCGAAATACAGCACGGCGGGGTCGCGCCGCATTTCCTGGTGGATCCCCGCGTCGATCGCCGCGATATAGGGCATTTGAGCCATGACCGTGTCCTTGCGCGCGGGCGAGTTACGCGTAGTTGTACTCGAGTGCGGACTCGAGCTTCGGGAACGGACTCTTGAGCGCGAATGTCACAGCCTCCTGCATCTCGCTCGCGATTTGCGCAGACAGCTCATCCGCCTTGCCCGAGGTAAGCGTGCCGTTCTGAACGAGGATGCCGCGGAAGCGCGGCACCGGATCGCCACGCAATGCGGCCTCGTACTCTTCGCGCTTGCCAAACACTGTGATGGCCTCGTGCTCCGGAAAGTGCAGCGGCACTCCCGGGGGTGCGATGATGTTGCCGTGCGCGGACAGCCGGTACACCTTGGACTCCACGAGCGTCGGGCCCTCACCAGCGCGTGCCCGCCCGATGGCTTCCCCGACGCTCTTGTACACGGCCAGAGGGTCCGTGCCGTCTACCGTAACGCCCGGCATTGCATACGCCTTGGCCTTCACGGCGAGCGGCTGCCCGGCCGCGGCGTTCGCGTCTTCCTGGGCGGAGGTCGTGACCACGTTGTAGCCGTTGTTCTCCATCACGAAAACCACGGGAAGCTTCCATAGCGAGGCGATGTTGAGCGTTTCATGAAATGCGCCTTGCTTGGCCGCACCGTCGCCGAAGAAGCACAGCACGACCTCGCTCTTCCTGCGGATTTGGGCCGCCCAGGCCGCCCCCGCAGCGTGCGGGATGCCGGCCCCCACGATGCCGGAAGTCCCGAGAAAGCCGTGCTTCACATCGGTCAGGTGCATAGACCCGCCAAGCCCTTTGCAGAGCCCGTCTGCGCGTCCATAGACCTCCGCCATCATTAACTTGGGGTCACTTCCAAGAACGATCGGGTAGCCATGGCATCGATAGGTGGCGAGGGCTGCATCGCCTTCGCGGAAATGGCTGAGAGAGCCGACAATGGAGGCTTCGGCGCCATCAGCCAAGTGCGTGTGGCCGCGGATCACACCAGAATGTTCGGTGAACGTCCGCTTGACACGTTCTTCGAAAGTGCGAATGCGCAGCATCTGCGTGAACATCCAGATCTGCCGCGCGGCGTTGGGTGGCTGCAGGCTCATCGGGTCCCCTCATATGAGGTTTCGGCGATGCTGCCATCGTCCGATGTCGCATCGTAGGATTCTGTCGGGTCGTCTGACAACCGCCTGGTGCGGTATTCGCCCAATAGCGCCGCCCGGGCGCGTTCGACTCATCGGCGTGGCCCCTGGGCCACCTCCCACGTCTCTCGTGCGATCGCGACAACTTGCCTAGCCTTCGTAAACGCTTCCGTCGCTGCCGTCGCCAGGGGCCACTTACGGATGTATTCGTTCAGCACCTCGACGCCGATCGGGCCGTCGTAGCCCTGCGTCCACACGGCATGAAGAAACGAGGTAATGTCGAACTCACCGTCGCCCGGCAGCAGACGCTTGTTGACGACGGAATCCTGGAGATCCACTGGCATGGCGAGCGTTCCGTCGTTGATCTCGACGCCGAGCGGAATGTCGCGCCCGATCTTGCTTGTGATGTGCTCCGGCAGCGTTCCGGTTCGCTGCAGATGCAAGTTATCCAACATGATGCCGCCATTGCGGGCGCCGGACCCGACGCAGATCGCCAGGACCTGATCGAGCGAGGGTGCGCGTGAGAACAGTGCGGGGAGCAATTCGAACAGCACGTTCGTGCCGCGCTCGGCGGCCTGTCGGCACAGCACGGCGAATTCCTCCGTCATCTGCGCAACGTCCGCGCAATCGTTACCGAGATCCCCAATCTTGATGTGGTGCGCGCCGAAGGCCTCGGCCGCATCCAGCAGCAGCTTGCGGGTGTCATCCGAAGCCACCCGGCGCTGGTCGGTGCAGAACCAGTCCAGCAGCCACTCGACTTCGATGTGCGTTATGCCCTGGTCGTCCAGAATGCGCTTCATCTGCGCAAAGCTGTATTTCCTGCGGATCTCCGCGAGGTCGGTGTGCCAGAAGCCCAGCGCCGTGAATCCGGCCTTGGCCGCGGTTTCCACCCGCAGGCGAAAGTCGTGGGAACACCGTTGGTCCCCGAGCGGCTCCGCACCGACGGCAAGGGTCCAGAACGAGCCGAGAAGTTGTACAGGCCGTGTCATACGGGGTCTCCTGTTAGTGTACGCGCCACACGTCGCCTTCGACGATGTCCACTAGAGTTGCCAGGAAACCCGCAGCGAGGCGACCATCGGCGACTCTGTGATCCACAGTGAGCGTGAGCTGCGACATCGGTCGCACTTGAATGTCGCCATCGATGGTTACGACGCAGTCTCGCTGACGCCCGACGGCCAGAATCGCCGACTGTGGCGGACTGATGAGGGCGGTGAAGCGATCCGGTCCACGCGAACCGAGGTTGGAGAGACTGATCGTCGCGCCCTCCAGCTCCGCCCGCTTCAGCCGGCCGCTCGATGCCCGCGCGACTGTTTCGTTGCGCCGGCGTGCCAGCTCGAGCAGGCCGAGTTGCTCGACGCCGTGAAAAACCGGAACGAGCAGGCCACTCTCAACGGCGACCACAAGTCCGATATGCGCACCGTTCATTGCCACGATTTCCGCGTCCGGCGCGTCGGCATCGCCCGAGAACGTTGCATTCAACGCCGGGACTGCAAGCAGGGTGTGTGCGATGGCCTGGAGCACAAAGTCGTTGATCGAGGGCCTCGGCGCGCCCGCCGGCAGCTGCGCTAGAAGCTTCGCGCGGACCGCCTGCATTGCAGTCCAGTCAACGGCACGCTCGACGATGAATTGCGGGACGGTCGCGTTGCTCAGCGTCATGGAGCGCGCCAGCGAACGGCGCATGCTCGAGAGCGGTTGGGATCCCGATGGCGCGGAAGTCGTGTCTCCCGGCGCAGAGCGTGTTTCGATTGCCCGCTGCACGTCATTCAACTGCACGCGCCCACCCGGACCTGTGCCGGCAAACCCTCTCAGATCCAAGGAGTGCTCGGCGGCAAGACGGCGTGCGACGGGTGAGCTCTTGATTCGCCCTGTGCTGTCCACGGAGAGCGCTGACGGGGTCGCCGGGACCCCCGAGGGTCGCGCCGGGGCCGATTGACGTGCCGGCGTTGAGTTTGGTGCCGAAGCGCAGCGCGTCGGGGGCGTCTCCAGCGCGTCGTTCTCGAGCCACGCAATCCGATCGCCGACGCGCGCTTCCTGATCGGGCTGCAACAGAATTTCGACCAGCCGCCCGCTCTCGGTTGACTCGATTTCCACGACGGACTTCTCCGTCTCGAGCTCGAGCAACGGCTCGCCCCGTTGTATGACGTCGCCCACCTTCTTCAGCCAACGAACCAACCGGGCGTTCTCCATCACCAGGCCGACTTTCGGAACTTCCAGCGCCACCAAGGCCACTCTTAATTCTCCTGGCTCAGAGGCTCAAGCAGACAAGTCGCGTACGGCACGCACGATGTGCGGTGTGCCCGGCAAGAGCGCCTGTTCGAGCTCCGGCGCGAATGGTATCGGTGAGAACGGGCAGCCGACGCGCGTGACCGGCGCGTCCAGCTCATCGAACAATTCACTTCCGATGCGCGCAGAGATCTCCGCGCCCAGGCCGCCGCTTCGAACTGCCTCGTGCGCAATCACTGCGCGATGAGTCTTCGATACCGACGCGGCAATAGTGGCCATGTCAAGCGGAGCCAGTGTGCGCAGATCGAGCACTTCAACGGAGATGCCCGAGCGCGCGAGCTCGACAGCAGCTTCGAGCGCGTTACGAACCATAGCCGAGTAGGCGATTACCGTGACATCTTTGCCGGCACGCGCCACCCGCGCTTTGCCGATCTGCGGCAGTTCGGCCACCGCGGGCAAAGCTTCCTTCAGGGCATAGAGGCGTTTGTGCTCGATAAACAGCACTGGGTCGCCGAGCCGAATCGCGCTCTTGAGCAGACCGTAAGCTTCCACGGGCGAGGATGGTGCGACCACGACCAGCCCCGGCACGTGAGTGAACCACGCTTCCAGGCTCTGCGAGTGCTGCGCCGCTGCGCCGCCGGCCGCGCCCGCCTGCGTGCGTACGACCATCGGCACCGACACTTGCCCGCCTGACATGTAGCGGTACTTTGCAGTCTGATTGACCAGACAATCGAGCGCCAGCGTCGTGAAGTCGATGAACATGATCTCCAGTATCGGCCGCAGACCGCAGAGCGCGGCCCCAGTGGCCATTCCGGTGATCGCGGCTTCACTGATTGGTGTGTTGCGCACCCGCTGCGCGCCGTATTTCTCAGCGAGGGTCTTCGTGACGCCGAACGCCCCACCTGCCGCGACATCTTCACCTAACAGGTACACTGCGGGATCTCGTGCCAGCTCCTCATCGAGCGCACGCCGCAGGATCTCGATGAACGTCTGACTCACGGCCTTCAGCCCGTCGTCGCAACGATCGAGGGCGCGCTGTAAACGTACTCGAGCACGGTTGCCGGATCCGGCCGCGGCTGCGCGCGCGCAAGCTCGACCGCCCGCAGCACCTCCTCTTGCGCCTCGGCCGCGATGGTCTCGAGCTCACTGTGCGCTACGCCCCACTCGATGAGCTGGCGCTTCAGGCGCTCGATCGGGCATTTCTCCTTCGCGGCTGCGAGCTCTTGCTTCGAGCGATAGTGCTGTGCATCCCCCACGTAGTGTCCTGCCATGCGATATGTCATGCACTCGAGAAGATAGGGGCCCTCTCCACGGCGCAACCTCGCGACGGCATCACCCGCCTCCGCGTGCACCGTGAGCAGATCATTGCCATCGATGGTCTTCGCCGGCATGCCGAAAGGGGCAGCGAACGCGCTCACCTGCTTCACGTTCGAGTGTTCCTCGCGGCTGGTGAATTCAGCGTAGCCGTTGTTCTCGCATACGAACAGCAAGGGAAGCCTCCATAGCACCGCGAGGTTCATGGTTTCGTGAAAGACGCCCGCGCCCGTGGCGCCGTCGCCGAAGAAGACGACGCTGATCCTCGTTTCCCCTCTGGCCTGGGCGGCCCACGCCGCGCCCGCGGCAAGCGGCAGATTGCCTCCGACAACTCCGGTTGCGCCGAGCATGCCGTTGGCGGTATCGACAAGATGCATCGAGCCGCCACGGCCGCGGCACAAGCCGTCGGCCCGGCCCATGATCTCCGCAAAGGTGGCCTGCAAATCGCTACCTTTGGCGAGCGTGTGGCCGTGGCCTCTGTGGCCCGTGAAAAGCGTGTCCTCTCGGGTCAGATGCGCGCAAACCCCGACAGCCACGGCTTCCTGCCCAGTCGATAAGTGCGCAAATCCAGGGATCTCGCCGGCGGCCGCGAGTCGTTGGACCTGGCCCTCGAACAGGCGGATGCGCCAAAGCGCGCGATAGGCCTGCTTCCAGTCTCGCAATGCCGGGTCGCCGGGGTCCTTCACGGTGCGGGTTCCACGCCGATCGGCGTCGATGGCTTTGGCTGCGCAAAGCGCGTGCTAAGTGCGCCACGGATTGGATCCTCGCACGCAGCTCTGGTTCCGATAGCACCGGGCGTGGTGGGCTGCGCTGCGCGGGCGACCGGAAAATTCATCGTTTTAGGGTTCCATGCTCTCCCGCGACGGAGTAAAGGATCTGGGAATTGCGGGTTTTCTGGAAATCCTCGAGCGACTGTCCGCGCATGGCCGCGTAGATATGCAGGTTCGTCGTGCCGGTGACTGCACCGAGCTTTTCGAGGAGAAAGAAGATGACGCCGTAATGTATGAGCCCTCGCCAGTCACGGCTGTTGATCATGTCGCGCTCTTCCCTGGTCAGGCTCGCCTCCTCGAACATGGGCTCGGGGTCAGCGAGAAAGCGCTTACGCAGCTGCGGCTGGACCAGTTGGTGCAGAAAGCGGTTGATCCGGAAAGCCTTCACACTGCGCTCCAGCGTAAACGGATAGGTGCCCGGTATCGTCTCGATACCGGCCCACTCGCGGCCAATTCGTGCGCGGTACTGCTCGACCGGCTCTCCGGTGGATTCGTCCGAGTCATTCTCATAGATGACCGTCGCGATCGGGGTCATGGAAGGAAGGTAGTACGCTTGGTGCAGCTTCCGCACGCGGGCCGTCAGGGCCCCTCGCATCACCAGCCACATGATGACCTCCGAGCCCTCGAAGCCGCCGCGCTTGGCGTACTCGGCGATCGTGATATCCGTCAGCTTCTGCGGATCCTTCTCCAGGGTCTGCAGAAATTCCATGTCCCAGGGCGTGTTGTTGAAGCCGGCGCGCTCACCGTGCACCTGGTGGGACAATCCGCCGGTTCCCACGATTGCTACCCGCAGATCCTGCGGATAGCTTTCGACAGCCTTGCGCAAGGCGCGCCCCAGCTTGAAGCAACGGCGTGCGGAGGGGATCGGAAACTGCAAAACTCCGACTTGTAGCGGCACTATCGCGCCCGGCCACTCCGGCTCATGCGGCCAAAGCAGCGACAATGGCGAGAAGCAGCCGTGATCGAGCCCCTTCGCCTGAAAGTAGGACAGGTCGAACTCATCGGCAACCAGACCGGTCGCGATGTGGCTCGCCAGCTCTGGATGGCCGTTGATGGGAGGCAACTTGCGAGGTCCGCCGCCTTCGTCGGCCGGCCAATAGCGCGCGCCGATCCCCAGGGCAAACTGCGAATAATGATCGAAGAAGAACGAGGTGATGTGGTCGTTATAAATGAGCAACAGCACATCCGGCCGCTTGTCGGCCAGCCAGCGCTGCACCGGCCGATAACCCTCGAAGATCGGCGCCCAGACCGGATCCGCCTGCTTGTTGCCATCCAGGGCAAAGCCGATTGTCGGAGTATGCGAGGTCGCTATTGCGCCGACGATGGTAGCCATTTTCAATCGCCCCAGTACGACCGCCGCCGGATGTGACGCACAAGCGCGATCGGATTGCGGTTGCGGATGCGGATGCGGATGCGGATGGTGGCATCCTCGGCCGGAAGGTGGGTCAATTGAAGCGATATTGGATATCGGGATCCGGAAAAGTCAAGGCAGGAGCCCAAACCAAAGACCCTGGAGGACGAGGAGCGGCCGATTGACGCGGCGGGATCTCAACCTGCACCATCACAGTCGTATATTTCAACCGGACCTGCGGACATGCGATTCGTGCGGGCAGCGGTGCGTCTCGCAGCGCGAGCCCGGGTTGCGAGAACCACATGAAAATCTGCGAGTTGTTCAAGGTCGAGGGCTATGGTGTCGTCGTGACAGGCGGCGCAAGTGGCCTGGGACTGGGCTTTGCCGAGGCGCTTGGCTCCAACGGAGCGCGCATCACAATCCTCGATGCCGATGCAGGTCGAATCGCCTCGGAAACCGGACGGCTGCGCCACGCCGGGCAGGAGGTCCGTGGCGCTGTCGTCGATGTGCGCGATCACGCTGAGCTGGATCGCGCGATCGACGAGGCTGCCAGCGCTTACGGTCGCCTGGATGTCGTATTTGCGAATGCGGGGATCGACTCCGGCCCCGGGTTTCTCGAGGGATGGGTGGGGTCCGATCGGCCGCGGAACCCGCAAGGGGCGCTGGAATGTTATACAGACGCGAGGTGGAACAAGGTCATCGACGTGAACCTGAACGGCGTCTTTGCAACGCTGCGAGCCGCTGCCAGACATATGCGCCCGCGCAAGTGGGGCCGGATCATCGTGACGACTTCGCTTGCCGCGCTCAAGGCGGAACCGGTTGTAGGCGCTGCGTACATGGCGGCCAAGGCGGGCGCCGCTCACCTGATGCGCAATGTCGCGCTGGAACTGGCGGCAGACAACATCACGGTCAACGCGATCGCGCCCGGATTCTTCGTGACCAATATCGGTGGTGGCCACGCTCACGACCCAGAACTGCAACGCGCCGTCGCGAGGAGCGTCCCGATGCACCGCGTGGGGCTGCCGTCCGACATTGCCGGTCTGGCACTTTTCCTTGCCTCGCCCGCTTCCGGATACGTCACGGGCCAACAGATCGTCATAGACGGAGGATGGGGGCTTGGCGAAGTGGATTGATCGGCGCTTTTGGGACCTCGCGACAGAAGGCTACTCTTGAGCACCGCAACAACAACCGCCAAGGGCGCCTCCTACCAGGTCATGCTGGTAGTGCTCCTCAGCATCAATTTCGGCATCGTGTTCTTCGACCGTAACGCGCTCAATTTTCTGATGCCATTTGTGCAGCCGGATCTGGGTGTCAGCAATACGCAGGTGGGGATTCTGGCTAGCGCACTATCACTGACCTGGGCGCTCGCTGCGTTTGGAATCGGATTCGTCTCGGATAGAACCGGAAGCCGCAGGGGGCTGCTGGTCGTCGCAACGCTGGCGTTCTCGTTCTGCTCGTTCGCATCCGGGATCGCCGCCACGTTCGCCATGATGCTCGCCGCCCGTCTGCTGATGGGCGTCGCAGAGGGTGGCATCATGCCGATCAGCCAGGCACTGATCGCAGCCGAGATCGAACCGGATCGGCGTGGCCTTGCGATGGGAGTCACGCAGAACTTCGGTTCCAACCTGCTCGGCTCCTTTGCCGCCCCGGTTCTGCTGGTGTCCTTCGCGACCGCCTTTGGCTGGCGGCGCTCGTTTTTTCTCGCGGCACTTCCCGGGCTGCTGGCCGCGCTATCGATATGGTGGTTCGTGCGCGAGCCACGCCTTGCCGGGAATTTCTCCGAAGGGCGCGCTACTGCCGGCCGCAAGATGCAACTGCTGCAAGCCTTCAGGGAAAACAACATCCTGATCTGCGCCGTCATGGCGGTCTTGCTCGTGTCCTATCTGGTCATCTGCTGGGCGTTCATGCCCTTGTACCTGACTCGGATCCGCAGGTTCGACCCGCAGACGATGGGCTGGCTGATGGGAACGCTCGGCCTCTCGGCCACCGTGGGCTCGGTGGCCATCTCCGCCCTGTCAGATCGAATCGGTCGGCGTCCGCTGATGATTGCGATGCCCTTGATCGGGGTGATCCTGCCTTTGGGCGCGATGTATTTCGACGGCTCGATCTGGGGGCTTGCCAGTCTCTTTTTCGTGGGCTGGGGACTCACCGGAATCTTACCGCTGCTGATGGCTACGGTGCCCGCGGAGAGCGTGGATCCCGTTCACACTGCTACGGTCATGGGAATCTGCATGGGGACGGGGGAGTTGGTGGGCGGGGTCTTCTCGCCATCGATTGCCGGATACGCTGCGGATCGTGCGGGACTTCAGGCGCCATTGTGGATGATGCTGGGGCTCACGGTGCTGGCGGGGCTTCTGGCAGTCCGGTTGCGCGAAACGGCCCCCGGCGTGCTGGCTCGGCGCAGTCTGAATCCAAAGCGGGTCAGTATCGGCTGATCTGTACGCGCTGTGCTGAAGTGATGTGGGGGTGCTCAGACCGTCACCCCATTCTCGGCGAAAGCTTCGTTCGCGATCCGGAAGCTGTCCACGGCAGCCGGTACTCCGGCATAGATCATGACCTGCAAAAACACTTCGCAGATCTCAGCGGGGGTCAGCCCGTTGGTGAGTGCGCCGCGAATGTGGGTCTTCAGCTCGTGTGGGCGGTTGAGCACGCTGAGCATGGCCAGGTTGAGCAGACTGCGCTGCTTGCGATCCAGTCCAGGGCGCCGCCATATCTTGCCCCAGCAATACTCGGTGACGAGCTGCTGCAATGGCGCATTGAAGCTGTTGAGGCTCTCGAGCGCACGGTTCACGTACTGTTCGCCCAGCACGGCCTTGCGAATCTTCAAGCCTTCTTCGTAGGGGTCATCCGACACGGGCGCTCTCCTTCGAGTGACGTAAAGCAGACCACACGTCTGCCGAGGGATAACCCCCCTTTTGGGTGGAGATGCCAGCACCACAGCGCAACTAGACTGTCCGGCTGCGGCGTAGCCGATCAGGTATGGCAGGAGGGGGTGTGTCGGAAACGTTCGATGTCGTCGCGGTCGGATCCGGCCACAACGGCTTGGTTGCTGCGGCCTATCTGGCGGTCGCCGGAAGAAAAGTCGTGGTCCTCGAACGCAATGCCTGGTTCGGCGGTGGAGTGGTTACTCGTGAGCTGACGGTGCCCGGATTCCATCACGATCAGCATTCGATGGCCCACATCCTCATTCAAGGAAACCCGCTGTTGCTGGACGATGAGTTGAAGCTCAAAGCAAGGTATGGCTTGCGCTACGTGTTTCCGGATCCGCCCGTATCCTCACTGTTCGAGGACGGACAGACTCTCTCGCTGTACCGGGATCGCGAGCGCACGGCGGCGCAGATTGCAAAGTTCTCCCGGACCGATGCGGACGCGTACCGTCGGCTCTCGGAGCAGGCGGCCGCCTGGCTGCCCATGATTGCTTCGACGCTGTATTCGGCACCCATCCCGGTGGGCGCGTCGACGGCCCTGCTGGACCAATCGCGCGAGGGACGCGAGTTGTGGCGGATCAGTCAGATGAGCACGCACGAGCTGCTGTGCCGCACTTTTGAGAATGACCGGGTGCGACTGCATTTTGCGCGCATGACTGGGGAAAACTTAGCCGCCCCGGATGAGAAGGGGACGGGGCTTGGGCTGTACGTATTCCTTGGATTTCTAGAGGCGTACGGCTTTGGAGTACCGGTAGAGGGCAGCGGTAGCCTGACGCGCGCGCTCATCAGATGCATCGAGGATCACGGTGGTCGGGTCGTCGCGGAAGTGGACGTCGATCTTGTATTGACCCGCGGCGGGCGGGCCGTCGGCGTACGGGCCAAGGATGGCCGCGAGTTTGCGGCGCAGGAAGCGGTGATCGCGGCAATCCATCCCCACCATCTTGGTCGGCTCGTACAAGGGATCGACCCGGTGGTCGCAGCGGATGCTGCTGCGACTGAGATCTCGCCCAATGCCTGCATCACCCTGCACGCCGCGCTGCGCGAGCCGCTCCGCGACGTGCGTGGGGAGCCATTGCGGTCGGTGATGCTCGAGCTACTGCCCCCGCGCTACGAGCTGCTGCGTCGGTCATTCGACGATCTGCGCTATCGCGAGACCGCGAGCTATCCCTTGATCGGTCTTGGGTCGCTGTCGGAATTCGACGGGTCACGGGCTCCCGCGGGTCATGCAACCCTGCATGCCTGGGACTATGTGCCGTATGAACGCGCAGATGGCCGCTCGTGGGACCAAATGAAGGGCGAGTACGCCCAGCGAATGCTCGACCATATGCGCCGCTTCCTGCCGAACCTGACCACGGACAATATCATTGGCTGGCACTGCGACAGTCCGCTCGACATGGAGCGTACCTCGATGAGCTTCGTGCGCGGGGATCTGCACGGTATCGCCATGTCGAGTTACCAGCTGGGCGCACACCGTCCAACGCCGGATTTGGGGCAATTCGTCGTACCCGGTACCGGCGGCTTGTATCTGGTGGGCCCGTTTCAGCATCCCGGCGGGGGTGTCTTTGGCGCCGGCCGAGCAACGGCGCAGCGGCTATGCGAGGACTTGAAGATCGATTTCGCGAAGATTCCGCGGATGCACTGATGGGTCACCGCGGCTGGCGGCGCCACCGCACTCGCGGCGGTGCCGCCAGAGTCTCAGCCCGCAGCCGCTATTCCGCCGTCCACGTGCAGGATTTCCCCGTGTATGAATGCGGCGGCGGGGCTCAGCAGGAAGATCGCGGCTGCTGCGACATCGTCCTCGTGTCCCAGCCTGCGCAACGGGATCGTTCGTGCGCGGCGCGCGTATTCGGCCTGATCATTCAATCCCATGGCCCCCGGCGTCGGGACCGACCCCGGAGCCAGCGCATTGACGCGTATTCCGCGTGGGCCCAACTCAGCGGCCAACGTCTTGGTCAATGTGGAGAGGGCGCCTTTCACGACACTGTAGAGCACAGTGTTGGGATAGCCTCGCTCGGCTACCGGTGATGTCATGTTGATGATGGCCGCGGAGCGGTCCGCTTTCATGTAGGTCAGCAGCGCCTGCGTACCCCAGATCGCTCCCTTTATGCCGATTCCCAGCATCTGATCGGCGACTGCCTCCGTAATTGCTCCAACAGGCTCGTACCGCAGTAGCATCGCATTGTTGATGACGCCGTCGAGACCGTTATGATTGCGGGCGAATTTGCCGGCCGCATCGAGCAGCCCAGCTTGATTCGACACGTCGGCCGCATACGCACAGGCCTGCCCGCCCGCGGCGTGAATCTGTTCCGCCGTCTGCGTGCACGTCGAGGCGTCGATGTCGACAAGTCCCACGGCCACACCGTGTTGCGCGAGCCGCAAGGCTATCGCACGCCCCAAGCCGCGCCCGGCACCCGTGATCAACACCGCCTGTTCTGCAAGCTCAGCGATCGGTAACACGAATGCTTGTCCTCTTTACAATACCGCGTACAGCGCATCGATGAGACGCGCCGCCCGCGGACCGTTGGTCCCCACCGCGTGCATCCTGTTTACCGCGAAAGAGAAGCCCGCGCGAGCATCGGGATCGGCAAACCCGATGGAGCCCCCGATGCCATGATGACCGAAGGCGCGTGGATTGGGGCCCATGTACACCGCTTCGGGGGTGTTCAGCAATATGCCGAGCGCCTGATGGTACGGCCGGTCCTGCATCAGCTCAGTCATGTTGTGTTGCTCCTTGATCATGGCTTCGATGGACGCGGGGCGTGTCAGGCGTACGCCGTCCAACTCGCCGCCACGAGCGAACGCGCCATAGATCCGCGCCACACCGCGCGCATTGCCGTGGCCGTTGCCGCTTGCGATCTCGCTCTCGCGCCAGATACTCGAGTTCAGCGTGAGCGGCCAGGGCTCCGCGGGATTTTGCACGAATGCCTTGCTGCGCAGCGTATCGCTTTCGGCCTCCTTTGCCGCGAACAGCCGTGCTTGCATATTGGGCATGACTTCGGCGCAGCGCGCCTGGTCGCGCCGGGACAGTCCGCCGATCCTGAAGTCAGCGCCCAGCGGGCCCGCGAGCTGTTCTTGCAGGAATGTCCCCACGGTCTTGCCGGTAATGCGGCGCACTATTTCCCCCAGCAGGTATCCCTGTGTGTGGATGTGGTAGGCCGCGACGGACCCCGGCTCCCAGAGCGGTGCCTGCTCCGCGAGTGCCTTACAGGTGGCCTGATGGTCGTAGATGGCACCGGGCCAGAGCGGGTCGGCGACAATCGGTAGCCCGGCGCGATGATCGAGAACGAAGCGCACCGGCAAGGTTTTCTTGCCGTTGGCGGCGAATTCCGGCCAGTACGTCGCTACGGGCTCGTTGACATCCACCAGACCGCGATCGACCAGGAGGCTGAATGCAAGGCCCGTGATTCCCTTGGACACGGACATCATGCACACGATCGTGTCGTGTTGCCATTCCCGCTGTCTGCCCGCGTCCTTCCAGCCGCCCCACAGGTCAACCACGGTGCGCCCGTCCATGACCACGCTCACTGCGGAGCCGACCTCGTCCTCGTACAGATAATTCTGCACGAACGCGTCCAGCACGGCCTCGAAGCGCGGATCACAACTGCCGTTGAGCGGCACCACGCGCTCGCCCGCGCTGAAGGTTTCGTTGAGTCTGATCATCACGGCCAGGCGCGCTCCCGCAAATCAGGGCGCAAGGGCGCCGGTGAAGCTGGATTCTAGGTACTCGCGCTGACACGTCAGCCCCCCTTTTGGGTGGACCGGGATGCTGGCCGGGGGGAATGGTTCCACCCCAAAGGGTGGTGGCGGCCCGGTGCCGGACCGGTACGTTGGGGACCGGGTCTCGTCGGACCCGGCTGGCGCGGGCGATCGGTAGTTCGGGGACCGCACACGAATGAGTGAGCAGCGGGACGAGTTCGATTACGTGGTCGTGGGTGCCGGTACGGCCGGGTGCGTATTGGCCAGCCGGCTCTCGGAAGATCGGAACACTCGAGTCGCGCTGCTCGAAGCCGGTCCGATGGACCGACATCCGCTCATTCATATCCCCGCCACGGTCGGCGCGGCCATCAGTGTGCGGGGTATCAATTGGCGCTTCATGACGGTACCCCAGGAGCACCTGGCCAATCGCTCGATCCCCATTCCGCGCGGCCACGTGGTCGGCGGCTCAGGCTCCATCAATGGCATGGTGTACTTTCGCGGCCATCCGACCGATTTCGATGACTGGGCGGCCGCGGGCAATCCGGGCTGGAGCTACCGCGAGGTGCTGCCGTACTTCATGCGATCCGAGAACAACGCCGCTTACGCGGACTCCGCGTACCACGGTCAGGGCGGCCCGATGAACGTCACGCACATCAAGCGGCCCAACCCCATGACGCCCGCGTTTCTCGAAGCCATGCAGGGATTGGAGTTCAAACTCAACCACGACTTCAATGGGCCCTCATCTGAAGGCTACGGTCCCCGGCAGGGAACGATCCTGAAGGGTCGGCGCGTATCCACTGCGACGGCTTACCTGAGGCCAGCCAGCAGCCGTAGCAATCTCGCGAT
This sequence comes from Steroidobacteraceae bacterium, assembly GCA_050738795.1. GTDB lineage: Bacteria > Pseudomonadota > Gammaproteobacteria > Steroidobacterales > Steroidobacteraceae > 13-2-20CM-66-19. Next base: position 103,217 of record JBOIAD010000053.1, read on the forward strand.
ACTGACTGCCACGCGCGCTTCACAGGTCGTCATCGAGAATCGCCGTGCCGTTGGGGTCGAGGTGCTGAGCGGCGCCGGCAAGAGGCAACTTGGCGCGCGCCGCGAGGTCATTGTGGCGGCGGGTGCGATCCTTTCGCCCCAGCTGCTGATGTTGTCCGGTATCGGGAACCAGGACGAATTGCGTGCCGCCGGTATCGAGGTGAAGCAGCACGTACCCGGGGTCGGTGCGAACTACCACGATCATCTGGCCGTGGCCGTGCTCATGGAGATGAACAACACCGCATCGTACGGCATCTCGTGGAGAGCGGCGCCGCGTGGGGTTTTGAACCTGCTTGAATACGCGCTGTTGCGTACCGGCCCGCTCGCCAGCAATGTGTTCGAGGCTACAGGCTTCATACGGACTTTGCCCGAGCTGTCCCGGCCCGATGTTCAAGTGGTATTCCAGGCGGCCCGGCGCAACCGCAACGCCTTCCCCTTTCCGCTCGGGCACGGCTTTGCCATCAGTATCGTGGGGCTGTATCCGAAAAGCCGCGGCCGGGTACGGCTGGCGAGCAGTGATCCACGGGCGGCTCCCCTGGTGAATCCGCAACTGCTCAGTCACCCGGACGATGTGGCCACAATGCTGCGTGGCTTGAAGATCGGGCGCCGGGTGACACGAGCCGCGTCGTTCGGCCGGTATCGGGCTGCCGAAGTGCAACCCGGTCCGGAGGTGAACGACGACACGACGCTCGTTGACTACATCCGGCGAGCCGCTGCGACGGTACATCACCCGTGTGGCTCCTGTCGCATGGGTCCTGATGAGGAAGCGGTTGTAAATGAGAAGCTGTGCGTCCGCGGGATAGCCGCACTCCGGGTAGCCGACGCGTCGGTCTTCCCGAGCCTGGTAGGTGGCAATACCAACGCCGCAGTGGTGATGATCGCGGAAAAAGCTGCGGACATGATTCGCGGCATCCCAGCGCCGCAGCCCGTCGAGCTGCCGCCGGCGCGATCGGCATGACCGGCTATGGTGAAAGAGAGCGCAGGAGATTGACTTCATGAGCGTCGAGCACATCAGGCACTGGCAGATCGGCGACGTCGAGGTCGCGCGGATCGTCGAAGTGAGCGCCTTCGAAGACAACATCTCAATGTTGCTCAAGGATGAAACCGCCGAGTTCGTGAAGCAGCACGACTGGCTGCAGCCGCACTTCGCCACCGCCGACGGGCTGATGAAGATCTCCTTTCAGGCATTCGCGCTGCGCTCTCGCGGCCGGAACGTGATGATCGACACGTGCATCGGCGCGGATCGCAAGCGCGAGTACGCCGTATTCTGCAATCTCGAGACCACCTTCCTGGAGGATCTGGCGGCGGCGGGATATCCGGCCGAGAGCATCCATGCGGTGCTGTGCACGCACCTGCATTTCGATCATGTTGGATGGAACACGCGGCTAGTGGATGGACGCTGGGTGCCGACTTTCCCGCAGGCGCGCTACCTGTTCGGCAAACGGGAATTCGACCACTGGGTGCATCTGCGGGAAACCGGCGGGTATCACAGTGTGGAGCACCTGCACGATGCGGTCGATCCGATCGTTGCGGCTGGACTGGTCGATTACATAGCAGCCGATTACTCCTTGACGGATGAGGTGTCTTTGTTTCCGACCCCTGGGCATACGCCCGGCCACGTCAGCGTCCTCATTCAGTCGCGCGGCGAGCAGGCGGTGATAACGGGCGATCTGCTGCATCATCCGATTCAACTCGTTGACCCGCTGCGTCACGGTAACTTCGATATGGACAAGCCGCAGGGCGCGCTCACCCGTCAGGCATTCGTGGAACGATTCGGGAATTCGCAGACGATGGTCCTCGGCAGTCACTTCCCCGACCCGACTTCCGGCTGGATCGTGCGCAATGGCCGGGGTTGGAAGCTCAGAACCGAGTGACGCCGCTACCAGGCAAAGAGGCGCGAGTGGCACGACAGATCTGCATTAGCGACGAGGATCCGTTCTGCACCGGCGCGGTGCGCGATGCGCGCGCGGTGGACGATCGGCTGCGCGAGCTGGCTCCCGCGGTGAAGCTTTCGCGTGAGAACATCACACTGCTGACGCGGTATGAGCATGTTTCGGCTGGGCTGTGCGACTGGAAGACGTTCTCCTCGACATCGCGCCCCTGGCACGATTCTGATTCCGTGCGTCCCGAGCTACTGCTTACCGACGACCCTCCGAAGCACACCGCCGTGCGCGCGGTCATTTCCGCGGCGCTCTCACCCAAGGCGCTGTCGAAGATGGGCGATGCGTTGCGCGCGGATGCCGAGACGCTCGTGACGCAGCTGAAGCACAAGAGCGATACCATCATCGATGCCGTTGCGCAGATAACGCGGCCGTTCGTCTACAAAGTATTGCCTGACCTTCTGGGAATTCCGGTGGCAGGCCGCGAGAACCTGTACCCCTTCGGCAATATGGTGTGGGCGACACTGGGTCCGGCGAACGAGCTGTTTCACGCGGCCATGAAGGACACCGGCCCGGTCATCGAGTGGGTGGAGCGCTGTTGCAGCAGGGACAATCTTGCACCCGACAGCCTCGGGATGCAGATGTTCCTGGCCGCCGATCGGGGCGAAGTGACGCCGGACGAGGCGAAACTTCTGGTCGGAATTCTTTTGTCGGCGGCCGCGGATACTACCGTGATGACCCTGGCGAACGCGATCCGCGCCTTCGCTCTGTTCCCAGATCAATTCCAACTCGTGCGGGCTGATCGTTCGCTGGTACGCCCGGCATTCGAAGAGAGCCTGCGCTGGGATTCCCCTTCGCGTATGGCTGGACGCATCGCGATGCAGGACGTGGAGATTGATGGAATCGTGATCCCGAAGGGTGAGCGCTGCGGTCTGATGTTCGCTGCCGCCAATCGCGATCCACGCAAATGGCTGCAACCCGATCGGTTCGACGTGCACCGTGACAATCGCGGGCATCTCGGGTGGGGTCAGGGTGTGCATGCCTGTGTAGGCCGGGTCCTCGCCGGCCTGGAAGCCGAGGCGCTGCTTGGAGCCGTGGCGCGCCACTTCCAGTCATTCGAAGTGGCAGGCGAGCCAGAGCCGTGGATGACGACCATCGGTCACGGGCCGGACACGCTGCCCATCCGATTCACCGCGCACGCTGGGAGGGAGGAGTGTCGATGAGCGCTGAAGCCATGACGGAAAGCGAGCAACTGGTACTGCGGTTCTTCGCAACGCTGAGTGCGGGCGACCTCGAACGTGTGCGGATCATGCTGCATCAGGAGGCGACCTGGAAGCCCCAGATGCGCAGCGTGCCGGGCGCCGGCATTCATCGGGGCCCGGGCGGCATCGTGGACGACTTCCTGACTCCGATCCGCGGACTGTTTCGGCGCGGCGATCCGAAGATCATTATCGACACGATCGCCTCGAGAGGACCTCTGGTCATGCTCGAGTCGCACAGCGGCGGCTGCCTCGCGGACGGCCGCCCATACGAGAACCTGTATGCCTGGGCGATAGAAATCAAGGACGGCAAGATTTACGCCCTGCGTGAATATTTCGACAGTCATTACGTGATGGAACTGATGGCCACGGGCTCCTCCAAATGATCCCAGCGGCCTCATTCAACCAGGAGCGTCTTGCCCACCTGCGGCGGGTGATAGCCGACGATGTTGCGGCAGGGCGGTATTTCGGCGCCGTGATTGCCGTTGCACGCGCCGGACACCTCGGGCTGCACGATGCAATCGGTCACGCTGACTCGCAGCGAAGCCGGCCGCTGCGCCGGGATTCGGTGTTCAGCATCTTCTCGGTGACCAAGGCTATCACCAACGTGCTGGTGCTGCGCTCGATCGAGCTCGGCCGTTTTGCACTGACGACGCGAATCAGCGACCTCGTGCCGGAATTCTCGGGCGGATTGCGCCACGAGATCACGGTGCATCATCTGCTTACGCATACTTCGGGGCTGCCCAGCGTGCTAGCCGCAAAACCGGATATGTACATCGACCGGCTCGACGAGGTCGTCGCGGCGGTGTGTGCAAACATCCATCCGACGGAGCCACCCGGAGAACGCGTCGCTTATTCGCCGATGGCGAATCACGCCTTGCTGGGTGAGGCTCTGCGGCGCACTGATCCGAACCGGCGTTCCTATCGCGCGATCGTGCAGGAGGACCTGCTGGCTCCCCTGAAGATGAGCGATACTTCGGTCGGGCTGCGCGCGGATTTGCGCGCCCGCCACGTCGTGCCGGACTTCCGCGGCAACTTCCCAATCACGCACCCCGGACACAGCAACCTCGGCCCCAATGGTGCATTCCAGGAGGAAGACGCGGAAATGCCCTGGGTTGGTGTTGCTTCGACCGTTCCTGACATGTTTCGTTTCGCGGAGATGCTGCGCAGCCGCGGCGAGCTCGATGGGGCGCAGATTCTGTCACCGGCGACCCTGGACCTGGCAACGCGCAACTGGACCGGTGAGAAGCCCAATGAGCTCTACAAGACGGCCTTCCATCAGCGCGGCTGGCAGCCGGCGCCGGCGTACCTTGGACTGGGATTCGCGCTGCGCGGTACGGCCATGTGTCATCACCTGTATGGCACTCTAACGTCGCCCGGCACATTTGGAAACTATGGCGCCGGCAGCGCGCTCTACTGGGTCGACCCCGCGCGCGAGATCACGTTCGTCTGCTTGACAGCGGGCGTCATGGACAGTCTCGACAACATCGAGCGGTTTCAGCGACTGTCTGACGTGGCAGTCTCCGCGGCATTGTAGGGTGGACGGCGCTTGAAAATATTTGGTGCGGACAACAGGGAGATGATCGCCATATCGGCAATCGAGCGGGACGGCCGGGAGCTCGTATTGAGAGGCAAGATCTTTGGCGCGATGCCCATGACCGCGCGCATCCGGCCCGAGGAGATGCGCTGTGCCCTGAAGCTGCTGAACTGGCGTACGGCTCTGTTCCTGCTCAGCCTTCCATGGCGCCGCGCGCGCTGATGTCAGGGGGCGCGGAGTCCATCGTGCAAGACGAGTTCGTACCGCCGGAGCGCATCGGGTTTGTCGGTCTGGGCAACATGGGTGCCCCGATGGCGGGGCATCTGGCAGCGGCCGGATTTCAAGTCGTGGCGATGGACTCCAACCCTGCCGCGCTGGAACGCTTCTGCACCGCTGTGCAGTGCGAGCGAGCGACATCTGGAGCGCAGCTGGGTCGAGCCTGCCGCCTGATCATCACAATGCTCCCCGACGGCCGGGCGGTGCGGCAGGTGCTGCTCGACTCCGCCGGTATCGTGGCAGGCCTTGCACCGGGTTCGGTCGTGCTCGATATGACCTCGGCTGAACCGGTTGGCACCCGAGCCCTGGCTATGGAGTTGGCGGACTCCTTGATCTCTCTAGTCGACGCGCCCGTGTCGGGGGGTGTCAAGCGGGCAGTGGAGGGTACGCTCGCGATCATGGCAGGTGGTGAGCCCGCTGCGATTGCCCGCTGCAGGACGGTTCTGGCAGCGCTCGGACAAGTATATTGCGCCGGGGCATGCGGATCGGGACACGCCGTGAAGGCGCTCAACAATTATCTGTCGGCGGTGGCACTGGCTGCCACGGCGGAGGCGATGTTGGCCGGCAAGAGTTTCGGCATCGAGCCGAGCGTGCTGCTCGAGATCTTGAATCACTCCACGGGACGTAATACCGCTACGGAGCAGAAGTATCCGGCGTTTGTCCTGTCTCGCAGTTTCGATTCCGGTTTTACCCTCGGGTTGATGGCGAAGGATCTGCGGATCGCCCTGAGCCTGGCCGAGGCGCTAGGCACGCCGGCGTCGCTGCTGAGCGAATGCGCCGCGCTCTGGAGTTGCGCTGAGCGCCGGCTGGGTTTCAACGCGGACAACACCGAGATAGTGAGATACCTGGAAGGGGTGCAGGGAGAGAAGACCGATGAGTGAACCGCGCCCATATGAGCTCTATGCCATTCGATACGCCACGGCGAAGCGCGAAGCTAGAGACGTGTTCATCGGCGGGGACCCGCACCGGGGTATCGTGACCATGGACTACTTTGTCTGGGTCGCCCGCAACGACTCTCACACTGTGGTCATAGATACCGGATTTGATGCTGCCGCAGCTCAACGGCGCCGGCGACAGCTTCTGCTCGAGCCCGGCGACGGCTTGCGCCTGCTGGGCATCGATTGCGCGCAGGTCAAACACGTCATCATCACGCATCTTCACTATGACCACGCGGGCAATCTGCAGATATTTCCGCGTGCGCGCTTCTATTTGCAAGAGCGCGAGATCGCGTTTGCCACCGGACGACATATGGCTCATCCGTTCTTTGCGCAAGCTTACGACCTGGAGGGCGTGCTATCGATGGTTCGATTGGTGTATGGCGCGCAAGTGCAATTTTACGACGGCGACGCCGCAATCGTCCCAGGCATCACCGTGCATCATGTGGGCGGCCACACGCATGGCCTGCAGGTCGTACGAGTCTGGACCCGGGTGGGATGGATGGTGCTGGCCTCGGATGCGGCGCACTATCTGGCCAACATGAGCTCCGGCCGGCCCTTCCCGATTGTGGCAGACGTGACCCAAATGACCGCGGGCTGGGATCGGCTACGCGAGCTCGCAAGCGGCCCGGAATGGATCGTTCCGGGTCACGATCCACTCGTCATGCAGCGCTATCGCGAGCCGGAGCCCGGCCTGCGCGGCGTGATCGTCAGACTCGACGCCGAGCCTCATGGAGGACTCGATGGAACGTTTCAAAGATAAAATCGCCTTCATCACCGGGGCGGCGAGCGGAATCGGCTTGGGCATCGCCCGCGCGTGTGTGGGCGCCGGGATGAAGGTGGTCATCACCGACATACGCAAGACAGCGCTCGAGTCAGCCGCCGCGTCGCTGGCCGGGGATGGAAATGTCGTACTACCTTTGGTGCTGGACGTTACGGACCGAAGACAGTGGGTCGCATGCGCTGCTCAGGTCCGCAACCAGCTGGGCGGTGTCGATCTGCTCTGCAGCAACGCTGGAGTGAACTTTGTCGGACCGACGCAAGAGGCGACCTATGAGGACTGGGACTTTGCTTTGGGAGTGAATGTCGGGGGGGCGATCAACGCGGTGCGCACGTTTGCCGTGTCCATGAGCAACTCGGGGCGCGGAGGCCACATCGTCATCACCTCATCGGTCAGCGGATTATTTACCGGCGCCGGCGCCGGTGTGTACGTCACATCGAAGTTTGCTCTCGTGGGCCTTGCAGAGGCGCTGCGCGCGGACCTGCGGGAATCCGGAGTCGGCGTCTCGGTATTGTGCCCGGGGCCCGTACAGTCGGAGCTGTTCGAGAGCACGCAGGAGGTGCGGCCGGCGCAATGGGCGGCCACTGGATCAAGACCGGTTGTCCCAGCAGGGATCGCTCGGGCCGATACCCCCATATTTCGGACCGCGCCGACAGGCACAGAAATCGGGGACTACGTCCTCAAGGGCGTCCGGCGGAACGACCTGTACATCCTCACACACCCGGAGATGCGTCCGGTCCTCGAAGCGCGCGCTGCGGCTCTTCTGCACGCCCTCCCCGAGGAAACGGTCAGCGAGGCGCGCATCGGGGCCGAGGCAAGGCTGCTTGACTCATCGCTGTATGGGCCGTAACCGGGCTGCGTGATACCGGCGGGCTGATTTGCGAAGTCTGCTGCGGGTGTCCGCAGGCGGGCACTTGCTCGAATACCTTGCGTTCAGGCAGCATCCTGCGACCGAAGCACGCGGACGCCTGATGCGTACACAGCTGTCCAAACCCGGGGTGATTCGCACCAAGCTGCGACCCCCGGCGCGCAGGGGTGGTTTGGTGCCACGGCCGGCGTTGGTCGCTCGCCTTTGCGATAGCCGCCGGTACCGGCTTGCCACGATCCAGGCGGCCGCCGGATTCGGCAAGACGAGCCTTCTGAGTCAGTGCTACGAGCGTATTCGGGGCGAGCAGCCGGCAGCGTGGTTGAGCCTCGATGGCTCCGACAATGACTATTTGCGTTTCCTGGCGCATCTGTTCGCGGCGATCGAGGCCAGCGGAGTCGAGCCCGGCCGGGAATTCAAGTACGTGGCCCGTTTCGGCTCCCGCCTGGCGCCCGGCACGTGCGCCGACCTGCTGACCAGCGCGCTGGAGTGCGCTCAGGGCGGTCTCACGATCTGCCTCGATGATTTCCATGTTCTTGATGACGCTCCGAGCGCGCAGCTGTTGTCACAACTCCTCCTGGCGCCCCGCTCGAGCGTCTCCTGGGTGCTCGCGAGCCGTACCGCGCTGGCGTGTCTGCCGCTCAGCAGGTTGCGCCTCTTGAACGAGTTGCTGGAAATCGATACCCAGGCACTCAAGTTCAGCCACACCGAGAGCCACGAGTTCCTCTGCAGCGCCGTGGGCGAGCCGCTCGAGCCGACTTTGTCGCGCCTGCTCACCGAGCGCACCGAGGGGTGGGTCGCGGGTCTGCAGCTGGCATCTCTTGGCCTGCGCGCGGTGGGTGCACGGGCGGAATTGATCCATGGCTTTACGGGCGCCAACCGCAACGTGGCGGACTTTCTGCGCGACACCGTGCTGTCGAATCTCGATGCCGCGACGCACGATTTCTTGCTTGCGACCTCGATCGTTCCGCGGCTGAGCGTGGAACTGTGTAACTTCGTGACCGGGCAGAGCGACGCACGGCTGCGGCTCGATCTGCTGGAGAGGTTGAACCTGTTCATCTTCTCCCTGGACGATGAGCGGCGCTGGTATCGTTATCACCATCTGTTTGCAGAGTTCCTGGAGCAGCGGCTGTGCGACTGCGATCCGGTGCGCGCGCGGCAACTCCAGGAGCGCGCTTCAGTGTGGTTCGAGCAGTCGGGCTGTCCTCTGGAGGCGATCGAGCTTGCTTTGCGCGCACAGGCCTACGTGCGCGCGGCGCGTCTGCTCGATGTGCTGGGGCTGTTCGACAAGGGAGAGGCGGGACCTCTGGAGCATCTCGCGAGGCGCATTCCAAAGAGCGTGCTGGAGCAATTCCCGAATCTGGAGCTCGAGAGAATCTACGGGTGGGAGGCGGACTGGAACTTTACACGCTCACGCTCCGGTCTGAATCGCCTCAAGCGCGTTCTGCACGAGTGGCGCAGCGGACGAAGGCCGGTTCCCGAGCATGTGGATCTTGAATACATAGCGGCGAAGATCGCCCATCGTGAAATGATGGTCCTGTTTGTCAGTGACGACTTGACCGGCACTCGCAAGGCCTGTCAGCAGTGGCTGGCGGCGCGCCACTGCGCAGATACTCACATGGAGATCTCCACCGCCGGTGCGCTCCTTGCTGCGCGCCGCGAGCACTATGATTGTGCGGGCATCGACGCCACGGCGGCCGCGTTGCATGAGCAGTACCAGCGGGCGCAGTGGACGTTTGGGGAGATCTTTCAGGACTGCGTCAGTGGAATCGCGTTTTTCCAGATCGGCAATGCGACACGCGCCCGCGAGACATACGAGCGCGCGCTGGGAGCGGCAGTCCTGCTGCACGGGAAGCTGTCGCCACTGGCTTCGATGCCGGCCCTACTGCTTGCCGAGGTTCACTACGAGCAGAACCGCCTGGGCCAAGCGCGCGCCTTGATCGTGGACTATCTGCAGGTCGCTCACGGACTGGGATATGTCGATAAGCTGATTGCCGCTTACGTCACGAAGGCGCGCCTGGAGGCGAGCGACGGGCGATATGAGATTGCGCAGCAGACTCTGGACGAAGGGGACCGATGCGCGCGGGTGACCGGCTTCATTCGCTTGCAGGCGAACATCCTTTGTGAGCGGATGCGGCAGATGCTGCTGTCTGGCAATCCAGCCGCGGTCATCGACCTCGGGCGGCAGGCGGGCCTGCTCGGTAGTTGCGCGACGCTCCAGCCGCACGACGGTGTAACGTCTGTTACGGAGCGCCTCGCGATTTCGTGGGCGTACGCAGCGCGCGCGAGTGGTGATGTCGACGGAGCGATCCGGCTGCTGAAGAGCTGGTATCGCTTCGTCATGGAGCGGCGCTGCCACCGTTCAGGCCTGCGCCTGGGCCTCGAGCTCGCGATGCTGTTCCATCTGCGCGGCGATCTGAGCGCTTGCCGGCACCATATGTGTGAGGCCATTCGCATCGGCGCACCTCATCGCTTCATGCGCTCATTCATCGACGCGGGAGGAGAAATCCGTCGGCTGCTCGAGGCGGTCGTCACCGCACATCAAGTGAATGAGGCGGAGTCGCAGTATGCGCAGGAGGTGCTGGGCGGGTTCACCTCGGAGAAGACGTGGATCGAGCCGGCAAACCTTGCGGCGACGGGGCGCTTGCACGCTGGAGAGTTTTCCCATCGTGAGGTGGACATACTGGAGCTCGCCGCGAGCGATGTCCCGAATCGCGAGATTGCGCGGCGGCTGGTGCTGTCGGAGCATACCGTCAAGTGGTACTGGAAACAGATATTCGGCAAGCTCAACGTGCATCGGCGCCTGCAGGCCGTGATCACGGCGCGTGCAGCCGGTCTGATTCACTAGCATTGCAACGTTGGCGCGGTACTCCGCGGCGCCATTGACCCCGCGCCTCGGTCGTCCGGCCTGAAGCCTCTGCTCAGGCTCCGGCGTGTATCGGATGATGTCCCAGGCTTTGGCTCAGGGCCTCGTTCAAAAGGCCGGTCGCGTCGCGCGCGGACTGCTCGCAGCGCCAGGCGACGAAGCCGTCAGGCCGCACGAGTGAGGCACCCGAACTCGAGATTCCGTAGGCCTGTGGAAAGCGGGCTGCGGCGTCGTCGAGATCCTTTCCGATGCAGTAAGCGTCGAGTCGTAGTCCCCCGAAGCGTTCACTTGCTGCCCTCGCAGCATCCACCCACGCATGGCCTTCGGCACCTGCCAGCAGCAGGTAATGTCCAGTCAGATCGATCGTGGAGAGGCGCTCGCCTGCGCGCGTGAGCCAAACGTGCGGTGCCCGCGAACCGGGAACTCCGAGCGTCGTGCGCGGATCGGCGTGGGTGCCGATCGGGGAGTTGTACAGGTAGCCGAGCTCGATGTTCAGGTCTTCGACGAGGGGCTCGGGTTGTTGACTCGACTCGAGCCACGGCGCAGTGCGTGCCACGTAGCGCGAGAACGCCTGCTCGACCGTGAACCGGGCGACGGGCTCCCGTTCCATCGCGTAAGTGTCGAGCAGGGTCGCACTTGCCTGACCACGAATGACCAGAGCGAGCTTCCACGCAAGATTGTGCGCGTCGTGAATTCCCGTGTTGCCGCCGAACCCGCCGTTGGGCGGCATGAGGTGTGCGGCGTCGCCCGCGATGAAGATACGTTTGTCCTGGAATTTCTGCGCGACGTTCGCGGTCGCGCGCCAGCGGCTGTGGCCATCGATCCGAACCGCGAGATTCGGTGTTCCCACGCCTGCGCGAACGAGATCGATGAGCCGCTGCTCGCTGATGTCAGCGGCTGCATTCGCGGCAGCTTGCGGATCGAGCGTCGGTTCGCCCAGCGTATTAATTGCCAGGAAGCCAGCCTGCGCGCTGCGGTTCAACCGGAAGAATCCACGGAAGAGCGGATTGTTCACGTAGATCAGGCTCCACGCATTGTTGCCGACCCAGGGCGACAGGTCGGCGGTGAAGTAGATAGTGACTGAATTGGAGAACGCGCCCCGCCCCTCGTAGCCGATTCCCAGGCACTCGCGCACTTTGGAGTGGCCGCCGTCCGCGGCGATCAGATACTCGCCACGCAACTCGCGCACGTTTCCGCCATCGACATCCTCCACGGTCACGCTGACGCCACTGCTGTCCTGGCGCACATCAACGAGCTGCGCACCCTGAATGATGGTGGCTCCGGCTTCCCGTGCACGGTCGCGCAGAATCGGCTCGAGGCTGGGCTGGTTCAGAAACAATCGGCGACAGGGGCTCACCGCCTCAACGCCCTCGTTCAGGTTCGGAATGATGTCCGCGAGCTTGCGGCCCGCGAGGCAATCCATCGTGATGATTGCCCCCTCTGGCACGAAGTCCTGCGCCGATTGCTCCCGCACGCGGCTCTCGATTCCGACGGAGCGGAACATTTCGAGCGTACGCATATGGAAGAATGCAGCTCGCGGCAGTGGCGAGCTTGCTCGCAGGCGCTCGATGGTTACCGAGCGAATACCCTGCTGCGCGAGGAATGTCGCGGCCGACAGGCCGACCAACCCTCCGCCGGCGATCAGGACGGGAGCGTCGTGTAGCATGGCTGTCAGCGTACTACGAATGGACGAGTGGCGCGCCGCTCTTGATCTCGCACTCGATCTCCAGTTGCCCGAGCCATTCGTCGGGCGTCAGGGTGGTATCCAGCACGAGGCATTGCCGCTTCACGGTCGCAAAGTCACCCGGGGTCAGATACCGCATGAACAGAAGCCGCTGCTCCCATTTGTCCCGCGTTTCGGCATCGAGGTCCGTCAGGGTCTGTGTCAGACCGGTTTCGGCCATGAACATCTTCCACCGTTGGCTCAAGTCCAGCTCGCGAAACTCGATTTTGAACGTGAAGCGCCGCAGGGCGGCCGAATCCAGGTTGCGGAAGAGGTTCGTCGCGACGATGACAATGCCATCGAAGCGCTCCATGCGCTGCAGAAGCTCGTTGGTCTGCGTGACCTCCCAGCTGTGGTGAGCCAGCTCGCGGCTGCGCAGGAAACTGTCGCCCTCATCGAAGAACAGGATGGCGTCCTCCGCGGCGGCTTCTTCGAAAGCCGCGGCGATGTTCTTCTCGGACTCTCCCAGCCATTTGCTCAACAGCGCGGCGGCGCTTTTGCTGACCAGCGGCAACTTGAGCTCACTGGCCAGGTGTTCGGTGAACTGGGTCTTGCCGGTACCGGGTGGGCCGTACAAGAGCATCGAGCCCTTCGGCCGCCGGCGAAAGCTCTGAAGGATCTGCTGCGGGCTGAAGCGACCGGCGGTGTTCAGATACTCGAGCGAGTAGTGGGTGACTGAAGGTTTGAAGCGATCCGTCAGATCTCTCGAGAGGGCCCGTTGGCTGCGGCGCACGGCTTGAACGATCGCGTGGTCCCGATCGGCCTTCCTGCAGGAGCCGATCAGGCGTGAGGCCTTCGCCGCTGACTCGAGTTGCGCGCTCGAGACGCCGTCGAGTGTGAGAATCTGCGCGGCGGCCGCCTTGCCCAGGCGTAGTTTCCTCAAGTGCAGCCGGAGGGCGCGCTCCTGCGCCGACCGCTCAGCTTTCTTCAGGGGCGCGTGGAACACAAACCGGGCAATCGTGTCGTCGGGTAGGCTCTCGATGTCCGAGGCGAGCCACACGGCGGATACGGGATTGGTCGACAGCAGATTCTGGTCGAACGGAAGACTGTCCTCCGGTGAGATCTCGACGCCGAAAAGAGCGCGTAGAAGACCGGAGGGTGCGGTATGCAGCACCTCGGAGGGCCGCTCGATGACCAGGACTGCGGAGTCATCCTTTCCTCTGAGCAACTGAAATGCCACGAACGTCAGTGACGGCAGAACGCCGCGCGGGGCTTCCTCGAAACGGCGAACCCGCCAGGGGACCCGGCCGGCGCCTGTCACGATATCCAGCAGGAGCTGGCGCTTCTCCAGCGAAGAATCTCCATAGAGAATCAGATTCACGCCCGGCCCCCGCGCGTTCTTCAGCAGGCTGATGGCGAGCGCCAGATCTTCCTCCAGCAGTCGAGCCGGCCTTCCCGATCCGCTCTTGTCATCAAGCGGCTCCAGGAGCGCCTCGGTGAGCGAGTCCGCCCCAGCCAGCAGGTCGACCCAAAAGACCGCCACGTTCGCCAGTCTTGCGCGGCGACCGGCCGTCTGCAGCAGGCCGCTCAATCGCAGTGGCGAATGCGGCCGCATGGCCTTTGCCAGCTCATCGGACGAAGTGTCGAACAGCGTGGTCCAAAGTACTCCCGCCGTCCAGCGGTCGGCGGCCAACTGCTCGAAGATTCCACTCAGCTCGTCGGACACCGTCGTCAGGAATGCGAACGACAGGATGTCCTGCTCCAGGGGCGAGAGCTGGAGCGTGCGGCCAAGCTCGGTAATCCGCGCCGCGAAAGGAGACAGGGTCCCATCCATATGCGCCGTCGTGCTCAGGAGCGACGCGAACTCCCGCTGCATCCGGGTCGCCAGCGACATGAATTCACAGGGATTTCGGCTGATCCAGTCGTGAACGGCGTAGCCCTCCAGCACGAGGCGGGCGTGTTCCGCGCTGGTACGTCCCGAGAAGACGTGGTTGACCTGCGACAACAGTTTCATCATCCGATCCAGGGACAGACGTTTTGCGCGCTCGCCCTTTTGAATCCCGACGACTTCATCGGGCCAGTCGATGATGCCGCCGATGGTTGCGTACCAGACGGCGAACGCCACAGGATCGTTCTGCAGACTGCGGGACAGGACTGGATTGACCGCGAGTCGCAGCAACCAGATCGCAGCTTGTGGGATGGAAACGGGCAGCTTCGTCGGCATGGGAATTCACTGTTGTAAAGGCCTGCGGTCCTTCGAGCGGGGCGGAAAGCAGGTCACTGGCTTGATGTCTATATACTACAAGCATGCCAATGGATATTGAAGCATGCTGTTGGGAACGAGCACACGCTGGGCGTCAGGGAATCATGGGCAGGTCACAAGGCTTGCTCGATATACGCGCAAGATTTCGGACGCTGTTGTGCTACGCCGAGAAGCGCGCTGCAATCATCGCGGCTTGGTCGCGTGGGATGGCAAAGCGTGGTTATTTAACGCGAGGCGATATACCCGATCAACGGGTCGTTGGCAGGACACGGAACTGTCCGCGTATCCGCCACGCCATGTGGTGTCGCTTATCGTCTTCGGTGTGCGCAAACGTCGTCCAGAGCCGCCGGTCTTGCGCGCATTTGTAGGCGTACTGGAAAAGCGGCCGCCATCGGCGCGTACCGGAATGACGACTGGCAGGAACATGCCGGGCACGCTAGCGGAGGCCACGAGGACGTTGCGAAATAGCGTTTTGGCGTCTGGACCGCCGTTCCTGGCGATCGAGCCCAGGTCCCAAACCACCGGCTTTCCGGTAGCCACGTCGGTCGTGGCCACCAGCAGCAAGCGACCTTTAACCGCCTCGAGCGCGACCGCTTGAATCATTGCGTCGCTTACATACGCGTCAACGAGTTGCTTCAACGGGGCGCCCCGATACAAGCTCGATCCGAATATTGCGCCTAACCCCCGTAAATGCAGTAAATCCTCACCCGCTCCGCCAGTGAATGCATCAAGAAGGCGCGCATCCCAAGTGGGTCCAAGAAACGCGTAAGGAGCGACCAGCGCGCCGACGCTGACGCCTGTCACGACCGCAAAATCCGGCCGCGAGTCCGAGCGCGTGAGGCCGGCCACGGCGCCTGCGCCGAAGGCGCCAGCGGCGCCGCCACTGGAGAGCGCGAGGATGCTGAGAGCCTTTCCCGGATGCAATGCGCGAAGTTGCTCGGCCGCCGTCACGGACGATAACTGAGAGAATCGATGATCTGAGGAGATCAGAATGAACAGGACGCACTGCGAGCACATCGACCTGAGGAGAGACTCGCAGGGTCCAGTAGAAGGCAGATACAACTCTCTCATTGGATATGCCAAGTCAATGCATGGCCATGACATGCGCAGCATTCCAGGGCGCGGTGGCGCGGCCGATGAGATGGAGCCGGTCGGGGCGGCAGACCGCCGATTTTCGAAGCCTGCTACGACATCATTTCATGCGCACCGGGTCGAGCCGGCCGCTGTCGCGCCTGCGCCTGCGGATGCGCAAAGCTCCGTTTGCAACATAGATCCCAGTGTGGTCAAAATGTCGGTTCACCACGGCGGGGTTCCCATGACATACGATTACCGGCAGTTCTACATCGACGGGCAGTGGGTCGAGCCTACCGCCCGCAGAGAATTCAACGTGATCAATCCGGCCACTGAGGAGGTCGCCGGCGTGATCAGCCTCGGCAATGCCGCCGACGTCGATCGGGCGGTCGCGGCCGCCCAACGCGCTTTCGCGACCTATTCCCGCAGCAGCAGTGATGAGCGCCGCGCACTACTCGAACGGATCCTCAACGCCTATAAGGCGCACTACGCCGAATTTGCGGCTGCGATCTCCGAGGAGATGGGCGCGCCGGTCAAATTGTCGCGCGATTCGCAGGCCGCCGTCGGTGTCGGTCACCTGACGGCGATGATCGACGTGCTTAAGAGTTTCCGGTTTGAGCAACACCGCGGTAATACCCGCATGGTGCTCGAGCCTGTGGGCGTGTGCGCTCTCATCACGCCGTGGAACTGGCCGATTAACCAAGTGGCCGCCAAGGTCGTTCCGGCTCTCGCTGCCGGTTGTACAATGGTGCTCAAGCCCTCGGAATTCTCACCGTTCAGCGCCGTCCTCTGGGCAAAGGTCATGGACGAGGCGGGCGTACCGCACGGAGTATTCAATCTCATCAACGGCGACGGCCCAGGCGTTGGCGCCGCCTTGTCCGCGCATCCAGGCATTGACATGGTGTCCTTCACCGGCTCAACGCGTGCCGGTGTCGAAATCGCACGCAACGCCGCAGCCACGATCAAGCGGGTGCACCAGGAGCTCGGCGGCAAGTCGCCCAATGTGCTCCTCGACGATGTCGACTTCGAGCGCGCCGTGAAGGCGAGCGTTCTGCATGTCATGCAGAACACGGGACAGTCGTGCAATGCGCCCACCCGGATGCTGGTTCCCTCGGCCAAGCTCGGTATCGTCGAAGCCATTGCCAAGAAGATCGCCGACGGCCTCGTGGTCGGCGACCCGAAGTCGGAGGCAACTGCGGTGGGCCCGGTGGTGTCGAAAATCCAGTTCGATCGTGTCGAAAGCTTCATCGAGAAGGGAATCGCCGAGGGCGCCAAACTGGTCACCGGAGGCCTTGGGCGACCCGAGGGGCTATCCAAAGGTTACTTCGTGAAACCTACCGTGTTTTCGAACGTCCGAAATGACATGACCATTGCGCGCGAAGAAATCTTCGGGCCGGTGCTGTGCATCCTCGCGTACGAGACTGAGGAACAGGCGATAGAGATCGCCAACGACACGCCCTATGGGCTTGCCGCCTATGTCTGGGGGTCAGATGCTGCACGCGTACAGCGCGTAGGCAACCGCATCCGCGCCGGTCAAGTGGTTCTGAACGGTGCGAGAGGCGACATGCACACGCCGTTCGGCGGGTTCAAACGTTCGGGCAACGGGCGCGAGTGGGGCGAGTACGGACTGCGGGACTTCCTCGAGGTCAAAGCACTCGTCGGTGCTGATGCGGCGTAGGCCTATTCGCTTGTCGTCCGCCAATGGCAAGGATCCTCACTCGAAAGGAATGCCAGGATTGTCTGGGCACTCCATTCGGGACGTTCGAGGAACAGGTAGTGCGTGCTATGGGGCACCTCGACCGCAACACCGCAGCGTGCATGCTGGATGAAATCGGCCTGGGCGCGCAGCATCCACGGGCGCAGCACCTTGATCGAATAATCGACGAAGGCCGCACGCTGCACGGCTGTCGCGTCCGGGGGCACCTGGTCGGATACGTCCTTCGAGGTGAAGAAGGCCAACGAGGGCGCGCTGATCGCATCCAGACGGGGCTTGGAAGCGATGTCGCCTGCCAGCACCGCGGCGTTCACGGTCTGCGGGGTGCGTGGCACCCATCCATCCGCCCCGAATACCATGATCTGCGCGAGATTGTGCCGGACCGCGGTCAGGTGCACCCCGAGGGCAGCCTCGCGCCAACGCACGAGAGCGCCGAGGTCGTGGCGCACTGCGGCATTTGGAGATGGCAGAGACGGCGTGTGGGCCATCAGTTCCGGTGCGAGTGTGCGATCGTAGGCGGCATCGATATAGATGAGCCGATCGACGCGATCGGCATGGTCCGACCCGAGCGTGGCGAGCTCGCCCCCCGCGATGCTGTGCCCCACAAACGAAGCGCGAGGGATCGACAGCGCGTCCAACAGGTGGAGTATGTCGCCTACCAGAGCGGCGTTCGAATAATTGCCGTCCGCAGGCGCTGCCGAAGCGCCGTAGCCGCGACGCGTGAACGCGATGACGTGATGGGCTCTGGCGAGCCGAGGTGCGAAGTCGTCGAAGATGTGGGCCGAGTCGCCGAGTCCCGCCAGCAAGATCAGCGCCGGGCCGCTGCCGCCCCAATCGATGTAGTGCAGCTTGAGTCCCCCGGCCGTGCAAAAGCTGTCCTGACCGATGCCGGAAGCCACGCAGCGTGTAGGCGCCAGCGCCGACTTCGGCGACGCCGCGTCAGTGACCGCTGCGAAAGAGAGCAGAAGCGCCGCGACAGCCGCGATCACGAGCGGGAGGGCCCCACGGGCATCCTTCACAGCTTATAGTCCAGCGCAATGCCGAAGGTGCGTGGCTGAACCAGGAACTGAACCGGCCCGTGCACGCCGGTCACAGCTTCCGAGACACCTCGGATGTCACCGATATTGTCGACGTACAAGAAGAGGCCGCACCCGCGCACGGTCGCACCGACCCGGACGTCCAACAGATTGTACCCGCCCTGCCTTTGCGGGCTGAGCAAGAGCTCGCCGGGGGCACTTGAAAGATAACGATGGCTCAGCGTCAAGGTGGGTGCGAGCCGGGAATACGCAGGCGCATAGACGAGCGAGTCCGAGATCTGCCAGCGCGAGGCACCCGGCAGCTGTGAGCCGGCGGGGATCAGTCCCGACCCTGATTCGAAATCCCGGCGCAGCACACCGTCGAGGTACGTGACTGAGGCCTGCAGCGCGAGCGTGCGAGCCACACGATAAACCGCACTCGTTTCGAAGCCACGATTGCGCGCGCGGCCGGCGTTTGCCGTGTAGGTGAAGCCGCTGGGGCTGGTCTGTGTAACCTGGATATTGTTCCAGTCGATCCAGTAGAGCGTCCCGTCGAGTTGCAGGCGGTTGCCCAGACCTGTCCAGCGCGCGCCGAGCTCGTAGTTCCACAGCGAATCCGAGTCAAACTGCGCCGGGATGCTGAACGCCGGATCGCGCGCGATGTTCGGGCCGCCGAAACGGAAGCCACGCGATGCAAGCGCATAGATCAGGGCGTTGCCGTCAGGCTGCCAGGTGATCGAGGCTTTGGGAGAGAAGCCGGTCTCGCGCGAGCCGCCCTCGGTCGTTGTGGTCGGCCCCACCAGTGGGCCTGCCTCGGTGGTGATGGTGCTGAGCTCGGTGCGGAACAACCGTCCGCCGAGAGCCATTTTGAGCTGGTCGGTGAAGTGCCAGGTACCCTCGCCGAAGAGTGCGCGCTCGCGACCGTGGATCTGCACCGGCGCCTCAAGCAGCGTGCTGGTTCCGAATGCGGGGAGGGCGGCCGGGGCGTTGAGCTGATCGACGATCCGCTCGCGCGTGGAGTCGCTGAAGGCACCGATCAGATATTCGAAGCGCTGGCCAGCCGGTGAAGTGAGGCGCGCCTCGAACGTTTCACCACGGCTCGAGCCCGGCTCCAGGAAGGCAACGGGCGCCAGGGGCGGCGCCAGGGCCGAATAGTCCTGCTGGGACGAAAACACCTTCTCGTGGTAGGTCGCGGTCGCGGTGAGCGTAGCAAACCCGAGATCCTGGTCGACCCGGAGGTTGTTCAGGGTAGTGCGGTACTCGAACGGCTCTGGGATGAGGGTGTTCTTCGCATAGGGGCCCACCGACGGCTGGGTCGAGCCCGCATCGCCGGTCCTCTCGGTCTGGTCAAGAAACAGATAATTGATCCTGGTCCCGGTAGCCGGCGCGAGCGTTGCCAGTACGCGGCCGCCCTCGATCCTCGTTTGGTTGCTGTCCGTTGCACCGGTCCCCAGGTTGTCGACGAAGCCGGCTACCCGCCGCAGGTCATACACGCCCCGGATCGCAAAGACGTCATGAGCTATCGGGACGTTCACCATCCCGTGAACGCCGTAGCCGTTTTCGTCGGCCTGGTTTCGGTCCACGTTCCCGCGGAAATGCGCATCGAGCTGCGCCAGGTCGGGCCGTGCAGCCTGGTAGTTGATCGCGCCGCCCATGGAGGCAGATCCGAACAAGGTGCCCTGCGGC
Source organism: Steroidobacteraceae bacterium (assembly GCA_050738795.1). Classification (GTDB taxonomy): domain Bacteria; phylum Pseudomonadota; class Gammaproteobacteria; order Steroidobacterales; family Steroidobacteraceae; genus 13-2-20CM-66-19. The sequence continues at coordinate 123,068 of JBOIAD010000053.1, forward strand.
CCGCGCAGCACCGTGACATTGTCAACGTCAAACGTATCAATGTCCGGGATGCCCGCCGAGTAGAACGGGTCGGTCAACGGCACATCGTCTATGAAATAGCCGGTGGTGCCCTGCGCTTGGGCGATACCCGTGGTGGTCGCCACGCCGCGAATGATCGCGGACGAGTTGCCAGGTACGCTCGCGTTGAACACCACCCCCGGAGTCCGCGTGAGATAGTCTGAGAAGGACTCGGCTCCCAGGGCTTCCAGCCCAGCCTCGTCGTACGCGGAAACCGAGCCCGAGATATCGCGCACGCGCTCGGGACGCTTCGTGGCGGTGACGACGATTTCCTCCAGCCGAGTGCCGTCGGCGTCCGCAGCCGCGCCGGCCGGAATATTTCCCGCGGTCTGTGCGGCCGCGATGCCCGAGATCATCACCAACACCGAACCGAACATCGCAGACGCGAGATGGCGGCTCATGAGCTTCCCCCTGATCGGAAGCTCTTAAAGTGACCGACTGGTCGGTTTTTGTCAATGGTTGTCGATCTACGCAATTACGCGCTATGTTTCGGCGATGCCGAAAATATCCGCCGCGGCCGCTGCGCGTCGCCGGGCCCACATCCTTGACGCTGCACGCCAGTGTTTCGCGGAGCACGGCATTCACGTGTCCGTGGATGAGATCTGCGCTAAGGCGGCCGTCAGCAAAGGCGCGTTCTACGGCTACTTCGACAGCAAAGATGCCGCGATCGAAGCGCTGGCCAAAGATCACGAACGGGTCATCGGTACCGTCGTTGAACTCGATAGCGTCGAGCGCTTGATCGAAAAACTCACGCAGCTCACCACGGGCCGCAGCACCGCATCCAGCCGTCTGGAGCTGGAGACATGGGTGCACGCCCTGAGGTTGCCGTCTCTTCGTGCCGCGCTTCACGACAATGTGGACGGCCTGCGGCAGGCGCTCGCCGCGAGCATCACCCGCATTTCGCGCAGCGCCGTTCTGGAACAGCGGACTTCGCCGTCCTCGGTGGCGGAGATCCTCACGATCTTCTCGATGGGACTCATTGCCTCAGCCGCGCTGGGCGCGGAAGGCGGGTCTCGGTCCGCCGAGGCGGCGTTGAAGGCTCTTGTCACGGCTCTGGTATCGGGCAAGCGCTACCGCGGCCGGCGCGCTCGAGTCTAGCGGGGTCGTGTGTAAGGTGCTCAGCCTGCGAGATCTTCTGAGCGGCGCCCGGTGGCCATCGGGTTGAATGACAAGAAAAAGGTCGATATCGTAACCACGGTTACCCGCTAGCGCCGCTGGCTCCAAATGGACTTGGCCCCGCGAGGGCATCGAAATGCTTCGATTAGAATGGTGAGTCTTTTTGCACCACCCGCACAGCATATGCACGAGTTCTCGCCACATTTGGAAGTTCTACCGGCGGCGCAGCGTACGCTCTGGGCCGAGCTGTCTGCCGTACCCAGTGAATTCGTGCTATACGGCGGGACCGCACTGGCGCTTCATCTTGGCCATCGTGAGTCGGTCGACTTCGACTTTTTCGGGAACCGCCCGTTCGATCTGCCAGTCCTTGAGACCAGGATATCGTTTCTGTCTGGCGCCAGGATTGTGCAGAGAGAAAAGAACACGCTAACTGCGATAATCGATCGTGGCGGTGAAGTAAAGGTATCCTTCTTCGGCGTGCCAAAACTGCCGCGCCTTGCGCCCCCGCATATCGCCCAGGACAACGGGTTGGGGATCGCATCCCTGATCGACCTTGCCGGTACCAAGGCGTCTGTCGTGCAAATGCGCGCTGAAGCGAAAGATTACCGCGACATCGATGCGCTGCTGACGCTGGGAAAGGTTAGTTTGCCCACCGCATTGGCGGCAGCCCAGAAGCTGTATGGACCCTCCTTCAATCCAGAAATAACGCTCAAGGCACTGTCGTATTTCGGTGAGGGAGATCTGCGAACTCTGTCCGAAGAGACGAAAAACCGGCTGGTCGTCGCGGCGCGCGATGTCGATCTGGAACATCTTCCTGACATCGATAAATCCAGTGTCAAGAAAGGCAGGGATCTTGGATACGGACTATGAAGCCCATTCCTGCCACGCCTGAAATCATCGCCGTCGCGCGTAAGGTCGTCTGGTTCGAGCCGCCCGAAAAAGCGCTCGCAGACCCGATACGCTTCATGGCCTATGCTATGACATATGCACTTCCGGAGGATATGCGCTTCATCCGCCGATTCGTTTCTGACGATGATTTTCGGGAGGCCCTTGAACATGCTCCGGCCGGGATTATTGACCCGCGCTCATGGGCATACTGGAATTCCAAGATGGGCCGGTACCCGCCGCCGCGCCTGCCCGCGAGGCATTTTGGCATTCCTGCGGGCTCGGAAGCACCGGATGCGGTGCGGTAAGGCCGTTCGTTGCCATGAGAGGTTGCAGTGGCACGGCGCGCCGCGCACCTCTTGGCAGCAAGACATCGTCGCGGCTCGCCACCGGGTGAGGGAATTTGCGACTGCGATGAGCATGTCGGACATGCTGGAAGAGTTTGACGGCCAGCGCAGCCCATTGCTCGTTCACACGTTGTCGGTCTCCGCGAAATTTGCTTATGTTGGCCGCTCTACGACAGGGTTTCGCCGATCAGGTATGGCCACTCGCATCGCGGTGGGCAGCTGAGCATTCCGTTAACCCAATCGTCTCGTTGCGCCGATCAGATTTGTATAGATAACGGCCACGAGCGATGATCACGTGCGGCAATAGGCAGGGGAGGTCATTTATGAGAAAGATCTTATTGGCGATCGCGGCAGTGATGCTATGTAACGTATCCATGGCTCAAGTGGGCACCACGGCAAAGGAGGGGGCCAAGGCCACTGCCGAAAAGGCGAAGCAGGTGGGATACGAGGTGAAAGCGGCGCTATCCTCAGAACCTGAAAAGTCTATGGACAAGGCGAAAGCCAAAATCCATAAAGCAAACGCGCACCATCATGCGAAGGCTGCCAAGGATGCTGCGAAGGAAATTCCCAAGTAGCCGACGCGGCACGGGATGAACGAGCCGGGCAGTAAGAGAGCGCATGCCGAGAAAGCGTTTCACCAGCCGCGCGAACTATGGATTTTGACCTTAGTCTGTCGCCGGCACGGAGTGATGCTCGTGCGCGATACGCCAGCCGCCATCGATTTTGCGCAGTCCGATTGTCAGCCTGAACAGGAACCCGCCTTGCTGCGGAGGGCCGCTGAACGTGCCGGAGCCGCACCGCATGATGGAGACGGCGAAGGCGACATCTTCGCCGGCGGTAATTGCAAGCTCCTCTATGTCGAACGCTTGTGAGGGCTTGTGATACCTGAAGAACAGATCCCATGTTTTCTTATACTCATCCATGCCTCGCGACTGCAGCGGTGGCGGAACGTCGAACATCACGATGTCTGGCACATGATGAGCAAGGATACCGGAAAGATCATGGCGGCGGACTGCGTCCGCCCATGCTTCGACAACCGCTTTGATTTGACTTTCGGCCGTTCCGGCTTGCTGCATCATGGCTCTCGCTCCTGCTGTATGCCGATGTACGATCCCTAGGACGAACGGCGGGCTGCACATCCGACACGCCGAATAGCTTTTCGTGCCTACGACGAGTCGCCTCGCCAGTGAACGCGCCTGCAACCGGCTCATCTCAGTCGGGATGGGCTACTTCCCCGCGCGCATGCTTCGCGCGCGAGCTCGTCGGTGGGCTCCATCGCACCCCCGGTGCGCCGGAATTTCGGCTGTCCACCTACCTGTGTTTTCCTTCGAAGACGGACTCCTCAGCGCTTGCGCTCGCCTTGGGCACGATACGACGCGCGGCCGCCGACGCGGCGTGAACGCAGGCCCGCAACATATCGCTAACGTCGATAACATCCCCGATTATTTCTCGCTTGTCTGATGTGGAACCTTGATCTAGTCTCGCTTGAGAGCCCTTCAGACGTCTATCCAGAAACTCCGCCGGCTCTCGAACGACGCCGCGCGCGTCGCCCAGGGTTTGAAGCGTCCGTCGCGTCGCGCAGTTCCTTGAGAAACCGACAGCTGCGTGCGCGCGTGGCCTGATTGCCCGAGGGGCGGTCTGGAACAGTTTCATCTTCTGGGCGCACGGGAGCGAGCTGATGCGCCGCCGGCTGGCCTCTTGCGGTACCCGCCTTTGTCGATCTGGCGGCCAATTGCGCGCGGCTTTCAGCTACAATCGGATGTCCCGGCGACGAAGCGCGAGGCAGCCCTCGGTGATCACCCAAGCTATCGCTCGCGCGCAGCCGCACCCAAACGCGCTTGCCCTGCATCGCGTTGTCGGTCACGCCGGGCACTCATCTTCGGAGGACAAGCGCATCGAGCTTCTGGTTCAGCGCGACGGACGAGATGCCGCGACGGCCTGGGTCAAGCGGACACTGGGTATTTACCGCCAGACACTTCTGGACCCCAGAAGCTATGCGTTACTGCCTCAGTACCGGCCGCTGTTTGAAGACTCGATCGGAACCTTCGAGTCCTGGCTAAAAGCCCATGATCAGCCTGACAACGGGTGAAGGCATGTCGCGCCCCAGGCTATGTGGCACTTGTATCGCAACGCGATATTTTGTCGGCCCCAGTCGCCCAGCAAGAAGAGTGGCGATCGCAGTCGCAGCGCGTAGATGAGCACGGTGGTATTCGAAGAGGGCGCGATCAGCATCGACGCAGCGATCGTCGCCGAGGGCTTCGCCATCGAGCCCGCGCTCGTTCAGCCCCTGATGCACGAGGGAAAGATCACAAGCCTGTGCGAGCGCGGCGCCAACGAGGACAGGGGCCGCTATCGGTTGACGTTCTTCCATGAGAAGCAATGCCTGCGCCTCGTCATTGACGCCACGGGAAATATCATTGAGCAGTCCACGTTCAATGTCGGCAAGCATAAGCGTGCCAAGCCGAGACCCGAGCCCCGTCGCTGACCGCCACGTTCGAAAGGCCGCATGATCATCCGTTCGTCAGATCAGGTGTCTCGGGCCTCACTGCTCGACCGGTTCCCGGTGCCGAAGAATTTTGGGGTGTCGGCGGATTCACGCGTCGAGCGGGGAGGGACATGGCCGGTGCCGGCCGGCGCAACGCGGGTGAAAACGTTCGAGATCTATCGCTACGATCCGGACTCCGGTCACAACCCGCGACTGGATTCGTTTGAAGTGGACCTTGACGATTGTGGCCCGATGGTGCTGGACGTCTTGATCTGGATCAAGAGCAAGGTTGATTCGACGCTCACCTTCCGCCGCTCCTGCCGCGAGGGCGTCTGCGGCTCCTGCGCGATGAACATCGACGGCACGAACTGGTTGGCATGCACCCGACTCGTGGCCGATACGCGCCGGCGCGCGACGATCTACCCGCTGAACAACATGCGGATCATCAAGGACCTCGTTCCCGACCTGACACATGTCTTCGCGCAATACAGCCTGATTGAGCCCTGGCTGAAGTCAAAGACGACGGCGCCGGAACAGGAGCGACTCCAGTCGCCCCAGGAGCGCCGCCGGCTCGACGGCGGCTGGGAATGTATTCTCTGCTTCTGCTGCACGTCGGGCTGCCCGAGCCATTGGTGGAACGCGGATCGATTCCTGGGCCCCGCGGTGCTGCTTCAGGCGTGGCGCTGGCTGGTGGACAGCCGCGACGAGGCCACTGGAGAGCGGCTCGACGAGCTCGAAGACCCGTTCCGCCTGTATCGGTGTCACACCATTCTCAACTGCACCCGGACGTGCCCCAAGGGCCTGAACCCGGGGAAGGCCATCGCCGGAATCAAGAAAATGATGATCGAGCGGCGAAGTTGACGGTAGCGAGAGCGCCGAGACTTGCGATGTCGAAATCCCCGGTAAGACCCCTGTCTCCTCACCTGCAGATCTACCGACCGCAGCTCACCTCCGTGTTGTCGTTCGCCCACAGGCTCACGGGGATCATATTGGGCGTATACGCCGTGGCATTGGTCGCCTGGTTGGTGGCAGCCGCTGCGGGGCCGCGGTCCTACGCGCTCGTACAGGGCTTCAGTGAGTCGTGGCTAGGACTAACGGTCTTTGTCGGCGGCACCTTTTGTTTCTTTCTGCATCTGTGTGGTGGCATCCGCCATCTGTTCTGGGATGCAGGCAGCGGCTTTGAGCTTCGCACGATCTACACTTCCGGGTGGGCGGTCGTGGCGGTGAGCACGCTACTCACCGCGACCGCCTGGTTCGTGGGCTCGTATCTGGTCCGCTAGGATGATGGACGAACAACGCATGCGGTCACCGCTCGGTCGCGCTCAAGGGCTCGGTTCCGCCAGAGAAGGTGTCGAACCCTGGTGGCTCGTGCGTGTGATCGCGGTGGCTCTCGTGCCCTTGACGCTCTGGTTCGCCGCCTCTCTCATCGCGCTAACA
>JBOIAD010000054.1:0-9375 GCA_050738795.1 Steroidobacteraceae bacterium
TCAAGATGGTCAAGGTGTACCTGGCGGTGAAGCGCCGCGTGCAGCCCGGCGACAAGATGGCCGGCCGCCACGGCAACAAGGGCGTCATCTCCACGATCGTGCCGGTCGAGGACATGCCGTACCTCGAGGACGGCACCCCCGTCGACATCGTGCTGAATCCTCTGGGCGTGCCCTCGCGCATGAACGTCGGCCAGGTGCTGGAGACACACCTGGGCTGGGCGGCGAAGGGCGTCGGGCTGAAGATCGGCCGGATGCTCGAGGCGCAGGCGGCGGTGGCCGAGATACGTGACTTCGTCAGGCAGGTCTACAACGAGACCGGTGGGCAGAAGGAGGATTTGGCCAGCCTGAGCGACCCGGACATGCTGCAGCTGGCGAAGAACCTCTCCAACGGCGTGCCGATGGCCACACCGGTGTTCGACGGCGCGAGCGAGGAGGAGATCAAGCGCATGCTCAGGCTTGCGGATCTTCCCACCAACGGCCAGACCCACCTGTACGACGGCCGCACCGGCGAGCGCTTCGAGCGCCAGGTCACGGTCGGCTACATGTACATGCTGAAGCTGAACCACCTGGTCGATGACAAGATGCACGCCCGCTCCACGGGTCCTTACAGCCTGGTTACCCAGCAGCCGCTGGGCGGCAAGGCGCAGTTCGGCGGCCAACGCTTCGGCGAGATGGAAGTCTGGGCTCTCGAGGCCTACGGCGCTGCCTACACGCTACAGGAGATGTTGACGGTCAAGTCCGATGACGTGAACGGCCGCACGAAGATGTACAAGAACATCGTCGACGGCAATCACCAGATGGATGCCGGCATGCCGGAGTCCTTCAACGTACTCGTGAAGGAAATCCGTTCGCTGGGCATCAACATGGAACTGGAGCAGGACTAGATGAAAGACCTACTGAAGCTTTTCAAACAACATGCTCCGGTCGAGCACTTCGATTCGATCAAGATCGGGCTCGCCTCGCCGGAGATGATCCGTGCCTGGTCCTACGGCGAAGTGAAGAAGCCGGAGACCATCAACTACCGCACGTTCAAGCCGGAACGCGACGGCCTGTTCTGCGCGAAGATCTTCGGGCCGGTGAAGGACTACGAGTGCCTTTGCGGCAAGTACAAGCGCCTCAAGCACCGGGGCGTGGTGTGCGAGAAGTGCGGCGTCGAGGTGACGCAGTCCAAGGTCCGGCGCGAGCGGATGGGGCACATCGAGCTCGCGAGCCCGACCGCGCACATCTGGTTCCTGAAGTAGCTGCCCTCGCGCATCGGCCTCATGCTCGACATGACGCTGCGGGAAATAGAGCGCGTGCTGTACTTCGAGGCCTTCGTCGTCATCGATCCAGGCATGACTCCGATGCAGCGCGGCCAGCTCCTGACCGACGAGATGTACCTCGAGGCGATCGAGGAGCACGGCGACGAGTTCGACGCCCGCATGGGCGCCGAGGCCGTCTTCGAGCTGCTGCGCACGATCGATCTGGCGCAGGAGATGGTCAAGATCCGCGAGGAGATGGCGGCCACCTCGTCCGAGACGAAGCTGAAGCGGCTGTCCAAGCGGCTGAAGCTGGTCGAATCGTTCATCGAATCGGGTAACAAGCCGGAGTGGATGGTACTCACCGTCCTGCCCGTGTTGCCGCCCGACCTGCGACCGCTGGTGCCCCTCGATGGGGGACGGTTTGCGACGTCGGACCTCAATGATCTGTATCGCCGGGTCATCAACCGTAACAACCGCCTGCGCCGGCTGCTGGAGCTCAACGCGCCCGACATCATTGTGCGCAACGAGAAACGCATGCTGCAGGAAGCTGTGGATGCGTTGCTGGACAACGGCCGTCGCGGACGTGCGATCACGGGTACGAACAAGCGCCCGTTGAAGTCGCTGGCCGACATGATCAAGGGCAAGCAGGGCCGATTCCGGCAGAACCTGCTGGGCAAGCGCGTTGACTACTCCGGGCGCTCGGTCATCGTGGTCGGCCCCCAGCTGCGCCTGCATCAGTGCGGGTTGCCGAAGAAGATGGCACTGGAGCTGTTCAAGCCATTCATCTTCCAGAAGCTGCAGTTGCGCGGCGAGGCCTCGACCATCAAGGCAGCCAAGCGCCTGGTCGAGCGCGAGGGGCCGGAGGTATGGGATATCCTCGAAGAGGTCATCCGCGAGCACCCGGTCCTGCTCAATCGTGCGCCGACTCTGCACCGCCTGGGTATCCAGGCATTCGAGCCGCTGCTGGTCGAAGGCAAGGCGATCCAGCTCCATCCGCTGGTCTGCACCGCGTTCAACGCGGACTTCGACGGTGACCAGATGGCCGTCCACGTGCCGCTCTCCCTCGAGTCGCAGCTCGAGGCGCGCGCCTTGATGATGTCCTCCAACAACATCCTCTCGCCGGCGAACGGCGACCCGATCATCGTACCGTCGCAGGACGTCGTGCTGGGCCTGTACTACATGACGCGCGAGCGTGTCGGTGCGGCAGGCGAAGGCATGGCCTTCTCCGACGTGGCCGAAGTGCACCGGGCCTACGAGAGCCGCTCGATCGATCTGCAGGCGAAGATCAAAGTGCGGCTTCGCGAGCACGTGCGCGGCGAAGGCGGTGTGATGCAGGACAGGATGCGCCTCGTCGACACGACTGCCGGCAGGGCGCTGCTGTTCGAGATCCTGCCCAAGGGACTGTCCTTCGATCTCATCAATCAGGACATGACCAAGAAGGCGATCTCCGCAACCATCAACGCGTGCTATCGCGCGCTCGGTCTCAAGGAGACCGTGGTGTTCGCCGATCAGCTGATGTACACCGGGTTTCACTACGCGACCCGCTCTGGGGTCTCCTTCGGTATCGACGACATCGTGATTCCGGAGCAGAAGACGAAGATCGTCGCCTCGGCCGACCGTGAAGTGAAGGAGATCCAGGACCAGTATTCGTCCGGTCTCGTTACGAACGGCGAGCGTTACAACAAAGTCGTCGATATCTGGTCGCGTGCCAATGACCAGGTGGCGAAGGCGATGATGGAGAAGCTGGGTACGGAGGAAGCCACCGATCTGAAGGGTCAGCTCAAGAAGCAGAAATCCTTCAACTCGATCTTCATGATGGCCGACTCCGGTGCACGCGGCTCCGCCGCGCAGATCCGGCAGCTCGCCGGCATGCGCGGCCTCATGGCCAAGCCGGACGGCTCGATCATCGAGACGCCGATCACAGCCAACTTCCGTGAAGGCCTCAACGTTCTGCAGTACTTCATCTCGACGCACGGCGCCCGCAAGGGTCTGGCCGACACGGCGTTGAAGACTGCCAACTCCGGCTATCTGACGCGCCGCTTGGTGGACGTGGCTCAGGATCTGGTGGTCACCGAGGTCGATTGCGGTACTTCCAACGGCCTCAGCATGGCGCCGCTCGTAGAAGGCGGTGACGTCGTTGAAGCGCTGGGCGAGCGCGTGCTCGGCCGGGTGCTGGCCGAGGACATCCTGAAGCCGGGCACCGACGAGGTCCTGATCGCCAAGAACACGCTGCTGGACGAGAAGCTGGTTCGCCGGCTCGAGCACGATGGCGTGGATCAGATGCTGGTCCGCTCTCCCATCACTTGCGAGACACGCTACGGCGTGTGCTCGTCCTGCTATGGGCGCGATCTTGCGCGCGGGCGCTCGATCAGCATCGGCGAAGCCGTGGGCGTCATTGCGGCTCAGTCGATCGGCGAGCCCGGCACCCAGCTTACGATGCGCACGTTCCACATCGGTGGTGCGGCATCCCGGGCAGCAGCCGCCAGCAGCGTCGAGGTGCGCAACAAGGGCGTCCTGCGGTTCCACCACATCAAGACGGTGCAGCACGAGAAGGGACACCTGGTGGCGGTCTCCCGCTCCGGCGAGATCGGCGTGGTCGATGAATACGGCCGCGAGCGCGAGCGCTACAAGATTCCGTACGGCGCGATGATCACGGCGAAGGAAGGCGACTCGGTCGTCGGCGGCCAGGTCGTTGCGACGTGGGATCCGCACACCCATCCGGTCGTCACGGAAGTGGCCGGTCTGTTGAAGTTCCAGGACTTCGTCGACGGCATGACGGTGACGTCACAGGTGGACGAGGTCACGGGACTGTCGAGCACCGTGGTGCTCGATACCAAGCAGCGTGGCGGCAAGGATCTGCGCGCGACGATGAAACTGGTGAACGCGAAGGGCAAGGAAGTGACCTTTGCGAACACGGAGATCCCGGCCGTGTATACGCTGCCACCCGGCGCGCTCGTCAGCCTCGAGGACGGGGCCAAGGTGTCGGTCGGCGACGTCATCGCACGCATTCCGCAGGAGTCGTCGAAGACCCGCGACATCACGGGCGGTCTGCCGCGCGTCGCGGATCTGTTCGAAGCCCGCAAGCCCAAGGATCCCGCCATCCTCGCGGAGCAGTCCGGCACGGTCAGCTTCGGCAAGGAGACCAAGGGGAAGCGGCGCCTGATCATCACCAGCGATGACGGTGAGAAATACGAGGAGCTGATTCCGAAGTGGCGCCAGCTCAACGTGTTCGAAGGCGAAACCGTCGAGCGCGGCGAAGTCATCGCCGATGGCGAACCGAACCCGCACGACATCCTGCGTCTGCAGGGCGTCGAAGCGCTGGCCAACTATCTCGTGCGCGAGATCCAGGACGTCTATCGCCTGCAGGGCGTGAAGATCAACGACAAGCACATTGAAGTGATCATCCGCCAGATGCTGCGCAAGACCGAGGTGCAGGAGATCGGCGAGACCACGTTGCTGCGCGGTGAGCAGCTGGATCGTGCCCGGGCGCTCGACATCAACGACCGCTCGAAGCAGGACGGCAAGCAGCCGGCGAGGCTGCAGCCGGTGCTGCTCGGCATCACCAAGGCATCGCTGGCCACCGAGTCGTTCATCTCGGCAGCCTCGTTCCAGGAGACCACCCGCGTGCTGACGGAAGCGGCGGTGCGCGGCCTCAAGGACGACCTGCGCGGCCTCAAGGAGAATGTCATCGTCGGCCGGCTCATCCCGGCGGGCACGGGCTTCGCGGCTCATGCCTCCCGCCGTCGCAAGACGGAGGGCGTCGATCGCCGCAGCTTCATGGATGTGGGCGGTGGCCTGCCCGACATCGAGGAATCGACCGTCGGAGAGGAATCATCGGAGAGCGCTGCGAGCTCGTGACAACAACGGGCGCGCGCGGCGACGCGCGCGCCCATTGCACGCGTGTCTATTGCAATTGCGGGCTGGCCAAAGTAGAGCTTGAGCAACGCGCTGGGATCGGCGTAGACACTCTCAGCGGTCGTCACGGTTCTCGTCGTGCAGCGCACGAGACTGGACCTTTGTCATGGCCCGCGGCTGATAAGCATCGAGTCGATTCACAGCAGAGCTGAACTTTTGCTCAGTAGTTGTTCATCCAAAACTCTAATCTCGCTTGAGGACAAGCAGCGCTTCTTCTGCGGCTGCCGCGAATGCCTCGATAGCCAGACGGCGATTCTTGAGAACTTCCGCGACATCGTTTGTGGAGGCATTGCCGAGGTTCAGCCAGATGACTTTCGGTGGAGCGCCGTACAGTACAAAAGGCTCAGGCTGCTAAAATCATCGTCCTTCGAGACAACTGCAAAAGCCCTATCGCGGGCATATGTCCAGATCTGTTGGTCCGGCGTGCTGCGCAGACCTTCAAGCTCGACGTGTGAGCTGTCAGGATATTCGGCTTGCAGTCGTCCGACGAGCTTTGAACTCAGGTTCTCGTCGAATAGCAGCTTCACGCCGCAAAAGGGGCCGTCAGCCGGCGCTCGCGCTCCGCTGCGAAGGCGAGCGCTGCGCGGATATGTTCGGCCTTTAGACTCGGAAAGTCGGCAAGGATTTCTGCTTCGGTCATACCGCTGGCGAGATATTCGAGCACATCGGAGACCGTGATGCGTGTGCCCACGATACACGGCTTACCGCTGCGGACGCCCGGAGAGATAGTGATGAAGTCCTGCCAAGCCATGGGGTTAGAATAGACTCCCGGTACCTGATCTGCAACTCGCCGGAAATGGCACCGGTAATGGAACGCGTGAAAGGGAAGACTGATCCGATCGTCTGCTGTCTCGTCGAGATCTCCACCAACGCTCGGTAGATACGTGTGAGACCGAATCTTCGACTCAGTTTCGTGAATCTGCCTGCCTGGCGAGGCTACCTGCAACACGGCGCGGCGTTCCATTGGGATCATCCCGTCGGTCCTAGCCAACTTCAGCGCGCCGGCGGCTCGTTCACGGCCCAGGACGCGGGTACGGTTCTGAGGCCCAGGTAAGTCTCCATCGGCTCGAAGTCGCGGTCGACACGCCGGATTCAACTGACCGATGCGCTCGGAAAGACTGCGCGCCGGCCGGTTGAGGAGCTGCTCTCCATAGACGGCGCGTGCAACACTCGACGTGACCCGTCCGCTGCGGCGGTCAAGGAGTTGCGGGGGATTCCCGGGAAGCAGGCGAAGCCTTGATCGTGAATGCGGCCGCAACCGCGCTCGCGAGTGCAAGCGCGGCAGCGATCAGCATCACGAGGCGAATGGTATCGACGAACGAGTGTGCGATCACCAAGTGAGCGAGCTGGTGGGTTTGCACTGGTGTGTTCGCTGGCATCGACGGTACCACAAAGCCTCCCCGTGCCGCGTTCACGACCTCTCGGACGGCGGGGGATGCCTGCGCGCCGGCCAAGCGGGAATCCAAAGAGCGATTCAGCATTCCCACACCGATTGTGCTGAGAACGGCGATCAACAGGAGGCTGGCGACTGAGGCGACGGCATTGTTGATGCCGGATGCCACGCCTGTCTGATGCTGGGCGACGGAATTGAGGACCGTGGTCGTGAGTGGAGCGACTGTTATCGCCATGCCGAGGCCCAATACCACCATCGGCAACAGGAAAGTAGTCCAATAACTCCCGCCGACGCCGGGAAGAGCCAGCAGCAGAAAGCCGCCCGCCACGACCGTGGGCCCCGCTACGAGGGGCCCTCGCGCGCCGAAGCGATCCACCAGCCCTCCGCCCCAACGCGACAGCAGGCCAAGCACGAGTGTAAACGGCGCAAACACCGCCCCCGCCGCCGTGGCTGAATAGCCGTGGACTTGAATGAGCAGGAATGGCAGAAAGAACATGGCGCCGCCGAGCGCGCCGTAGAGGAGCAGCGTAAGAAGGTTCACGCCGCTGAAGCTCCGCGACCGGAATACGGCGAGCGGCACCATGGGTGCGGCCCCTTGGTGCTCCGCCACGACAAAACCAATCAGCAGCGCCCCGCCCGCCAGAATGGATCCGAGCACCAGCGGGTCATGCCAGCCTCGATCCGCCGCTTCGATCAGGCCATACACCAGGAAGCCGAGACCCCCGAACGCGAGCGTCGCCCCGCCCCAGTCCAGCCCGCGCGGCGCATCGGGATCACGGCTCTCCGGCAGATGGCGCAGTACGATCCAGATCGTGGGAAGCGCCAGCACGGGATTGATCAGGAAGATAGCGCGCCACGACCAGTGATCGACCAGCCAGCCTCCCAACAGCGGTCCGGCACCCGCGGCGATTGCGGAAGCTCCTGACCATATGCCGATCGCGGCGCCGCGCTCGTTCTGCGCGAACGCCGCGCCGATAATCGCTAGGGAGCATGGAATCAGCAGTGCCGCACCGACACCCTGGATTGCCCGTGCCGCGATCAGTGTGGCGGCATTCGGCGCGAAACCGCAGCAGAGGGATGCCCCCGCGAAGATGCAGATCCCTGTCAGGAAGATCATGCGGCGCCCGAGTTGATCCGCCGCAGAGCCACCGATGAGCAGCAGGGCCGCCATGCACAGGGTGTAGGCATTGATGACCCACGTCATCGCCGAGAGCGTCGTCGCCAGGTCGGTTTCCATCCGGGGCAGCGCGACGTTGACCACCGATTCGTCGACGAATGCCATGGTGGACCCGAGCACGGAGGCCGCCAGGATCCAGCTCTTCTGCCGCTTGGCACACGAGAGGGTAGTCCGCGTGGCGCGGATCGCCAGATCATCGCAGGGTCGAGCCTTCAGGTTGATCAAGGATGCCGCTCCAAAAGCGGCGATCGACGCTCAGGCGCCTTTGCGGAACACCAGCACGAAGCGATCCGTCTTGCCGAGCGCCGCCCCCTTGTAGGAGATCTGGTCGCGAGCGTCTTCGGGTCTGCGCAACACGTCGCTTCTGGCGACGACCTTGAGGCCGCGTGCTTCGAAATCGTGGCGCGCATAGGCTTCCTCGATGCGATGCAGCGAGGAAGCGGCGCTCTTGCCGCTGCCCGCTTTGGCCGAATGATCGACCAGCAGCAGGATGCCGCCGGGCTTGAGTGCGCGAACCAGATGATCCAGCGCGGCGGACGTATCGATATCGGGCCAGTTCTTCTTGTCCGCGTCGACCCAGTAGAGGTCATGGTAGACCTTGACCAGCAGAATTGCATCGAGTGAACCCTGCGGCAGATCCACATGATTCAGATCGATTCTGCGGTGCTCCACGTTGGGCAGGCGATCGTGGGCCAGCCTGGGCTCCCAGCCATTGTTGCTCCATCTGTCGAACGATGGATCGTTGAGCAGCAGCACGTGGCCGCTGGGTCCGACGATGTAGCTCACCAGCTCGCTGTAATAGCCATCGCCGGCGAGGAAGTCAGCGACGCGCATGCCCGGCTTGATTCCGGCAGCACGCAACACGTCCTGCGGATGGTCCAGCGAATCCCTCTTGATGTCATCGGCGGTACGGCCCGCATGGTGAACTGCCGCGTCATATACGTCCGCCGCGTGAGTGAGCCCGCTTGCTGCCATGGTGATGCCCAAAAGGATGGCGCACAGAGGGAGGCTGCGGATGTTGGAAAGCGTTGCAGGCATGTGTTCTTCTCCGTGAGCGCACGATGCGCCAGGTAAGTGCATCGTAGGATGTCGGGGCCGTGTTCACAAATCGTTGACCGCAACGCTCCCGTCGCTGTAGCGCCAGGCCGATTCGAAGCGGGCCCGTTCGGCCGCCCCTGCCGAAGGCCGTCCTTATGCGTCGAGGGCGGCGGACAGCCCCAGCGGCGACCCCGCCTCGTGCTCGCCTTTATTACGGGAGCGCCATCCGATTCAAGATCGAGTCCAAGGGCGTCTGCAGCGGATCGAAACATGGCACGTCGAGGAGCTGCGCCGTCTCGGCGAGCACGCGCAACCTGGCGTCGCTGCTGAGCATCGACGTATTCAGACTCACGCCGGCGAGTCGCACCGAAGGGTTCGTCAGACGAGCCGCTTCGATGTAGCGCACCGCCGCTTCGCGCAGGTCCGGAATCGCGAATTGCGAAAACGCATTGAGACGCTGTCGTGTGGGGTCGTGACACAGAACCGGCGATGTCACCTATTACCTCAGGCCTGACTTCGATGCGACACTCGGGCTGCGCCTGAGCCACAACGAGATGGGAGTGTCGTTTTCGGGAACTGGCGTGTTCGCCGGGCCGCCCATCCCGCAGCGA
>JBOIAD010000055.1:0-53640 GCA_050738795.1 Steroidobacteraceae bacterium
GCAGGCGCTTGATCATGAGTGACGGGACGGCGCAGTTGCGCTTCCTGGATCCCGCCACGTTGCAGGAGACCGGCCACCTGTCCGTAACCTATGAAGGTCACCCAGTTGTGAACCTGAACGAGCTGGAGTGGGTCAAGGGCGAGATCTATGCCAATGTGTGGCAGAGCAACGTGATCGTCCGCATCGATCCGTCCAGTGGGCAGGTGGCGGGCGTGATCGACCTGGATGGACTACTGGATGCCTCCGATCAGGTCAGGGGACAGACCGATGTGTTGAATGGCATTGCATACGACGCCGGGCGGGACCGGCTATTCGTCACGGGCAAGAACTGGCCCAAGCTGTTTGAGATCCGTCTGCGGCGCAAGTCCTGACCGACGCTCCGGGCGGGGGCAATACGTCTCGCGTAACTGCTCTCACGGCAGCCTCGTGCCCGTCCGGACGCCCAGGTAGATACCTTCCAGATAGAGATCCTGGCTGCGGTAGTCGATGCCAAGGGACCTGACGGACCCGAGAATGTCCATCCCGATGATCAGGGCCGGCTTCGCCTCCATATTCCAGACCTCGAAAATGTGAAAGTCCCCGAATATCAGGGTGACACCTGCGATCTTGACCGGACCGAGAGAGATGACCGGTGCCCGAATCATCTCGCCTTGCACGATGTCGCTGGTCGAGCCATAGACCTCCGTGACCTTTGGTACTTTGGGCGCGGGCTCGGAATGCCTCCAGCCGTGCAACGCATCGCGCAGGGCAAGATTGCCGAGTGAGCGTTCTGAGCCCGTATCGACGACGGCGCGCACCCGGATGCCTCCGACACGCCCATCGACGGTGATCAGGCCACTGGTCAACCGCAGCGCAGGAATCCTCACGAACCCCAGGGGCGTGCTGACTCCCGCACGGGAGATGGTGACCCGATCATGCACAAAATCGACCAGTAGACGCTCCGTCTTCAGTCCAGCCACACCGAGTATGCCGTCGGCCCCCGCCATGAGGGGCGCCCAGACAATGGGCAGCCGCGCGTCTTTGTATATGAGGTCGCCGGCCTTGAGCTTGTCGATGACCACCGACGGCACCTGCGCCGTTCCGGTGATACCGTTGATCTTGATGAGAGAATCGTCCGTGGGCTGCAGCCCCAGGGTCACAGCCAGCTGCGGCGACACCGTGGAATGGCTGGCACCGGTGTCGACGATGAATCTGAACGGTCCCTGCCCATTGATCATCACCGGAACCACGATGCGGCCGATGTGATCCTTCCGGGTCGGCGATGCGAACAGCGTGTCGTCGCCCGAATGGGTGGCCGGCTGCTGCGCGTCGGAATGAGTGGCCGGCTGCTGCGCGTCGGCAAGCGTGACGAATCCAATCAGCAGCATCCACTGCAGACACCGGATCGGCAGGACTGCGCCCGTGCGGTTCATCTGATTCCACCGTAGCACGCTCTCGCTTCGTCCGCGCACCGGCGGTCAAGGCCTTCGATGGGATTGACGGCGGGACGGGTCTACCGGCAAAGCCTCGTTGTTCAACCGCAACGTGGCCAGCCGGGGAGTTGCCACGATGGGGCATTTGGGCTGGGTCTCAGCCGGCCGGAGCGCGATTCCAGCCTCGTACTGTCCCAGCCAGGGAGCCCTATTGTTGCTTTTTTTCCAAAACGCTTCCTCCGTTGTGGCGCCGCTGCTAACATCGCGCGCACGCGTGATCGGTAACGTCCCCAGCGGAACCGCTAATCGCAAACCATCATAGAGACATTTGCCGGTACGGCCCCGAGAAGCCACCGGTCTCAATATGACGAACGGATCGACCGTTTGCAGGAGGATCTCAATGTCCAGTAACAGTAACCAGGTCAATCGCGCCGTGCGCCGCGCACTCTGTATGAGTGCCGTGGCGGCGGCCGCGAGCCTGCCCGCCATGGCCGCTGATGAAACGGCCCCTGCGGCGGCGCCGATTCAGGAAGTGGTGGTGACGGGTTCGCGCATCCAATCGCCGAACGTCACGGCCATCAGCCCGGTCACGACGGTGTCGGCGGCCGACATCACGGCAACCGGTCTGACGAGGACCGAGGACATTCTCAACAATCTGCCGATGGTGTTCGCCGGGCAGAACAATACCGTGTCCAATGGCGCGGACGGAACGTCAACGGTCAACCTGCGCGGCCTGGGTCCGCAACGCACGCTGGTTCTCGTCAACGGCCGCCGCCTCGGACCCGGCTCGGGATCCGGTACGAACATTTCCGACATCAACCAGGTGCCCGCAGCTCTGATCGAGCGCGTGGACATCCTGACGGGCGGTGCGTCGTCTGTGTACGGTGCAGACGCGGTAGCGGGCGTCGTCAACTTCGTTTTGAACACCCGATTCCAGGGTGTGAGAATCGATGCGGGCTACGACTTCTATCAACACACGCAACACAATGCGGCTGGAGAGGTTGTCGCAGCGGCGGGCGATGCCCTGCCCGATCACAGCGTCAACACGGGCTTTGGCAAGAACGTGGCCGTCCTCATCGGGTCCAACTTCGCGGACGACAAGGGCAATGCGACCTTCTACGCGACGTACGACCAGAAAGCACCGTCCCTGGAGGCCAAGTTCGACTACTCAGCGTGCGTTCTGGACTCGACCAAGGCCGGTAACCTGAAGTGCGGCGGGTCAGGCACCTCCGCCCGCAACGGTGCGGGCGGCTACTTCCAGGCATACGGGCTCGCGCCCGGCCCGGCACTGTTTACAAACACAGTGGACGGCGGCACCGGGGCGTTCCGGCCATTCGATACGAGCGACCTGTACAACTTCGGCCCGCTGAACTACTTTCAGACGCCGAACACGCGCTGGACCGCGGGCACGTTCCTGAACTACGACGTCAACCCGCACGTCAATGCGTACTCGGAAATCATGTTCGAGCGCAATGAGACCTCGGCGCAGATCGCAGCCAGCGGCGACTTCTTCAATAACTCGTTCATTCCCTGCAACGATCCGCTGCTGACGGCCGAGGAACGAGGCACTATCTGTTCGCCCGCCAATCTCGCGGCCCAGACCCCCGCGGGTGGCCCCACGCCGAGCGGCCTCGTTCTGGACATAGGCCGCCGCAACGTGGAAGGCGGTGGACGTGTCGCCACCTTCCGCAGTGACTCTTTCCGGCTGGTTGTCGGCGCCAGGGGAGACATCAACGACGCCTGGACGTACGACGCATACGCGCAGCGCAACACCGTTGACTTCAGCAATACCAACGAAAACTACTTCAGCAACGCCAACATCATCAAGTCGCTGAACGTGATTCCCAATCCCTCCGGCGCGGGCCAGGTTGGCGGGCTGCCGGCCGGCGCGCCAGTGTGCGCTTCGCAGGTGGACGGCACCGATCCGACGTGCGTACCCTGGAACATCTGGGTACCCAACGGCGTGACGAAGGCTGCGACGGACTACCTTGCGATTCCGTTGCTGGTCGAGGCGACCACGACCGAGCAGGTCGTATCGGGTTCCGTGACCGGCGACCTCGGCAAGTACGGGGTCAAGCTGCCGAGTGCCGACGATGGCATCCGGGTCAACGTGGGTGCCGAATGGCGCGGCGAGTTCGTGGACTTCAAGCCGGACCTGGCGAGCTTCCAGGGCAATGCCGCGGGCTCGGGTGGTCCGACGGAACCAGTAAACGGCGCCTTCACCGTGCGGGAAGTGTTCACGGAAGCCAGCGTGCCGCTGGTCAACCACGCTCCGCTCGCGGAGTCCCTGTCCGCCGATCTGGGCTATCGCTATTCCTCCTACAGCGAAGGCTTCAAGACCAACACCTACAAGCTCGGTCTGCAGTGGCAGCCCATCGAGGACATCCGCGTACGCGCGAGCTACCAGCGCGCGGTGCGTGCCCCGAACCTCTTCGAGCTGTTCCAGAACCAGGCTGTCGGGTTGGACGGATCGACCGACCCGTGCGCCAATGCACCGGGTTCGCAGCCCAAAGCCACGGCTGCACAGTGCGCGCTGGCAGGCCTGAAGCCGGGACAGTACGGCAACGTCGGAGCAAACCCCGCAGCCCAGTACAACGGGTTCATCGGCGGCAACCCCAACCTGAAACCGGAAACGTCCGATACGTATTCGGCCGGAATCATTCTGCAGCCGCAGGCGGTGCCGGGCCTGGTGGTGTCGGTGGACTACTTCAACATCAAGGTCAAGGACACGATCGGACCGATCACCGAGGACACGATTCTGGCGAACTGCGTCGCGACGGGTGATCCGCAGTTCTGCAGTGCGATCCATCGGGATCCGAATGGCTCGCTCTTCCGGACGAATGCCGGATTCGTGAACGACCTGAACGTCAACTTCGGCTCGCTGCTCACCAAGGGTATCGACTTGAAGGGGGACTACCGTCTGCAACTGCCCGCATTCGGCTCTGTTGCGTTCGCGGTGCAAGGCACGAAGCTCATCGGTCTGAACATACAGCCCCTGACAGGCGGGCCGTCGTACAACTGCGAGGGACTGTTCGGTGTAACCTGCGGCGCTCCGAACGTGGGGTGGCGGCATGTCGTGAACACGACATGGTCCACTCCATGGGATGGACTCGATGTCACCCTGCGGTGGCGCTACATCGGAAGCGCCGACTCCCAGCTGACGAGCAGCGACCCGCAGCTGAACGGCAATCCGTTCCCGCTGACGTCGCACATCCCCGCCTACAACTACCTCGATCTGTCTGCGATGTTCAACGTGTACAAGGGCGTACGTCTGCAACTGGGTGTAAACAACATTGCCGACAAGGATCCGCCGATCATCGTCTCAGGCGGCGGTGGATTCGGGTCGGACTGCCCGACGATCACCACGAACCAGAGCTCGTGCAACGGAAATACCTTCCCTGGCACGTACGATTCGCTGGGGCGCTTCATCTTCGCCCATGCGAGCGTGCAGTTCTAGGTCAAGACGACGTCAAGGAAGATCTTCGCAACGGCGGGCTTCATGCCCGCCGTTTTTTTGAGCCTCAGCGCAGACGGCGCACGCGGTGCGATCGCCCGGTGGAGGTCGTCATGACATAGGACCCGAACGCCGCACGCTTGATGGTTACCGAATCCCCGCTGGCGAGCAGTGCATCCGAGCCGTCCAGTTGCCACAACGGGCCGCCCTCGAGAGAGATCGTTTCACGGCCGTAGGGGTCATAGGTGATTCCAACGACTTTGCCCGTGATGGAATCGGTTTCGGATGTGGCCAGAACAGGATGTTCCTTCTTGTAAAGCCCAAACGCTTCCTTCGGCACGACAGCCACAGGTGGGGCGGCTGGCGCAGGCGCCGCAGCACTGGGAGATGAAGGTGTCTGCGTAGAAGGGGGAGGGGCGGCCGATGGCGGAGTCGCCGCAGCGGCAGACGGCAGAGCTGGGGCAGCGGCAGATGGCTGAGTTGTCGCAGCGGGCGGCACTGCCGGCTCGTGAGCCGTGCTCGGGGCAGCCGGTGTCGCGGCCCGGCCGGCAAGTTTGTCGTAGCAGGCGAGTCGCTCTGCCTGCCCCGCGATCGCCGCGCATGCGTTGAGATCGCTCGTGGCTGTCGAAGGGGCGGATGGCTGAGCCTCGGCGAGCATCGAGGTCCCCAGAGCGGCGAGCAGCGCAACCGCAGACCGGCTGGAGAAACTCATAGGTCACCTTCCGTGCTCGCGCCATAGTACGAAGCGACCGCCTCTGTAGCGGCTCGCACCATGTCGCGCTCGGCTTCGCTCAGGTACGGATTCCAGATGTCGAAGATCAGGACCGCACGCGGCGCCTCGGACCGGTTCCATGCCTCGTGCTCGATCGTATCGTCGAAAACCCATGCCTTGCCCGGAACCCACTCGCGCGTCTCGCTGCCGACCCGAAAGCGGCAGTCTGGAGGCACGATGAGGGGCAAATGCACGGTCAGGCGGGTGTTGGTCACACCACTGTGGGGAGGGATGTGCGTGCCGGGCTCCAGAATCGAGAAGAAAGCGGTCGGCCCGCGCCCCGGCACGTCGCACTGCGGCGAGCCTTCGAGCACCTCGGCCGTGCGCGGACACCGGGCCAGGTGAGCCGGTTGCGGGACACTCTGATTCACGAGGAAGTAGGCACTCCAGCGGCGTGATTTGTTGAGTTCCTTCCATCGGTCGAGGGGGACTCCATCGGGGTACGCAATATAGGGCTCGAGGCCGGCCCGGTCGGACACGAGCACCGTCATGAGCTCCGCGCGGATCTCCTCGGTAGCGGCTTCGATCGGATCGAGCCAGGGAAAATCGGCGCGCTCGAAAAACTCCGGGGTGGGAATCTCAGGGAAGTACATGAACGTCGGCTGCGGGTTGTACCGGATGCGCTTGCCGGTCAGGAACTCGATAGAGCGGTCTGCGCGCCGAAACTGGGCGCCTGCGTGGCGATTGCGGATGGACGCGAGCCGTTCCTCGATTACAACCGCGAGCGCATCATCGTTCGCGCTCACCACCCGGCGTGCCCGCTCGACCTCCGCGCTTACGGTGGGCGGCGGCACCGCGCCCGCCGGTATGGTCGCGAGAGCATTGCGGTAGATTCGCGCTGCATTGCGCGCATCTCCTCGCGCCTCGAACACTGCTCCCTTCTGCAGAAGGGAGGCCAGGTGCCGGGGCTCGAGCGAAAGAGCACGCTCGATGGCTTCCATCTGCGCCTGCAGCAGGCCGAGAGCATTCAGGCTCGCGGCCAGGTTGGACCAGAGCGCCGGGTGCCGCGGATCGGCCTGCGTCGCGTGCTCGAACAGTTCGCGCGCCTTCGAGGACTCACCACGCTGCATCATGCGCAGTCCGAGCTCGTTCAGGACAGCCGGATGGCCCGGCGCGGTCTGCGCGGCGCGTGCCAGCAGCTGATCGGCCTCATTGCCGCGGTCGCCGGCCAGCGCCGCCTTGTACGCCTGAATCATGTTCAAGACTGCGGCGCCGTCCGCAGCGGCATTGGCATTACTCAAGCAATTCACCTAAGGTATTTCGTTTGCGCGCCGATTCTAGCGCGGGTCGTGAATGGAGGGTGCGTTGACTCGAGCAGGTGCAGCGGTCGACATCAAGCTCGTGCGGGTGGCGAGTTTGCTGGACAGCGATCCGCGAGCGGCGGCCAGGGAGGCGGAGCAGGTTTTGCAGGAGCATCCGGGCCACCCCGTCGCGACGCTGCTGCTGGGTACGGCCCGCCGCAGCTTCGGTGACCCGGGCGCGCAGGCTGCCTTTGAGCAGCTCGCGGCCGCTCAGCCCCACTCACCCTTGGTCCAGCTCGAGCTCGGTCGCACGTTCGTTGCCCAGGGACGCGACACCGAGGGCCTCGCGGCACTCACGCGCGCTGTGGAGCTCTCACCCAACCTCGCGGAGGCCTGGAGGGACCTGTCCGCTGTACTCGCTTCGCGTGGGGACACGAAGGGGTGCGACGTGGCGTTTGCACATTACTCGCGGCTCGCGGCTCCGGAGCGACGCCTGTCTGAGGCCGCTGCCGCACTCGCGACCTTTCGGCTCGACGCAGCCGAAGCGCTGCTTCGGCGCCATCTCGGTCAGGAGCCGCAAGACGCGGTGGCGTTGCGCATGCTGGCGCGGGTCGCGGCTGAGCGTGAAGACTTTATCGAGGCCGAGCGTCTGCTCGCGCAGTGTTTGCAACTGGCACCGGGCTACAGCGCCGCCCGGTTCGATCTGGCTCGGCTGCTACATGGCCAGCAGAAGGCGCACCCGATGCTGCTGCTGCTCGAGCGCCTGCTCGCGCTGGAGCCGGACAAGCTGGAGTATCTGTCGCTACAGGCTTCTGCCTACAGTCTGCTCGGGCACAACGAGCGTGCGATCGCCATCCTTTCGAGTCTGCTCGCGAAGAACCCGCAGGACGAGCTCGTGTGGCTGTCGTACGGTCACGCATTGCGTCTTGCCGGCCGGTTCACCGAAGCCGTCAAGGCGTATCGCAAGAGCGCGGAGCTTCGATCCGACTTCGGCGAAGCCTGGTTCGGACTTGCGAATCTGAAGACGTTTCGCTTCACGCCTGCGGACATCGATGCGATGGGGGCGCACGTTGCACGAGCGGACCTCAACGACCATGATCGCCTGCAGTTCGAATTCGCGCTGGGCAAGGCGCTCGAGGACGCGGCGGACTATCACGCCTCGTTCCAGCACTACACTCGGGGCAACGCCCTGCGACGCGCCATGGTCCAGTACGACGGCGGCGGCAACACACGCCTCGTGCAACGGAGCATCACTCTGTACACGCGCGAATTCCTGGCTGCGCGCGCCGGGTTCGGCTGCCCGGCGGCCGATCCGATCTTCATCGTCGGAATGCCCCGCTCGGGCTCGACTCTGATCGAGCAGATTCTGGCGAGCCATTCCCAGATCGAGGGCACGCGCGAGTTGCCGGACTTTCCGGGCTTCGCCCTCGAGCTCGGCGTGCGGGAGACACCGGGACAACCGCCGGCCTATCCACAATCGGTGGCGCGCCTATCGCGCAAGGAGCTCGCCGCGCTGGGAGAACGGTATCTGGCGCAGACTCGCCCGCACCGCCTGCGCGGCGCGCCGCACTTCATCGACAAGATGCCGAGCAATTTCTTTCACCTCGGGCTCATCCAGCTGACTCTGCCGAACGCGCGCATCATCGACGCCCGGCGCTCCCCGCTGGGCTGCTGTTTCTCCAACTTCAAGCAGCACTTCCAGTCGGGTGTCTGGTTCAGCTACGACCTCGGGGACATCGGCCTCTACTACCGAGACTACGTGCGCCTCATGGCGCACTTCGACACGGCGCTGCCCGGACGCGTCCACCGCGTTTACTACGAGAATCTCGTGGCGGACCTGGAGACGGAAGTACGCAAGCTGCTCGAGTACTGCGGCTTGCCCTTCGAGGAGCAATGTCTGCGCTTTCACGAAACCCGGCGCGTGGTCCAGACAGCAAGCTCCGAGCAGGTGCGCCGGCCTTTGTATGCGCAGGGTGTTGACCAGTGGCGCCACTACGAACCGTGGCTGGGGAGGCTGAAGGAAGCCCTCGGCGACACCGTGGAGCACTATCCGGCGGCAGCCCGCGCAGGCTCTCGCGGCGCCTCCGCGGGCAGCTCGGGCGGATGAGCTCAGGGCACGCCATGCAGAGCCAACCGTCTGAAATCGTCAACATGTTTGCCGTGCCGTTCACGTTCGGCCGGCACCCCGAGCCCGAGCGACTCAACACGGCGCTCACGCGCTTCATCCACCTGCAGGAAAGCAGCGGCGCGGCGGCAAATCCGCGGCCGTTGACCCGGCGCAACGCGGCCGTGTTCGAGAGCCACTTCAATCTGTTTCGCGACAACGAGCCGGCGGTGCAGGAGCTGAAGGTCTTCTGCTGGAACCAGCTGCTTGGCACGATCGGTCACCTGAACGGTTACGATGCACCCACCCTCAGGCGGCTGCAGATCTACAACGATTGCTGGTTTCACGTGACCCGGCGGGGCGGTTTCTTCGGGCTGCACAATCATCCCAACGCCTCGTGGAGCGGTGTGTATTGCGTCGATCCGGGCCGGCGGGACCCGGACAGGCAGGACAGCGGGCAGCTGACGTTCGTCAATCCGGCGATCATGAGCGCCCTGCACATCGATGCCGGTAACGCAAACATGAAGCTTCCCCATGGGTATCAGATCGCGACCGTGTCGCTCGAAGCCGGCCAGCTCGTAATCTTTCCCTCCTGGGTGCTGCACGACGTGAAGCCCTTCGAGGGCGAAGGTGAGCGGATCACGATCGCATTCAACTGCTGGTTCACGCTGCCGGATGCAGCCTAGGACCGCCCTGGAACGGCCTAAGACGGCCCTGGAACGGACCTAGGACTGTTCGTAGTAAAAGCGCTTTATCCACGGCTCAAGCACCGGCAGTACGGCGGCCATGTGCCGCCGGTAGCGGCGCCACTGGCCTATTCCTTCCGTGCCCAGGCCGCGAACCAGCTGTGCCGTCGTGATCGCGGGGGCCGTAGGATCCTTCGGGCGCAACGCAAAGTCCCCCATCGCCGGATGCCACTCGATAGCGAGGAAATCGCAGACACGCTTCATCTCCCGCGCGAACGCAGTCACGACGTCCTCATGCCGTACGAGGCACATTTCGAGCGCGAGACCGCCCGTGAGGCGCACGGTGAGCCGCATCACCGCATCGTAATAGCGTGCGGCTCCCTCGAGACTGAGGAGCTCGTACATCGGCGCGCTCATCCTGAATCGATGGCGAAAGCAGCTCAGCACGACATCGCGCGGATCGCGGCAGGCAAACACGATCCTGGCTTCGGGAAACAGTCGCGCGATGAGGGGCAGCTTCAGGGTGTTGAGCGGATGCTCATCCACGAACAGCTTGCCCTTCACGTCGATCCCTGCAGCCGCGACGCGTTGCCAGTATGCCTCTCTCAGCCGGCCGAGGGTTGCCAGGGGTGCCGAGACGAACCGCCCCAGATCCTCCGGCCGCTGCATGTATTCCTGCACTGCCGCGATCAGCGATTCGCTCTGCTGGAGACTGACGATGTCCGGATGCCCCTTGAGCACCACCTCGAGCAATGTCGCGCCGGACTGAGGAAACCCCAGAACGAACACGTGCCGGGAGGCGCCCGTGCAGCGTGGATCCGCCGCCGGAGGCTGCTTCCAGATTTCCGGAGGCGTGCGTGCGAAATAGTCGTCCAACGAGCGCGCATACGTCAGCGCGCTCCCTGACGCGCTCCCTGACGCGCCGCCTGACGCGCCGCCTGACGCGCCGCCTGAAGTGCTGAAACGCGCCGCGTGCAGGCGTTGCAGCTCCTGATTGCACAGCGAGTAGGCCGCAAACGCCTCCTCCGTGTAGTCCTTGGCGTCCAGTACGTCCGCGAGCAGGCCGTTGGCGTAAGCGCGCTCCTGAGGCCCGAGCCGCACGTCGTTGAGAAGCGCCCGGAGCCTGGCTTCGGCGTCCGCAAGATTCTGCTCGCCCAGCTCGGCCGCGGCGAGACTCAACACCGCGTCGGGAAAGCCAGGCAGCACGGCCAGTGCCTTTTGCGCCCAGCCCCGCGCCTCGCCGTGGGCCCCCCGGCCGGCCGCCAGACGCGCCAGACCACTCAGCGCCATGGCCTGACACGGGTCGAGGTCGAGTGCCCGGCGGTAGCTGGCCTGCGCCTGGGCAATGAGCCCGAGCTCCACCAGTGCCGACCCCCGGTTTGCATGTGCGAACGGCAAGGAAGGATTCAGGCGCAGCAGCGCCTCGAATTGCAGCAGTGCCTGCGCAGGCCGCTCGAGCCGCAGGAGGACGAGGCCCAGCGCGTTGCGGGCGCCCCGGTCATCGGGGGAGATCTCCACGGCTCGCCGCAGAAGGCGTTCCGCCTCGGGGAGTTTGCCCTGCTCCTCGAGTTTGAGCGCCACGACGTTGAGCAGCAGCGCATGTTCGAGCCCCCCCGCAAGCGCTGCCTCCGCAAGAGCGGCGGCCGCCGCATGCTTGCCCGCCTGGGCAGCGTCGTGAACGGCCCGCACCGTGGCCTGATCGGCAAGGGGGTCGCGCGTCATGCTCATGAGCCGGTGACCGGCAGAAGCGCGGCTTCGCATACCCGGCCCGCAGCGGGGCTATTCGAGATCATCCCCGCAGTTCTACCCGCTCAGGCGTCGCTGTCCAACCCGGGCCGCCAGGCCTGCACCAGTTCCTGCTGCTTGCGCGAAG
Organism: Steroidobacteraceae bacterium; assembly: GCA_050738795.1. Classification (GTDB taxonomy): domain Bacteria; phylum Pseudomonadota; class Gammaproteobacteria; order Steroidobacterales; family Steroidobacteraceae; genus 13-2-20CM-66-19. The sequence continues at coordinate 11,543 of JBOIAD010000055.1, forward strand.
GGACCGGATCGTAATGGCTGAGCTCCATCGCGTACGCGCCCTCGCCGCCCGTGAGCGCCTTCAGGCGCGATTGATACTCGGACACCTCGGCCAGCGGCACCAGCGCTGACACGGTGGCACGGCGACCCGGCAATGAATTGTTGCCGTTGATCCGCGCGCGCTTCGTTGCGAGATCGCCGGTGATATCCCCGATGGAGCTGGCCGGCGCGGTGATCTCGACGTGCACGATCGGTTCCAACACGATCGGACCCGCCTTCTGCAGCGCATCGATGAGTGCCTTGCGCCCGGCGGACACGAATGCCACCTCCTTGGAGTCCACCGGGTGATGCTTGCCATCGAGCACGGTCACGCGCAGGTCCTGCAGCGGAAAGCCCGCGAGCGCGCCTTCCGACAACACCTGCCGCACGCCCTTCTCCACCGCGGGAATGAATTGCCCGGGAATCGCTCCGCCCACGACGTCGTCCACGAATTCGAATCCACTGCCGCGCTCCAGCGCATCGACCCGCAGGAACACCTCGCCGAACTGTCCGGCACCGCCGGTCTGCTTCTTGTGGCGGCAATGGCCTTCGGCCGAGCGGGTGATCGTCTCCCGATAGGGGATGCTTGGCGGATGCGTCTTCACGTGCACGCCATAGCGCTCGCTCATCCGCTCGAGCAGCACGCGAAGATGGAACTCGCCCATCCCATACAGCACGGTCTCATTCACTGCCGCATGATTCTCGATGCGTACGCAAGGATCCTCGGCGGTCAGCTTGTGCAGGGTGTCCGCGAGCCGCTGCTCGTCTCCCCGGCGCTCGGGCTCGATTGCGATTCCGAGCATCGGCGGCGGAAAGCTCACGGGTTTGAGGTGATACTCATCCTCCTCGTGCGAGTCGTGCAGCACCGCGTCCAGGTGCAGCTCCTCGATCTTGGCCAGAGCGCAGATGTCACCGGGGACGGCCGCGGTGATTTCGCTCGTATCCTTGCCCATGACCCGCCACAAATGGGCGATCTTGATCGGCTTGCGTGCATCCCCGACGAAGAGCTGAGAGCCCTGGCGGATCGTCCCCTGATGCACGCGCAGCATTCCGAGCTTGCCGACGTAAGGATCGATGGCAATCTTGAACACGTGCGCAACGACATGGTTTTCGGGGTCGGGCGCAACCTGCACCCGTTTCGCGCCCTCCGCGGCGGCGCCCAGGCCAGCGGAGCCGGTCGCACCCTTGAAAAAAGGCGGCGGGTTTCCCTCGGTGGGATTGGGCATGAGACGCTCGACAATCCTCAGCAGCTCGGCGACGCCCACGCCTGTCTCGGCGGATACGAAGCACACCGGTACTAGGTGCCCCTCGCGCAGCGCCTGCTCAAAAGGGTCGTGGAGCTGCTCCGGCGAGATCTCCTCGCTCTGCTCCAGGTACAACGCCATCAGGCGCTCGTCCAGCTCGATCACCTGATCGATGATCTGCGTATGGGCGGACTCGACCGATGAGAAGTCCGAGGGCCTGCCGTGGGGCTGAAAAAAGCAGTCGACCACGGCGCGCCCCCCGTCCGCGGGCAGGTTGAGCGGCAGACACTCCACGCCGAAGGTCTCGCGTAGCTGCTGCAGCACTTCGGCCGGTTTCGCGTCGCGATTGTCGATCTTGTTGATGATCACGAGGCGGCACAGTGCGCGCTCCTGCGCGAAATCCATGAGACGTTGCGTGATCGAATCGATCCCGCTTGCGGCGCTCACCACGACGGCGACCGCTTCGACGGCCTCCAGCACCGCCAGCGTGCGGCCGAGGAAATCCGGATACCCCGGTGTGTCGATGAGATTGAGATGGGTCGAGTCGTGGTCGAAACTGCAGATCGCGGTATCGAGGGAATGTTGCAGGCGGCGCTCCTGCGAATCGAAATCCGATACGGTCGTCCCGCGCGCCAGGCTGCCCTTGCTGCGGACTGCGCCCGCCTCGAGCAGCAGCGCCTCCATCAGCAGCGTCTTGCCCCCACCGGCCTGGCCGACCAGCGCGACATTGCGGATTTCGTGCGTCGCATATCCCATGACGGTCACTCTCCGAGGGGCCAACCCACGATGGGGGAGCCTACTACCGCACGCATCAGGGAGCCATTGCTACCGCACGCATTGGGGAGACATCGGGGCGCATGCCATTTAAGCCGCCGCGGGCAGCGGTGCCCGCGCTTCGCGCGTCCGGCTGTCGCTGGATTACAACGTCCCGTCGCGGCCCTGGGGTGACAATTCTTTACTTTACGTAACGATCGAAGCTAGAGTCTGCGCAAGAGCTTGGGATCGTTTTTTACGGCCCCAGGGGCACAGAACGCAAGTCGAGGGAGTCTCCATGAAGGTTCATGTTCCAGGTATTCAAATCTCTGCTGTGGCGGCCTCGCTACTGGGTCTGGCGGCAGCGGGTACGGCACGTTCCCAGCAGGCGGCGCCGGCCGCTGCGGAGCCCGCGGAAGTGGTCATCACGGGCTCGCGCATAGCCCAGTCCGAGGCACAGAGGGAGCAGCCCCTCTCGGTCATCAGCACCGAAGCGATCGAGAAGACCGGCCTGGCGGGCGTCGGGGACCTGCTCCAGCAATTGACGACCGGCGGCTCGGCCCTGAACGCGAAATTCAACTCCTCCGGCAACTTCGGCTATCCACCGGACGGCGGCGGTATCGGCGCGGGCTCCGCGCAGGTGGACCTGCGCAACCTCGATTCCAAGCGCACCCTGGTGCTGGTCGACGGGATCCGCTGGGTCAACGAATCCTCGGCTTCCGGCGTCAGCGGCAGTGCGGATCTGAACACGATTCCCTTGTCCATCGTCGACCACATCGAAGTCCTCGAAGACGGCGCGTCTTCGATCTACGGTTCCGACGCCATCGCCGGCGTGGTCAACATCATCACGAAAAAGAAAATGGACGGCGTCGAGGTCAGCGGCTACATCGGCGAATACGGCAAGGGCGGCCGGACCACCCAGGGGAGCGTGACGGCCGGCGGATCCAGCGACAGGTTCTCCGCCATGTTCGTCGCCAGCTACTTCAACCAGGACGCGATCAGCTCCGCGGACTGGTGGCAGTCGGCGGTGCCGGAGCCCTATGCCGGTCTTGCCGCAGGCAGCTCCGGCGTCCCGCAGGGCCGCTTCACCTTCTGCGATCCGCGGCAGCCGGCCGGTTCCCTCGGCTTCTGCACGCCCGATCAGTCAAGCTACTACAACGTCACCCTGAACAACGGCACCACCAATCCGGTGTGGAACCCCGCGGATCCGGCGGCAGGCACGTATCACAATTTCGGCGGTGCCGACCGGTTCAATTACGCCCCGTTCAACCTGCTGCTCACGCCCTCACAGCGCAAATCCATCTTCACGAACCTCAGCTATTCGGTCAACGATCACGTCGAGGCGTACGTGAAGGGGCTGTTCAACAACCGCGATTCGACCAACCAGGCAGCGCCCGAGCCCATTTTCGTGGGCCCGAACACGGGCAGCGGCGGTCTGGCCGACAGAATCTCGATCTCCGCGGCCAACCCATTCAACCCGTTCGGCATCGATCTGAACGCCGCCAGCAATCTGGGCTTCGTGACCCGCCGGCCGCTGGAAGCCGGACCGCGTATCTTCAAGCAGGACGTGGACACCTGGTATTTCGGCGGCGGCTTCCGCGGCGATTTCACCGTGGCCGACTCCGACTACCGGTGGGATGTCAACTTCGTCGATTCGGCGAACAAGGCCAATCAGAAATTCACCGGCGGTTACAACCTCGGCAACATCGCGCTGGCCCTGGGTGATCCGGCCATCTGCGCCGTCGTCCCCAACTGCACGCCGCTCGATCTGTTCGGTGGACAGGGCCGGCCGATCAGCCCGGCCCAGCTCAAATACATCGGCGCGATCCAGATCGATTCGAGCGAGCAGGACCTGAAGATCTACTCCGCCAACATCAGCGGTCATCCCTTCAGCATCCAGGATCGCCCGGTCGGTATCGCCATCGGCGGCGAGCACCGCATCTACCAGGGCATATTCAACCCGGACCCGCTGCGGCAGATCGGGTTGTCGCAGGATTCGCCGGCCTTCCCCGTGAATTCCTCCTATCACGTGAGCGAGGCGTATGCCGAATTCAGCGTGCCCATCCTGCCCACCCTGGGGGGCAGCGGCGCGGTGCGCTATTCCGACTACTCGAACTTCGGCAATACGACCACCTTCAAGGCCGGACTGCGGTGGCAGCCGATCGAGGACTTCGGATTGCGCGGCACGTATTCGACGGGATTCCGTGCCCCGAACCTGGGCGAGTTGTTCGGCCTCACCAGCTTCGGTGCCACGCTGGTCGATCCCTGCGGCCCGACCGGCGGTACCGGATTGTCGCCGGCGCTGCAGGCCGCCTGCCTCAAGCAGGGTGCGCCGGTCGGCTTCCAGCAGGCGAACACCCAGATCACCACCTTCACGGGCGGCAATCCCAATCTCAAGCCCGAGAAATCCGACAGCTACACGGCGGGTTTCGTATACAACGCCAGCTGGGCGGAAGGCCTTGCCTTCACGAACAAGCTCACCCTGGAGGCCACCTATTATCACCACAAGGTCAAGGGAGCCATCGAGGCCCTCGACATCCAGCAGCTGCTGACCACCTGCCTGAACAACGGCGGCACGGATCCCAATACGTGCTCACCGTTCACGCGCCAGGCCAGCGGCAACCTGAATCCTCCGAAGAATTTCCTCGCCAACCTGGGGGAGATCACCACCGACGGCGAAGACCTGAAGCTCAACTGGACCTCGGAACAGTTGCGGATCGGCCGCTTCTCCGCTTCGGTCCTCACGACGCGCGTGAACAAGTACACGGCCGTGGACACGCTTGGCAACGTCGCGCAGAGGCAGGTGGGCATCGAGACCGCCAACAGCGCGATTCCGCGCTATCGCATGAACGCGCAGCTTGGATATGCGTTCGCGGACTTCGACTTCACCTGGACCGTCCGGTACCTGTCGGCGGTCGATGAGTCGTGCGCCACCGTGTCCGTTACACCGGTCCCGGGCTGCGCGTCGAATGCTGGTTTCCACACCTTGCATGCGGTGACGTACAACGATGCGCAGCTTCAGTACACCGATGCATTCAAGCAGAAGGGTCTGACACTGGAAGCGGGAGTGAACAATCTGTTCGGCGTGAACCCGCCGGTCTGCTTTACCTGCACCCTGAACGGCTACGATGCAGGCACCTACGATCTGCCGGGCGCATTCTGGAACGTGCGCGCGAAGTACAAGTTCTGAAAGCACGATGACACCGCGGGCCTGTCGGACAACTCCGACGGGCCTGCGGCGCGCCCCACCGGCGGCCGCGCGCGGGAAACCCGCTACGGAGCCGTGAGCTCGAGTGTCGAGCCGGCCTGGTTGACGGTGGTCAGGATGATGGGACGGCGCCACACCCGCTGCACGTAATCGAGTACACGCCGGCTGCGCTCGAGATCGAGTCCGCGCCCGTCGACTGAGGTGTCCTGCGCCAGCTCGAGCGTGCCGTCATTGCGAACATGGATGGCGGCTACGGTGGGCGCGCCGAAGTTGTACTTCGGAGCGAGAACGGCCTCATGCAGGGCGGTAATGTCGTTCTCGAGCACCTTCACTTGCCCGTCGCTGCGGGCATTGAAACGGAACAACCCGAGCTCGTCGGCCAACTCGCGTGTCAGGTAGTTGCGGATGAAGCCGAAATCGTCATCCTGCTCCATGATGCCGCGGGCCACCTCCATGCCATCGCGCTCGACGATCTTCTCCCACATCGCGAATCCCAGGTGATACGGATTGATCGTGAGAGCCACCTGCTGATCCGCGGCTATGGGCCGCACCACGTCCGAATGACACTTGATGGCATCGACATAGGCCTGCTGAGGGATGAAATCGGCCTCGCGCAGCAGCCGCGCATGCCAGTATGACGCCCAGCCCTCGTTCATGATCTGCGTCGCAAACACCGGATAGAAGTAGAACGACTCCTCGCGGACGGCGAGGAAGATATCCCGCTCCCAGCTCTCCATCTCGGGCGCATAGTTCGCGACAAACCACAGCAGATCGCGCTCTGGATGCGGCGGGACCTGTGCCCGCTTGCGTACTTCCAGTCCTGTGCTGGCCGCCGTGGGATCCAGAGCGGAAAAACGCTTGCGGAACTCGTCGTCCACCAGCGCTTTGGATTCAGCCTCGTACTCGGGATAGCGCTCGCGCCTCAGCGGCTGATCTACGTCGATGTGCTGCTCGAGCGCGAGTGCCGCATCGAGCACGAGCTCGACGCGCTGTGCGCCGTACTGCTCGATCGCCTGTTGGATCTGGCGCGCGTGGCTGGCAGCGTGCTCCACGATGTGCTCGCTGACCTGTTGCTGGCAGCGGCCAAAGAGCAGGTTGTTCCGCGAGAAGTCCGCATGACCCAGCACATGGGCGGTGACGAGGATGTTCTCGGCCAGCCCGTTGCTCGAGGCCAGGTAGGCATGACCGGGATTGCCGGGAAACACGACTTCGAACAGGCGCGAGTGCCCCATATGGCGCTGGATGAGCTGGTAGATGTAGCGCACGCCGAAGGACCAGTGCGGCATGCGCACCGGCAGCCCGTACACCGCGATCTCCATCATGAAAGTGTCGGGCACCGCTTCGAAGTCCACAGGGTGAAACCGCAGTCCCGACCGGCCCGCCAGCTCCTCGATGCGCTGCGTGTAGCTCTTCCAGTCGGTTGTCATGCGCTGCGCGCAGACCTGACCAGCTGCGCGAAGACGCGCAGCTGGCCCATGTAGCTGCGCGAAGCGCGCCGGAAAGAACCAGGGCTCATGGGTTTGCCTCCAGCGCCTGGCTTTCGGCGGTGAAGAAGTGACGCACGGCGCCCCACACATCGTCGAAATCGTTGAGCGCGTAGCTGCCCGCCGCGCAGCCTGCGGCCGCAAGCTCCGCAAACAGGCGGCCGGTTTCGGTGGCAAGCTGGCGCGACAGTCCCGAAGAAACCTCCACGTATCCGGTGAAACACGCATCCCCCGTGATGGATGAGAGGCTCGCATGCGCATCCGCGCTGTCGCTCACCGAGTTGTCGCCATCGGAGGCGTAGAAGAGATAAATGTTGCAGCGTCCGGGGTTGTAGCGCTCATCGATTATCTCGCGCACTTTGCCGAACCCGGTGGACGAGACCGTACCGCCGGTACCGCTCACCTGGAAGAACTCCGCTTCGCTGAACTCCCAGGCCTCGGTCGTATGCGCCACGAATACGGTTTCGAGCGAGCGGTATTCGCGCCGCAAACCCTGCACGACCCAGAAGAAGAACGTCTTGGCGAGCTTGCGGTCACGGTCGGACATGCTGCCCGAGACGTCGAGCATGAAGAAAACGACCGCGTGCACGGCCGGTTGCCGCCGGCGCGCGAGCTGCCGGTAGCGCAGATCCTCATCGATGAAGCTTGGGGTGGCGCCCGGATTGCCGCGCCGCTTCACCATCTCCTTGAATGAGCGGCGGCGATCGAGCCGTGAGCGCGCGCCGCGGCGGTCCCAGCCTTCGCGTATCCAATCGGATTCCTCGGACGGTCCGACGCGCGCTTTCAGGTTCGGGAGCTGCATCTCCTCCCAGAGCCAATCGACGATGTCGTCGATCTTGAATTCGAGCAACAGTTGGACTTCGCCCTCGTCCTGGCCGCCCGCGCCCTTCTCCCCGGAGCCGCGCTGGCGCGCCGGATCCGAAAAGACATCGCCCGGTTTGGCTTTACCTTGTCCGGCGCCCTCCTGCTCCTCGGGACGGCGCAGCCGGAAATGATAATGCTCCAGCATTCGCACCGGGACGCGAACGGTGCGCGCGCCTTCGCTGATGACGTCCGCACCGGAAACGATCTGCGGCAAGTGCTTGCGCACGGACTCGCGAACTTTTTCATCGTGTCGCAGCCAATCGCGTGCACCGCGCGAGAACAGCTCGTACCACTTCGCCGCATCCGCCGAACCGGGCTTGTCGCTGTCCTCGGCCATTGCTTCTTCGTACTCCTTTCACGCGCCGCGCGCAACTTGCCATGCGCTACGCGCTTCATCTCGAGCGGCTTTTGCGGTGCGCCGCAAAAGGGCGCGAAAACGCAGCGGCGGTGCGCGCCGTGAAGAAATATGTCCCGCGCGTTATTCCTGTGCGAGCAGCGTCGTGACGTAGCTCAAGGCCTCCTTCGCACTGTGCTCGTCGTAGCCGTATTCGCTCACGAGCCGTTGCTGCACGACCGAGATCTTCTGGCGTGCATCGTCATCCGGCCGCGCCGTCGAGGTGACGAGCCGCAGCACATCGCGACGCTCTTCGAACAGATACTGCTCGATCGCCTCGCGCATGCGCGCGTGACTGGCGAGCTTGAACTTCTCGCCGGCCTTGAATGCGACCATCGCCTTGCGCACCACTTCCTGCCGGAATGACATCTTGCCGGAATCGGACACCTTGATCTTCTCCTCCACCGAGCGCAGGAAGCGCTCATCCGCCGGCCGTGTCTCACCGGTGATGGGATCGGTGACCTGGCGATGATCGAGCGATGCCTCGACCTCGTCCAGGTACTTCTCGAGCAACTGTTGAGCTTCCTGCTCGAAGGAGGCAAACATCGCGCGATGCACGTCCTCCTTGACCCAGCGGTTGTAGAACTCCTTGCGCGCCGTCACGAGGTGATCGACCCAGGCTTTTTTCTGCTTGGCATCGATGCGCGCATCGCTTTCGATGGCGTCCTTGATCGCCAGCAGCAGCTCCATGCTGGTCAGGCTGTGAGTATTGCCGCGCGTAATGGCATTGGACAGTGCATTGATTACGAAGCGTGGGCTGACGCCCGTCAGGCCCTCGTCGCTCGACTCGGCATGCAACCGCACCGCTTCCGACTCCGAGACACCTTCGACGGCCTCGCCGGCATACAGCCGCAGCTTCTTCGTCATGTCCAGGCCTTCGCGCTCGGTTTTGGTGAGGCGGGTCAGGATGGCGAACACGGACGCGAGATTGAGCACGTGTGGATCCAGGTGCACATTCCGGAACGCAGGCGCACCCGAGACGAGCTTCAGATAGATGCGCGCCTCATCGTTGTACGACAACGCATAGGGGACCTTGATGATCACCATGCGATCGAGAAGCGCCTCGTTCTCCTTCTCCTGCAGGAACTTGTGGAACTCCGCAAGGTTGGTATGCGCGAGAATCGTCTCGTCGAGGTGAATGAGGGGAAAGCGCGATACCTTGACGTTCTTCTCCTGCGTCATGGTCAGCAGGAGATACAGGAATTCACGCTTGACCTTCAGGATCTCGATCATCTCCAGGACGCCGCGGCTCGCTGCGTACACGGCGCCGGACCACGACCAGGCCCGCGGGTCGCCCTCGTCACCGATCTGCGCCACCTTTGCGAGGTCCACGGAACCGACGAGGTCGGCAATATCGGCCGTCGTCGGATCGTGCGGAGCGTATGTGCCTATACCGGTCCTCGAGGACTCCGAGAGAAACACGCGCTCGACGGGAACGCGCACGAAGTCGCCATCGAACTCTCGCTCCACGAACTCGCGTGCCCAAGGCGAAAGCTCACCCTGGATTTCGACTCCGTAGCGCTCGCGGAACTCCGGACGCAGGCTTGCGGGAACCAGGTTGAGCGGGTTCTCGCGCATGGGAGAGCCCTTGATGGCATACATGGCGCCTTCGTCCGTGCGGCTGTATTCCTCCAGGCCGCGTTTGAGAAGGATTGCGAGGGTCGACTTGCCGCCGGACGGCGGCCCCAGCAGCAAAAGCAGGCGCCGGCCAACATCGGAGCCGGCCGCGGCGCCCTTGAAGTAATCGACGACGCGCGACAAAGGCTCGTCGATTCCGAACAGCTCGCGCTTGAACAGCTCGCGCGCGCGCATGCCTTCCGCGACCTCGGGCTGCGACGCCTGCCCATGCCAGCGCAGCATGTCCCAGATGTATTGGTGACTGGAGCGCGCCATGGCCGCCGGATTGGGCGGCATGATCGTCGCAAGGAACTCGCCGAAGGTGCCTTCCCAGCGCTGCGCGCGGTGCAGGCGGCTGAAAGAGCTCAGGGTTTCGATGAATTCAGCGTGGGTCGTGGAATCCGGATCAGCAGAGAGCGATCGCATCGTCCTTCCCTCCCGTTGAGTTCAAGCGTCTCGGCTGGGCTTCCCCGGGAAATCGCGCATCGTGTTCACAGGCGGTCACTTGTGGTGTGGGGCGCGATTTCCTGGTGTGGCTTGCCGCGGTGCCAGCGCCGCCAGCGTGGCTCTTAACTTAGATCCAACGCTTCTCACGGTATGTGATGGTCCTCAATTCCCAGCCCTTCTGTTACGTTAAGACGGTCACAACAGTGAATTGTTCACTGATGCTAGCAAAGCTGGCCCCCGGGCCCGGCAACGGCTGCGCCGCCTGCCGCAGCCATGCTCGGCGTGGCGCGCAGCGACCGCACCGTCTGCCGCCAGCCGCTCGGCACTATGAAAGTACGCAAACACATACAAAGCAAATTGCATGCCCGTCCCGGTCCGCACACCAAGCCGCCGCCGCTAGTGGCTGAACAGATCCTTGAGCTTGTCGCCGAGCTTCTTCTTCAGATCGCCGGCCTTCTGCTGCACTCTCTTGTTCACCTCCTGGCGCAGTTGCCCCTTCGCAAGTGCCTCGATGTCCGGCCGCACGGTCGGGTTCGCGACGGTACCGGTGACGATGAGCGGAACTTCCACCGATTTGAGCGTCGCGAGATTGCCACCCGCGCTTCGAGCATCCGAAGGCGGCGGTACCTGGTACAGCGCGGCGACGAGCCGGTAGTCGAGCGCCTCGGTCGCCACTTCGAGAGTACCCCCGCCGTGCACTTTGAGGAAGTCCGTCTCGATCTGCAGATCGTTGTTGCGCAGGACGCCTTTATCCAGTGTCGCGCTGGCCTGCAAGGAATTGAAGACCGTGCGTTCAGGCCCCGTATGCCGCGGCGGCACCTCGCGTTTCAGCAAGGCCGCCGCGCTTTGTAACGCGTACATGATATCGATTCCGTTGAGCGCTCCCTGTTTGACCTTGACGTCGATCTTGCCCGAAAGCGAGCGCATCATCGCCTCGTCGGTATTGCCGACACCGCTGACCGCTACATTTGCATCCGCGTGTCCGGTAACTCGTGCGGTCTCGAACGCAGCCTTTACCAGTGCACCCATGTCGGTGCTGTGCACGTGCTCATTCAGTGAAAGTTGCGCCTGAACAGGTCGTGCGTCGAGGACGATGTCACCATCGTACGTACCACCGTATAGGCGCGCCTGGGTGGGTCCGAGGTGAACATGACCATCCTTGGCCGCCAGCGGCATGGTCACGGCGGTGAACAGGAGGCCCGCAAACGTTACATTACTTACGCGCAGGGTGCCGTGTGCATCGAGTTTCCGCAGTGCCGTGATGGGCAGCGGAGTGGGTGCCTGCGGTCCCTTGACGCCGGCGGGCGGTCCATTGACGGTGGCTGGTGGGGAGCTCTTTGCCGAAGCCGCCTTGGCCACCTCCACGGGTGGGCGGTAGCGGTCCAGGTTGATGCTGTTCACTTTCAGATCGAAGCTCAGGGCCATGCGCTCGAGATCGTCAACCCCGGCCGATCCCTGCATGCGCGTGTCGTCCAGAGTGAGGTCCAGACCGGATAGCTGAAGCTGCTTTTGGGTCAGCCGGTAGTTGGTCCGCAACGCGAGCGCGGACAATGCATGGGGGTCGCGAGTGGCCGGCGCTGTGATGCCGAGCGATTGCAACACCTCGCGTGCGGGGACCTTCGGTACCGTGAGCGTTCCGTGCAAGATCCGGTTGGAGAAGATCTTTTCGCCGGCGGCGGAAAGGAGCACCGTGAGGTCGCCGACCCGGGCCGAAACGGTCGTGGAACCGAGGGTCTGCGCCTGCGTATCCAGCGCGACTTCGGGAGCCTGCAGCGAGAACGGCATCGGCCTGGACTGTGCCGCCGTCTCGTTTGGTGAATGCTGGAGCAAGGTCCCGCGCACCACGAGATCTTTGAGCTCGACACGCGCAGGTGCGGTGGACGAGAGCAGCCGTCCCGTACGGATCTCGGAAATCGACAGCTCGGTGGCGCTCTTCTGGGTCTCGTCCGTGAAGCTCAGTACGGAATTCCTGATTTCCAGACCTGCGACCGAAGCCGCTGGGGTAGCGCCACCACCGGCAGGTGCCGCCGCGGGCGGGCTCTTCGGCTCGGTCAAGTCATTCCAGTTGTTGGTCTGCGCACGGCTGATGAGCTTCACGGACAAGCCGTCCACGGCAATACGGCTCACTTCGAGCCGTTTGGTCAACAGGGGCAGCAATTTGACGCCAATGCTCACGTCGTGCACCGTGAGGAAGGGCTGCGTGCCGAATTCGGGAGGGTTGCCCAACCTCAGATCCTGAACCGACAGGGCGAGCCAGGGAAACACCTTCAGCTCGAGCTTGCCGGCGATCGTGAGCTGCCGGCCCGTCCGCTGTTGCACCACCTGCTCGATCCGGCCGCGATAATCGTTGGGATTCACGAACAGCAGCAAGCCGATGACGCTCAGCACCACGAGCGCCACGAGTATTCCCGCCGTGATGGCGGCGATTCGGACCATACGCATCTCGTGATACCCCTTCAGGCGGCCGCCCGGGCCGATCAGGCATATTCTGTCGAGACGCGGCCCCCGTCGACAATTGCTGTGGAGGGCCTGCGCGTCCCGTCCGTCCCCCGCTGTCTGAAGCCCCTCGAGAAGGGGGCCGGAAGCGTGAGCGAATTCGCAGAAGCTTCGGCTATGCGTCTGCAGACGCAGACGCTACCCTATCATTATTGTGAACTGTAGCCTTGCGGTGCTGCAGCAGCCAACTATGCTGCCGTGGAATTGCGTTCCGGGACGCAGGTCGCTTTGGGCCGGAATAGAGAGAGCCGCACGCGACTCTCTGCCATGAATTAAAGCTGGAGACATACTGTGGCAAGTCCTGCTTCGAACGCCTCTCGGACCGCTGAGACCGCCGGCTCCGCCACCGGTGCCACCGGAAAGGGCGTCACGAGCCGGCCCGCGGTGGACGTCACCGCGATGACAACACGCGACGATTTCCTCCTCGAGCTGGGAGAGTCGTTGAGTGGCCAGGCGTCGGTGCATCCTGTTGATTCGATGGGTGCTGCGCTCGAGTACCTGACGAATGCAAATCGCGGCCAGGTCCTGGTCATCGACACGCGCGACATCCAGGACGTGCGCGCAGACGTCGACCGTGCGCACGCCCAAGCGCCACACGCTGTCGTGTTGGTATTCGCTGTCGCCGAGGCCGAAAAGCAAGTTGGCGCCGCAGTGAAGGGATCGAACGTATTTGCCGTCCTGCCGATACCGCTGGACAAGCGTAAGTCCGGCGCCGTGCTGGAGGGGGCGGTGGCCGATGCCCTCGCCCGCAAGGCGGCGCGTGTAACGGAGCGCAGCACGGCCGTCAGCGTAGAGCCCTTTCAACCCCAGGCTGACGCGGGTGGGTCATCGGACTCCGACGCAAAGAGCAAGATGAGTCTATGGGTCGGTGCAGGCATCGCCGCGCTTGCGATGATCGCCGTTGGTGCTTTCCTGTTCCTGGGCGGGAAGCACGGTCCGACTGCGCCGCCGGCTGCCGCTCGGAAAACGCCTGCAGCGCATTTGGCGCAGCCTGCCGCCAATCCAGGCGTCGACGATGCCACGCTCGCGCCACGGCCCGAGGTCGAAACCGCCCTCGTCCAGGGCAAGGTCGATGATCTGCTCGAGAAAGCGCGCCTGGCGATGCGCGAGCGCCGTTACTCGGAGCCTGCCGGCGACAATGCACTCCTTTATTACCGGTCGGCTGCCGCAGCGGACGCGTCCAATGCGGAGGCCCTCGACGGACTGCAGCGGGTCGCGGGCGTCCTCGCTTCGCGATTCGATGGTGCAATGAGCGACGCGCGCTACGACGAAGCAGGCGTGGCGCTCGCAAACTTCAAGGCCGCCGCGCCCAAGGATGCGCGCATCGGTGCCCTGGAGCTGCGCCTGACGACGGCACAAGTCTCCAAGGCGCTTGCAGACGGCAGCGTCGACAGAGCGGCGGCGCTCGTTCGGGTGGCCCAGCAGTCGGGTGGCGTTCCGGCCGATCAGATCGGCAAGTGGCGCGCCGAAATCGCACGCCGCCAGGAAGACGTCAAGGTGCAGCGCCTCGCGAGCCTGGTCAGCGACCGGATCCGCGACGGCAGGCTGATCGATCCCTCCGACGATAGCGCCAAGGCCTATTTGCAACAGCTCCACGACCAGGCGGCCACGAGCTCCACGACCCAGCGACTGACCCGCGAGCTGAATACCGCCTACCTGCGCAAGGCGCGCGAGGCTGCGGTGGGCAATCATGCTCCCGAGGCTGACCGTTGGCTGGCAGAAGCGAAGGCCGGCGGCGTCAGCGCGAACGACCTTACTTCGTTCCAGCGCGACCTCGTGACGGTGCGCCAGAAAGCGGTCGCAGCGGAATCCGACCGCCTGGTGCAGCTTGCGCGGGAGCGGCTCCGGGACGGCCGCCTGACGGATCCGGCGCAGGACAGCGCCGCCTACTTCGTCGGCCAGCTCCAGGGCACGGATGCCGCCAATGGAGCCCTGGCACAGGTGACCCGCGATCTGGCCGGCAAGCTGATCGAGCGGGCACGCGCCTCGGCGCAGAACGGCAAGTCCGCGCTGGTGGACACCGATCTCACGCTGGCGAAGCGCTTTGGCGCCGATTCGAAGGACATCCTGGCCGTGCAACAGATCCAGAGCTCGCTCAAGAGCGCCTCCGCCGGAGGCTCGCGTTCCGCGGCCACGGCCAACATCGCGGCGCTCGCAGCAAGCTTGAAGCGGGTGCGCTATGTCGCCCCGGAATATCCGAGCAAAGCGCTGGCGCAATCGGTGGCCGGCGCGGTCATCGTCGAATACACAGTGGACGTCAACGGCAACCCGCGTGATCCGCGGGTGGTCGAAGCGACTCCCCCTGGAGTGTTCGACCGTGCCGCCATCTCGGCAATCAAGCGCTGGCGCTACGCGCCCGCGGTCGTGGATGGCACGCCGGTCGAGGTTCCGATTCGCGCATCGATCCGTTTCGAGCTACCGAAATAAGTGCGGCGCATGCGTCGCGAGCAGCCATGGGCCGAACCCGCAGGCCGGCACAGGAGAGTTCACCAATGAATCTGGCAGGCACCACTGAGCGCAATCGCCAGCTCGTCATGGCCGGCATCGGCACGCTGCTGACACTCGTGATGGGTGCGGTGCTCATCGCGGGGTTCCGCCTCGCGACCCACATGCGGGCCAACATCACCGCACTGCAATCGGCGAGCATGCTGCAGACCTACCCCGCTGCCATGGCGCAACAGCTCAACGCCTTGCGCGACCGGCTCGAGGCGCGCGCTTACTCCGGACAGGCGCTTGCGGACCTGCGACTCACGGTGCAGCGCTTCGACGATGACCTCGGCAAGCTGGGAACGGGCGGCTACCTGCGCTCCCAGGAGCTCGATCAGGCACTGCTCCTGTGGCACCAGTACGGCCCCGTGGTGAATCCGGTAGTCGCGTTCGCGGGCCAGCCGTACCTGGATTCGGATGCCGCAGGCAGCTCGCTCTCCAGGGAAGGACGAATCCATTACGCGAACGTCAAGCGCGCCCAGCTCTTCGCCACGGAAAATCAGAACGGACTCCAGAACCGGCTCACGGCTGTCGCCACCCAGTTGCAGCAGTCCGCATCGGACGCGGCGGCCCGGCTGCGCACCCTGCTGTCGGCTGGTGTGCTCGCCGCACTGGTGCTGGCCGGCGCAGCGGCCTACTTCCAGATCACCCGCTCGCGGCACGAGCGTGCAGCGAAAGAAGCCCAGGAGCAGACGCGCGACATTCTGCAGACCGTGCGCGAAGGCTTCTTCCTGCTCGACGCCGACTACCGGATCGGCTCGGTCTGGTCCGAGGCGCTGACCCGGATGTTCAGCCGCAACGACTTCGCGGGAGTCTCGTTCGAGGAGTTGCTGAAGAATCTCGTGCCGCCGGCCACGCTCGCCACGGCGATGAAGTACATCAAGCTGCTGTGGGGGGATCGCGCCCACGAGAACCTGATGAAGAGCATCAACCCGCTGGGGCAGCTCGAGATCACGATGGAGAACGGCCATGGAGGCAAGGAAACGCGCTACCTGCAGTTCGACTTCCACCGCGTCATGGGCCCCAAGGGCATCAAGCACGTGCTATGCGCCGTCGGAGACATCACGTCCAGCGTGCTCCTGGCGAAGGAGTTGCAGGAGTCCCAGGAGAATGCGAACGCCCAGCTCGACATGATGCTCGGCATGATGCATGTCGATCCGCTGCAGTTGAATTCATTCCTGGACAGCACGGAAACCGGACTGCAGCTCATCAACGCCATCCTGAAGGAGCCGGCGCGCACCGACGGCGAGTTCCGCAAGAAGCTGAACGGCCTGTTCCGCGAGCTGCACTCGATCAAGGGCGAGGCCTCGGCGCTGAATCTCATGAGCATCGCGCATCGCGTGCACTCGCTCGAGGACATGGTCAGCGAGCTCAAGAAGAAGGCGGAGCTGTCCGGAAACGACTTCCTCCCCATGGTCCTCAAGCTCGACGACCTGCTGGCACATCTTCGGGGTGTGCGCGAGATGGCTTCGCGCCTCACGACACTCAAGGAATCCCCGGCTGCCGCGGCGCCGCAGGCGGCTGCGACGGCGCGCCCGAAGCACATCGGCTCGGCCGAGCATCGGACACCCGGCAAGTCTGCCGAAGAGCTGTCCCCGGCGCTGCACGCCCTAGCCGAGCGGCTGGCCCACGACCATCGCAAGCGCTTCAAGCTCACGATGACCGGGCTTGCCGAGGTGCCCGCCTCGTATGCCGCCACGGTGAAGGACTGCGTGATTCAAATGCTGCGCAATTCCGCGGTACATGGCATCGAATCGGGCGAAATCCGCCGGGCCCACACCAAGGACGACGTCGGTATGGTCAGAGTGGAATTTCGCAAGGCTGGCGAGGGCTACGAGCTCGTGTTCGAGGACGATGGCGCGGGTATTTCCCCCGATGCGCTGAAAGCTGCGGCCGTGCGCAAGCAGATTCTGACCGCGGAGGAAGCTGCGGGGATGGACACTCGCGGCGCGATGGCGCTGATTTTCCGTCCCGGATTCTCAACCCAGGACGACGTTTCAATTGACGCAGGCCGTGGTGTGGGCATGGATGTCGTCGCCCGCGGCGTCTATGCACTGGGCGGCAAGATCGGCGTCAGCACGAACCCGGGCAAGTTCACCCGGTTCAAGATCGTCCTGCCGGCCGCCGAAGCGGCCAACTCAGCGGTGGCCTGAGGGCGATGTGAGAGCCCTCACCGCAGCGAGGTTCCGGCCCGGCGCAGCTCGCGCCGGCCCTGTTTCGGGGGTTCGCGGACCGGTCCGAAGCGGCCGAGCGGCTGGGCACAGCCGATGACCCTCAACGGCCACAGGCGCTCTTTCAAGCTGATGATCGTCGATGATTCGAATATCATGCGTCGGCGCATCGAGCGCTCACAGCAGTTCGAGGAGCTCGAGCTGATCGGTAGCGCCGGCAACGGCGTCGAGGCCATCGAGCTGTTCAGGAAGATGGATCCCGACGTCGTGACCATGGATCTCACGATGCCGCAGATGGATGGAATCGAATGCATCGCGAAGCTGGTGGAACTGAAGCCGGCAATCCGGATACTGGTCATTTCAGCTCTCGCGGACAAGGCTACGGCGGTCGAAGCGATGGAGAAAGGGGCGAATGGCTTTCTCAACAAGCCCTTCACGGATCGTCAGCTCAACGAGGCGATTGCGGACCTCATAAGAGAGTAAGCACGATGTTGCAGGAACAGGAGCTGAAGACATTCGTCGAGGGGACGACGAACTACTTCGAGGTGGCCGCGCAGCAGCCGGCCTCGATCGGCTCGCCATACCTCACGGAAGGCTCGCCGGCAGTGCATGACTACACGGGCGTCATCAACATCTCGGGCAAGCGCGTAGGGGTCGTCTACTTCACCGCGCCCCGCGCCATGCTCACCGTCCTGCTCATGAAGATGCAGGAGAATGACTTCAGCCACGAGACCATGCGGGATCTCGTCGGCGAGGTCGCGAATACGATCTCCGGCAACGCGCGCCGCGACTTCGGGCGCGATTTCATCATCTCGGTGCCGAGCGTGCTCGCGGGCGAGAAGCCCGACATTCCACTGGTGCCGGGGTCGCGCTCGTTCGTGATTCCGATCAACTGGCGCAGCCATTCCGCGAAGCTGATCGTCTCGCTCAAATAAGCCGCGGCAGTCGGCCCTGGGGACGCAGCGGGCAAAAGCCGCGCCTTTGGCGCACGCCGGCCCGGGGACGCAGCCAGCCTAGCTTGACTGGCCGGTCTGAAAAGACTAGTCTGATGACTAGTCCGATAACGGGTCTCACTCAATGAAATCCTGGCCTGTTCAAGATGCGAAATCCCGCTTCAGCGAGTTTCTGAAAGCAAGTCTCACGGAGGGGCCGCAGATCGTAACGCTGCGGGGCGTAGAGACGGCGGTTCTCGTTCCGATGCGGGAGTGGCGCAGCTTGCATGAGCGAGCACGCCCGAGTTTGAAGGCGTTGCTTCTTGCCCCTGAGGCTCGGGGCGGACTGAGCCTCCCGCCGCGAGGACACTTGCGGCGCAGGACACCACGAACGATAGACTGACGTGTTTCTCCTTGACACGAATGTCGTTTCCGAGCTGCGTAAGCGCAAACCCCACCAGGGCGTCGTTGCTTGGATTCAAGCCGCGCCCGAGGAGTCACTGTACGTGTCCGCTGTGACCGTCGGTGAAATACAGGCGGGGATCGAGATCACCCGGCAACAGGACGTGGAGAAGGCCAAGGAGATAGAGAGTTGGCTTGACAGCGTGGCGCAGAGCTACGGCGTTATTTCCGCGGACGCGGCCATCTTCCGTCGTTGGGCGCAGCTCATGCACCGGCGGTCGGATCAGCATCTTGAAGACGCACTCATCGCGGCTGCCGCTCTGGTTCGCGGACTCACGGTGGTGACCCGCAATGTGGACGATTTTGAGCCTTTCGGCGTTCCCCTCATTAATCCTTTTGCCGATACCGCTGGTCCGGGCGTATGAGGTGATGCCGGAGCGCGATGCCGTTCACGTACAGCACGGTGTCCGGCCGCCGCTGATAGCCTCCCTTGAGCGTCACCTACTCAGTTGGTACGTGCGCAATCGCCAACGCCGCGATCATCGTGGCGGGCGGTCTCATCGCCCTCACCGCTTCGCCGTGGCCAGATTTCGTCGTCGGGCTCGGCATCTTCGCGATGAACCTCGATGCGGCGCGGGAAGTGTTCTGGGCCGCACGCGAAGAACACCGAACCGAGCCTCCGCTTCGGAGTTAGCGATTGCCGAGGTGCAACGACCCGGGGGCAACCTTCTGGCGCACGAGCCCCTCGAGCTGCGGCGTCAGCGAAACGTTCATGGTCATGGGAGTCTTCCGCCCGCTCGCCCGCCGCGGTACGTGAGCACGAATAACGCGACCTGCGTCGAGAATTTGAGCAAAGTCGCCACCGGGCGACTCCCGGAAGCGCCATGCGGCTGTTATGTTCCATTCCTACCGGCGGCAGGACCCCTGTGACATGAACGTATTTTCGTTTGCGGCTCCCCTCGCACACTTTTTCAGCTCGTTGCAGCTCGATGACAGCAGTATTTCACTGCTCGCATTGCTCCTCGGCATGGCCGGCGGCTGGCGGCTCACCGGCTGGCACGAGCAGCTGAAGGCAAAGCGCGCGAAGATCGAGCGCAAGCCGACCCGCAAGGCGGACTGAGCGCCGTCCTCGCGCCCGTTGGCCTGGCCCTCACGGGCTTGCCTCGCCGCTGCCTGCCTCGCCCCTCGTCACCTCGCGCCGCAGACTGCCGGGTGCCGCTTGCTGCCCGGCCCCGGTAGCGTGCCGGAGGCGGAATACAACTTGCTCGCCTGCAATCAGTGCTCACGCAATCCGGTCTGATACGCTTTCCGCCATGCGCTACCTAGCCCTCTGCTGTGACTATGACGGGACGCTCGCCACCGATGGGCGCGTCCTGCCCGCTACCGTCGCCGCAGTCGAGCGACTCATTGCCTCCGGGCGGCGGGTCGTGCTGGTGACCGGCCGCGAGCTGGACGACCTCCGGGGCGTCTGCCCCCGCCTCGATCTGTTTCAATACGTCGTGGCCGAGAACGGCGCGCTTCTCTATGAGCCCGCCACCCGCAAGGAGATGCCCCTCGCGCAACGTCCTCCGGAGTCCTTCATCGCAGCCTTGCGCGCTCGGGGAGTGGGGCCCATCTCCGTCGGGCGCATCGTCGTTGCCACCTGGGAACCGCACGAAGCGGCCGTGCTGGAGACGATCAAGGACCAGGGCCTTGAATTGCAGGTGATCTTCAACAAGGGCGCGGTCATGGTGCTCCCGGCGGGCGTGAACAAGGCGAGCGGCCTGAGCGCGGCGCTGCAGAGGCTGGGATTATCCACGCACAACGCCGTTGCCATCGGCGATGCCGAGAATGACCACGCTCTGCTTGGCCTGTGCGAATGCGGCGTGGCCGTTGCAAATGCGCTTCCGACCCTCAAGGAAGCAGCGAGTTTCGTCACCACGGCGGATCATGGCGCCGGGGTGGCGGAGCTGATCGGCGCGCTGCTGGCGGATGATCTCGCCTCGCACGAGCCTGACCTCATCCGCCATCACATTCTGCTGGGGTGGGATCGTGCGGAACGGGAAGTACGCATCCGACCCTATGGCGAAAACGTCCTGGTGGCGGGTACGCCCGACGGCCAGAAGGCAACGCTTGTTGGCGGATTGTTGGAGCGGCTGGCCGCCAGCGGCTACACCTATTGCGTCGTCGACGCGCATGGCGCCTACGAATCGTCGCCTGGAGCGGTCTCGCTCGGTGCAGCCGACCGGCCGGCCAGCGTGGACGAGATCCTGAAGCTGTTCCGCAGTCCCGATCAGAGCGGTGTCATCAATCTAGCCGGCCTGACGCCCGCCGACCGGCCACGCTTCGTGGGCATCCTCATACCTCAGCTCGCACAGCAGTGCGCGCAGATAGGACTCCCCCACTGGCTGGTCGTCGATGGGGACTTCGCATGGACTGTGGCGAAGGACACCAGCGCACCGGCGAAGCTGGCAAACGTACTGCGGATCATGGCCCGCCCGTCCCTCGTGGCGCCGTCGGTCCTGGCCTCCGTGAACCTGTTGATCGCCATCGGCAACACACCTCAGGCCATGTTCGAGGAATTCTGCCGGGTGACCGGAGCGCCGGCCCCGCATATGGATGCGGTGAGTCTGAATCCCGGCGAGGCGCTCGCCTGGAGACCGCAGGCCCGCGGCTCGGCGCCGTTCAAGTTGCGCATCGCGCAGTGAGCAGTATCGTCAGTGGATGGGTCGCCCGGATGCCTGAGGCAGTCAACGTCGCGAATGTGATGAGCGTTCACTCCCAGCGGGGTGTTCGTGTGATACACCCCGATTGCTGGAGTTTTTGTCGCACTTTTGTCATGACAGGCGGGCATTCTTCGCGCACACCGGCATCGTCGGATCTGGCACAGGGTTGAGAATCGATGCACTCTAGTCCTTTGGCGATCATCACCATGCGCCGCGAGCTCGCGGCACGCTACGCCACGACCACTCGACAGTGGCTCGCGGCACGCAATGCGTATCGGCGCCTGCATGACGCACCCGTCAAGAACATCATTGCCCTGCGTGATGCTGCCGCACGGCTGGATCAGCTCGAGCGCGGGCGGGCCGCCCTCATGCGCGATCTGAAGGCGCTGTCCGATTGATTTATTGGCTGAGAATGGCCGGACGGCCATTCTCAGCAGGCCATACCGAGCGGCGTGACGCGGGCAACACGGGGAAAAGGCGCGGCTTTTTCCCGCGAATAGCGGGCCGGTTCTGCAGTTCTTCATGCGCTACGGCAAAGGTCACGCGCCGATCGACTAAAACCCTCTCCGACTAAAACAATGAGCCCTTGTCGCCGACCATCTGCCGGCGCACGAGCGGGATGGGGGGTCCGCCATACGACAGGAACTGATCGTGAAACGCCCGCCAGTATTTCCTGGGGTCGGCATTCGGCTCGCCGGAGCTCTTCATGGCCACCCAGTCCGCGCGCAACTTGCGGATCATCAGCTTGCCCAGGGTGTAGTTGAGGTATGCCGGATCATAGGTGCCCCGGGCAGCCTGCTGCCGTGCAGTCCCCGGATCCGCATACGCCTTTTCGCTGAACAGTTTCTCGGATTGCGCAAGCGTCATGCCGTGGGTGTGCATTCCTATCGATGACAGGAAGCGCACATCGCGCAGCAGCGCCCCACTGAGCTGGCCTATGTGCATCTCGGCACTGCCCTCGCCATAGCCCTCCTCCCACATCATTTCCTCGCAATAATGCGCCCAGCCTTCGGCGTAGGCATATCCGACCCAAAGCGCCGCGATCCTGGAAGGATTGCGGTTGGCATGCAGGAATTGCAGGAAGTGTCCCGGCCATACTTCGTGCGCGCTCGTGAACGTCAGCGCGGCCACCCCCGGGATGTATTCTGCTCGCTCCCTGGGCGTCCACTGCGGATCGGGCGGCGAAATGTTGTATGTCGCGGCCACGCCCTTCTCGTACGGACCGGGAATGTTGATGTAGGCGAAGTTGCCCCGATTGTAGGGTGGAGACTGCGCGACTCGTACCTCTTCGGTCCCTGGAATCGTCACGATCTGCCTGGCGACGATGAAGGCCTTGAGGTCCTTCAGGATCGCGCGCGCGCCTTCGACCGAGCCGCCCCTGGGCTTGTGGGCACCCATCTTGCCGATACATGCGCGGATCGTGCCCTTGGGCAGGAACTGCGCGCAGGCCTGCTGGAGCGCCTGCAGATTGCGATCGAGATCGGCACGCCCGATCGACTCGAGGTCAGCAAGCGGCACGTCAACGCGCTCTGTCTGCTTCAGCATCGCGGCATACAGATCCGGACCCAAAGCGAAGGAGGCGGTGCCGCTTTTGCGCTGGCCCACCAGCCAGGCCTTCAATTCGTCCATGGCCTGCGCGGCGGCTGCATTCGCTTCCTTCAGGTCCCGCTGCGCGCGCTCGTCCTTGATCGACGCGAAGACCTTCGGCACGTCATTGCGGAAAAATTGCGCAAAGCCGCCAAAGCCCGCGATGCCGCGCTCGATGAGCGGCTCTGGCAACGGCGTTTGCAGGTTCGCGCGAATCTCTGCGGTGATCTGCGGAATGGCATGCGCGTAGCCGATGTAACCGGCGAGCCGCTTCTGCAGGGGTGCATAGTCGCGGCTCAGATACACCTCCGGATCCAGCCCGTTGATGTACCACGCCGGATTCGTAAAGGGGGAACGCGCCTGGTCCATCCAGAACACATCGCTGTCGATCACGCTCAGCAGGTACTGACGCTCGAAGCGCTGCGCCGGCTCGAGCGGTGTTTCGCTGATTGCCTCGGCCTGAGCGCGCACGTGTTTGAGACGATCGATCTCCTTGCGAATGCCGGCCGCGCTCCAGTCGGGCATCTGGCCATCGAACTCGTGGCGGCCGGCCTGCACGGCGAAGAAGGGGTGTGCCTTGAAGTAGTCCTCGATGAAGTGGGAGGCGAATTCGCTCCACGCGGCTTGGGCCGCGACCTTGGGACCCGGCGCCGGAGGCGCACTGACGGCCGCAGGTTGGCGGCTGCATGCGGTAGCCGTGACGATGAGAAGGGCAGCCGCAGAGCGCGCGCAGGCTATCTTGAAACGCATGATCACCCCTGGGTAGCCTGCTATCTGAAGACGTCCGAGCAGTCCGGATAAAGGTGGATCAACACTTCCTGGGCGCTGGCGGAGACGAGGGTCATCAGGCTCGCCGCCAGCGTGCCGGCTGCGGGCCGTGCCGAAACGGACCCGGTCTCGCTGCGCTCGGCCCAAAGCGCAGCGAATGCGGACTGCCGGCTGTGCAGCGCGTGCCCGACAGCTTCCTGCCAATGCGCCGGAGCCGCACCGGAAACGAATTCGCCGCGCCCGCGGCCGAAGTGCGCCACGGCCAGATATCTGACCAAGGCCGCGGCGACGCGCCCGGAGAGAAATTCGGGGGACCAGCGGACCATGCCGCTGTGTGCCCCGCGGGCGAGGTTGTATGCCTTGGCGAGGCCGCGTGCGCCGAATGCGCCCAACACTCCACCAATCAGCGCACCGGCTCCGAAAGTGAGTCCACCGGCCCCGAGATCCGCCGCGAGGCCGCCCAGCGCCCCCGAGAGCAGGCCGCCCAGCACGCTCGCCTTGTCGGCATCGGCGGGCCGCTCGACGGCGAACTCCCGCCCCATGCGCTTCAAGACCTCCTCGGTCGCGTTGCCCGTCAGCCCGTGCAGCTGCACGAGCTCGCGGGTCGTCGCGCGGACCTGCGCATCCAACCGGCCAGCCAGAGCGCTCTGCGCCCGGTCCAGATGCGCATCGCCCTGCGCCCCGGTGGCCACGGCCCCGAGCCACGCGCGCGCTTTGCCCTGCATGTCCAGCTCTTGCAGGGACTCTGCGTCCACTGCGGCCGCGGCGATCTGCTCGGACAGCGCCTGCATGGACCGGCGGAACACGCTGATATTGCGCTCCCGCCAGGCACGGCGCAGCCGCTCGAAGACCGGTTGCCGCTGTGGCGGCAACAGGCGCTGCACATGGGCCAGCAAAGTGCCCTCCTGCACCCAACAGCGCGCAAACGCATCGAACGGCAACACCGCCTCGACCCAGGGATATTGAGCTATGCCGGACTGCCACTGCACCACGTCGGCCTGCCCTCGTGCCGCATCCTGCGGCGGCCCGAGTTGGTTCAGCAGCAGGATGACGGGCTTGCCCAGCCATCCCAGGATGCGCATCTCCGCATCCACGTAACCGGCTGAAGAGGGCAGCTCGCCGGCGTTGGCCACATAGAGAATGACATCGCTGGTATCACGCGCGTTGTGCATCGCTTGCTGGCTGCACCAGAAGGGCCGGTCGGCGAAACGATCCCAGACCTGCGACAGAAACCAGCCTGCCGGCCGGCCGCTCTGCCGCAAGCGCTTCAGGACCCGCGTGCTGTCGCCAAACCCCGGCGTATCCCACAACACCAGCGTGTCGCCCTCGGGAGACTCGATCAACACGTGGCTTTCCGCAACCTCCGTGACGTGCGCGCGATCCGCGACTTCGCCAATGTCTTGGCGCAGAAGCGTGCGCGCCAGCGTGGTCTTGCCGACGTTGGTATGCGACAGCAGGCTGACATCGACGGTGCTCAAATCGCCGCCAGCGGCAACCGCATCCACCGTGCCTGTCCCGGATGACTTCAAGCTCGCTCGCTCCCCGTCCACAGCGCGGCCCGGGCAGCGTCGCGCGCCGCAATCTCGGGTGCTGCTCCAGCTCTCATGAGGGTCAGGTCCACGATACAGGCGCGCAATCCGTAACCTGCCACGAATTCGCGCCAGACCGCGCGGCGTTCCTGCAAACGCTTGTCAAAACCGCCATCGCCACGCATCCGCGCCGCGTAGGGGGCTTCATCAATCACGACGAGCAGCGGTGCGCCGCTCGCATTCTGTGTGAGCCAATCGCGCAGTCCGCTGAGGAGCGCGCCGTGATTCTCCACCTCCGGCGTCGCCGCAAGTGTCATGACGAGCACGTTCCAGTCGGCGAGGCGGCCTGAAGGCCTTGCCGCAGCGCGCGGCCGGGTGCCCGCGGCGCCGCCCGCTCCGGCGGCTGCTTCGCCCGCGAGGCGGCCTGAAATCGCTTCTTCCTCCCCATAACGAATCGGCTCGCGCACCGTCACGCTGAGATTCGCCCCGAACGTGGCGGCCAGAAGCGATTCGAGGCCCGCCAGGGACTCACGACTCGGCTCGTATGCATAGGGTGTGACACTTGCGACCTCGCGGACGGTGCCGTTACTGACACTCATGATCAGCGTGCGCGCATAACCCAGCAGCGACGGGGGAAGCGGGGGCCGGCGTGAAAACCGCCACAATCCGAAAGTCGCCCCGAGCGCCGCCAGCAACCGGGGCAGCACGATATACAGCATCGCCGTCAAGGCGATCAGGTGAATCCACGCAGCCGCCTCCCCGCCGCCGCCCACCGCCGTCCAGCGCAGGCGCCGGATGTCATCGAGGGACCCCAGTCCGATTCCCGACAACGCGGCCGCTGGTCCATACAGCGCGGACAGAAGCTCGCGGGCCCCCTGCGGTCCGAGGAAAGTGCTTTCCCAACCTGCCTCGTAGCGCAGAACGAATCCGCGCACATATAGCCCGGCGACGAGCCCGAGCGCCATGAGCGCCGCTGCCAGGTGCAGCAGCCGCTTCGCTCGCAACAGCAGCAGCGGCTGCGAAATGGCGCTCCATTCGCCGATGAAGCGCCGCAGGCCGGTGCTCAGCGGGACGTTGAAGCGCGTGGAACGCCGCAGGAGCGACTCGATCCGGCTTCCAATCCAGCGTTCGTAGACGCTGGAGAGCCAGAGCCTGCGAGTCGGCTGCGTGCGCAACGTTCTGATCCAGCTCAGCAGCAGCAGCAGGTAGACCAGCAGGTTCCAGGCGATGAGCCCGATGAGCGGAAATGCCAGGATGTTGATCCGGCGGCTGCCATCGAGCGCCGCAAGCGAGAGGCCCGCCGCGATCGCCACGACCAGTACGAGGCGCCCGAGCCAGGTCAGGCCACCCGCGAGGGCGAGGATCTGCCGGACCGCCGGCGAGCGGGCATACAACCGCTCGAGCAGGCGCTCGGCGCGCCGCACCAGAAAAGTCTCCGACCCGCAAGTGAGAGCGATTCCCGCGGAGGATGGTGCGGATTCGCGCACGACCGCGCGCGAGGCGTCGGCCCGGTCGGCCAGCGGAATGACCTCACCGGCGCGATCAGTCTCTTCGATCGCCTGAATCAGCAGAACGGTGCGCAACGCCCTCTGGTGCATGGATGGCAGTGGGTGGTCCTAGTCCATCCGCTGCACTTTGATCGCGAGCAATGCGCCGCCCTCCTCGCGCTCCACGGCAAACTCGATGGGCCGGCAGCACACTTCGCAATCCTCGATGTACACCGGCTCTGCGGCAGTCAGGTCAACGCGCGTTTCCAACCGCTCGCCGCAATAAGGGCACTGAACGGCCACGAATTCCTCGGGCGGCAGCCCGGAGCCGGGCTCGTACACCGGCTCCAGGCCGTACAGGTCATCGATGCTGCGCGCGTCCAGGCTCGCGATACGGCGGGTCAGGGATTCGAGGTCGTGCGTTTTATGCCGCTTCACGCCGCTCATTCTACTCGACGGTTCGTCGCAGGTGAGCCGAAGCGCCTCGCCGCCACGACCGGATGAGCAAACCCGCAAGGCCGCTGCCGCATCTATACGCCTGTTCGCAATTAAACGAGCGAATCACCCGCTTCCCGTAAGGAGAGTCGTATGAGCCCCATGAATCGCAACTGCGGCGCGCTGATCGGTTTCGCACTCCTGTGCAGCGGCGCTCTCACCACAGGCAGCGCGGCCGCGGCCGCGCCGGATCCCGCTTTCAAGACCGTAAACGTCCGCTATTCGAGGGCCGAGCTGGAGCGCACGGAGGGCGCGGAGAGGCTGTACCACCGCATCCAGTCGGCTGCACGCCAGGCGTGCGGTGAGCCCGACCAGCGCGAGCTGGAGAGCTTCTTCAGAGCGCGGCAGTGCTATCAGCTCGCAGTGGACACCACCGTGGCGAAGATCGATGCGAGAACACTGACCGCCCTGCATCGGACGAAGACTCAACGCACCGCTCCAGGTTGAGCCGTACACCATGCAGTGTCCACCCCGGCGCGCCCGCCCCCGGCGCGCCGGGCTGCACGGTGTGAGTCAGTCGTTCGTGGGCAGTCCGCGGGGGAGCGGCTTGTCGGTATGGTCGTACACCCGTCTCAGATCGACTGAGGGGAAATTCCCGCCGCCCAGGTGGAGCTGCTCGATCAGGTGCTTGCCATCGTCCGACAGGCCATACCTTTCGATTGCCGCCACGCCCGTTTGCGGTTTGACCTCGATGACATATTCCTTGCCCTTCCATCCCGAGCTTTGGTCGGCGACACCCCACTCGGCCGAGACGACGCTGACCGCACCGGGCGTGAACGTGCGAACCGTGGTCCCATAGTCGAGCGAGAAGAGATTGGGGGTCTGACGGACGGTGACCTGCTCGCCGCGCGCTACGTTCGCCATCAACATGCGCATGACGGGAACATGAGTGTAGACCTCGTTGTTGCGGTATGTGGGCGGCATCGCGGCCTGTTGGGATCTGCGCCCGCCGCCACGTCCACCGCCGGTGGTGCCGCCTCCTCCAGGCTGACCCTGTTGCGAGGTATCCGGGCCATACGGGTCCATGCTGTCGTCGGCCAGGCCGCGGTTGTACTTGTCGGGCTTCGGCCGCAACTTGTCGAGCAGCTTTTGCGGATCATCGCTCGCCGCACGGTCGAGCAGCCAGGTTCCCGACAGATCGACGGCCCGCGGCGCAGCGGGATTGAGCCTGCCGACGCCGCCACAGCCGGCCAGCACCCCCGAAGCCAGCGCGCACAGGAGGATTTCTCTGATCCGAACGATCGACATTGTGTTCCAGTCCCCCCGAACCCTCGTCCCGGTAGCGCTTCGACCGGGCCGCTCAGCCCGAAGTTCGCACGACGCCCTGGAGCGGAGCATCGCAGCTTGATGCGCTCCAGTGCAATTCAGGGCGGCGCAGGCCGGCCCTCAAAGCCTGATCCGCAACCAGGCCCCCGAGCGCCAGCGCAGAAACAGGACGGTGCCGAGCAGCATGACGTAGATCACGAGGGCGGCCCACCCGCCGAGCGCTCCCCAGCCGAACTGGGGCAGAAAATTCACCCATCCCTGGCCGGGCGCGAACGTGAAGGCGTGCGCCAGAGGCACGAACACCAGCCACGAGACAGGGATCACGAGCGCAGCGGGCACCGCGACATCCGCGGCCCCTCGCAGACACAGCGCGCTTCCCATGTTGAGCCCGTCGAATATCTGGTAGATGGCGGCAAGCCACAGCAACTGCTTCGCGAGCGCAACGGCCGCCATTGCGTCGGCATCGTGGACGCCGGTGAACAGGGGCAGAATGCTGGGTCCGGCGATCGCGAGCAGGATTCCGATCCCCCCCATGTACAGCGCGGTCAGCAGGATGACCCGCGTTCCAACGTGCATCCCCCAGGCGCGGTCACCCGCGCCAATGGACTGGCCGACGAGAGTGGTGCCCGCGGAGGCGATGCCGTACCCCGGCATGTAGGCGACGGATGTCAGGATCATCGCCATCTGCGTCGCAGCGCCACCCACCGTCCCCAGGCGGACCTGCATCATCTGGAAGCAGGAAATCCCCAGCAGATCCGCCGCCGGCAGCAGCCCGGTCGGAAACCCCAACTGCAGCTGCTCACGCAGCCGGCCCCAGTGTGGCCGCCAGGTCAGGTGCGACTTGTACCGGCGCCGGTAGGGCGCGCGCAGGAAGATCGCCACGCACAGCGAAAAACCCACGGCCTGAGCGGCCGTCGATGCCCAGCCGGACCCGGCGACACCCCAGCCCAGGTCGAAGATGAAGTAATGGTTGAACAGGACATTCGCCACCGTCATGACGAGGGTCACCACCAGCGACATCCGCGGGCGGCCGATGCCATTGAAAAAGCCAAGCATTCCCCAGACAGCCACGCCGAATGCCGCCCCGCCAACACGCGGAAACCAGAACTGCGATGCGAGCTGCTCGATGGTGGCATCGAAGCCGAATGGCGCCAGGATGAGGTGACCCGACGCTCCAACCGCGATGAACAACGGTGTTGCGCACAACGTGGCCCACAAAGCGGTCCACACCGCCTGCGAGGCCCGCGTATAGCGGCGCGCGCCGTAGGATTGTGCCGCGATCGTCTGCACGGCGGATGCGACTCCGCCCAGAATCAACACCACGACGAGCACGAGCCACTGAACGGCGCCCACTCCGGCCAGCGCCTGGGTTGAGATGTGCCCGATGAACCACATGTCAGTGAGATTCAACACGATCTGAATCGCGCTATTGGCCATCAGCGGCAACGCCAGGCTCAGCACTGCCCGCTGGTCGACGTGAGCGCGCCCGGAAGAATCGATGCGTTGCGCCGGCAGTCTTCCTGGGGCGTTGATGGGTTCGGTGCGGATGTCCATGGGTGCGGGCGTCAAGCGCGGCTTGAGATCGGCTGCGCCGCCTGGCGGACCGCGCGATACAGAGCCGCCTATTCTCGCACACTGCTCTTTACGGGGAAGGTGCGGGTGGAGCACCTTATCCCTCCATGGCAACTCGAAAGATGAACAAGGCGAGGCGCCCCGCCAAGAGTTCAGCCCGCAAGCGCGGCCGGGGAGGCTTGGCGCCGGGCCGCAACGCACGGGGCCTGGATGCAGCCGAAGTCGCGATTGCCATGGACAGCGCGGAAATCGCGGACATTGCGGCGCTCGTCACGAGCGCCGGCGGCGCCCCCATCGGGGCGTATCACGAACCGCTCGGTGGACGGCCGCTGATGCTTGCCTCATTGCCGCTCAATGCGGTGCAGCCTACTCCGTTCCAGCGTGATCTCTCGCCCACGCATGCCAAGCGCCTCGCACAGAAGATTGACGAGACGGCCGCATTCCTGGATCCCCTCATCGTCGTGCGCGGGGACGACGGCCGGCTGTGGACGCCCAATGGCCGCCATCGCCTTGCGGCGGCCAAGGTGCTCGGCTTGAAGCAGATCACCGCGTTGATCTCGCCGGACGAGTCCCTCGCCTACCGCATCCTCGCGCTGAATACCGAGAAGGCCCACAACCTGCGCGATCGCAGCCTCGAGGTGGTCCGCATGGCGCGCAGCCTGTCGAAACGGCAGAGCAGTGCGAAGGAGGCGCAGTTCACGGCGCAGTTCGAGGCGCCCGAGCTGCTGACACTGGGCATGGTGTACGAGCAGTCCTCGCGCTTTGCGGGCGGCGCCTACAGCTCCTTTCTGAAGAAGGTGGACCGCTTCAGCGAGCGGACACTCCCGGTCAGCCTGCGGGAGCGCGCCAGCTTCGCCTCGCGGTTGCTGCAAATCGATGCGCACGCCAAGCGGATCATTGCGGCGTTGCAGGCGCGGGGCTTCAAGTCGCCCTATCTGCGCAACTACGTGGTCGCGCGCATCAACCCGGTGCGTTTCCACAAGGCGAAGAAAGGGGACACACGGCCGCCCATGCCGCTTGCGCAGGCGCTCACTCGAATGGCTGCGGCCGCACGAACGTTCAAGACCGAATCGGTGTCGAATTCCGATCTGGCGTGGGTGGCCGTGGGCGCCGGGGCGCAGGAATAGCGCTGGGGCGGGGCATACCCCCAGGGCAGGAGCGGATATGCCCCGGGGCGTGATCGGAGGCCCCCCGGGGGTCCATTGAGGGCTCATAGAACCGAGCGGCAGGGACCAGCCACTCACTCGGTGGAGCGAAATCCTATCGAACCGTACCGTTCTCAATTCCATGGCGCGAGGCGCGCCTTTCGAGTGGCACGGTGCCGAGCGAGGATCGCACGGTCATGACAGCGCTGCCAACGAAAGGTCCACCCACATGCTGGAGCAAACGCGACAAACCCGTACCACGGAGAGCACAACCGGGCTGCACGCCAAGCGCGTCGTAGATCCAGTTCCTGTGCTGGGTGAATTGCCTGATCTGCTGCTGGTCGAACGCACGCGTGCCCGGGATACGCGCGCTTTCGAGACGCTCATGCGGCGGTATAACCGCCGGCTGTACCGGATCGCGCGAAGCATCATCGAGAACGCCGATGCCGCCGAAGAGGCGGTGCGGGCGGCTTATGTGCGTGCGTTCGTCAATCTCGATCGCTACGAGCCCGCCGGGAAGTTCGGCGCCTGGCTGGCACGCCTCGCGTTCAACGAGGCGCTGGCGATGCGCAGACATTCACCGGCCGGCGCGGGTACCGCCGACAGACCCGACCGGACTGCCCCGTTCACCGCTATCACAGCGCCCGGGCGGACTGCTCCATTTGGGACGTCGCAGCCGTCTGCATCAAGCGGGTCCGCCGCACCAGCCGCGCCCGACTCATCGGACGCAGCAGCCAGCCGCCTGCAACTGGAGCGCGCAATCGACGCACTACCGGAGGTTTTCCGCACCGTTCTCGTGTTGCGAGTGGTCGAAGAGCTCAGCGGCGTCGAGGTGGCGGTCTGTCTGGGTCTGAACGAGACCACCGTGAGAACCCGCCTGTACCGGGCGCAGCAACGTCTGAAGGTGGATGTAGCGCGGCGCCTGCGCGCCGAGCCATCTAACATATTCGAGCTGAGCCCCGAGCGGAACGATCACATCGTGTCGCAAGTCTTCGCGCGGCTGCACACCGCCATGCCGCCTGCCGACTCTCGGTGAGCGAGCGCAGCGCCCGGGAAATCGGGCCTGACTCCAGGGGTCGGCGATAGCGGGCGCTGCATAGCGTCCGGTTCGGGCGCTTGACCGTCCGCTAATCCAAGGCCTAGTGTTGACCGAACGCATTGGACTCATGCCAACTCAGGTCCCACGGGTGAATCAGGGCCTCCCGTCCGAGGCTTCGGAGCAGCTCCACGCGAGCATGCTCGATCACCCGGGGTGCTCCAGGCGCCCGGAGGTCGCCGCGCGATGCGTGCAGCGGTTTTTCACGGCCGCCGGGATCTGCGCCTGGAAGATGTACCCGAGCCTGCGGCACGGCCGGGAGAGCTCAAGCTGCGGGTGCTGTACAACGGCATTTGCGGCAGCGACCTGCACGAATATTACGACGGCCCCATCACGACCCGGAACGAGCCTCATCCGCTCACAGGCGTGCGCAATCCGGTCATTCTGGGCCACGAGCTGTGTGGGGAGATCGTCGACATCGGTGACGGCGTCGAGGATCTGAGCGTCGGTGATCGGGTTGCCGTCGAGCCGGTCGAGACCTGCGGGCAGTGCCTGTTCTGCACTTCCGGACAGTACAACCATTGCGCGCTGCTGGCCTTTCACGGCTACAACCGTGACGGTGGCGGTCTTGCGCAATTCACGGTGATCCGCCGGTCCATGGCCCATAAGCTGCCGGCCGGCCTGTCGGCCATGCAGGGCGCTCTGATCGAACCCATGGCCATCGCCTGGCGCACCGCGGATCGGTGCAGGGTCGAGGCCGGACAGACCGTGGTCGTCCATGGGGGCGGCCCGATCGGCATCGGAATCTATTTCACCCTGCGGCGCCGTGGCGTTCGAGTGTTCATGGCAGATCCGACGCCAGCGAGGCGGGCTGTGCTCACGAGCTTGGGCGTTGAAGTAGTGCTCGATCCACGCGCGCAGGACGTCGTATCGGCAATCAAGGATTTGACAGGCGGACGCGGTGCTGATGCCTCCGTCGACGCCGCCGGTTCTCCGGCTGCATTTCACGCTGCCCTCGCCGGCACCTCAGTGGACGGCAACGTGGTCGTCGTGGCGATTCACACGAGAGCGATCGAGCTCGATCCGATGCAGCTGCTGATGTCGGAGGCACGCATCACCGGGGTCGCTCTATCGTGCAACGCATTCCCCAGCGTCATCGAGCAAATGGCCGCCGGTGCTTATCCCACCCGAGGCTGGGTTCAGACCATCGCCTTCGACAGACTGATCGACGAGGGATTCGAGCGTCTGCACCGGCAGGAAGGCACCAAGATCCTGGTGGATCTCGCAACTGCGGCGAACGCCGGGTAGTAGGTCAGTTTGGCCGACTCAAACTGACCCCTAGCGAACGCTGCGCTCACTTGCGGATGTTGATTTCGATCTTCACGCCATTCGGGTCGCGCACGAAGAGCTGGCGCAGTGCACCGCCGGGCGCGTCGTTGCGCTCGGCGCGTACACCCCATTTCTCCAGGCGCGCCACGACTTCCTCATAATGCTGGCCGTTGAAGGCAATGTGATCCACCGGCCCCGTGCCCTCGGCGCGGGTGGAAACCGGGATTCCCTGCCGCTGCGAATGTGCCGCATAGGTGCGCCACTCGGCGATGTGGATGCAGGGGGTGTCGCCCAGATACAGCCAGTGGCCGGGAAATCCCAGCGGCGGCCGGAACCCAACCTGCATGCCGAGCGCCTGGCAATAGAAGTCGCGCGTCGCATCGATGTCATCGGTGAGAACGAGAAAGTGCTCGAGTCGGCTCAACGGCATGGTTTCATCGCTCCAGGTAACTCTTCAGCAGACGGGCAGGCTCGCCGGAGGCAAGCGCCGATCCCAACCACTCATTGATCGCCTTGAGGAGGTCCGGATCGCGTGGCATGAGAATCGCCTTCTGCGAGCGCGTGAGCGTGCCCGGGTACGTGCGGCACAGACCCGGGTGATGTCTCGTCTGAAGCTCGGCCTCCACGTCGTCCGTGATCATGACATCCGCGCGTCCGGCGCCAAGCTCATCGAATATGCGCCTGTTGTCCGGGTATACCACGATTTGGGCCCGTTGCAGATGGGCGCGAACATACTCCTCATTCGTGCCGCCTGGATTGACGATGACGCGCACTTTCGGCCTGTCTATCGCCGCCGGAGCGCGGAACTTCCGCGAGTCGCCGCAGCGCGCAATGATGGTCTTGCCGCCCCAGAAGTACGCCAACGAGAAGGCCGCTTGCGCCGCGCGCGCCGGCGTAACGGACACTCCGCCCATGGCCAGATCGAACTTCCCTGCGCTCAGATCATCGAGCAGCGACCGCCACGAGGTCCGCACGAAGACGGCCCGGGTGTGCAGTCCCGCGGCCAGCTCCTGCGCCAGCTCGATGTCCGAGCCGCTCAGCGTGCCACTCGATTCCATGCTGAATGGCGCGTAGTCGCCCGTGGTACCCACCCGCAATATTCCTGCGGTCTCGATGCGCTGCAGCGCCGGCACACGCGTCTGTCTCATCAGCTCCAGAGTCCCGAGAAGATCCCGGCGGCTCTCATCGGTCCAGCCCGCGCCCTGCAACTGCCTTTGCGCCAGCGATGCATAGCCGGCCGCGAATCCGCGTCGCTCCAATACTGGTGCGGCGACATAGAGGGACTGCAGAAGCTCGACGGTCAGGCTGTCGAGGCCCGGGCGCAACCGGGCAAGCGTCGAGACCTGCCCGGGGTACGAGAATCCGGTGGCCGCCCACTGTGCATGCAGATTGCCTTGCACCTCGCGCGCCAGGCGCGCCTGCAGTGTCATACGCCTCGCTCGTCACACTTCTCGTGTCTGCGTGTCGGACAGGTCCTACGCAATGTTCTCAGAATAGCTGCTGCTCGGGTCAAGCCCCGAAATCGATAATGCGGCGTGTCATCTGGGGAGGTGAGAATGATCCGGGCAATGGTATTGGCGGGGCTTGCATGCGCGGTAGTTCTTGGGGCGCCCGGTTGCGACAACCGTGGGCCTGCGCAAAAAGCGGGCGAGAAGGTCGACGAGACCGTGGACACGATCAAGCACGGCGGCCACGAGTCGATCAGCAATTCGGTCAAGGACGATGTACACAAGGCGCAGCACAAGGCGGAGGACGCCAACGACAAGGCGCACGACAAATAATCGCACCGTGGCGGGGCGGCTCCGTCGGCGAGCCGATCGGAGCCGGCGCCGCATCCGGCGCGCCAACTCCTTCAGAGATTCCTGGCCGTCATCTGCCGGCTGATGTAGTCGGCTTGCCGCAATGCAAGCGCCACGATGGTCAGTGTCGGATTGGCTGAGCCCGGCGAGCTGAATGCGCTACCGTCGGAGACAAACAGATTGGCGATGTCATGCGTCTGGCCCCACGCGTTGGTCACTCCATCGCGCGGGTTGGCGCTCATGCGCGCCGTGCACATGTTGTGCGTCGCCGGCGGCGTGAGGCTGAGGACGACGCGTTTGGCACCTATCGATTCGTACATCCTGGTCGCTTGAGCCTGCGCATGAGTGCGCATTGCCTTGTCGTTGCCATGCTCGTCAACGTGCACGTGCGCAACAGGCGATCCGTAAACATCCTTCACGTCGGGATCCAAGGTGATCCTGTTGTCGGCCCGCCCGAGATCCTCACCGCAGATGAACATTCCCGCCATGTTGCGGTAATCCTCGATGATCGAAGCGAAATCGCGTCCCCAGCCATACGGCAGGCCAACCGACGGCAGTGTCGGCAGGTCGAGCGAAATCAGCTCCAGGTGATATCCCCCCACGAAGCCGCGCTTCGGCTCGTTTACAGTCTCGTCCTCGACGATGCCGGCAAGCACCGCACCACGCCAGAATCTCACCGGCTGGCTGAAGGTCCCCCACACGAACCCGCTGATGTGATGGCAATAGTGACGTCCGACCTGCCCTTGCGAGTTCGCCAATCCCTGGGGAAATCCCGACGAGTGCGACAGCAGCAACAGGCGCGGCGTCTCGATGGCATTGCCTGCCACACACACGATGCGAGCCTTTTGCCGCTGTTCGACGCCCTTACTGTCTCGATAGGTGACCGCCGTCACGCGGCCGCCGGGTCCGTGCTCGATGCGGGTCGCCATGCATCCGATGCGCAGATCGAGGTTGCCGGTGGCTTCGGCGCGCGGGATCTCCGTGTACAGCGTGCTCCACTTGGCGCCGGTCTTGCATCCCTGCACGCAGAACCCCTGCTGAATGCACGGGCCACGGCCGTCGCGCGCCCGGGTGTTGATGGCCATGTGGTTGGTATGAACGCGCTTGTATCCGACCTTCTTCGCGGCCGCGTACATCACCTTGAAGTTGTTCGATGCCGGCATGCCCGGGTTGCCGTTGCGCCGCGTGACGCCGAGCCGGCGCTCGGCTAGCTGGTAGTAGCTCTTGAGCTCCGGGTAGGCGATCGGCCAGTCGATCAGGGAAGCGCCGGTCATCGCGCCATAGGTCGTCCGCGCGCGCATCTCCCAGGGCCTGATGCGCGGTGTGGCCGCGGTCCAGTGAACAGTCGTGCCGCCGACGGTCTTGCAGATCCACACGGGCAGCCCGGGAAAATTCTTCGCCACGCTCCAGTTTCCGGACTGCGTGCGGGGATCGAGCCACGTCAGCTGGCCGAATGCCTCGCCCGGAATCTGCGAGAAGGTTGCGGGCGACTGGCGCTGCCCCGCCTCCAGCAGCACCACCTTGATGCCGCGCCGTGTCAGCTCATGTGAGAGTGTACCGCCACCCGCCCCGGACCCGACGATGACCACGGCCCCGTCGTCACGAAGATCTATCTGCCCCACTTTGCCCCCTGACGCCGGTTGCGCGCCGTCCCTTGCCCGTATCAGGCGGCTGCGGGCGCCGGCCCGCTGTCAGCCGGAGGAACCTCCGGAAGCCACCGTAGATCGTTGAAACCGCGGAACAGGTAGCCGCCCTTCGAGAAGGCTTCACCCTCGTAGCCGAAATAGGCGTACGCCATCGGGGTGGCATACAGTATCTGCAGGGTGTTGGTGCGCAAAGTCTGAAAGAAGCCGGAAGGCTCGATGTCCTTCAGGCGCTCCACGCGCGCGCCCTCTGCGGCCGAGGCGAAGTTGGCGCCGAGCCTGCCGATGCCCTCCTTGAGCTGCCTTCCCAACACCGCATCCTTCACCGCCGCCGCATCGACAGAATGGACGACGAGCGCATAAGCGGCGTCCTCGAGTCTGTCGTGCGGCGCGATCGTGCGTGCCGCCGCCAGAAGTATCGCTCCTTCCTCGCTCGTGAACGCGTGCAGATCCAGCGCCCATGCAGGCGACGGGGCAAGAAGCGCGAACGGGCTCCCCGCGGCCAGCAAGCCGGTCAGCACGCCCGTCGCGGTCTGAAGGAACTCGCGCCGATCCAGAGCGTTTGCATTCTTCACCGAGGTGTCCCCACGCACTGCCCGTGTCCCGGAACTGACCGCGGCAATTCAGCCGACCGGCGCCCCATTTCGTCTGGTCCCACCGCATGGCCGTCCAAGACTGCCCGGCAATGTGCGCCACATGACCCGCCATCGCAACGTGCGGTCGCCTCTGTGCGAATTCTCAGTGTGCCGACAGTGCAACGCCTCGCGGGTCGCGCTTGGCCGGGTGCGGCCCGCCGGGCCCCGATCGACCGGGATCCGCGGGCCTGCTATCCGGCGGCGGCTTCAGCCGTTACGCTCCCCGGCATCGGCACGTGCTGCGTCCCGGTTTGGAGCCCCATGGGTTTGCTGATCGACGGTGAATGGAGTGACGAGCGCCCGCGCGCAGGCGGCTCGGGCGAGTTCGTGCGGCCGTCGAGCACCTTCCGGCATCGCATCAGCGCGGCCGAGCGCGCCGAATTTCCGGCTCTGCCCGGGCGTTATCATCTGTATGTCGCGCGCGCCTGTCCGTGGTGTCATCGGACTCTGATTGCACGCGTGTTCAAGCGACTCGAGAGCAGCGTATCGGTCAGCTTCGTCGAACCGGCAATGCTGGAGAACGGCTGGACTTTCGCACAGCCCGATCTGCTCACCGGTGCGCGCTTCGTGTACGAGCTGTACAGCCAGGCTGATCCGTTGTTTACCGGCCGCGCCACGCTGCCGGTCCTGTGGGACAAGGAAGCCCACACGATCGTCAACAACGAATCCGCGGACATCGTCCGCATGTTCAACCGGGAATTCGACGAGATCACGAACGAGTTGACCGACTACTACCCGGAAGCTCTCGCCGCGGAGATCGACGAGGTCAATGCGCGGATCTATGAAACCGTCAACAACGGCGTCTACCGGGCGGGCTTTGCAACGACCCAGCCGGCGTACGCAAGCGCGGTGCGCCGGCTGTTCGATTCGCTCGACTGGCTCGAAGACCGCCTGCAACGGGAGCGCTACCTGCTGGGGGATCTGCTCACCGAAGCGGACTGGCGCCTGTTCCCCACGCTGGTGCGCTTCGACGCCGTGTACTACGGGCACTTCAAGTGCAACTTGCGGCATGTCTACGAATACCCCGCGCTGTGGGGCTACACACGCGAGATCCACCAGATGCCCGGGATCGCCGCGACCGTGGCGATCGACGAATACAAGGCGCACTACTACGGCAGTCATCGCAACCTGAACCCGACGGGAATCATTCCGCTGGGGCCGATGCTGGATCTGAATTCACCGCACGGGCGCTAGAGCTCGGGCACGCGCGAACTAGAACTTTCGCCGCACCGTCACGCCCCATTCCCGTGGCTCGCCGGGCTGCGCGGACAGCTGCCCCTCGCCGAAGGCCCGCAGATCCAGGAAGCTCTGGTAATAGTACTTGTTGGTCAGGTTCGTCACGAAGGCCGCGACCGACCACGCCTGCGTGTCGTCTTCCCAGGTGATGCGCCCGTTCATGAGGGTCATTCCGGGCGTGAACGCCTGCGGACCGGTGCCGGTGGGACCGGCGTAGTCGTTCCAATTGTTATTGTTGCGGCGTGAGTGGTAACTGGCGTCCAGTCGTGGAGTCAGGCTGCCCGCGGGTCCGAGGGGAATCGCGTACTGAGCGCCGAGGTTGGCCGTCCACTTGGATATTCCAACCGCGATGTCGTTGTAGCCGGGGTTGCCGCCGATGCAGGCCGTGGCCGGCGTGACCACCGCGAAATCCTGGCAGCCTTCCGCGCCACCCAGATTCTTCCACTTGAAGTCCGTCAGGCCGGCGGTAGCCGAAATCGACAGGTTCTGCAGCGGGGTCGCTTCGAGCTCGATCTCGAAGCCCTTGATATCCGCCGAGCCGACGTTCTGCGGTGCCGTGGTCGGGGCTCCGCTGCGATCGACGGTTTGCGAGGTGATCACGACATCCTGGTACTTGCCCAGGTAGGCCGCGAGGTTGGAGCGCAACCGGTGCTCGAACCATTCACTCTTCATCCCGACCTCGTACTCGGTCACCTTTTCGGGACCGAAGGGCAGCACCTGAAAGTTGGTGAATGGCCGGGGATTGAAACCGCCGCCGCGGAATCCCGTCGACACGGAGACGTAGGTCATCAGATCCGGGGTCCACTGATAGTCCACCCCGGCCTTGTAGTCCGCGTGGCTGTAGCTGGTCTTGCCCTCGACACCGCGCAGATCCAGAGCCGGATTCGGAATGAGCAGGATGGGATTGAAGTG
Source organism: Steroidobacteraceae bacterium (assembly GCA_050738795.1). Lineage (GTDB taxonomy): Bacteria > Pseudomonadota > Gammaproteobacteria > Steroidobacterales > Steroidobacteraceae > 13-2-20CM-66-19. The sequence continues at coordinate 51,203 of JBOIAD010000055.1, forward strand.
ATTGAACGTGTAGTCCTTGTCCTCCTTCGTGTAGCGCACGCCGCCGGTGACATGCAGCTGATCCGTGAGCCCGTAGGTGGCCTGGGCGAACCCGGCGTTGTCTTTGGTATGCGCCGGGTCGTTCTGGTCGAAATCGAATACGGGCTGGCCGAAGAAGGGCGGCCCGGGCGGGAACGCGCCGGCCAGAAAGTTCAGATTGACGTGCCCGCGATTGAGGCTGAAGCCGTCGAAATAGAAGTAACCGGCAGCCCAGTTCAGGCGATTGTCGAGCGCCTGGCCCGTGAACTGCAGCTCCTGCGTGAACTGGTGATGATCGAGCAGATTGTAGGCCCACGCGATGCCCAGCGGTGAATTGTCCTGGTCGTCGGAGAAATCGCCCCAGTACTCGCGGTACGCCGTGATCGACTTCAGATGCACCGGCGCGCCGATCTGCCAGTCGATGACATCGCTCACGCCATAGGAATGGACCGTATTGACAGCCGGATAGGCGCGGCCCGTATTCGGATCGTAGAAAGTGGAGTAGGTGTTGTATGTGCCGGCCGTGACGAAGCGGCTGTCGTAAGGGATGCCGAACCGGGGAACGAGCGTGCTGGCGTTGAACCCGGCGAGGGCTGGCGCTATGGACGGGTCGGCCACCAGCATGACTTCGGCGGCGGCCTCCGAGCCGTCGTCATACCAGTCGGCGGACAGATTGTTCTCGAAGCCGTCCACTGGTATCCAGCGCAGCTGCGCCCGGGCGCCCTTGACATCCACTCCACCCTCGGTACCGATGTCGCAGGAGCCTTGCCCGAGCAGTTGTCGCGGCAGGCTCCCGGCCTCAGTTGGATGGGCACAGGCGAAGTCCACGCGATGCACGTACCCGTTGCGCTGCTTCGACATGCCCGTGACCCGCAGGAACAGGGAATCCTTGATGAGCGGCATATCGAAGCCGGCTCGTACCTCGCGCCGGCCGAAGTCCCCGAGAGTCACCTCGCCGAAGCCGCTGCCGTCCCCGGTCGGCTTCTTCGAGATGACGCGGATGGCGCCACCGATGGAATTCTTGCCGAACAGTGTTCCTTGCGGACCCCGCAGTATCTCCGTGCGATCGATGTCCAGCAGATCGAACATCGAGCCGAACGTCGTGGAGAAATAGACGTCATCGATGTAGATGCCCACGCCGGGCTCGGCGGAGGCGAAGTTGAAGTCGCCCTGGCCGATGCCGCGAATGAATGCCGCCATCGTCTTGCCGAATGCGGCATTGTTCTCGAACAGCTGCACGTTGGGGGCGGCCTGTGCAACGTCCTGCAGGGATGTGATGTTGCGAGCCGCCAGGTCGGCACCCGACAGTGCGGTGATGGCCAGAGGCGTTTCCTGCAGTTTCTCCTGGCGGAACTGCGCGGTGACGACAATTTCCTGGAGGGTATCGGCAGGCCCGGACGCGGCGGCCTGCGCCGCCGCTTGCGCGCAGGCGGCCGATGAACCCAGCGCCAGAGCGCAGGCTAGGGAAGCGGTTGTCAGGCCCTGCGCGGTGAGCTTGGTCATGGGGATCCCCCTCGACGCTACGGTTGCAAACGAACCAATCCGTCCCAGCCGGCCAGTGCGGGTCGGGCACTTCCGTCCCGGCAGGTTGTGGTTGCACGACGGATGCAACCCGTCCCTTCCCTGCGTGATCGGCACGTACGTTACCCGTGATTTTGAGCAGACCGATAGACTCACACGGAACGGCGAATCAACTAAAAAGGAACACCGTGGCGGCGCGGGCGGCAGAACGGCCTTGGGGTGTGTTGGCAACGCTACAGAAGCGCGGCGCAAAGCTGCAACGCCGGCGGCGGATGCCCTCATGTTGGCGCCGACCAGCTCAAGCAGGAGCCTGCAGGCGTTTTACACGTCGGCAGGCTCCGAAGCAGGGCTCTGCGTCAATTCATCGTGTCTTTCTGCGGCCGCCGCTGATGTGGCAGGCCTGCGGCCGTTTCAGTGCCGTGCGTTTGGGCGTGACGACTCCCGAGCGCCCCCTCCTCTCGAAGGCGCGATCCTTGCGCGAACTCCTCGAGCATCTTGCGGTTGAATGCCGGGATATCCGCCGGCTTGCGGCTGGATACGAGGCCGTTGTCCGCGACCACCTCCTGGTCTGTCCACTTCGCCCCGGCATTGACGAGGTCAGTCTTGACCGAAGGCCAGGAAGTGATGCTGCGACCTTTCACCACACCAGCTTCGATCAGTGTCCAGGGCCCATGGCAGATCACTGCGACGGGCTTGCTCGCGTCGAAGAAATCACGGACGAACTGCACGGCCTGCGGCGCAATCCGCAGCTGATCGGGGTTCGCAACGCCTCGTTGGCATCAGTCCTTTCAATTGCAATCTGCCCCGCCGTGGAGCAGCAGACGGCGTGCCATGAGGGCGAGCGTGAGCGCGGGCGGCGAACCTGCGAATTGAGCTATGCTGTGCCGCTCTGGCACACA
>JBOIAD010000056.1:0-13599 GCA_050738795.1 Steroidobacteraceae bacterium
CGCGATTCCCATGGGGCGTAAGTCATGGAATTTCTGCGCAGCACCTCGTACCGAACCCCGCTGCGCTCGGACTTCCCGCGCTTGATCGATGACCTGGACACCCGCGCTGCGCGGTCGCTTTCGGTTACTATTCGCAGCGTCGATTTCTCGCCTTATCTGCCCGCGGCGGATCCAATCCCCCGCGCGGACGCGTCAGCCTGCCCCTATCGTTTGCGGCGCCGGCAATCGGCCGAGTGCCTCTTCAAGACCCAGGCCGAGCCGCAGCAACGCGCGATCGCTGTCCGCGGGGCCATCGAACTCGAGCGCAACAGGCAGCCCGTCCGAGCTCAATCCCGCAGGCAATACCAGGCCGGGCAACCCGACAGTGCTCCCTGGAGCGATGTTGCGGGCGATGGCCACATCGAGCGAGATCTTGCGTCCGCGGACCTCCACTTCCATGTTCTCCTCACCGATTTTCGGGGCGGGCAGGATGGTGGTCGGAAAAACGATCGCTTGAACGCCCGTGTGCGCGAAGTAATCGCGATAGAGCGAGCGCAGGGCGGGCAGATGCACATCGACCGCGGCTCGGTATTGTGCCTCCGGCACGAAGCCGGAGCCGGCCGGCAGTGCCGTCTCGATCATCTGGCGTACATCCGGGCTCGCTTTGGCAAGCAGGGTGTCAAAACTGATCCCGGTTTGATATTGAGCCAGGTAACGGGTCAGCGCCGCTTTGACGTCGTGGTTCTGGATCTGGTCTGTGGTTAATGAAATCAGGTGTGCAAGCTCGGGCAAGTCACCTTCGATCAGCTCCACGCCGGCGGCGCGCAACTTCTTGAGTGCCGCCTCGGTGATCCGTTCTGTTTCAGGATCCAGGTCCGTATAAAAGAACGGACGCACGACCCCGAGCCGCACTCCCTTGAGCGCAACACGCGGCGTCGGCGCAGTGTCACCGGTGATCGCCGAGTCAAACAGCAGCAGATCGGCCACGAAACGGGCATGAGGCCCCACCTGGTCAAAGAGCGGCGTGATCGGCACCGCACCCGCGGTGGAATATCGGTAGGTAGTGGGGCGAAATCCCGCGATGCCGCAGAGTGCCGCCGGTACGCGAATGGATCCTTCAGTGTCTTCTGCGAGTCCGAGCGGCGCCATGCGGTATGCGATCGCCGCAGCGGTTCCCCCGCTGCTTCCTCCCGGAATACGCGTCGGGTCATAAGGATTGTGGATCGTTCCGTATGCGTGATTGTTGCTGGTATACCCGTACGAGAGCTCGTGCAGATTGGTCTTCCCGAGCACGACGGCGCCTGCGCTTCGCAAGGAATGAACGATCGGCGCATCCTCACGCGGTTGAAAGTGACGCAAGGCGGGTGTGCCGCCTGTTGTCGGAAAATCAGCAGTGTTGACGCTGTCCTTGATGGGGACAGGCAGGCCGTGCAGCAAACCCAGGGGCGCACCGCTGCGGCGCTTGAGATCGCACGCCCGTGCGGCTTCGAGTACGCGCTGCGGCTCTAAAGTGATGAAGGCGTTGAGGTTGGCTCCAGCCTGGCAACGCGCGAGCAGAGCAGTGGCGTACCGCTCCGCAGTGAGATCGCCATGGGTCATTGATTTCACGGCGTCGACCGCGGACAGGCTCAGTAGATCGGTCTCCCGCGGTTTCGGCGCGACAGACTCGGCACCCACGGAGTCACTCGACCGCCCGATCAAGGCCGCCGCGGCAAACCACCCTGAGGCTTCGGCGAGCAGGCGCCGTCGCGAGATTCGATTGGGGATCGCCATTATGATGTCCTTACTCTTTGGGGTTCGCCGGCACGGGCACTCGCAACGAGTGTCAGGGTTTCTGGGCGTCGGTTGACACGGGTTTGGCGTGGCCCGAGTTCTCGTCGTCGCCGCTGCCGGCACTGGCACGGCCCGCGACCTGGGACAGCCGTGCGGCTTCCTTGACGAGAGCGGTGCGATCGATCTTGTGGGTGCCCGAGAGGGGGAGCTGGTCGCGAAAGACCACGAAGCGCGGGTGTGCGTAGGCAGGGCCGTTCTGCACCGCATACGCCTTGATCTCCTCAGCGCTCGGCGGCGTTCCGGCGCCCGGCACGATGAACGCGACCGGGATTTGTCCCTTGATGTCATCCGGGGCCGGCACGACGATCGCCTGGGCGACCCGGGGATGGCGCTCCAGGAGATTCTCAACCTCTCCCGGGTAGAGGTTCTCCCCGCCGCACACAAACATATCGTCCGCCCGGCCGACAAAATAGAAGAAGCCGTTCTCATCGCGACGCATGATGTCGCCGGTCACATACCAGCCGTCCCGCATTTTGTCGGCAGTCACGTGCGGAAGATTCAGGTAGCCGCTCATCAGCGCTGGCGTTCGCAAGGCCAGCACGCCTTCATCAGGTGACGGACCATCGAGGAGCCGCCAGCTGATACTGGCGATGGGATACCCGAGCGACAGAGGCGGAGTCGGCGTGCCATCTGGGTGAGCGCCGAAAACGGCGGGCCCCGCTTCCGTGGTGCCAAATCCGTTGTGCACGTCCGCGTTCGGGAACAGTCTGTGCACTTGATCCAGGAGCGCCCCGGTGAGCGGTGCTGAACCAATCCAGACCTCGCGTACGCAGGTCAGGTCGAGGTGCGCCACGAGTGCGCGCTCGCGTACCATCAGTGCGAACATCGTCGGGATGCCGGACAGAACCGTACAACGGTAGCGGGCAACGGTTTCGAGATAGCTTCGCGCTTCGAACCGGGGCAGCGAGATCACGCCCATCCGATTCGCAAGCGCGACGCTCGTGAAGAACAGTCCATTCATATGATAAAGCGGCGCCACGACGAGTGTGAGCTCCGCAGGGAGATTCTCATCGAACGCTTCGCAGTAGTTCGAGAGCGCGGCCAGTTGGCCGCGGTGCGTCAGCGGTACGCCCTTTGGAAGGCCCGTGGACCCGGACGTGTAGAGTATCTCCGCAACGTCATCATCTGCGGGAATGAACGTCTCGAGCGGACCGCGGTCCAGAAACGCTTGAAAATTTTTGCCGCCGCCAGCATCGAAATCCACAATGGGCACATCGGTAGGAGCGTGCCCCGAGCGCTTGCTGTCGACGAATGCAAACTTGATTTCGCTATCCTGAAACACATGCGCGATGGTGGCATCCGGCAGCTTGAAATTCACAGGCACTGCCACGGCACCCATGCGCATCGCACCCAGATACGTTGCCATGAACTCAAAGCGATTCTCGGCAAGGATGCCCACTCGCTCACCCGCACGGATGCCGCGACGCGCAAGGCCGCGGGCCACGGCCATGATGAGTTGATCGAGCTCGGCCGCGGTCACCTTGACCGGAAAATCCGGCCGGCGCAGGTCGATATACGCCAGCCGTGCCCCCAGCGCGGGCAGTCGCAGAATGTCGCCGAGATTGCGTAAGGGAGTCATCCGGGAAGCGACTGCCTTACGGCCGGATGAGGACCTTGCCGAACACTTCCCGCTCTTCGAGAAGACGCTCGCCTTCGGCCGTGTCCTCCAGAGGCAACAGGCGGTCGATCACCGGGCTCAGGCGCCGGGTCGCGACAAGATCGAGGAGACTACCGAGATCTTCAGTCATCCATCCGTCCGAACCGATCAACGTCTGTTCGAATGTCCACCAGTACCGCGCATCGAGCTGCAGATTGAAACCCGCCGTGGCGCCGCAGCACAGAATTCGCCCCCCCTGTTTCACACACTTCTGGGTCGGCAGCAGCGTATCGCCACCCGTAAAGTTGACCGCGACATCCACGCCACCCGAACCGGTGACCCGGGGCTTGCCGTAAATTTCCTTGACGGCCTCAAGGAACGGGCGTTGCACGTAATCGACGACGTGATCAGCGCCGATCTCACGCAGGCGTTGCAACTTCGACTCGCTGCTCGCGCAGGCGACCACTTCTGAACCGAGCATTTTCGCGAGCTGCACGCATGCGACGCCAACGCCGCCACTCGCACCCAGGATCAATACTTTTTCTCCTGACGCGACGCGACCCCGCGTGATCAGCATCCGATACGCGGTGCCGTATGCGAGCGGCAAGCTGGCCGCCTGCTCGAACGTGACCCCCGGCGGGATCTCGATGAGCATGGACTCGGATACGGCAATCTGCTCCGCGCGCCCGCCGGGAAGCGTCTCTCCGAGCATTCCGAAGCGTTCGCCGCGGAGCACGGGATCAATGAGCACGCGCTTGCCAACCCAGGACTGGTCCGCAGATACTCCGGCCGCAATGACGGTGCCCGAGATGTCGGAACCCGCGATAACGGGCAGCGTGATTCGGACGCCGGGCATCCCGCGACGCGTAAAGATGTCGTGATAATTGACCGACGTGGCCGCGATCTGAATGAGTGCTTCATCGTCTGCGGGCACTGGACTTGGAACATCCTGCCGCAGTTGCAGACCCTCACGGCCTCCGTGCGCAACTGTCAACACCGCTCGCATCGATCGTTCTCCCTTCCTGGAGCTTATCCCGGCAGCGTACCGTAGCAACCGCGGCCGAGCGCAATCAGTCGGCGTTGGGCGTCCTCCACCTCGATATCGACGACACCGATGGTGCGCCCGGATTTGCGCACGGTTGCCCGTGCAATGAGGTCGCCGGCCATGGCCGGACGCAGATAGTCAACGCGGAAATTAATTGTGGGGACGCCGTGACCCAGTGTCGCAATCAGCGCAAAGTCTCCCGCAACGTCAATGAGACTCGCAATGACCCCACCATGGTATTGGCCAGCGCCGCTCGAGCGATCCAGGTTGGAGTGGAACGAGCACCGGATGGTCACGGTCCGGGCGGCGGGATCGAACGACTCCAGTTGCAGACCGAGCACTCGATGAAACGGGCTCTCGGTGAGCCAGGTGCTGATTTGCCCCAGTGTCGGCGGCTTATTGGTGCTCATCGCCTGCTCGCGATCGGGTCATTGTCGCAACGGTCTGCCGCTATCGGGTGCTGACGATTTAATGCCAGCGCCGGCCAGGGCCACGCATCGGATCGGAAGCATGACTACTGCAATCGGACGCGCTCCGGTGTGCGCAAACGAGCGATAGGCACCGGTGTGCGCGATCGACCGACAGGCGCCGGTGTGCGCAAACGTGCGCCATGCAGCGGGGTTGCGGGCAAGCCGGCACGTTCTTGACCGCCCTGGCAGGGCCGTGTAGTAGGATGGTTGCTGCACAAACAAGCGCATCGATCACACTGGCAAAGTGAACGACCCAGAGCATGTCATCAAGGGGATCGACCACCTCATTGTGATGGTGAGTGACCTCGATCGATCCAATCGCCTCTGGCAGTCACTCGGCTTCGAGACCACGCCGCGCGGTTTCCATGACAGCGGCGGCACGGCGAATCATCTCATGATGCTGGATCGGACGTATATCGAGCTCCTGGGCAGGCTCGATCGACAGCAAGACTCGCCTTATCGACACATGATGGAAGAGGCCCCCGGACTATGGGGAATCGCCTTGCGAGGTTCGGCCGAAGCCGCGTTTCGCTATTGGACCTCCCTGGGTCTGGATGTGGCGGCGCCGGCCAGTCTCTCGAGGGCGGTCGACGTCGCGGGCCGCACCGAGCGGGCACGATTTCAGATCACGATGCTCGCCCGCCCTGTGGACCTGCCGTTTGTGATCTTCTGCTGTGAGCAGCTCACGCCGCAATTCGTCTGGCAACCGGACCGGCTGCCGCACCCGAACGGCGCTCTGTCGCTCGAAGAAGTGGTTCTCATCGTGGAAAACAATCGCGCCCGGCGTCAGTTCGAGCGGATCATGGGTCGTTCGGCGGGTATCGAGTCGGGCGGATCGGCCACGATACCCATGGGGGATTCCCGGATCGTGTTTCTCTCCGAGGCCGATTTCGTGCACCGATTCGGCGCGGCCACCGCTTTCAGATCCGGAGCGCGACCCACGATCGCGGCCGTGACGATTGCGTGCGCGGATCTTGAAGGCGCAAGGTCATTGGCTCAAAACGCCGGCGTACCGGTCCTGCCAAAGCCGGACGGTGGGTTTATTGAATCACTTCGCGATCAGGGGGTGGTCGTGGAGTGGGTGACTGCATCGTCGTCTTGAGCGAGTATCCTCCCGTGGATCTTCGGCAATGCCCGCGGCTGGATTCGAAGCCGGAGTGTGCGACATGATGCATAGACTTTCTTCGGTAGGACCCGCGATGGCGTCCGCGTCGGTCGGCACGGGGATCGGCTTGCCCCGAGCGAGGCGGCGCGGGCAGCCTATCCTGGCAGATGATGTCCTCATCGCGCGTCAGCCCATTGTCGGCATGCTGCAGGTTGATGCGGAACGCGTGCTGGGTGAGATGTTGAGCAACGACTTTGAGGCGAACGCCAGCGTTGCAGTCCCTTCGAGCCATCGGCGGCGGTGGGCGGCTCGGCGTGTGAGACATTACCTTCGGGAATCTGAAGGCGACGGATATTGGGATTTCTTCAAGCCTTCAAACGCGCTGATGGTGTCGGTCACCGACGCCACCTATCACAATGACACGTGGGTGCGGGTTGAGGGAGATGGATTGTTCAAGCTCCGCATCCTGTTGTCGGGGAGCCTGCGCTCGAGCTCCGGACAGATTCTGGCCCAGGCGCCCGAGACGCTGCTTTATGTCTCTCCCGGTGCAAGCAGCGAAGGGTATTACGCCGCGCGAGGCGAGCCGATACGGATGGTCGTACTGCACTGCCGGCCGGAGTTGCTGACGGATGTGCTTCACCTCGATCTGCTCGACGTCCCGGCGCCTCTCGATAGTCTCTATCTACCGGGGCGAGCCACCTCGTGCGAGCGTCTGGCGCCGCGGCCTGGAATCATCCATGCGGCACAGCGCATCGTCGAGTCGCCTCACGAACTGTCGCCAACGTTGCGCGATCGTTACCTCGAGACGGTGAGCACCGAGATCCTGCTCGAAGTACTGGGCGAGCTCGGCAATCGAGCCCTGCTCGAGCAGAAGTCTCCGCGTCTGAATCCGCGTGATCTGAACCGAATCTATGAGGCGCGGGACTATCTCGCTCAGCACTATGCGCATCCGCCTAATATTCCGGAGCTCGCGCGGCTCGTCGGCGTAAATCAGACCAAACTGAAGGCGAGCTTCCGGGAAGTGCTCGGGCTCACCATTTACGGGTTCATCCTGCAATGCCGGATGGAGCGGGCGGCGGAATTGCTCGCCGCGGGCGAGCACGGGATTGCTCAAGTGGCGTATGCCGTGGGCTACGACTACCCCGCCAATTTTACCGCGGCATTCAAGCGTCACTCCGGGCAGCTCCCCGGCAGCTGGAGAAGCAGCGCGCGAGGACACGCTAATAAAACTCGCTAAGCCGATCACCGGCGCTGCGACCCCCGGTTCGCGACCCTGGAACTTGCCGGCTGGTGCAAAACTCGTCATTGCGTTTGAGTTCTGCGAGCGGGTGGGCTTCTATTCGATGGTGGCGCTTCTGGCCGTGTTTCTGTCTGCGAGCCGCGCCACAGGGGGGTTCGGCTGGGACGGGAACTCCGCTCTCACACTCGTGGGCGTCTTCAGCGGACTGATGTACGCGTTGCCGGTGGTGGGAGGTTGGGTTGCAGACCGGGTCCTGGGCTATCGCCGCGCGCTGACAGTCGGTGGCACGCTCATGCTCGGCGGTTATGTTCTCATAACCGTTGCGGTCGCTCTGGCGCGCGTGGGCTCCAATCAGATTCCGCTCGGCTTCTGGCATCTGCCGACGGGTGTGGCTCCCGGTGTCGCACAAACCTACCTCTGGATCACGGTTGGCTTCTGGATTTCCCTCGGCGCCCTGGTCATCGGCAACGCACTGATCAAGTCGACTCTGGTAGTCGCATTGGGGGACAGCTTTTCGGGAGACGACGGGCGACGTGAGAGGGCGTACGCCTACTATTACGCCGGGATCAATCTGGGTGGGCTCGTAGCGGGCGTGATCGTCGGATCGGTCGCCGCCGCGTATGGCTGGGCGCCTGCGTTTGGCATCTCGGCGCTCGCCATGGGCATCGCTCTTGCGATGTATGTCGGGTTTGGTCGGCAGTATCTGAAACCTCGTGCCACGGCCGCCACGCGTGCGTCGGCGGAGAGTGTTTCGATGGAGCCGTCCGAGCGGGGTTTCGCGGCGCGCCTGCTGGTTCTGGCGGTGTTCGCCGTGCTGCTCCTGGTCTATTCGGTCGGATCTTTTCAACTTTGGGGGACCATGTCGCTCTTCCTCGAGCGAGGGGTGAACCGGCACGCGGGAGCATTCGAGATTCCCACCCAGTGGTTCACATCGGTGAATGCTGCAGGGCTGATTCTTGCCGCCCCGGCGTTCGCGGCGCTGTGGGCATGGCTCGCCCGGCGCGATCGGGAGCCCGATATCGTCAGCAAGTACGCGCTGGCGCTGGCGCTGGGCGCTGCGGGTCTGCTGATATTTGCGATCGCCGCGTGGCCACAGTCAGGGTCCGCAAAACCCGGTTGGGGATTGCCGGCATTCGGCGTCTGGGTCCAGGCCACCGGCGAAGTTGCGGCCTGGACCGTCACCTACGGCTTGGTGTATCGACTCGCGCCCAGGCGCATGGTTGCGGCCATCATGGGCGCCTTTTACGCGACCACGCTGGGATTAGGGGCGTACCTTGGGGGATTGCTGGGCACTTTCGCCGAACGATGGGGCGGAGAGGGCTCCTATTTCCTGATAGTGGGCGCAGCGACGGGGCTCGCGGCCCTCATCGCCGTGTTGATTGGCTCGCCGTTACGCTCCGTGGCCGCATCGGCCGGCGTAGCGCTGAATACCCGGACCGGCTAGGTTTCGCGTCGCGACCTCGCCCCGGTAGCCGATTCATAACCGCACCCGACCGGATCGAGACCCGACTGCATTAAGCTGCCATTGCACCCTCCCGGAATCGCGGGCATGTACGCCACATGTCTGCAATCATGCTTTTCACGTCGAATCGCATGCTGCGGTCGCGGGCGAACTGACTAAGATCGGCTCATATTGCGGTACGAATGCATGCGCGTGTTGTGCGCAGCAAACAACAACCACAACGCGGGAAACGGGATGTCGAAGATTCGAACTGTCGTGTCGCGCACGATCACTTTCGCGGCCCTGGCCACGGCCCTCGCAGCCGGGCCAGCCCGAGCCCAGTCTGCTGGCGGGGCGTCCGCTGCCGCTCCAGCGAGCGTGGGGCTCGACGAAGTCGTTGTGACCGCGACCAAGCGCAACGAAGACGTTCAAAACGTCGGTGTGAGCATGACGGTGCTCGGGTCAGCTCAGTTGGAGTCAAAAGGCGTTGAGCAGTTCATGGACTACGGAACCTCCATTCCCAACCTGTCGTTCGGAATAGGAGCTGCAGACGGCTCGCTCGCAGGCCGTGGTATTGCACTGCGAGGCATCCAGGGCGCGAATACGACTGGCTTCTACATCGATGACGTGCCGGTGCTCGAGACCCTCGACCCCCACATTGTCGATATCGCCCGCATCGAGGTGCTGCGCGGCCCGCAGGGCACCTTGTACGGCGCGGAGTCGATGGGTGGCACGGTCCGGATCATCACCGAGCAGCCGAATGCGACGGCGACCACCGGTCAGTTGCATGTCGCAGGTTCCGGCACCGAACACGGTTCCCTGAACGAGCTCGTGGAGGGTGTTGCCAATATGCCGCTTGTGGCTGACACGGTGGCCGTGCGAGCGAGCGCGTTCTATCAGAACGACGAGGGCTTCTTCGACAAGGAGCTGGGTCCCGAATCGGCGCCTCCGACGTCATCGATAGACCATGTCGGTGGTACGAAGTACTGGGGCGGCCAGATCGCGTTGCTGTTCCAGCCGGTGAGTGGTCTTTCGATCACCCCGCGAGTGATGTACCAGCAGACCGAGCAGGATGGAGCCCCTTATGCGGCGCTCCATGCAGACAACCTGGTGCAGCGCGAAGTTTTCAACATCCATGAGGGTGGCACCGACAAATGGTGGCTGGCCAGCCTGACTCTGAATTACACCGTGCCGTTCGGCACCTTCGTCTCTTCCAGCGCGTTATTTGATCGCAAGACATTTGAAACCGAGGACGATACCGACGTCCTGCAGTTGGATCTCGGGCTGGCCGGCCCCCTCCCGAGTCCGATCACGCGCAAGCTCGCCCTCAGGCGGTTTGCGCAGGAAGTTCGCTTCGCGTCATCCCTCTCCGGACCCTTTCAATACATCCTGGGAGGTTTCTATTCCGACAGCACGCGTCCGCGAGACTACGAGTGGACGGGCCAGGGGATGGGCGCGGTGGTGGGCTACCCGAATGACCTCGCGCTCGCTTTCGTCGATTCGCGCGGGGCCAAGGAATACGCGCTCTTCGGCGATGCCTCCTACGACATCGTGCAAAATTTGAAGGCGACAGTCGGGCTGCGATGGTTCAGAGACACGGCCACCTTTACCCAATTTACCGACGGTTTGTTCTTCGGCGGTGTTCCAACCACTTATAACGCCTCGCCGACCAGCGAAAGCGGCTTCACTCCCAAGTACATGCTGGAATACAAGGTGACGCCCGATGTCCTCACCTATGTCAGCGCGGCCAAGGGTTTTCGGGAGGGGGGCAACAACATCGCGCTGCCCCCCGGCCCGCCTCCCGGAGGCTGTGATCAGGATCTCAAGAACGCGGGTCTCACCGCTGCCGGGGTGGCGGCCTTCAAGTCCGACAAATTGTGGGATTACGAAGTCGGCGCGAAGTCGAATTTCTTCGATCGCCGGGTGACGCTCGACGCCGCAGCCTTCCTCATCGATTGGGACCAGATCCAGCAGCTGGTCTCGCTTCCGCTGTGCGGCTACGGCCTCACGGGTAATTCCGGCAAGGCCCGCAGCACGGGTTTCGAGTTCCAATCGAATGCGCGGCTGCTGCCGCAGCTCACCTGGGGGCTCGGATTCGGTTACGACAATGCGCATATCACCGAGCAGGGGCCCGGAACCCCGCAAACCGTGGGCAGCCCCATCTACCAGGTTCCGCGCATCACCATCTCGACCAATCTTGAGTATGAGCAACACTTGACGGCGCAATGGTTGGGTTTTGCGCGCTTTGACTGGAGTCACATCGGGGAGAGCTTCTCGGCGAACAATACGCAGGTCAATCCCTTGCGCCGCGGCGCTTACAACTTGGCGAATATCCGCTTTGGTGCCCGCAACGACCGCTGGGAAGTGGCCGCATTCATCAAGAATCTCACCGATATTCGCGCCAATCTCGGCGACGCGATCCTGATCGGCGCGCAAATCCCGGGAGAGCCGCGGTTCGTGATCAGTCGTCCCCTCACGGCCGGGCTCGAGGCTCGACTGCGCTTCGAATAGGCGGCTCGTATCGATCGACGGGAAGTGCACGTCTGTGCGACTGGAGTAGCCGGAGGCGAGACATGAGCGCGTCAGATCTCAAGCGGTGCCGTACCCGTCACTCCCCGCGCCGGACTGCTTCCGGTGGGATGGTGCTCGCCGTCGTGGCGGCCGTCGTGGTGGCCGCGCCAGCCTGGGCAGACCCGAACGGTCAGCGCAGCACAGGAGTCGTGCAGGCGTTCGTCAACGCCGTGCTCATCGACGGCACCGGCGCTCCGGCGATTGATCACGCTACCGTGATCGTTCGCGGGACAAAGATCGAGTCGGCAGGTCCGGCCTCTTCGGTCAAGATCCCGCGTGGGGTCGCCACTACCGATTTGCATGGCAAGACGCTCATGCCCGGATTGGCGGATATGCACGTGCATCTCGTGGGTGGGTGGGACGGGCACGCGGTCGACATGTTGGGATACCGCCGCTATTTGAATGCGCTGCTCTATGCCGGCGTCACGACCGTACTCGATACCGGAAATGTTCAGCCCTATATCGTGCAAATGCGCGACGAGGTTGCAGCAGGGCGGCTACCGGGTCCCCGCATCTACTGCGTTGGAGCGCTGGTTGATGGTGCCGATCCGGTATGGCCGCCCCTGTCTTATGCGATTGGCTCCGTCGGCCAGGTCGAGCCGGTGGTCAAAGCGCTCAAGCGCGACCACGTTGATTTCATTAAAGCCTATGTGGGTCTCTCACACCCCGTGCTGGAACGTCTGGTCGAAGAGGGCCGCAAGGTTTCCTTGCGGGTCATCATCGATCAATGGCGACGCAACGGCTCTCCGGATCTGATCGATGACGGCATATACGGTTTCGCGCATCTGCCTACGAGATTGCTGTCGCCTTATGACGTGCAGTACATGCAGGCGCACAAGACCGTATTCATCTCGACGCTGGTCGTGTACGAAAGCCAGAGCCGTCGCCGGCTCGCCAATCTCGCCTTCCTGAATGATCGGCTGATTCAAGACACGAGTCCGCCTTCCTTCATCGCCGGGCTCCGCGCCGAATCCGCGCGCCAATTGTCTCCGGAAGAAGCGCAGTCTGCGCAGCACGCCGCGGATCGGCTTCGCAACGCAATGGCCAATGCCAATACGCTGTTTCACTCCGGGCTGCTGCTTGCAGCAGGAACAGATGCGGCGTACCCGGGCGACATACATGGGGAAGGCCTGCACCGTGAGCTCGAGCTGCTCGTTGAGTCGGGTCTCACGCCGATTGAAGCCATCATGGTGGCGACGCAGAACGCCGCAAAGTTCGTCGGGGCAACGGATTGGGGCACGATCGAGCCCGGCAAGCTCGCGACCCTGATCGTCGTGGACGGTCGGCCTGACCACAACATCTCGGATACCCGCAAAGTGACCTCCGTGATGATTCGCGGGCGCAGCATAGATCTAGAAGGGCTGAAACTCGTGCATCAGCACGATCCCGGTTACGAGCCCGTGTCACCGGCCGATTTCTAACTCTAAGTCCCTCAGCGCTGTCGTTCCTCGGGTTTGGCATTGACGCATATTGCGCAAATAATTACGCAATATGCGCAACTCGTCGATACAACACCAACCGGACGTAAGGCGTCCAATAAAGCGCCGCTTGCCTGACGGGAGTTCGTTCCACTGTCGACACAGACGTCGCAGAGGAAGGATGTGCAATGCGAGCGGCACGTCGGCCCAAAGGCTGCCGACAGTAATCAAGGGGAGTCGACGAAGACGGTTTCTGCAGCTAGCGTCTCGAAGCATAGGTTCACGGTCCGACCCAAGGCCCGAGTTCTATGACGGGCCATGGCGGGAATCGTCACGCATTGCCAGGGATGCAGGTGTAGTTCCTGATCATCAGCCAGATCGATGGCAAGGCATCCGCTTACGACGATAAACAGCTCATTGGACGTAGGATGGTAGTGCCAGTGGTAGGCTTCGTCGAACACGGCGAGCCGCAGACAGCTGTCATTAACGCGGTGGATGACCATGTTGCGGTACGGCTCGGTGACCGCCGCGCCTTCGGCCGCCAGATCGACTACTTTCAGCGCGGGATATCGCACTGGCTCCTTGGTATACCTTTTATGATCGGCGTCCCGGAAGCCCGACCTGCCATCACTATCGGCCAACACCGGACGGTCAGTGCCCTAAACTCATCGGGGAGAGCATTACACTCGCTCGGGGGAAGAGGTGTCGCCGTGATTCGAGCCAGTATCGCAGGTGTCGAAGTTGTGCTTGAGACTGATGCCCGCCTGTTCTCGCCGCGTGAAGTCGACGCCGGCACGCTTGCCATGCTGTCGCGTGTTCAATTCTCAGCAACGGACAAGGTTCTCGACCTTGGGTGCGGATATGGCGTCATTGGCATCGTTGCGGCAAAGCTGATCGGAG
>JBOIAD010000057.1:0-16490 GCA_050738795.1 Steroidobacteraceae bacterium
CTATGGGCTGGAGATACTGGCAGCCGTCTCTTGATGATGCGACCTCCCAAACGGCAAAGCTCAGCAAACGCATCGAAGGGCAGGGCATCAAGCAGCTCGACTTTCTTGCCAGCATCGTTGGACTCAAGACCAAAGGCATCCAGCAACGTGCCATCATCCTCAATCTCGCCGGTGGCGCGCGCATTCGCATTCTGCATCCTTTGGATGTGCTCGAAAGCCGCCTAAAGAATCTGGCACAGCTACCGTCCAAACGCGATCCCCATGGAATTGCGCAGGCGCACCTGGCGATCGAGGTCGTAAGGCGGTTCCTCGAGCAACTTCTGCGCGAGAAACCTGCGCGGCGGTTACTTGATGCCATTGAGCGTGCGGTTCGCATGGCTCAAGAAAAGAGTCTGGAGACCGTGTTTCACGACTACGGATTTGATCTTCTCAATGCGGTTCCGGCAGAGCGTGTTCCAAGCGAGGAATTTCGCACGCGACGCTGGCCGCAAATCCTGAAACTCAACATCGAGCAGCGCCGCGCCTACGCCTGCGCGCAGCGTCGACAGCGCAGGGCTAACCCCGCATCCAAACCATCCAAAGCTTGATTGCCGGTTTCGCGCACGCACGGGCCACATCAGAGGCGGGGCGAACGATCGTGGTCACCCGTAACGGCACCCCGGTGGCAGAGCTGCGACCCATTCGGCCGCTGCGCTTCGTGCCTCGACCAACTCTTGCCGAAGCAGCGGAGCGTGCACCCCGGGGCGACGCAGATCGATTTCGCGCAGATCTAGACGCTGCGATCGACCAGCGCATCAATGAACTGGACCCACGAGAGGACTCCTCGACACGTCAGTGGTGATCGACCACGACGTGCTCGATCCCGCCTTGCTGCCCGATCAGTCCGCGATTTCTGTCGTTACTCTTGCGGAGCTGGCGGCGGGACCGCACGCCACCGAAGACAAAGACGAACGGGCTCGGCGCCAAGACCGATAGCAGTGGGCGACCGCAACATGGGACCCGCTGCCATTGGATGCGGAGGCTGCGCGCCTCTACGGGCGAGTGTTCGCGGCGGCGCGAGCCGCTGGACAATCGAGCCGCTCACGGCGCGCGGACTTGCTCATTGTTTCCACCGCCGCAGCCAACAGCCTGGCTATCTATACTCGAAATCCCTCCGACTTTGAGGCTCTGAAGACGATCATTACGGTGATTCCTGTCTAACAGTAGACCGTGGCAGCCGAGGAGACGTCACAATGTGAACGCCCCCATGAGCCGAAGCCGAAGGCTGTCGGTGCCACGAGATTCCGGTAGGGAGCTTTCATTTGGGGCCTCGTCGCAGGCGGATCTGTAGACGCCACAATGTACTGCGGCACTCGAATATCCCGGGATACTTGAGGGCGGTGGACTTTGGTGGCGTGAGAAGTTTCCATGACTCGCCAGTGCGGCTGCGAGTCGCGGTGGACCGGGTCAAAGTCGAATCATCCCCTTGGCGATTATCGGCCCTGTGGGAGCGCCGCCGGGGGCACCGCCGGGCGGCTCGAGCGAGATGGCGAGGATGGCTCCGGCCGTGAGCGCCTTGCGCAGGTTCCCCGGTACGGCGACCGTGCTGGACCGATCTCTCGACAATAATCCAAGTGAGTGCGGAGGCTTGCCCGGTGGTATCAACCAAAGCTCCGGCACGCGGCCCTGAGCGTCGGCTAATGTGGGAATCGGTACCAAGAGGATCTCGCCGCTCGTCCCTTCCACTGAGGCGAGCCAGCCCGGTGTGCCATCATCATGCGTCAGCGTGGTTACCGGTTGCGCACCGGTTTGCACATATTGGCGTGAAGGTGACACGGGAACTTGCGGAATATGCATGACAATTGCGGCCACCGCAGCCGCTGCTGCCAGTCCCGTTGTCGCCCGCCAGAACCCGACGCTCTGCCAGACACTGCGGTGCTGACGCCGCATGGAGGTCCAGCCGAGGCTTTCCTGGATACGTGGCCACAAATGGTCGGGCACGTCGACCGGTTGAACGCGCTCGGTAAGTGCCCCGAGCCGACGTTCCCACTCGGTGACCTGCCGCGCAAAGGCGGAATCGGTCTGGAGTCGTGCCTGGATCGCGCTGCGTTGCTCGGCATCGAGCACGCCAAGCACGTACTCTCCGGCGAGCAGCTCATCAGAAGGCGGTTCGAACCCGCCATCGCCATCTGGTTTGTGGTCCAGGTTGCTCATTGTTCGTGCAGGCACGCACGCAGCTGCATGAGTGCGCGGCGGATCCAGCTCTTGACGGTGCCGAGCGGAGCGCCGACCCGTTTGGCCAATTCCTCATACGTGGAACCGTCATAGAAGGCGGCGCAGATCAACGACCGGTGCTGCAGCTCGAGCTGCCGGAGACAGCCCTGCAGGCGGTTGCTGTCGGCAAGAGCCTGCGTGTCCTCGAGCGGTGAGGCATCGGGGTCTTCCAGCTCATCCATGAGATTGGTCGGCGCGATCCGGTCACGTCCGGGCCGCGCACGCAAATGATCGATGGACTTGTTCCGGGCGATCATGGCCAGCCATACGCTTGCGCGTCCCCGGGTCCCATCAAACTGCGCGGCATTGCGCCAGACCGCGGTGAAGGTCTCCTGCAGTGCATCCTCGGCCTCGGAGCGTTCTACCAGCACCCTCAGACAGACACCGAACAGCTGCCGGGATGTCATTCGATAGAGCGTTTCGAACGCGTCGCGGCCTCCCGAGGCGATCTCCCCCAGGAGCGCTTCGAGCGATGCGCCTCTGCCAGGGGGACCGCTATTCTCCGAGACGGGCATCCAAACACCACAAAGCTGCGTGCGCGCATCGGCAACCGTCCGGGTTGCGGCGGACGTCAAAGGAGGAACGGTACGCAAAATCAAAACGCATGCGAGATCCTTGCACGAGCTACCCATTCCGGCAAGTTCGACTTCGTCGGGTCACTGGGACACTGGTCATCAGCCAACTCGCCGAATTTTGCGCTCGCAAATATTGGGCCGCTGAGGAAACGCAAACACGCCGGCAGATCTCCGGCCCCACACCGGGCCAGCGCCGTGTTACGAGGAATTCCTCGCCAAAACTCATTCAAAGGGGGCAATTATGGACGGGAAGGCGCCACCGGAAGAGAAATCGAATCGCGTTGGGACCGCGACCGAATCGCATGATGAATTCGGGAATCGTGCTTCGGTTCCTACGGATGGGAAGACAACTCGGATGCAGGTCGGCCGAACTTTCTCTGCGTCAGAGCCGCGAACCATGCCGCGGCGCCCCGCAGCGTGCAACGAGTGCCGGCTCGCATCGTCGCGGGTCCGCCAGTGCGCCGCATGGGGGATCGCCTGCAAATGTTCGCGTCGTCGTTCTATTCGTTTGAGCTTCGCCTCACGGCTGGTTCGACCTCGGCGGAGGGTGCACGCTCAGTGTGATCACGCGGATAACACCTTCATTGTTGTTGAACGTGGAGTATCTGGATGCGCAGTATGGGAACAGCGTTTGCTTCTCCCGGCCCGGTGACGAGACGCAGGCTGTTATTCCCGGCGACCTTTCGCAGTTTGGTTTCAATCCCCTCGCAGCTGCCTCTCATCATTTTCTTTGAATTTGAGTGCATCCGTTTGCCCTCCGCGCCCGTAAACCTGTAATCCTGAAGTCCCCGGAGGTCTCCCGTGAAACACCGAACCCAAGCGCTTGTCGCGCTGATTGCAGCGGTAGCGCCGCTGCTAAGCTTCGCCTCGAGTCACCGCGAGGCGCCCAACATCGCCGGCCTGCCCAAGGTGGACGGTACAGATTTGTACGCGTTCCGAAGTTATGAGCCCGGACGTGACAGTTACGTGACCCTGATCGCCAACTACATCCCATTCCAGGACCCCAACGGCGGACCGAATTTCTACCCGCTCGACACACGGGCGTTGTACACGATTCACGTGGATAGCAACGGAGACTCCATTCCGGATATCTCATTCGTCTTCCGCTTCAGCGATGTCAAAAACCATCTGACCGTTCCGGCCGGCGGTCGCAACGTGCCCGTGCCCCTGCTCAATATCGGGCCCGTGGACAAGGACGGCAAGACGTTGAATGTCCGGCAGAGCTATACCGTGACGGTCGTCCGGGGATCGCAACGCCAGCTCACCGAGAACTCATCGATTGGCGGCAACACGTTCTGGAAACCCGCGGACAACATCGGTAAGAAGTCCATTCCGGACTACGACTCCTACGTCGCAAACTTCATGTACGATATAAGCGTGCCGGGCTGCGCCACGCCCGGTCGCGTGTTCGTGGGCCAGCGCAAGGAAGGCTTCGTGATCAACGTGGGAGAGATTTTCGATCTGGTGAACACCAATCCGGTCGGTCCGCGCGATGCGGAGCCGAACGATCTGTCGCATAAGAACGTGACCTCGCTCGCGCTCGAGCTGCCGATTAGCTGCCTGACCAAGGGAAAGGACCCCGTGATCGGGGTCTATACGACCTCGGCCTTGCCGGCTTCGATGCCGCCGGGCAACCTCGGCAACGATACGCAGGTATCCAGACTGGGAAATCCGCTCGTGAACGAGGTCGTCATCGGCCTGCCGGACAAGGACAAGTTCAACAACAGCTTTCCACGGGATGATGCGCAGTTTCTGACCTATGTCACCAATCCGACCCTTCCGGTTCTGCTCCACGTGCTGTTCGGCAATGCGGCCAAGGTTCCGGGCACTCCGCGCAATGACCTCGTGGCAGCTTTCCTGACCGGCGTCAAAGGGCTCAATCAACCCTTGAGCGTCGTTCCGGCCGAGATGATGCGGCTGAATACCTCCATAGCCCCGACCCCTCCGCGGTCGCAAAATGATCTGGGCGTGCTGGGAGGCGACAAGGCCGGCTTCCCTAACGGGCGGCGTCCCTTCGATGATGTCGCCGATATCGAGCTGCGCGTGGTCGAGGGAGCGCTATGCGGAAAGATCGGCACATGCGGGTCTCAGACCGCCGACCCGAACAGCGGCGCACCGTACACGGATGGCGCCCGGGCAGCCGGGCCGGACGCCGGCGCCCTCTCTGTCACCGGAGCCGTCAATCCTGTGGATACGTACCTGGATGTTTTTCCGTATCTCAACAACCCCTTGCCCGGTTCGCCGAACGGTGTTGCGGACTGAACTGCTCAAGATAGGGTCTCGATAAGGTCTCGCGATCAGATGCCATGCTGAGCAGCAGGTGTCTATCGGGGAGCCGGCGCGGTTGTGCCGCCCGGCTCCCAATCGTTGTGCTGCTAGCACTTTGCGTGAGTTGCGGGGCGGCAGCGGCCCCGCGGATTCCGGCAAGTGATGACACCGTCCTCGATCATGTTCCCGCGGCGGCCGAAACCCGCAGTCTGGAGCCTCTGCGGACCCGTCTCGCGGCCCATCCCCGGGACGAGAAGAGTGCACTCGCCCTGGCGCACGGGTACCTCGATATCGGTCGCGCGAATGCCGATCCCCGCTTCGTCTCCTACGCTCAGGCGACGCTGGGTCCGTGGCTTGCGGCGGCGCGCCCCAGCGCGGCCGTCCTGACTTTGGGCGGCACGGTCCTGCAGTACCTGCATCACTTTGATGCGGCGCTCGATCTTCTGGACCGGGCCCTCGCGGTCGAACCGCTCGAGGGTCAGGCGTGGCTCACCAAGGCGACCATCCTGCAGGTCCAGGGCCGCTTCGACGAGGCTCGTCTCGCGTGCCGCCCGTTGATTCGCGCCAGCAGCCAGCTCGTGGCGCTCACCTGTCTCACCAGTGTCAATAGCCTGAGCGGACGGCTGAACGAAAGTTACGCCGCACTCCGCGGCGCGCTGCCGCAGGATCCGCACATGCCGGCCAATCTTCGAGCCTGGATGGAAGGCGAGCTCGCCGATATGGCCCAGCGTGCCGCGAACGAGCGGGACGCCGAGTTCTACTTGCACGACGCGCTGAGCGTGGCGCCGCACGATCCCTCCCTGATGGCCGCCTACTCCGACCTGCTGCTGCGCCAGCATCGCGATCCGGAAGTGGTGCAATTTCTGAAGGGTCGGGAACAACAGGACAATCTCCTGTTGCGTCTTGCCATTGCCGGTGCGCACCTCCGCAGCCCGGCCGCGCCGGCCTGGGGCAATCTGTTTCAGGAGCGGTATGAAGCGGCCCGCCGGGACGGCGACTTCACGCACTTGCGTGAGCAGGCCCGCTTTCTGTTGGAAGTGCGCGGCCGCCCCGCGGAGGCGCTCGCCCTCGCGCAGCGAAACTGGCAGGTGCAGCGGGAGCCGGCAGACGTTCACGTGTATATCGATGCTGCGGTGGCGCTGGGTGATAGGAAACGGGCCCAGCCCGTCTTTGACTGGATCCGCCGGACACATTATGAGGACCGTACGCTTGTTGGGAAGCCGGTAGCTGGTTACAGCGTGGTGAGCCGATGAGGCCGTGGACGCGAGCCGCTGCCGCGCTCCTGTGCCTGTGGACACTTCCCAGTGAAGCACACAAGCCCAGCGACAGTTATCTCACCGTGAGTCAGCCCGCAAAGGGGACGAGCCTAGAGGGCCAGTGGGATATCGCACTGCGCGATCTGAACCACGCGATCGGCCTCGATGCGAACGCGGACGGGCTCATCACCTGGGGGGAGCTCAAGGCGCGGCAGGATGGAATTGCCCAGTATGCCTTTACGCATCTGCAGCTCGAGGCCATGGCTCGCGGTGATCGGGGCAACTGTCGGGTGCACCTGCGTCAGCTCCTGTTCGACGAGCATGTCGACGGAGGCTACGCGGTCCTGCGTTTTGGAGCCTCGTGCCCGTTTCGGGCGGCCCAGCTCGCCGTGCACTACAGCCTGTTATTCGCACTCGATCCCAATCATCGCGGACTCCTGGAAGTGCGCGCGGGGCGCGCAAACCAGGCTCAGGTCGTGAGTGAGGCAAGTCCCTCCGTCACCTTGAACCTTGGATCCCCCGCGCGCTGGCGCCAGTTCCTGGCGTTTGTGAACGAGGGGATGTGGCACATCTGGAAAGGGTACGACCACATCTTGTTCCTGCTGACCTTGCTGCTGCCCGCGGTCGTGATCCGGGTGAATGGAGTCTGGCGGGCACGTGAATCGATGCGGGACGCGGCGCTTGACGTTCTGAAGGTCGTCACTGCGTTCACACTGGCTCACTCGCTGACGCTTACCCTGGCTGTCAACGGCCTCGTGAATTTACCCAGCCGTTGGGTCGAGTCGGGAATCGCGCTGACGGTGCTGCTGGGTGCCCTCAACAATCTGTTCCCGATCGTACGGCAGCGGCGCTGGGCGGTCGCATTTGCATTCGGGCTCATTCATGGGCTGGGGTTTGCTTCCGTGCTGGCAGATCTGGGCCTGCGCAGCTGGGACCTGGTGATCGCATTGGTCGGTTTCAACGGCGGGGTCGAGGCGGGGCAGCTCGCACTCGTACTCGTCTTCGTCCCGCTCGCTTATGTTCTGCGCGAGACGCGCTTCTATCGCATGACCTTCATGCCAATCGGTGCCGCTCTCATCGGTGTAATTGCCGCCTACTGGCTGACCATTCGCCTCACGGGCGTCAGCCTGCAATGACGGCACGCCGCGCACTGCAATCCTTGAACGCACGTCCGTGACCGGCAATGCCGTTCACCCGGCCTCAAGGTACGCGTCGACGATCTGCGTGAGTCGGCGCGACGCCTCGTCCGCGCTCTGACCAACGATCGGGGCCGCCAAACCGGCGGTGCCGTCCTCATCTGCGATACCGTACTGCAAGGTCACCATCAGCCTTGGCCATGGCGCACACGTTCCTTGAGGAACCCATTGCAGCCTGGAAAATCCAGTCTGGAAGTTCGCGCTTGAGGCCGAGCGCCTGTGATTCGCGCCAATGCGCCGACAGTCGCCGCCCCATCAGCCGAACCGACGTGGTTCTTACGGATATATGGCTGTATTTATTACGGATACATGGCTATAGTGGCCTACGGATAGAGGGCTAGTTATTCTTACGGATACACGCGCATGGTAAAAACTAATCCCACACCACTAGAGGCGGCGCGACGCTGGTGGAAGGAGCGCACCGATGAGGAGCGCTACGTTGTTCCCTCGGCGGAAGCCCCGTCCACCGCAGTTGCCCGGGTGCTGCGGCAGGAAGGCCTGGTCCTTGACGCCGCCGGCAAGCGTGTCTGGATCCTCGCTCCCGGGAAGCCCCTGGACGGTCGGGCCGTCTTTCTCGCGAACTACTGGCCGGTCGTCGCGCTCGTCCTCAAGCGCTACCAGCCGGCCGCGGTCGCCGGCGTGGCCGCGATTCGCCTGCATCTTGAGGATTTCTCGCCCCGCCAGGACCTTCCCATATACCAGGGTGCCAATCAGAGCGAATACGCGCTGACACTTTACCCGGGATTTCACTTGCGACTGCGCCCGCGTGCATTCGAGGCAGCGAGCATCGTTACGGTCACCGTACCGGAAAAGATGCTCATCCCCGTGCAAGCCCCCGTGGACATCCTCACGACGCTCGATGAGGGCGATGTGACCGCCGGCCTCGAGCCGCTCACGGCGTGGCTGCGGCACCTCGTCGTCCGCACGCCCGATATCGAGGCGGCGGTGGAGAAAAATCCGCGGCCGGTCATCCTGCAGCGCCTTGCCGGTCTCGCGACCGAATTGCGCAACGAGCACCTGGCGCGCCAGCTCGAGCAGCAGGTCGCGCGGATCTCGCATCGCCAGATCACGCCATCCCGCACAGGCGTCGGCGGCCGTATCACTGTCCCGCCAGTCCTCAAGAATGCGCCGCGCGGCACCGGCTCGCCCTGGCTCGATGCCCAGGCCATTCGCCTCTATCGCCAGGAGGCGGAAGTGCGCCGCATCGTCGGCAACACCGCCGCACAGTTCCCAAAATTCTCCTGGTCCCGGCTGCGCGCCAATGCCGAACAGAACAAGGCCTACGACGCCTACCACAGCACCACCATGGAGGGCTACCGGATCTCGCGTGAGATCTCGGACGCCATCGTGCGCGGAGAGCCGCTGCCGGAGGGACCGAAGGACCAGAAAACGCTCGAGGCCGCGATGGCGGTGCAAGGCTACACCGTCGCCTACGAGCAGGTGCTCGAGCGCGCTCGGCGCAAGGATCCCATCGATGCCGATCTTATCCTCGATCTCTACGAGGCCCTATTCCGGCCGTCGGTCGACGCTGGCATCACCGACACAGCGGCGCTTCGTGGCTGGCGAGCCACGAGCGTCAGTCTTCGCGGCTGGCGCTACGTGCCCCCGAACCCCAAGAAGATCTCGGACCTCATCGGCGGCCTCGAGCGCTTCGCATCGCGCGCGGATCTCGATGCAATCACACGCGCGCTCCTCGTGCACCTCGAGTTCGTGACCATCCACCCGTTCATGGACGGCAATGGTCGTCTCGGCCGGCTCCTCATGAACTACGCGCTGCTCGCTGCGGGGTTGCCCTGGGTGACCATTCGCAGCGACGAGCGCATTCCATTCTTTCGCGCGATCGAGCAGGCCCAGGTCGATGACGAGGCGGCGCCATTCATCGAGTTTGTTTGGCACCTTATTCGCCAGGCCGTGCGCGATCTCGCCCCCAGCGCCCGACCGCACCGCAAGCGTGGCGCCTGATCGCGCTCCTCAAGCTGCTCAGCCACGGGCCGTTGTGGCCTACGCATGCCACCTCCCCATCTCGACTTCCAGTGCTGCAGGGATCCTAAGGACTCCCAGACAGGGCGGCAGCGGGGTAACCCCTTTACACCTCTCGGTGTACGTCACCGTATAAATCCGGGCGATGTCGTCCCGATCCCTCGGCACTCCGCCGCTTGGGCGCGGGTACAGCCTAATTGACTCGCGGTGAACATCGCAGTCAAGAAGGTGAGGGGAGGGCATCTGGAGGAGACCCTACCGGATGCCGCCCAAGTTCCAGCTGGGGTCACATGTGCATCCAGAAATTTCAACCGACCACCGGGCCGCCGCACTGAGGCGGATGGCCCGCTGACATAAGGAGCGACGAGCGAACCGACCGGCTACTCGGGCGCTTCGAACGGGAATCGGCGCGCATACATGCGCACGACCAACTCGAGACGGGCGTGAACTCTGTCTGCCCCCAACTCGGCTCTCCAGTCCTTTGAGCAGGTTCGGCCGATGAGAGTAGGTTCGAAGAACGAGAACTCGTGAGTGGTGCCGCCGAGAACGAGCGAACCGACCTTCTGGCTCAGGTCCCTTTCTCGGACTCTTCCTTCTTCGAGCATTTCGCGCAGCACGTCCGCATCAAACCCGAATGTGGTGCCCGCGGGAAGGGTGAAGCTTGTTCGTCGTTCGAGTTTTTGAGGGGCACTGCTCGGGGGATGTGACCGGAGATCCATCCGGGGTTCAGCAGTCACGGCTGAACTATTCGGCTTGCCGTCGTTACACTTAATTTTTAACATAATATACATTATGCGCAATCTGCATATAAAGGCCAAGTAGAAATGTCCGCTTCTGGTGGTCGGCTAAGCAAATGTAGGCGCGCTGGCAAGCAAAAGACGGCGTTTGGCAAGCAAATCAAGGCGCGCGGAGATGGGACGGCCGCTCTTGCTGCCAACCGACGGCGACCGCACGATTGGGGTTATGCCTCGCAAGTCGAAAAGCACCCGGAATTCCAAACCCTCGGCTTCCAAGCCCAAGGGCATTCTCGGCCGCAGCGCACTGACGGGTACCCGTGTCCTGCGTCCGGCGACCGCCAAGGGGGGCACAGTCACGCTGCGCCAAGTGCGCGCAGCGCTACGGACGTTGACCGCTGACGACCTCAAGTAGCCACGGGCTTCCCAAGCGCGAATCACCACAACTCGCGTTTAGTCGTAGGTGGGCCCGGCAGCTTGCGACCCAAAACATCCGTTGGTGTCAGGCCGCTGGGAGATGCAATTCATAGACGGTGTTCATGACCGGTCGATAGATGGGCCAGAAGCGATGCTCGATATAGTGCTGCCAGCTTTCATCTTCCGTCTTGTCTTTAAGCCAATACCGCCCCGGTAGCCACCAAAACTCGATGCGTCCTTTTTCATGCCGGATTAGTTGGATGTCTTCCGGCTCCATTTCTGAGTCGCCTTCCCTAACGTCCGCGACGGGTCGTATTGTCAGCGTAACGCGCACATCTGCGAGGGACTCGGGCACGTAGCGTACCTGCACCACACAAGCACTCGCTCGCGGAGCCGGCATAGCTGGTGCGAGTTGCTGCGCCATCTGTTGTTTCAGGGTTGCGTTGAATTCGATGAAAGCATCCAGTAGGCCGGCCGCCTTTAGTCGTTCGACCTTTTCCTTGTGCTCGGACACCACAGACCTGAAATCCGGATCCAACATATCGCTAGGCAATGACACGTTCCAGCCATGAGGTGACTTGCAGCTGTATGCCAGTTCTTTGAGGATCTCGAATGCCTTGAGAGGATCGGTGGATTCAACAATGTCAGACAACTTCTGGTGGGCGTCTTCTACGTCGAACAGCGCAGATTGCGCCTTCCTTTTCAATTCAAGGAATGCTTCTGGGATGTCGCCCCAATAGTTGTCGATGGGTTCCCGGTAGATGGGTTGGATGGCCTGCTCCTGGAGTCGAGCGCTTGGAAGCACCCATGACATGAACGAACGATTGCGCGAAAAGTCTGCGGCATCGAGCGCATGTTCAATTCGGTCCAACGCACGCCTCTTACTGCCAATGAGGAATGCCGTCGAGCGAAGAAGCTGCGCTCCCGAGATTCGGTGTTTGCCCGCATGGATCTTATCGTCATCGACCATTGGGAATGAGTCGACGATCTCACGGGCACTGACGAGATATGACTTGGCATTATCCTCATCGCCGGTGTGGCACAGCAAAAAGAACTCTGGATGAATGTTGCCGTCGGAATCTCGTATGTAGTCCTGATGCACGTACTGGCTGGTTCCCTCGGTCATGAAGAACTTCACTTGGATGACCCCTAATCGAGGCGGTACCCTGTCCAGGATCGTGCGTCGCGTGAGCCGTCTCTGGATGATGAAGTCCGCGCCTTCGATATCGACCGACCGTTCAAGCACCCAAAAGCGATCGAGGAGAAAGGCACGCGTGCGCGCCTCGCCAATGGATCCGTTTTGCGCCGCCTTGAGCCACCCCGGCGTTTCATCGTCCTTCATGCTTGAATCTTCGGCTCGGAAGATGAGCGGAGAGTCGAAGGACCTCCACTGTGAGGGCATGCATCATTGCCACCAAGGCGAGGAGCTTTGAATCTTCTTCTTGGCTGGAATACGGCGATACGAGACTACCGTGCATGACCGCGTTCCGAATATCTTGCCATGCGTCGAGCTGATTCGCGGTGATGACGTCGCGCGACACCAAAGCTCTCAAGACGTCGATTGTTGAGGCCTTCGAGGCGCGGTTGACCGCGTTGATGGCAATCTGCCTCAGACGCTCATCGCCCGACTTCAGTGTCGCAATATCTTCGACGAATTTGTCTCGGACGGCCTCGCTCATATCCTCTTTCGGCAAACCTTTCGCACCCAGCATGTTGACGATGGCCTCGATGCTGCTCGCGAGGGTCAAGGCCCACACCCAACGCGTCCCGGTCGTGGCTTGGATGATCTCCTCGTAAAGTCGAGTAATTCGGTTTGCTTCGAAGTTTGGATTTCCTTCTTTATCTCTGGCGCGCGCGATCAGCGCTAACAACTGCTCGTACTGTCTCCAGAAATCAGACTCGACGTTTAGGCGAGTCTCGCGGCCCAGCAACGCGGCCCACGTAGTCCTCGTGCTCAGGCGATTGGCCCGACGAACCATAACGTGCGATCGGCCTGCACCGAGGTTACGGGCAACAAGACGCGGAAATATGAGTTGTCCGAACAGGATTCGAAAGGGTTCTCCGAGCCAATTTTCGGTGAATGTCGGCGGAAAGTACTCTGAATGTTGGGCGGTGATCGAGAGTGCCGATCGGGTAGCGTCGTACGTCACCATCACTTCCGTATCCAGCACGCGGGACACATGCCGACCGTTCTTTACAAACGACGGTGCGCTCCGCATGAGGCGAATAAGCGGATGCTCCGGGGGAATTACGAATAGAAGCTCGGTGCTTGAATCCCGTGCTGTGCCCTCGCTCTGATCCACCGTGGATATCCCGTCTGTTTGACAGGAAAGAACCCACTCTTCCGTGCTCGAGTCAACTGTCGGTATGGTCCACCCCAAGGCCCATTCCACCTCGTTTGCATCCGTTCCGAAAAGCCGGAAGCGGGCCAATGGATCGTAAGGACTGAGCTGCTGTCGCAGAAACTGCGCCTCCGCAAACGCCGGGTCGTGAGGCTTTCCTCTTAGCGTGAAATCGAACTTGGAGAGGTTTGCAACGCGCATTTCACCGCTGCCTTCCACGAGCGGCGGGTCATAGTCGCGGCCGATCAGCTGCAGTTTGGGAAATGCAATGGTCACGGGTCCGCTCAACAGATGCGACCAACGATCAAGTGTCGCCACGGTTATCGGCCCTCTACAGAGGTGGGCAGCCAACGCGCACGCCGACGCAAGATCTCAATCCACGCAGGGGAATCGCTCGCGAAGCCGATATCTCGCAGCAGCAAGATTTCCAAGAGCGCGGTAAGCCGAGAAGTCGCGTAGACAAGTGCCTCACCCCGCAACGCAGCCGACTCGCTCTTGGCATCCCAGTGGGTGTAATAGTTTCGAGTCGCCACCACGGCGTTGACGAAATTCGATCCGCTCTGTCCTGTAATCTCATCTCCGACACCCGCGAGCGGTCGGAGTAACGCCTTCAGTCGGTAACGCAGACTCACTTCGTTGTAGAAGGTGAGCTTGTTCAGGAGGCCCTGCTCCGCCGGCCCGGTCTTGGCGGCCGTAATGACCGCGGCGATCTCCTCGCGAAGCGGATCCCACGTGCTGGTCGCGAGAATGGTGTCCGTGCCCGTACGTCGATGATAGGTCTCCAGTGCCTGCACGACCATAAGAAAGGACAGCTCTGCCAATCCCGTCTGCCGCAATAGTCCAAGGTACAGATCGAAAACCGGATCGAGCGGTGTATGCGTTGCGATCCAGACTTGAAATCGATCGGCGCCGAGCGCGAGAACGTCACCGTAGTGGAAGCCGAACTGAACCCTTAAATCGGCAGGAGAGATTGTCAGGGGCTGCCAATACCACGGCAGCTCCGCTGGCGGGCTTTCAGGTACGCGTGGCCCTTGCTGCACGTCCGCGGATATGGCCGCCGTGA
This sequence comes from Steroidobacteraceae bacterium, assembly GCA_050738795.1. GTDB lineage: Bacteria > Pseudomonadota > Gammaproteobacteria > Steroidobacterales > Steroidobacteraceae > 13-2-20CM-66-19. Next base: position 14,085 of record JBOIAD010000057.1, read on the forward strand.
ACTGGCCGGTTGCCAAAGCGATGAGCACCTGGAGGGGACGGATGGCGATTTCACGGAACTGCTCGCGCGTCAGCGCCTTCTGGGCATTGGCGCGTAACCGAACAGCCCCCTCGAGTACGCTCGTCGTTTCGCTGATCTCACGAACGCTGCCCGAAAGGCAGAGATCTACTTCAACGCCGTCGTGCTGCCACAGCGGCCATTTCCGTCGTGCGACGGCGATGCCTAGATGCGTCGCCCGATCGCAGTCGTTGCGGTCGAGAAAGTCCTCAATGTTTCGTGTCCCTGTCCACTGGGTCAGCAGTGGCATATCAAAGCTCGCGCCACAGAAGGCCCACGGTTCCTCGGCATCAAATTTCGCACCAATCAGGGCATCGTGAACCACCCATATCTGGCGCTCGAGGCCAAAATCGCCCGGAGTCTGCTTCACGAAACAGCGATCAAGGGAAACGAGGACGCCCATATCGACTTCGCCGAGAATGCGCCGCGCTCCCTGGACCCAGCCGGAGGCGGAAACGTGGGTACCGAGCCTTCCGTAGAGTGTGAGGGTTAACTTGCCGTGCGTGTCGGCTTCGAGAACACCGCTAGTGCGCTCATCTGGCGCCTCGGCGAGCCACCAATAGCCGTACTGCGGTTGGAGCGCAGGTCTCAAAGTCTCTCCCGGTGTGCGATCCTCAAGATCGATCGCCCATCGTGTCCGCGATCATCGTTAATGGCAGCCGATCATCTTGATTGGCAGCCAACCTCCCTTTCCAATCAGATAGTTGCCAAAACTGATGATGGGGCCTTCGGCGCACTTTTTCGTCAATCAACGTTCTTGACAGTGACAGCACGACAGCAACGCCCGCTCTGCGTCCCCGTTGAAGAGAAAGTCGCACAGCTTGCGACCGTCCTCTTGCAGCAGGCCTCGTGGCAGCTGCACCATGTACAGTAATGCGGAAATCCAAACATCTCGGCACTTCGGCTTCCAGGCGCAAGGTTCTTCAGCTTCGCTTAGCCCGTGCCTGAACGGGGAATCCCGAGCCGCAACAGTTCCTTTATTCGCCGGCCTTCGATCCTTTTCGCATCGCGAAGCTCGCGCACTACTTCCTGCATTCTCGAAAAGTGCTGGGCGATGATCGGGACCACGCCGCCACGGTGATCGGAGCCAATTGCGTGGTCCACAAATTCCCTGGTTTCCGCGTCTGTAAATCCGTCGTAGCTCTCAACCTCGCGTCCCCAAAAATCGAGGCAGTCGATCGCAGCGCTGTCAAAGGGAATCCGATCAATATCTCTTTTGTCGCCGGGTGCCTGCTCTGCGTAACCATTTTTCAATAAGTAGACCTCAGCGGCAAATCCGCCGCATGCCACGCGCCTTTCAATCTCCGGTGGGATGTCACAGCAGCGTGTGCGCGCGTGGGCACGTGCATCGCCGTCAAGAAACTCGATGCATTCGACGTCGCCGCCCAGATATAAGCAGACAGTCGCGTGGCCGACCTCATGCCAGCATTTGTACTCGACGCTGTCGACGCAAATCGTCATAAACCCCGTCCCATGGTGAGTTGTTCCCCTGCACGTGAGACCTCAGGCTGAGCGCCTGGAAAGTACGCGCCCAGCGCTGCGGCAGTAGTCGGACCCCCTCGCGTTGCCTACTCGCGAGTGATCTGGGCGCCCTTCACTACCGGCGAGAGTACGTGCGCACGACGCCTGTGTTCGCGAACACGGATCCGTGGGGCCGAACGCAGTCGTCCAGGCCGCCGGGTGAGCGCCATCGTCAACGCCAAGTTCGACTCCACGGCTGTCAACGATTGGGCATGTAGTGAGGCCATGTGCGAGATGACGTTAGAAATCACGTCCATGGCCACTGTCAGGATATCGGCGGCGCGCTGAAATAGTTCAAACAACCACTTCCGCGAGGCGGGATGCAGGAGCGCCAGCAAGGCACCCAACAGGATCACCGCCTTCGCCGTGTCGGGTAAGCGCGTCCACAACTGGACAAGACCGCGCAGCGATTCGGCGAGTGCAGCGGCTGCTGCGATGGGAAAAATAACACCGGCAAGACGAATGCTAATTACGGGCGTGATGGCCCGCGCGTAATCTCGCGCCCGGTGGACGAACTCGTGGGATAGCGCGTGCCCGCCCAACTTCTCGATGTGGGCATCTTTTGACAGGACGCCGGCGGCGTTGCACTTCCTGTACAGCTGTACGTACGGGACATCTTTGGGGTCACAGCAGTCGCCCCGCGCATTCCCAGGGTTGGCGAGGGTGTCGTCCCACACCAGGAACGATCGGTATTCGTGCCATCTTTCCCACAGCAGCGCCACGGGAATCTTGCGTTTGGATGCTGCCTGGGGAATCGCGGAGGTCATCTCAGCATCCAGCCACCGCGGAGCGTGAGCCACGACTACGCTCGCCGCGATCAACTCTTCC
>JBOIAD010000058.1:0-28577 GCA_050738795.1 Steroidobacteraceae bacterium
GGTTCGCGCCACGCCGGCCGCCAGCCGGTATTCCCGCGACGGGCCTGCCATGCCCGATTGAGGAAGGAATAGCGTTGCATCCGGCGCTACCGGGGCCAGGCCTTACACATGTGTAAAGTGATATCACTTGCACCTGTGCAAATCAATATGGCAGGGACCTGGACCCGATGCGCGTAAGATGGCGGCGCCGGCTCGAGCCGCGAGGCGAATGAAGAAATTTCTGATCGTTACCGCGGATGACTTCGGATCGACCGAAGGCATCAATGAGGCGGTCCACAGGGCGAGCGCAGCCGGCGTGCTGACGGCCGCGAGCCTGATGATGGGCGCGCCGGCGACGGCGGATGCGGTGCGCCGGGCGCGCGATCTGCCCAGGCTTCGGGTGGGCCTTCATCTGGTTCTGGCCGATGGCCTGGCCGTCCTGCCTGCCGGCGTCATCCCCGCTCTGGTCGACCGCGAGGGGCGCTTCGGTAACAGAATGCTCCTGGATGCGATGCGCTACTTTGCGCTGCCCGCCGCGCGCAGGCAGCTGGCAGCGGAAATCCGCGCGCAATTCCTCGCTTTCGCGCACACCGGCCTGAGTCTGGACCATGTGAACGCTCATAAGCACTTTCACCTGCATCCCACTCTGCTGCGCACGATCCTGCAAGTCGGCGCCGAATTCGGCCTGTCCGCCGTGAGGGTGCCCGACGAGCCTCTCTGGTTCGCGACCCGCGCTGCTCCCGTGGCAGGCCTGGCAAGCTCGATGTTGCTTGCTCCATGGCTGGCCATCATGCGGCGGCGTCTGCGGGCGCGCGGCATCGCACACAACGACCGGGTGTTTGGCATCGCCTGCAGCGGCCGTCTGGATGAAGCAACGCTCCTCGAAATCCTGGGCCGCCTTCCAGCGGGCACGAGCGAGATCTATCTGCACCCGACCACGCAGCCAAGCCGCGCGGCGCAGTCCTCGACAGCCACCGAACCGGGTGTTGACGAGCTTGCGGCGCTGCTCAGTGCCCGGGTATCGGCCGCCGTCGCCGCGAGCGGCGCTTCTCTCGGCGGCTACAGCGATCTGCCGTGCTCCGCACGCCATTGACTGCCAGGCTGAGCGACTGTCGAGGCGACGAATAAGCCGCAGGCGCCCGGCGCCGACAACGACGATCCGATCCGCGCCCGCCCTCCCGTGCCGATCGTTCCGAGAAACCGAAAACACTTTACGGTGCAAAGCTGACGGCTTTACAATCCAAAGCACGCAGGTCGCGTTCGCACCTGGCAGCAGACACTCTTTTCGAAGCGGCGAGCTCCGGGCGGACGTAATGAGTTTGAAGGCACTGTTTCTGCAAGCTCCCACGTTCGACGGCTTCGACGGGGGGGCGGGCTCGCGCTACCAGGCCAGACGCGAGATCAAGTCTTTCTGGTTCCCGACCTGGCTCGCCCAGCCGGCGGCGCTCGTACCCAACTCGCGAGTCCTCGATGCGCCGGCGGACGAGTTAAGCGTCGAACAGTGCCGGCAGATCGCACGCGGCTACGACCTGGTCATCATGCACACCAGCACGCCGTCGTTTCCGGCCGATGCGCGCTTCGCCGAGATTCTCAAGCAAGACAATCCAACCGTGGTAATCGGTCTGATCGGCGCCAAGGCCATGGTCGACCCCGAGGGCTCGCTGAAGGCCACCTCTGCAGTGGATTTCGTCTGCCGCGAGGAGTTCGACTATACCTGCAAGGACGTCGCAGCAGGGCTGCCGCTGCAGGAGATCGCCGGCCTCTCCTACCGCGACCCCGAGCGCGGCATCGTACACAACCCGCCCCGCACGATGATCGAGAACATGGACGAGCTGCCGTTCGTCTCACCCGTGTACCACCGCGATCTGAAGGTCGAGAACTACTTCATCGGATACCTGAAGCATCCTTACGTCAGCTTCTATACGGGCCGCGGTTGCCGCTCGAAGTGCACGTTCTGCCTGTGGCCGCAGACGGTGGGCGGCCACCGTTATCGCGTGCGCTCAGCCGCGAACGTCCTGGCGGAGGTGAAGTGGATCAAGGAGAACATGGCCGAGGTGAAGGAGATCATGTTCGATGACGATACGTTCACCGATTCCGCCAACCTGCCGCGCGTCGAAGCCATCGCGCGCGGCATGAGTGAGCTGGGCATGACCTGGAGCTGCAACGCCAAAGCCAACGTGCCGTACGACACGCTGAAGGTGATGAAGGACAACGGCCTGCGCCTCCTGCTCGTCGGCTACGAGTCCGGCGACGATCAGATCCTGCGCAACATCAAGAAGGGATTGCGAACCGACATCGCGCGCCGCTTCACCAGTGACTGCCACAAGCTCGGTATTCTGATCCATGGCACGTTCATTCTCGGGCTGCCGGGCGAGACGCCGCATACGATCGAAAAGACCATCGATTTCGCCACGCAGATCAATCCGCACACCATCCAGGTCTCGCTCGCGGCGCCCTATCCTGGCACGAGCCTGTACAAACAGGCCATCGACGCAGGCTGGCTGCAGGAGAACGACTTGCTGAACCTGGTAGACGCCAAGGGCGTGCAGCTCGCGGCGCTCAGTTATCCAGGGCTCTCCAGGGAACAGATTTTCCATAGCATGGAAGTGTTCTACAGGCGCTTCTATTTCCGTCCGGCCAAGATCTGGGAGATCGTCAAGGAGATGCTGACGAGCTGGGACATGATGACGCGGCGCCTGCGCGAGGGTGTCGAGTTCTTCCGCTTCCTGCGCGAGCATGAAGCCTGAAGCTGCGAGGTGTGGGTTGGTCAGGCCAGGCCGCGGCGCCGGGACGGCGCGCAACAGATCCGAACCGCCGGGGCATCCATGCAAATAGCTCATGCGCTCGCCGAGTGCATCGGCCTCGCAAGCTTGACGCTCGCTGCCGGCTACTCGGTTGCCGCGCTGACAGCGGCGCTGGTGTGGCAATTGCGCAGCGCAAAGCTAAGGCCGCAGACACTCCCACCGGTGACCGTGCTCAAACCCCTATGTGGCGCCGAGCCCGGCCTGTACGACAACCTGCGCTCATTTTGCCTGCAGCGTTTTGGCGAGTTTCAGATCGTATTCGGGGTGCGCGATCCGGTTGACCCGGCGCTCGCGGTCGTGGAGCGGTTGGCCGCGGAATTCCCCGCCCTGCCGATCGATGTTGTCGTCAATCCCCAACTGCACGGCAGCAACCACAAGATCAGCAGCTTGATCAACATGCTCACACGCGCGCGTCACGACGTGCTGGTCATGGCGGACAGCGACGCCTCCGTCGGGCCGGACTATCTTACGTCTGTAACGACCCCGCTGCTCGATCGTAGGGTGGGACTTGTCACCTGCATCTATCACGGAGTGCCGACACATCGGATCTGGTCACGTCTCGGCGCAATGTATGTCAACGAGTGGTTCATTCCTTCGGTGTTGCTGGCGTGGCTGTTTGGCCATCAGGGTTACGTATCGGGCCAAACCATCTGCCTGCGGCGGGAAACGCTGGAGGCCATCGGAAGCCTGCAGGCGATAGTGAACCATCTTGCCGACGACTATCGATTGGGCGAGCTGGTACGCCAATCGGGGCGCAGGGTCGTGCTGTCGCGCTATGTGCCCGATGCGGAGCAACACGAGCCGAGTCTGGATTTTCTCATGCGCCATGAGCTGCGATGGATGCGCACGCTGTGCATATTGCGCCCGCGCAGCTTTCGCTGGATGTTTCTGACCTTCAGCTTGCCTCTGGCGGTCCTGGGCATCCTGCTTTGCCCGTCGGCGCCTTTGGTCTCGCGTGCCCCCGCGGCAATGTTCTGGATCGCGGTCATCGGGCGATTAGCGTTGCACCTGAGACATCGGCTACCGGGGGATCGCCCGATGTTCGCGGATCTGTGGCTAGTGCCGGTGCGGGACGCGTTGATCTACTGGGTATGGTGCCGGAGCTTCTTCACCTCCCGGGTCACGTGGCGGGGAAGCGAGTTCGACGTCGGCGCCGACGGTATAATGCGCAATCCCTCCTGAGCTCCCTTCCCAGCGCTGCAGCGTGCCTGGCTGGTTCCATCAAAGACGGCACGGCCTGCGAATCGCCGGCTACACGGGCGGTCTGCTGGGACTGGCCGTGGTGCTGGTGCTCGTCATTCACACGGACATCGCCGCAATGTTGCGGGCAGTGGGATCGGCCGGGTGGAAACTGCTTTGGTTGACGCCCTACCGTGCGGTGTTCTTTCTCCTCTACGCCGTTGGCTGGCTCGAGCTCCTTCGCCCGTACGATGCGGCGCGCCGCGCCGGACTCGGCTACGTATTCTGGGTCACCACGGTGCGGGAAGCGATCGACCGCCTCCTGCCGGTTGCCAGTGTCGGCGGCGGTGTCGCCGGGATTCGCCTGTTGCGATGGCGCGGACTGGCGGCTGCGCCCGTCAGCGCCACCGTCATCGTGGAAGTTCTATTGACACTGATGGCCTCTTACCTGTTTGCCGTCATGGGCCTGGTCCTGTTCATCCACCTCGAGGCTACAGGGCAGGAGCAGCGTCACATCCTGCTCGCATTGATATTTTCGCTGCCGGTCCCAGTGGCGACTTTTCTATTGATGCGCTATGGCTCGGTATTTCAGCGCCTGGAAAGCCTGTTGCGTCCGTTGGTGAGCGAAGGCCCGCTGTTCCAGGGCGCGCAGTCGCTGGATCGTGAGCTTCGCGACTGCCTGCACCGTCTCCGGGCGCTGTTGTGGGTCGGTACTCTGCAACTGGCCGCGTTGCTGTCGGGATCGTTCGAGATCTGGCTCGCCTTGCGCCTCTTTGGACATCCGGTCTCGGTCAGCGCAGCTATCGCACTCGAGAGCCTGACTCAGGCGGTGCGCCATCTGGCGTTCTTCGTACCAGCGGGTCTCGGCGTCCAGGAAGCGAGCCTCGTCGTGTTCGGTCAAGCGCTCGGCATCAACAGTGAGTTGGCGTTGGCCGTCTCCGTGGCCAAGCGTATACGCGAGGTGTCGTGCGGCGTGCCTGCGCTGCTGTCCTGGCAATGGATGGAAGGCCGGCGGCTTCGCAGGCCGGCCAGCCATCCCTGCTGAGTCAGCGAGCGGCGTAGACCACCTTTCCATTCACGACTGTGAGAACCGCTCGAGCGGGGGGTATCGCGGCAAAAGGCGCCATCATGAGATCGACGGAGAAGGCCGTGATGTCCGCAAGCTTTCCGGGCTCGAGAGTGCCGAGCTCCTTCTCGCGGAAGATCGCGCAGGCCGGTCCCCATGTCAGCATGCGCAACGCCGCCGGACGGCTGACTGCTTCCTCCAGATGCCAATCTGGACCGGCATATCCCTTCAAGTCATGCCGGAAGGTAGCAGCGTAGAACTCGACAAGCGGATCACCCCGTTCCACTGGTGCGTCAGTGCCAGCCACGACAAGCGCGCCGCTATCGAGCAGGCTGTGCCACGCGTACGCACCTTTCAGTCGAGCGGCCCCTAGACGGGCGGGCGCAAAAAAAAGATCACTGATGGCGTGCGACGGCTGCATCGAGGCGGTAATTCCGAGCTTCGCGAAGCGCGGAATGTCCGTAGGTGCAAGAATCTGCGCATGCTCAACCCGCCAGCGTACGTCATGCGCGTTTGCCGGATCCTGCCTGAAGGCCTCCTCATAAGCGTCCAGCGTGAGCCGGTTACCGCGATCCCCGATGGAATGTGTGGCGACCTGCGCATGGGCCTTTAGCGCCCGCAGCAGGATCGTTCGCATTACGTCGTGAGGCGTCAGCAGCAGGCCCGAGCCCTGCGCGTCATTGTAGGGTTCCAACAATGCTGCCCCGCGTGACCCGAGGGCTCCGTCCATGTAGAGCTTCACGCCGCGAACCCGCACGAGGCCCGAGGCGTCTTGCGACGGACCCTTGGTCAACACCGTGTCGGAGTCTTCCGGCACCATGAAGTTGTCGACCCGGATCGGCAGCTTGCCTTCCGCGGCCAGCGATCTCAGGATCGTGACATCCTCGCCAGCGACGCTCATGTTGTGCATTCCCGTCCAGCCTCGGGATGCATACAACGAAACGGCGCGCTCCAGCGCTTCGCGCCTCAAGGCCTTCGAAGGTCCGGGCAACTTCGAATACATCAGCGCCAGCGCGTTGTCGACCAGCATGCCGGTCGGCTCGCCGGAGGCGTCCCGCAGGATCTTGCCGCCGGACGGGTCTTGTGTACTGCGGTCGATATGACCGAGCGCCAGAGCGGCGGAATTGCAAACGGTGGCGTGCCCATCGGCACGCCGCAGGATCACGGGACGGGCCTTGACCGCGCGGTCGATGTCCGAGCGAGTCAGAAAGCGCTTCTCGGGCCAGTGCGTCTCGATCCAGCCCCCTCCCAGGATCGGATCGCTGCCCGGATGCGCGGCGGCCCACGCGCGCACCGCGGTCACGACAGCCTCGATCGAGGATGTTCCCTCGAGATTCAGCGTGAGCTCGCGCAGGCCGATCTCGGTCAGGTGAGCATGCGCATCCACGAACCCCGGATAGGCACCCGCCCCTTTGAGATCGATGTCGTGCGCGCCCCGCGCTTGCTGCCGCGCCGCTGCGAGTGAACCGACAAAAGCGATGCGTTGGTCGCGTACCAGCACCGCCTCAGCCCTCGGTGACTCCTTGACGCCCGTGTATATCGGCCCACCGAAGATCAGCAGTTCGCCGGCAGGCGCAGCCATCGCCGCCACGGCAAGCCAGCAGAAGGCCGCGAATCGCAAGGCCGGCCCCGGGCGCAGCATGGTGGATGTCTCAACCGCGCGAGGGTGATTCATTTCATTGCGCGCCGCGCCTGATCAGGCGGTCGTGCGCGCACCCGCGTCCAGCTTCCCGAACACTCCGGGCTTGCCGGATGTGGAGACCAGCTTGCATCTTCGGAATCTGCGCCAACACCGCCGCCTTGTGCGCCCGTGCCGCGGTAACCGCCGCAAAGACGCCCGCCGGAACCGCTGCAAGCGCAGCGCCGCTGACCGCGCCGTTCACGAAATCCCGCCTGCTCAGCCCCATGTCCCTTGTGCTGCTCATGCAGTCCCCCCGCGCCCGGAATTGATTGATTCGAAGAGGCGAATACTACCATCGCACAACGATCATCGAGGATGCTGATGGTTGATCGACGTGGATTGTGCAACGATTGCCGCAGCGCTGCGCAGTGCCCGCTGCGGATCGGGCCGGAAACTCGGGCGCCAGCGGCGCCGAATCCGGACCGGAATGGCCTGCGGCGCGTCATGGCCTGCGGCGCGGCGTCGAGTGGAACCGCTGCGCCGTGCGCGCGAGGAAAGCTGCAACATGTCTGAAGCACTCATCGAGCCGACGGCCCGACGACTCACCAGCCGCTCAGGGCTGCGCCTGCAGATCAATGCGAACGGCTCGCTGTGCCGCTTCGATTGCGAGGCGATCTCGCTGACGCTGTTTGTCGGTAATGAGATCGAGGGCGGCCCCGCGAATCTGTACTTGCGGCGCCACGGCGAGACGCTCGAATGGACACCGCTCCTGGGACCCTCGAGCCGTACCGCCTTTGAGCTTGACGCGGCCAACGCAAGGCTCGTGGGATCCGGTTCGTGGCTCGGCATCAACTACCGCCTGGCGCTCGTGCTGGCCCAAAACGCACCTGCCTGGTTCTGGCACGTGCACCTTGAGAATACGAATCCGGCGCCGCAACAGGTCGATCTGACTTACGCGCAGGATCTTGCCCTGGCTCCGTACGGCGCGGTGCGTCTCAATGAGTACTACGTGAGCCAATATATCGATCACACGCCGCTCACCCAGTCGCCGCACGGCCTCATGATTGCCTCGCGGCAGAATCTTGCTGTCGACGGCCGCAATCCGTGGTCTTTGATAGGCTCGATGCGTAACGGTATCTCATTCGCAACGGACGCCTTGCAGTTTCACGGGCTCGCAGTCCGCGCGGGCGATGCGCCGGCCGGTCTCGCCGCCGATCTTCCGGGCCGGCGGCTGCAGCACGAGCACTCCATGGTGGTCATTCGTGACGCGCCGCTACAGCTGGACCCGGGCGCCAGTGTGGACGCCGGCTTTTTCGGTGCCTACCGGGCAGACCACCCAGATGCCACCTCGACATCGGATCTCGGACGGGTGAACGAGATTCTTGCGCTGCCTGAAGCCGCACCCTTCGCGATCGAGTCCGTTTCCGCCGAACCCTTGCGCGCGGCGACCCTCTTCAGTCGCGCGGCGTTTCTCAACGGCCGCAATTTCGATGCCGAAGGGCTGCGCACGTGGTTCGGGTCCGAATGGACTCACGAAGAGCTCGACGAGGGTGGTGAGTACCTGTCGTTCTTTCATAGCGGGGATTGTCATGTAGTCCTGAGCAGGAAGGAACTGCGCGTGCAACGCCCGCACGGCCATATCTTGCGCACCGGCCACCACATGACGCCGGATGAGACAGCGTTGACCTCGACTGCGTGGATGAGCGGTGTCTTTCATTCGATGCTGACGCAGGGCCACGTCAGCATCAACCGCTTTCTTTCAACCGTACACAGTTATCTCGGTCTGTTTCGTTCGCACGGACAGCGTGTATTCATCGAGCTTGGCGGCACATGGCGACTGCTAAATGTGCCCTCCGCGTTCGAGATGTCGCCGGATTCGTGCCGCTGGATCTATAGCCACGACGAGGGCGTAATTCAGGTTCGCGCCGAAGCCCGCAGCGAACCGCACGAGCTGACGCTGTCAGTGGAAGTCAGCTCGGGAGCGCCCGCGCGGCTTCTCATCTGCCATCACGTGGCGCTCAACGACGATGACGGCAGCACACCAGGCAAGGTGCTTTGGCGGCGCGATGGCGCTGACATCATCGTCACCCCCTCTGCCGGGACTGATCTTGCCCGCCGCTTTCCCAACGGCAGTTTTCACATCACCCCGATGTCAGGTACCGAGGCTCAGTGTGTCGGCGGCGATGAGTTGCTATTCATCGACGGGCGCTCGCGCGGCCAGCCCTTTCTGTGCATCGTGACCGCGCCCGCAGCCTCGATCGGCCTGCGATTCCGAGGCGATCTGATTCCCGGGCAGGCGAATGCGCCGCTTCGTGTTGATTCCGGCGATGCGCTCGTACCGAGGCTGACCCTGGGCGCTTCGCCGCCGGGGCCATTGGCTGCCCGTCTGGCGGGTATCCCTGAAATCGTGCCCTGGTTCACCCACAACGCGCTCGTGCACTATCTGTCACCCCGGGGACTCGAGCAGTTCTCGGGGGGCGGGTGGGGAACGCGCGATGTATGTCAAGGCCCCGTGGAGATGCTCCTCGCGCTGGATCGGATTGAACCGATGCGAGACTTGTTGCTGCGTGTCATGAGCGCGCAAAACCCCGATGGCGATTGGCCGCAGTGGTTCATGTTCTTCGAACGCGAGCGCGAGATCCGTGCAGGTGATTCGCATGGCGATATCGTCTTCTGGCCGCTGCTGGCCCTGGCCCAATATCTGGTCGCATCCGGCGATGCGGGTGTACTCGATGCAACCGTGCCGTTTTTTGACTCCCGCGGATCGAATTCCGCCGAACATGCAACCGTTTGGCAGCATGCGCAACGCGCGCTCGCGCTCGTAGAGAAACGTGTCATTCCCTCTACGGCGCTCGCCGCGTACGGTCACGGTGACTGGAACGATTCGTTGCAGCCGGCGGACCCTGTCCTGCGCGAACACATGTGCAGCGCTTGGACCGTGACACTGCATTTTCAAGCGTTGCGGGAATTGGCGCGTGCAATGCGTGTCATTGGACGCACGCAGGACGCAGCGCGCTTCGAGAAATGGGCTGAGGTCGTACAGCGGGATTTTCAGCGGTTCCTTCTGGTAGACGGCGTACTCGCGGGCTATGCCCATTTCGAAGCGGCTGGCCGCGTCCGCTACCTCCTGCATCCAAGCGATCAAACAACGGGCGTACGCTACAGCTCCCTCGCGATGATCCATGCGATTCTCGAGGATATGCTGACTCCGGAACAGGCGCGTGAGCACCTGCGATTGATCGATACACACCTCAGTGCTCCCGATGGGGCCCGGCTGTTCGATCGCCCAATGCCTTACCATGGCGGTTTGCAGCGAATATTCCAGCGGGCCGAGACGGCAACCTTCTTCGGGCGCGAAATCGGGCTGATGTATATGCACGCGCATCTGCGCTACGCGCAGGCCTTGGCGCATCTTGGTGAGGCAGATCGCTTCTTTCACGCGCTCTGCCAGGCCAATCCGGTGGGCATCCGCTCAATCGTGCCGGGCGCCACGCTACGCCAGGCAAACTGCTATTACTCCAGCTCCGATGCCGCTTTCGAAGATCGCTATCAGGCGAGCGCCGAGTACGAGCGCGTGGCAGGCGGGACGATCGCGCTCGACGGCGGCTGGCGCGTGTACTCGAGCGGCGCAGGAATAGCTCTGGGCCTGATCGTTCGGCGATTCCTGGGGCTGGGCTGCGAGGCGGACGTGCTGCGCATAGACCCTGTGATACCCGGCGCGCTCGATGGCCTGCGGGTCGGGACGACTCTGCTGAAACGCCCGATCGAGGTGCATTACCGAATCGGCAAGGCTGGCTGCGGTGTCAGCGCAATCGCACTGAATGGACAGCCTCTGCCGTTCACCTGCGATACCAACCCACATCGGCGGGGCGCTGCCCTCGTTTCCAGGGCGGCGATGCTGCAGCGTCTGGCGACCGATCGCAATATCCTCAAGATCGATATTGCGTAACAACTGCAGCCGCCAGGGCAGCTGCAGCCGCGGCGTAATGAGCTCGCAGGCTCGCGGTCAGAATTTCAGGTGCCCATACAGTCCAAACGTGCGCGGCTGATTGGTGATATAGCCTACCCGGGCGCTGCGGCCACGCTCGTAGTCGAGCGCCAGGCGTGCCGTCTCATCCCACAGATTGTTGCAATACAGGGCGGCTTCCCAGCGGTCGTTCTTCAATCCGAAGCGCACGTTGCCGATCGAGTAGCTCGGCAATTCGGCATCGTAGTTGATCTGCGAGACCGTCAGCGGACCGCCGTACGGGATCAGTCGCGCAGCATTGGGCGATGGGCCGCCGAGGGATCCGAACCCGTCTTCCTCGTTCTCGAACTGTGAGAACGACGAGCCCACGTACTGCACCGTCGCCGTGGCGAAGAAGTCGGGACCCGCGCCCATCGGTACGGTGAAGGTGGCGGTGGCGACACCTTGAAACTGGGGCGCCGTCGGCAGCCGGTTGCCAGACTGCAATCCGCCCACCACCACCACGCTTCCGTCCGGAAGCGTGGAGACGACCGAGGATTGCAGCTTGGCATTCACATACGTTGCCGACAGGCCGAAGTCCCAATTGGACGTGGGCCGCGCGAAGAGCTCCGCTTCGATGCCCTCGCTGCGCGCCTTCGGTACGTTGAACACTATACGCGAGGAGCACGTGCCCGCCGTCGTCGTGGCCTGCAGATCCTTGATGTCATCGTAGAATGCAGCCAGATTCAGGGTCACGCGCTGGTCGAAGAAGCGCATCTTGGCGCCGACCTCGTAGTTCCAGTTCTTCTCGTCCTTCCAGTTCTTCTGATTGCCGAACACCGCGATGTCCTGGGCCGAGCACAGCGGCACGTTGATCGGATCATTGATGCCGCCCAGGCGGAAGCCGCGCGAGGCCTGCAGATTGAACTGCAAATCCTCATCGATCTTGTAGCTCACGATCGCACGCGGCGAGATGCCGTGCGAAGCGGTGGATGCGGGCAGGCCGCCGGGAGGCGTGGGGCTGGCGAAGACGCCGCCAAAATTCAGCACCCGGTCTTCGCTGAACTTGTAGTAGCGCAAGCCTCCCGTCAAGGAGAACTGTTGCGTCATGTTCCAGGTCGCTTCGCCAAACCCCGCATACTGCTTCAATCGATAGGTCAGATCCGAGAAGAACGGAGTATTGGGCGGAGCGTTGTTTGCTGCACTGTCGGTGCCGATCAGTTGATCCGACAGGGCGTCGTATCCCGGCGTGGGCAGATCCTGGCCATAGCGCCGGTCGACATGCTGGAAGAAACCGCCCACGAGCCATTGCAGCGACGTGTCGCCGCTCGAGGCCAGCCTGAGCTCCTCGCTGGTCACATTGAGCCGCGTCCGGTCCGACAGCGGAGAGGGGATGCGCACCAGGTCGCCGTTGCCGCCAAAATCGAAAGTCACACTGCCGGTCAGCTGAGTCGCGTCACGCACCACCAGCACTTCGCGATTCGTGTACGAAGAGATGGACGTCAGGGTCGCTGGACCGAACGAGTAGTCGATCTTGAGGTCGGTGAGCAGGAAGTCATCGGTCAGACCCTCGCCTTGCTGCGTGAACTGCTGGCGATCACCGATCGTGACCGGTGGCTGAGTCGTCGTGTACTGATTGGCGAGGATGTTGTAGATATCGACTCGCGGAAAGCCGTTCGTGCCCAGGTTCTGCAGCACGAGGCGCGGCGTAATGCTCAGCTGGTCGGTCGGCTGGATGAGCATGGAGATGCGGGCACCGGTCCGGTCACCGTCGTTGACCGCTCGCTTGGTGCTGCCGTCCGGCTGGATGGCATCGATGAAGCCGGGCAGATGGCGGTAGTAGCCGACGAAGCGGACTGCGGCGATCGAGCCGAGCGGCAGATTCACCGCCGCCCGGATCGAGCCGCCTTCGCTTCCACCCTTGACGTCCTCGAGCGAGGCATCCGCGGCACCCTCGAACACGTTGAGCTTCGGCTGGCGAGTGATGTAGCGCACCGTTCCCGCCTCGGATCCGGAACCGAACAGGGTGCCCTGCGGACCGCGCAGAACCTCGAAGCGCTCCAGGTCGAAGAGCTCCAGGTCGGGCGTAAAGAGCGCCACCGAAATCGGCGACTCGTCCAGATAGACACCGACCTGCTCCTTGACGCCCGGCTGGTCGCGAATCACCTGGCCCGCGCTGATGCCGCGGATCGCCATCTGGCTCTGGCCCGGGCCGAGATCGGCGATCGTGAGTCCCGCGATATTGCGCGCGAGATCGACGATATTCTCGGAACCGGAATTGCGGATCTGCTCTTCCGAGGTCGAAGCCACGGAGAACGGCACATCCTGCAGGTTGGCGAGCCGCTTCTGTGCGGTGACGACCACCTCCTCGATCCCCTCCGGCCCCGTGGCGGCGGCCTGCTGCCCGAAGGCGGCCGGCGTGAACAGGATCGTGGCAGGCACCAGCGCCAGAATCCGCAAGGCTGCTTTGCTTCGTGACGTCGGTTCATTTGCGTGCATGGAGAACTCCCCAATGATGCGTCAGCCGCAATTTGTATCGGTGTTCAAGCTGCCGAAAGGCCTTATCTCCCCGCCATGTTCATTATTGCCGCGGGCAGCGGCGCTGAAGCGTCCCCTCCCGCAATCCGCGGCATCTGCAGCTTGCCGACACTGCCGGCACGAGTCAACACATTCGCACAACTAACAGGCGCGCAATCGCTGATCCGGCCCGAATCGCATGTCGCGATCAAACAACATGGCGGGAGGCTTTCGCCGGGATGGAGGCCGGAAGCGGCTCGTTGCCAAGCTGCGCTTCGTCCGCGCGGATCGTCTTGCCACTGGTCCACAGATGCCAGGCCGCCCAGAGCCCCGTGGGCGCGATCAGCAACAGCGCCCAGCGCAGCGACTCCTGGCCCGCCCCGAAGGAGGCGGCGAACCAGTCGCTCAACCAGCCGACCAACTGGGGGGCGACCACGAGATTTGCGACATTGGCCGTGAACAGAAGGAGCGCGCAGGTCATCGCGCGCAGCGGTGCCGGCACGACGTTCTGCAGCAGCCCGAGGATGGGGCCGATGTAAAAGTACACGGCTGGTACGAAGACCCACAGCAGCGCGGTCGCGGCGCTCTGGGAGGTCGCCCAATACAGAAAGACCGATGGAATCGTCGTCACTGCCGTGACCCAGCCCAGCAAGCGGGCCACGTAACGCGGGTCGCGCGCGGCGGGCCTGCTCATGAGCCATGCGGCAAACAGGGTGCCCGCGGTTCCGGCGATGAGATGCATCGGCCCCAGCAGCTCACCCGCCTGCCCCACCGTCATGTGATGGGAACGCACGAGAAACGTGGGCGTCCACCACATCAGACCCCAACTCCAGAAAGTCGCCACGGACCCTCCTGCCAGCAGATGCCTCGCCGAGCGCTGCTTCCAGATGAAGCGCACGGCCGTCAGCAGCGAAACTGGCGGCTGGCCGGCCGAGGGGCCATCGAGCTGGCCTCGCCGGGGCTCCTTCACGGTGAGCCAGACCACCAGCGCGCAAGCCACTCCCGGCACGCCGAGGACGAGGAATGCCGCCCGCCATCCATGGCTCTGCGCCACGGTGCCCGCGATCGAGGACCCGAGCCACGCACCGAGACAGGCGCCCAGGGCAAAGATCGTGAGCGCCATCGGGCGCCGGGCAGGCGGAAACTTGTCCGCCAGGATGGATGTCGAGGGCGGCGTGCCGCCGGCCTCGCCGATGCCGACACCAAAGCGCGCCAGCAGCAATTGCCAGTAATTCTGGGAGACTCCGCACAAGGCCGTCATGCCCGACCAGACCGCGAGTGCGAGCGCGAGAATGTTCCGGCGGCTGGTGCGGTCGGCGAGGCTCGCAATGGGGATGCCCACGGTCACATAGAACAGAGCGAGCGCGACCCCGGTCAGAAATCCGATGCCGCTGTCGGAGAGCCCCAGCTCCAGCCGAATCGGCTCGATCAGCGTGGAGATCGAGAATCGATCGGCAATGTTCAGGGCATAGACGACCGTGAGGATGCCGAGTACGTACCAGCGATCGCGCGGTGCAGCGGCTTCAGTGTAAGTCAAGGGCTCAGCCTACTTCAGCAGGGGCAGGCCGGTCAGCAGGCGCACATACAAGGGCGCCAGGCGCAGCCGCTCCCGCCGCGACTCTCCGGGCCTGATCGTGTAGTAGCCGACCTGGTGGAAATAGGTGATCCGTGCACGCACCAGCGATTCCAACTCGTCGTAACCCAGGTCGAGAAACATCTGCTTGATGCGCTCCACGCGCAGCTCATCGACGCGCCTGACCACGCGGGCCGCTTTCCGGGAGACGCGCGCCCAGTCGCGAATCGCCGAGTCCCAAGCAGGGCTGTACGGCTCCTCCTCGAGCCACATGTGCACATTGGCCAGGATCTCCCGCGCCCCTTCGTGCCCGGGGGTGAGCAGCGCGTCGTACGCCGCCGCATTGCCGCGCTCCCAGTCTGTCAGCAGCTCCTCGTGCAGCGCCTGCAGATTCTTGAAATGCCAATAGAAGGACTCGCGCGTCACGGCGAGCTTGTGTGCGAGCCTGCCTACTTTGACAGCCGCGATGCCGCCGGCGACGAGCGCGGCGCGAGCTTCGGCAATCCACGCGGCGCGATCGAGCGCGGCCCGTTTGCGGACGCGGGCGCGCGCGGCTGGCGGGATGTCATTGCGGGAGAGTGCGGGTTTCAATATACCCGTAGCATAGCGAAAGATGGCGCCGGCGAATCAGTGCCGCTGATCGGGCTTGGGATAGTCTGAGCGGCGCTGCTCCGCGGCAGCGACCGGCTGGTGGCCTGGATCGTACTCGGGGCAGCGCTGGATCTCGTCGCGGGTCATAGCCACCGCGATGGAACGTTCCGGCCAGTCGACATTGTCGATCCACGCCGGCGCAACGAGCACGCGCTTGCCCGGCCACCAGTTTCGGGTATCGACCACCAGGAAGCGTATGGACCAGGATCGAGGGTCGAACAACGCATCCTCGGCATGGCCAATCGAATCGTCCGTCGCCCGAATGTGATAGCGCAGCACTTCGTTTGCGCTTCGAAGATGGCGTTGCGGGCGTGAGGCGGGAAGATGGCGTGGCGGACGTGAGGCAGTCTGTGTGCTTACATCACGCGCGCGCACCTGTTGCCAGGTGCCCGTCGCAGGCGGTGTGATGGCCGGCATCGACCCCCACGGCCACAATGTGGTGTATGGCCAGTAGGTGGGATATCCATAGTATTCGAGATACTCGAGCTCGAGCTGCCGCCCCACGGGTTTTTCCGTGTCGATGTCCGGACTGTGCGCCACCTGACGCCGGGTGAGGTTCACGGCGACGGTCCGCTCATCGAAGTCCACACGCGCCACGCCGTACGGCGAAATGAGAACCTTGCGGCCGGTCAGCCAGTTGCCCGTTTCGACCACGAGGTAGCGGATGACCCATTGCTCATCGTCGAAATACACATCGCGGACATGGCCGATCTCGCCATCAAGCGCGCAGATACGGCAGCGGTCGAGCTGCTTGATTCGATAGACCATGACTTCGTCTCCGTGCTCACGCCGGCACCCTCGTCGGTGCGCGACCGGTATTCGTATTTCGTGATGGCCTCCGAGTGAGTGGCGGACATCGCGTGAACAACGTGCCTTCAGTGAACAGGAGCCGTGGCTGGCGGGGAGATCGCCTCCGTCAGCTTTGGCGTTGGATCCGAACGGGAAGCAACCCGGGTGTCGCCGGCCGACGCAGGCTTCAGCACCTGCACAGACAGGCCGAATTGGGGCTGGTCCGCAGGTGGCGCCCGGCATGCCAGGTGGTATCCAATTACGCGATCGGACACGGCAGGCAGCAGTGCCCCCTTGATCTGCCGCAGCAATTCGCAATCGGAAGTGTCGAGCGAGTGCGGCTGCCCCGGCTCGAGGCGCACGGTACTGGGCCGAACCTGAAAATCGGACCAGCGAAGCTGTGCGCCGGTGGCCACCTCGGGCGTCTCGAACTGCAGATGAACGCTGGGCGAGCGCGCGAGAACTCCCAACACGCTCTCGCATCTGTAGGCGAGGATCTGCATGTTGGGCCGTGCCCCGATGGCCAGCAGCACGTCGCGGAATTTGTACCACAGGTCGTCACAGGAATAGCGCTTCGGGAGATTCTGCAGCCGCACGACAAGATCGTGCTTCAGCCAGACTGCCGGCCGGGGAGCCGTGGATTGGCCGGAGCTGGCAGTCGCCGCAGCGGCGGCGCAGGCAGTGAGCGTCCCGAGCAAAAGGACGAGTACACGGTATGGGCCGGGGGATCGCATGCGGACATTCCACTGGAAAGCGTTGAATCGCTACCGTCTTTGACGCGACAGAAGAGCTGCGGTTCCGCCACACTTTGTTATTCTTTCAGTTCATGAAATAGTCTTATGCGGTTATTTCCATGCGGCAAGTCTAGTGCGGCGCGGACGGCCAGACACGCTCGATACCCGCTCGCGCCAGGTTCAGAGCCGAGCGTGCCGCGGCGACCAGGCGGCGCAGCTGGCCTTGCGCAAAATCCCAGTTCGCGAGTTGGGCCAGGAACAGATCGGCGTACAGCCCCTTCTGATCCTGGTAATCCAGGTAGTAGGCGTGCTCCCAGAGATCCACAACCAGCAATGGAACATGTCCGCGCACGACCGGCGTGTCGGCCTCGCTCGTGGTGACGAGATGGACGCGTCCGGCGCGCCAGGTCACCCACAACCAGCCGGTGGCCAGCCGCCCGAGCGCGGCGCGTCTGAACCTCGTCACAAAGGCATCGAAGCTTCCGTACGTACGCTGGATGGCGGCCAACATCAGGCCGGTTGGAGCGCCCCCTCCCCCGCAACACATCGACTTCCAGAAGAAATCGTGATTCCAGGCGAGCACCGCATCGCGAAACAGGATGCAATCGTCGCGATGGCTTGCCGCGCGCACGATGGCACCCAGCGAATGGTTCTCGAGATCCGTGCCGGTCACCCGCTGCAGCACGTTCTCGTAGCACGGCCAGTGATGCCGCTCGAAATGCAGCTGCAGGGCGCTCCTCGAGATGACGGGCTCCAGAGCCCCGAACGCGTATGGAAGGCGCGGCGGTAGGATCTTCATGGCGGGTTCCTCGTCTGGAAGCCGGCTGCGACGCTGCGCAAAAGACCGCTGGCTCCGGCGCCGGTTCCTGAATAACATTCTTTCGTTTTCCGCAACCGGGTTCCCCGATGGATCGTCTGCAAGCCATGCGTGTGTTCGTCACGGTGCTCGACCGGCGCAGCCTGTCCGGCGCGGCGGCGACCCTGGGGTTGTCCCTTCCCACCGTAAGCCGCACATTGGGAATGCTCGAGCGGGAACTGGGCGTGCGTCTGATAGCCCGTACGACTCGCGGCCTTGCGGAGACCGACGGCGGACGCGTGTACTACCGGCGCTGCCAGCGAATTCTCGCAGACGTGCACGAGGCGGAGGCGGCGGTACAGACACACATTCAGGCGCCCGCGGGCGAGCTTCGAGTCACCGCTCCCGTGACGTTCGGGCGCTTTCATGTCGCCCCGCCCATGGCCCAATTCCTGGAGCGCTACCCGCGCCTGTCCTGCTACCTCTCACTGACCGACCGCTGCGAATCGCTTGCCGAACAGCGCCTGGATGTCGCGATTCGCGTTGCAGTTCTACGGGTGCAGGCCATCACCGTGCGGCGGCTCGGATACGTGCAGCGCGCCGTCGTCGGATCAAAGGAATATTTCGAAAGATATCCGACTCCCAGGCACCCGCGTGAGCTGGTTCGACACAATTGCATGCACTACACTCACTATTCTCGCGCCGATGAATGGAACTTCGACGACCACGGACGTGCGGTGACGGTGCGCGTTCGCGGGCGGATGCGTGCAAACAACCAGGAGGCCCTCACGGATGCGGTGCTCGCTGGGGCGGGATTGGCCGTGCTGCCCACCTGGCTGATCAAGGACGCGCTGGACAGCGGCAAACTGCAGCGGGTCCTCACTGAATTCGAAGCGCCGAGAACCCCCGTCTATGCGGTGTTTCCAACCCGGGGTCCACCGCCCAACAAGGTTCGATCCTTCACCGAGTATCTCGCGGAGCGCTACCGCGAGCGCGAGGTACTGTCCGAAGAGCGCATTTCGCGTTAGGCCGCGCGGCCCTTACGCTTGCGCCGGTTTCGGGACATACGGTAGCGTAGAGCTCTTGCGCCGCCTGCCTGGAACACTATCTGATGGTTCGCCTGCTGATCGCCGACGCCAACACGCTCATTCGAACCCGGGACGGGCAACTGCGCGCGGATCAGCAGGCCGGATGTCGGCCCCGATGCCGGACTCCGTGAGCAACTTCCCCGCCACACGCCCCGAGCGTGAAACGAGCGGCGCGCGGTCGGATTTCCGGCGGCTCGGCGAGTACCTCACCGGCCAGATCATCGGCCAGGAGATTCTGGTCGACAGACTGTTGGTTTCCCTTCTCGGCGATGGCCATCTGCTGGTCGAGGGTCCTCCGGGACTTGCGAAGACGCGCGCCATCAAGGCCCTTGCGCATGCCGTCGAGGGGGATTTCCAGCGGGTGCAGTTCACACCTGACATGCTGCCGGCGGACCTCACGGGGTCGGAAATCTACCGTCCCGAAGAAGGCACTTTCCGCTTCCAACGCGGACCGCTCTTCCACAACCTCATTCTGGCTGACGAGATCAATCGCGCACCTCCGAAGGTGCAATCCGCTCTGCTGGAGGCCATGGCCGAGCGGCAGATCAGCGTGGGCGCGGCCAGCTACCCCCTGCCCCGCATGTTTCTGGTGATGGGGACGCAGAACCCGATCGAACAGGAAGGGACGTACCCGCTGCCCGAGGCGCAGGTCGATCGGTTCATGCTGCACACGATCGTCAGTTATCCCGACCGTGCCACGATGTTGAGAATCATGGCGCTCGCGCGGGACGAAGCGATCTCGCAGCGGGAGCTGCCGCCGCCGGCCGATCGCTTGAGCCAGGAGAGTATTTTCGCCGCGCGGCGCCAGGTACTGGCCCTGACACTGTCCGAGCCGGTGGCCGCTTACATCGCGGCCCTCGTAGACGCTACCCGCCGTCCGGAACCCTACAGTGAGCAACTGCGCGAGTGGCTGCGATGGGGTGCTAGCCCGCGCGCTGCGATCGCCATCGAACGCGGGGCACGTGCGCTTGCGTGGCTGGATGGGCGGGATTTCGTAAGTCCCGAGGATGTTCAAGCCATCGCGCCGGATGCCCTGCGCCACCGCCTGCTTCTGGACTATGGCGCGCTGGCCCGCGGCGTGAGTCCGCAGGTCTGTATCGATGAATTGCTGAACAAGGTGCCGGCACCGTGACTCTCCCGGGCGTTACCGAATTGCTCGCGCTGCGCGAGGCAGCGCGATACCTGAGCCTGCGCGCACAGAGTTGGGCTGCGGGCCCACTCCAGGGCGGTCATCGAAGCGCGCACCGCGGACGCGGTCTCGAATTCGAGGAAGTGCGCCTGTATACGGCAGGGGACGATGCCCGCAGCATCGATTGGCGAGTGACGGCACGCCGTGGCCGGCCTCATACCAAGCTGTTTCGAGAAGAGCGCGAGCGGCCCGTCTGGGTGTTCGCGGATTTGAGTCCGGCGATGTTCTTCGGCAGCCGCCGGCAACTCAAATCCGCGGTCGTGGTGCGAGCAGCCGCTCTGCTCGCCTGGGTTGCCGCTCGTGACGGGGACCGCGTAGGCGCCGTCGTATGCGGTTGCTCTGAAAGCCGGATTCTTCGTCCACGGGCGCGCGAGGCGGGCGTGATGGCGCTCGTCGGAGCGTTGGTGCAGATGCAGCCGCATGCGCCAGAGACGCCCACCGTGGCGACCTCGGAGGAGACACTGCGCAATTTGACCGCACTGGTGCGTCCGGGGAGCCTCGTGCTGGCGCTCAGCGACTTCTCGGCACTCGACAGCGCAAATGAAGCGCTCTGGTCCCAGATTGCTGCGCACAGCGAATGCCGGTTGTTCTGGGTCACAGATGTGCTCGAGGAGCAGGGACTGCCGAATGGGCGCTTCCGCGTCGGTGTACCCAGCCACTCGACGATCGTGGACGGCGCCAGCGTTCGGCATCAGTGGCTGCAAGCGTGGCGTGCACGGGAAGCACGGATAGGAACATTGGCACAGCGCATTGGCAGCCCCGTTCTTCGATTGGACACGGGCGAATCAACTGTGGACATCCTCAGGTCCCGGCTGCACGCCCCGAAAATCGCGGCATGAGCTCGAATTGGCTGGCGCAGCTGGCACCCGGGCATCCTCCGGAGCCGGCCGGCTGGTGGCCTCCGGCGCCGGGTTGGTGGGGTCTGCTCGTGCTGAGCGTTCTGCTTGCGACGGCGATCGCATGGTGGCGGTTGCGCGATCCGCACCGTTCGCGGCGGCGGGCCGCCCTGCGCGAGATTCGCCTCATCAGAGCGCATCCGACAGGCGAAGCGGCGGCGGCGATCGAGGATCTGCTACGGCGCTTTGCCGTCACCGTGTTTGGTGTTGCAAGCGTGGGCAAGCTCAGCGGAGAGGCGTGGCTCCGTTTCATCGGAAGCCAGGGTGGCGAGCCGCTGGCGGGCGAGCACGGGCGCTCGCTGCTTGCCGCCGCCTTTGGTAACGCTCCCGTCAGTGAGAGTGAACGATGGCTGGCGGGAGCTGAAATGTTTGTGCGCCGTGCGGCGCGGCGGCGACGCGCGCCGTAGAGTCCACGATGCTGCACATTGCATGGCCCTGGATGGCGTTACTGGTACTGCTGCCCTGGGTGCATTACCGGCTGCGTCGAGCGTCTGAACCGGCCGGTTCGGCGCTGTTCATGCCGTTCGTGGCAGGCTTGCCTATCGCAACCGGCGCGGTCGCCGCGGTCTCCAATCGCCGCCGGGCGCTGTTCGTGGTGATCTGGGCGCTCCTGCTGCTCGCCGCAATGCGGCCGCAGTGGCTGGGCGACCCCTTGCCGGTTGCGAGCAGCGGACGCAGGTTGCTGCTCGCCATTGACGTTTCCGGATCCATGGCGACCGACGACATGGCCGGCGGCCTGTCGCGGCTGCAGGCCGTGCAAAATGTTGCCGGACGCTTCATCGACAGCCGCGGCGGGGATCAGGTGGGACTGATCCTGTTCGGCACCCAACCCTACATGCAGGCGCCGTTGACCGCGGATCTGGCGACCGTGCACCGTTTCCTCGACGAGGCCGTAGTCGGCGTAGCCGGAACGCAAACCGCCATCGGCGATGCGATCGGTTTGGCCATCAAACGGCTCAGAGCCGACCCCGTTTCGCACAACGCGGGCCCTGCAGCCGGGCAGACCGTCCTGGTGTTGCTGACCGACGGCCAGAACGATGCGGGCATCGTGCCCCCGTTGCAGGCCGCTCGGCTCGCGGCGCAGTCGCGCTTGCGCGTTTACACGATCGGAGTCGGAGCGCCCGCGGAGGCGGGCTTTTTCGACTCCGGCAACGCCGACCTGGATGAGGACACCTTGAAATCCATCGCCAAAGCCACCGGGGGCGAGTATTTCCGTGCGACGGACGCGGCCGCACTGCAGGCGATCTATCGCCAGATCGACAAACTCGAGCCGGCGACGGGCCGGCAACAGTGGTTGCGTCCCGAGCAGGAATGGTTTACGTGGCCGCTCGCGCTGGCATTGCTGCTGAGCGTGCCGGCGGTCTGGGACGTGGGACGTGTATGGACCTGAGCGGCATGCACTCTTTTCATTTCCTTCACCCAGCGTGGCTGCTCGCTCTGCCTGCGTTGCTCGGCCTCGCAGGCTGGTCTGCATGGCGGGGCCATCGGGACGGCGCATGGTCGCAGCTCGTCGATGCAGAGTTGCTGCCCGCCCTGCGATTGAACAACGACGGCCGACGTGGCAACTCCCCGTGGCCACTGGTGGGGGTCATCTGGACGCTCGCGGTGTTTGCCCTGGCGGCGCCGAGCTGGCAGCGTGATCAGGTGAGCGCGTATCGCGCTCCCGCCGCATGGGTTTTAGTGCTCGACCTGTCTGCTTCCATGGGCGCCGCGGATCTGGCGCCGGACAGAATTACCCGGGCGCGCTATGCGATATCGGATCTGTTATCGGCGGCGCGGGACGCACTCGTGGGCTTGATCGTATTCGCCGCCGAATCTCACACGGTTGCACCGCTGACGACGGACGTCGCAACAGTGCGCTTGCTGTTGCAGCCGCTGGTACCGGGTTTGATGCCGGAGCCCGGCGACAACCTTGCCCCCGCACTTGATGAGGCGGCTCGACTGCTGCACACCAGAATGGTACACGGAGGCCAAGTCGTCGTACTGTCTGACGGATTCGCCGACCCCGCCAAAGCGCTGCTGGCCGCCAAGCGCTTGCACCAGCAAGGAGCGAAAGTAGACGTGGTGGGCGTGGGAACCGGGGCGGGTGCGCCGCTGCCGAATGGACAGGGGCAGTTCGAGCATGACGCGCAGGGACACACTCTGCTCGCGCGCCTCCAGACGGATCAGCTGCGGCGAGTTGCGGCCGCGGGAGGTGGCCTTTATGTGCCCATCACGGCCCTTTCCGAGTTGATCGCACGGCTGCAAACCAATCCGGCGGTCAGCTCGAGCCGGCCCGATGCCGCTGCGCAAAAGGACGTCGTCACCTGGCTCAATGGCGGTATCTGGCTGCTGCCGCCCCTGCTTCTGCTTGCTGCTTTGCTCGCACGGAAGGGGTGGCTTTGAAGCGCATTGTGCTGTTCTGGGCGGTGATCCTGCTCGCCACCCGCGCATCGGCCGCCAGCTGGCCAAACTTGTGGCTCACGCCGGAGCAGCAGGCACAGCATCTGCTTGCGTCTGGCCATCCGGCCGACGCCGCCCGGCTGTTCACCGATCCGCGGCGCCGCGCCTACGCCGCGCTCGAGTCCGGACAATTCGCGCAAGCCGCCAGGCTGCTTGCTCCCTACACGGATACCGATTCACTGTACAACCGCGGCAATGCGCTTGCGCGCGCAGGGGATCTGCGTTCCGCTTTGAGCGCCTATGACGAGGCGCTGAAGCGGGCGCCGAACGATCGGGACACGCGGCACAATCGCGATCTCGTGGCGCGCGCGTTGCAGAAGCAATCTCAGGGCCACGGGTCGTCACCTCAGAACCAGGGCCAAGCGGGATCGGCGCAGTCGCAGGGCCAAGCCGGGTCGGCGCAGTCGCAGGGATCACAATCCGGGACCCCTCAGAATCAACAGGGCTCGGCGCCCCGGACTGGGCCGTCGAATACCGGATCCTCCGCCGGCAAATCCGGCACACAAAGCGCGGCGCAGCCTCCCAAATTTGCGGGGTCAAGCAACGGCACCGGATCGACATCTGCGGAACAGGCAGCGCAACAGCGAGGGCGCGCAGATGCGCAACACCCCGGCAACGGCGATGATCGCGCCATGCGCGGTCTCAACGACGCCAGTGCTCCTGCGAGCAATTCGCGAAACCGGCCCCCTTCAGCCCCAGCGACGCCACCCGAAACAGAGCAAGCCATTGCGCTCGATCAATGGCTGCGGCGCATCCCCGACGATTCGGCGGAACTTCTCCGGCGCAAATTCCTCATTGAGCACATGATGCGACAACAGGACAGGCGCCCATGAAGCGCTGGAGCCGGGGAGCGGCTTTGCTGCTGACACTGCTGACGAGCATGCCTGCCGGCGCGGCATTGAAAGCATGGTTGGACCATAGCGCGGTAGCCCCTGAGGACACCGTGCAATTGACATTGGAGCTCGAGGGTCAGGCGCGCGGCCAGCCCGATCTTGCACCGCTCAAACACGACTTCGACATTCTCGGAACCCAGAGCAGCAGCAACATCGAAGTCATCAATGGCAACACGTCGGCTGCGACTGAAGTCATCGCGACTCTCTCGCCGCGACACGCCGGCAACCTGACTGTGCCCGGAATTACCTGGGACGGCAATAGCAGTCCCGCGCTCGCACTGCGCGTAGCAGCGACGCCCGCGAACAACGGAACGTCAACGGGCGCAGGTCAGAACAGAAGTGCCAGGCTCTCTCTCGAAGCGACAGTTGATGACAAACAGCCGTATGTGCAGGCCGCTGTGCACGTCACCGTTCGGCTGTATTCCGCAGAGACGCTGTATCACGCCGGCCTGGCGCTTCCGGCAAGCGGCGATGCGCTCGTACAGCAAGTGGGTGCCGATCAAGGGTCCACCGCTCAGAGAGACGGCCAGACCTACGACGTGTTGACGCGCGAGTACGTGGTGTTCCCTCAGCACAGCGGCACCATAAGTCTTCCCGGTCCAGTGCTGACTGCCGAGGTAGCCCGCACGGATCAATCGGGTCCATTTGGCGCAGATCCTTTTGCCGGCCTCTTTGGGAAGTCTCCGTTTGGCGCAATGCTGACGGCCACCAAGCCTGTACGCGTGCACGGTCAGCCCATCGTTCTCGCGGTCCGCCCGCGCCCCGCAGCCATGGGCAGCAGCTACTGGCTGCCTGCGCGAAAGATCACCATGACGGGCCGTTGGCAGCCGGACCACACGCAAGTGCGGGTGGGCGATCCCGTGACAGTCGATCTTCAGGTGCACGCTGAGGGCCTGACGGCCGCCCAGCTTCCAGATCTGGCGGGACTTCTTCGCGTGCCGCAGGGACTCAAGGAGTATCCCGATCAGGCGAAGCTTGCGAACGAAGTGCAGGGTGACACGGTTGTGGGCAACCGCGAACAGAGCATAGCGTTGATTGCCGACGAACCGGGGCAGTTTACGATACCACCGCTGCATCTGAGCTGGTGGGATACGCGCGCGGGTGAGGCGCGGGAAACAACTCTTCCGGGACGAACTCTAGCCATTCTTCCCGCTGCAGCTACAGCGACTGCCCAATCGGCCAGTGCGACGACTTACGCGCCTGCGACAGTACGTCCGCCGGTGGGGTCTCGGGTTAGCGCCACTGTTCCACCTCGCCCCGCGCCCTCCCGAGCGATAGGAAGTCACACGAGTAGTGAATCCTGGTGGCATGCCATCGCATTGATCATCGGCCTACTGTGGCTCGTTACCCTCGGGGCGTGGTTCATCACGCACCGGCGAAGCCTGCCATCGCAGCCCCTTCCGCGCGAAGACGTACAGCGCTCGCGACTGACCTCGGCGAATGCGCGTGCCCTGTTCCGTGAAGCTTGCCGAACGAATGATGCTCCCGCTGCCCGGTCCCACCTGTTGGCCTGGGCCGGTGCGGCCTGGGAGGGCAAGGCGCCGACCGGTTTGAACGAGTTGGCCCGAGCAATGGAGGACCCCTCGCTATCGGCATCTTTGCGGGAGCTCGACCGCGCCTGTTACGGAGGGGGCTCGTGGCAAGGCGAGAAGCTGGCGAATTCCCTCACTGAGTTGCCAACCCAGGGAAGACGCAGCAAGGGCCGACGGCGCGATCAGCTGGCGCCGCTGTATTACTAGTCCATTGCAAAAAGACGCCTGCGGCGCTTTTGAGGACCACCCACGAAATTGAGCTTCTACACGATGAGGCTCCGCCACGTCGGCATTGTTCCGCTGTTCTTGTCGCCTCGGTGGTTTTCGCTACATACTATCGTGCATTTCTCCACAAGCACGCGCCCGCGAGCGCATCAGGAGACGATCGTGAAGATAGTTCGGCCGATGTGGCTTCTCATGGTAGCCGCGCTGCTTGCGTGCAGTTCACAGGAAGCGGATTGGAAGAAGGCCGATGCGCAGGGCACCGTGACTGGGTACCAGAAATTTCTCACTGACCATCCAACGAGTGCGCACGCCGAGCAGGCGCGCGGCCGAATGCAGGCTTTGCAGGATGAGCATGCCTGGACGGAAGCGAAAAACACCAGCACGGCGTATAGCTACAAGCAATATCTCGACACGCAGCCAAACGGAATTCACGCAGCCGATGCGCACGATCGCATAACCGGGCTGGAGCGGGCAGCCGCCTGGAAGGTCGCCCAGGCCGATGGAAAGGCAACCGCACTACAGGAGTTTCTGCAGAAATATCCACAGGGTGCGGAGGCGGACGAGGCTCGGGCGCAGCTCCAGAAGCTCAACGCCGCCTCGTATCGGGTGCAGCTCGGGGCGTTCCGATCCAAAAAAGAGGCCCAGCGCCTGCGGGCGCGGCTGCAGGCGAAATACGGCAACGCGCTCCATGACGTGGTCGTCGTCGCGCCGACTGGGCGGGACAAGCTCAATCGCGTGAGGTCGGGAACGATGAGCCAGGAGGAAGCACGATCCGCGTGTGCGAAGCTGAAGAAAGCTCACCAGCACTGCGAAGTCGTGAAGGGATGACGAGAGACGGTTCAACGAAAGTATCTCACCGGCGCGCCCCCTCGCTCAGGAAGCTGCCGGTGCCTGCTGCAGAGCCGAATCGATGCGCGCCAGCGTTTGACCCCGGCCAAGAAGTGCCAGGGTAGCATCGATCGGGGGAGAGACCGCCGTCCCCGCGACCGCAACCCGCACAGGTTGAGCGATCTTGCCCAAGCCGCTCTGGCGGGATGCGGCGAGGTCGTTCAGCGCACCATGAATCGCCGCCGCAGTCCACTCAGGCAGCCCTGCGAGCTGCTCACGAACCTTCATCAGCACCGGCACCGACTCCGCCGTCAAATGCTTTGCAACCGCTTTCGGGTCAAGCTCCACTCCGTCGGTGAAGAAGAAACGGCTGCCGTGCGCCATCTCCTTCAGCGTCTTGGAGCGTTCGCGCTGCGACAGGATCACGCCCTCGAGAAGCTCCTGGTTGTCGCTGTCGAGGCCCAAGCGGCGCAGCTGCGCGCGCAAATACGGCACGAGCGCCGCGGGCTGTGCCCGGATCATGTGCTGTTGGTTCAGCCATAACAGCTTCTCCGGATTGAAGGCGGACGCCCCCTTATTGACGTCGTGAATGTCGAATGCGGCGATCATTTCCTCGCGCGTGAAGATCTCCTGGTCGCCATGGGACCAGCCCAGGCGAACGAGGTAGTTGAGCAAAGCGTCAGGTAGATAGCCCTCCTCCTCATACTGCAGCACGCTCACCGCGCCGTGGCGTTTCGAAAGCTTCGCGCCATCCGGCCCGAGAATCATCGGCACGTGCCCATAGGCGGGCGGCGCGGCACCGAGAGCCAGCAGCATGTTCATCTGCCGCGGAGTATTGTTGAGATGATCGTCACCGCGGATGACGTGCGTGACGCCCATATCCATGTCATCGACGACGACGCAAAAATTGTACGTCGGCGTGCCGTCCGAGCGTGCAATGATCAGATCGTCGAGCTCGATATTCCGAAACGTCACGGGGCCGTGGACGATATCTTCCACGATCACCACACCATCGGTCGGATTGCGAAATCGGACAACAGGCTCGACTCCGTCGCGGGGCGTCGTGCGTTCGCGGCAGATTCCGCTGTAACGCGGCTTTTCCTTGCGCGCGATCTGCTGCTCACGCATCTGATCGAGCTCCTGCTTCGTGCAATAGCAGTGATAGGCAGTGCCGGCAGTCAACATTCGGCGGATCACTTCGCGGTAGCGATCGAAACGCTGCGTTTGATAGTACGGCCCCTCATCCGCGTCCAGCTTGAGCCATGCCATGCCCTCGAGAATCACGCGCACGGCAGCGTCGGTGGATCGTTCCCGATCCGTGTCCTCGATGCGCAGAATGAACTTTCCCCCCATACGCCGGGCGTAGAGCCAGCTGAATAGTGCGGTCCGAACGCCGCCCACGTGCAGCATGCCCGTTGGACTTGGGGCAAATCGCGTCACGACACTCATTGATCCAGATTTCCGTCGCTACCAGAGGGCGCGCATGTTACCAAGCGATGGCCACCCACGCCTTACATGAAGCTGGCCGAGCCGCGCGGGTGATCCGAGCGCGTCCGGATTGCCTCCGGCCGGGCAGGCGCGGGCGCAGCGCGATTGCCTCGGGCTGGGCAGGCCTATAGACTTCCACCGCTTCTAATGGGCGGTTAGCTCAGCGGTAGAGCACTGCTTTCACACGGCAGGGGCCACTGGTTCGATCCCAGTACCGCCCACCAAGTAGAGTCGAGGACTGGCGCGGTAAGCCCTTGACAGGCCCCCGTTTCCAGTCCCCGCTCATCGAACCGGACATGCGGATCTCCCGCATCCGGCTCTCGGACAAGATCTCATGCGGT
>JBOIAD010000059.1:0-10604 GCA_050738795.1 Steroidobacteraceae bacterium
CACATGTGCTGGCACTGAAGAACGAGGATTTCTCGCGCGATATCCGGGTCGTCAAAGCAATGAACGAGGACTCCCTCATCGCCCACGAAACCCAGCCGTTCGCCACAATGGCCGCAATCGTACACGCGGACGAGCGAATCAAGACGGCGTTTCCCCAGATCACGCTTCCCCTGCTCATCCTCCACGGCAGCGCTGACAGGGTCGCCAAGCCTACCGGCAGCCGTTACTTCTATGAGCACGCAGGCTCGAGGGACAGGACGCTAAAGTTTTATGAGGGCCGCTACCACGATCCGCTCAACGACCTCGGCAAGGAGGAGGTATTTGCCGACATCAACGCCTGGATCGAGACACGCCTGCCAAAGTAGTCGTTCCCTAGTCCCACTCGATGGCCTCCAAGCATCATCGCCAGACAGTAGACGCGCCAATGTCACTGCCTGCTCTTTCAACGGCCGGTATGGGGACGTCTCACTGTCGCTGAAGGGCGGCACGAAGCCGACGCTCGATACAGCCCCGCCTGCGTCACAGGGACAGGCGATAGCGCTCCTGTCAGCGGGCGACACGCGTGACGATGCTGGTGGACGGTGCTCGCTGCGCGATTCCGCGCGATATACTTGGACGGGAAGGAGTGATTTTCCGCTAGTTGATCACTCGCCGAAGTTCGCCACTGGCAAATCTGCTGGCAAATCGGGGGGCACCCGGGGATCACAGGTGGTCGGAGCCCTTTTTCGATCAGTAACTTGTTGATTTGTAAGGATTTTCGAGTCCCTCCCTTTCCATTCAATCTTCTCCTGATAATTCAATAGCTTGCGATTTTGATCCAACATCTGCTGCCAGATGGGCTGCCAGACCGTGTCCGCGCCCGCCCTCCCAGCGGCGTCATTCCCGGACACCGCCGCCGACTTCTTCGGCAGTGGTAGACCGGCGACTCCCGATACGGTCTGCGGCGGTGGCGCGCGCGAGGCCGCCTCGAGAGCCGGTGCGGGCGGTCGCTTCATCGCGCGCTTGATCGCCTGGATATCCGCGATCCTTTTGTATTTTCACGACCGGCGCCGCGAAGCTGTTCGTGCGCATGATCCAGTAAATGAACAAAAGCGCCGCCAAGAGGAGGCCGCAGCCTGTCCACCGCACGGAAGATGGCATTGCCGACCAGTGCCAGCGCGCCGCATCTGCCGCCATGAACCCCATGCCTCCGACTATGAGGAGCAGAATCGGGATGAGAATCAGCTTGTCCGCGAGCGGCTGACCCTTCTGCACGGGTGGCTTCAGGCGCTCTCGAAGCAGCCCGGGATCAACGCGCACCATGATTGTCCCAAACACGACTGAGAGCGCGACCATCAGACCGAGATAGAGCCACCCGCCCGGGTAGTCTGTCGTGCCTGCAGCAACAAAGATGATCGCGCCCAGGAAGCCGAACCAGACGATCGTCTGCAGGATGAGATTTAAAACAAGACCCATTCCTCGTCCTTCTCGCCCAGCTTTTGAATCTTCCGCAGGCGCCCCTGCGCCATTTTCCATCAGGAATCCCGAACTATATTCCTCCTCACTGGAAACGGTCGGCGGGCTACTGCAGGGGCCGTCGGAGCGCGATAGCGCCGGCCGTCCCATATGCAACGGCGATCGCGCGATCGCGACAGGCAACGTCTCAGCCCGGCCAGGAGCGGACGCTCATTTGGTTGGCGTGCTTTCCGCGAAGCGGCCATTCATTGTACTTTGCCGAATGATCGGCATTCGGGCGTGTCAGATCCAGCTCAGGGCCGCCGCGATGATGTCTGTTGCGCCGTTGGTCGCGCACTCGCCATGCGCAATCAGGAGCCGCTCCGGCCTCCAATCGAGCACCGTCTGACGTGCAGCGCGCGCAGCCTTGTGTGAGATAAAGCTCAGGCGCCAGTCGCGCGGCGTGCTGCCATTCGGTCCCACAAGACCACCGAGCCGCAGGATCCTCCCTTTCCAGCCGGTGGCCGTCGCTTCAGGAAAGCGCTGGATCAGGTCACCGAATATTGCAGTCCGCGAGGCGCGGTGAAAGAACACGACCTCCTCCAGGGCAAACGATCCGCGAAACACCGTCTGATCGATGTCGGCCCTCCATGCGGTATCCGCCTGATCGCCAAGCTCAGCATCGAAGTGCACCTTCTTCTTTCTGCGAGCCAGGCCCGGAGGTGCGTAGAGCCGCGCGCGAGGCCAGCGATCCCTCCATTCAGACAGAAAAAGGTGATGGAGTTTATTGGGCGAGACGATGCAGTCGACCGGTCCGATGGCCTCCACTGCGTCGCTCAATTCTCTAGTCAACGCAATAGGGGACCATACCCAAACTTTGCCTGTCGAAAGTCGTACGACTGCCATGCGGGTCGGGTACGGAAAACCGAAGAACGATACCGTCGGTCCATCTGCGCAAAAGAGATCGTGTCCGAAGGAGACGAGCATCGACTTATGATATCTCCCAGCCGGGCGGGTGGGCAGTTTCGCTTCACGGCAGCCGCGATCGGCCACAAGCGGCCTTCACGAGTTTGCGCATCTCCCGCGTTGAGCGGGACTACGGTCATGAGTCGGGAGCATCCGCTTATCCAACGTCTCAGCCCGGCCAACAGAAGACATTCGCTCTGCGGCCACGACTTTCGATGAAGCGGTCATTGGCAGTGAGCGACTTCTCGCGAGCTCAGCCATCAGAACTCGTTCTGCGATATCGCAGCGCGTCCACCAGCAGCCCAAAGGCGGGCGAGGTCTGCCGCCGACTGGGGTAGTACAAGTGGTAGCCCGAAAAGGGCGGGCACCAATCCTCGAGGACCCGCCTGAGGCGTCCCTCTGCTACGTAGGGCTGCACGGCATCTTCCGGCAGGAAGGCAAGGCCGAGCCCCTCGAGCACCGCATTGATTCGCAGCGCGATGTTGTTAAAAACGAGCTGACCATCCACGCGAACGTGCAGCTCTCGGCGCCCTTTCTCCAGTTCCCAGGCATAGAGTCCGCCGCGGGTCGGCAGCCGAAGATTGATGCAGTTGTGAGTCGTCAGCTCTTGCGGCTTCTTCGGCGGTGATCGCTGCGCGAAATAGGACGGCGCGCCGACGACCGCCATGCGCATGTCCGGTCCGATCCGGACGGCAATCATGTCCTTCGCGACCTGCTCGCCGAGCCGCACGCCGGCGTCATAGCGCTGAGCAACAATGTCAGTGAGCCCGTAGTCGACGATCACCTCAACTTTGATGTCGGGGTAGTGCGGCAGGAATTTTGCCAGCACGGGCCAGAGCACGGCATATGCGGCATGCTCTCCCGCAGTGATGCGAATCGTTGCCGCCGGCTTCTCTCGGAGCTCGGTGAGACCATCGAGCTCTGTGTCGATCTGCTCGAAATGAGGCCCCAGTCTCTCGAGCAACCGCTCGCCCGCATCAGTTGCCGAGAGGCTTCGGGTGGTGCGCATCAGCAGCCGGATGCCGAGCTTCGTCTCCAATCGTCGGATGGTGTGGCTCAGGGCCGACTGCGAGACACCAAGCTTTGCGGCCGCGCGAGTGAAGCTGCGCTCGCGCACGACTGCCAGGAAGGCGACCAGGTCATCGAGATTAGAGTGCATTCATGAACGAAATTCATAAACCCATGCGCAGTCTGCCATCTAATCAAGCATCGCGACAAGGACTACCTTTGTCCGTGTCACGAGATTCCAGTTTCACCATTCACTCGGAGCCCAAACCATGGAGATCAAGCGAAGCGGTTCGCAGCCCTCTACCAAGGGACCACCCGATTACTTCACGGGAAGCGTTCGCATCGATCAACTCTTTACCTCCCCGGCGCCGGCCCGTGCGGCGTGCGCCAGCGTCACGTTCGAGCCCGGCGGCGCACCGCTTGGCACACGCATCCGTTGGGGCAAGTACTGATTGTCACCGCCGGATGCGGCTGGACACAGTGCGAAGGCGAACCCGTCGCGGAGGTGCGAGCGGGGGACGTGATCTGGTGCCCACCGAACCATCGTCATTGGCACGGGGCAACCCCGACGACCTCCATGACCCACATCGCCATCCAGGAGGCGCTCGACGGCAAGATGGTGAACTGGATGGAGAAGGTGACCGACGAGCAATACCTCGCCGGAGCCACGCGCAACAACTGAGGTGAGGACAGAGCCATGCCCCATGTCATCGTGAAACTCTGGCCCGGCAAGTCCGAGAAGCAGAAGAAGCGACTGGCGGATGCGATTACGCGCGACGTGATGGAGGTTCTGGACTACGGCGAGGAATCCGTGTCCGTCGCCCTCGAAGAGGTTCCAGCCGCCGAGTGGGCCGAGAAGGTCTATCGGCCTGACATTGTTCAGAGCGCGGCCAAGCTCTACAAAAAGCCTGGCTACACGATGTAGCCAGGGCAGCTCAAGTCCATCAGGAGAAGTCCCATGCGAGCAACCGTCATGTACAAGGCCGGCGACGTCCGGATTGAGAACGTCCCCGATCCGAAGATCCAGGATTCGGCGGATGCCATTCTGCGCATCACACGCGCCTGCATCTGTGGCAGCGACCTATGGCCCTACAAGCTACTCGAGCCCACTGTCCGCGGACGACGGATGGGTCACGAGGCAATCGGTGTCGTAGAGGCTGTCGGGCGCGACGTGCATCGTGTGAAGGTCGGCGCCCTCGTGGTGATGCCTTTCGCCTATTCTGATGGCACTTGCGATTTCTGCCACGACGGGCTCCCGACGTCCTGCGTTCACGGCGGGTTCTTCGGCATCGGCGACAGGGTTGACGGAGCGCAGGCCGAGGCGTTGCGCGTGCCTCAGGCCGACGGAACGCTTTTCGCACTCCCGGTTAGGAAAGAGGAAGCCCTATTACCATCCCTCCTCACACTCTCGGACGTAATGGGTACCGGTCATCACGCCGCCGTCAGCGCCAGAGTGCGCCCCGGGAGATCGGCGGCAGTCGTTGGCGACGGTGCGGTCGGCCTATGCGGAGTCATCGCTGCCAAGCGCCTGGGAGCTGAACCAATCATTCTCCTGGGTCGCCATCCTGATCGTATCGCGCTCGCGAAAGACTTCGGTGCAACGCATATCGTGAGTGAGCGGGGCGACGAAGCGATGGAACGCGTGCGCGAGCTCACCGGCGGTTTTGGGGCTCACTCGGTTCTCGAGTGTGTCGGGGCGGAAGACGCGATGCGAACGGCCATGGGAATCGTTCGCGCGGGGGGTGCCGTGGGACGCGTCGGCGTGCCTCACTACCAGGCGATACCAGGCGGCGGGGAAACCATGTTCTACAGCAACGTCACGGTAAGCGGTGGCCCGGCACCGGTCCGCGCTTACATCGAAGAATTACTCCCCGATGTCCTCGAGGGTCGCATCGAGCCCGGTCGAGTGTTCGATCAGGTCATCGGCCTGGACGAAGTACCCGCGGGATACCGGGCCATGGATGAACGCAAGTCGCTCAAGATCATGATCACGCCCTGAGAGGTATTGTCATGCAAACCGTGACCTTAAATAGCGGAATCAGTATGCTGGCCGCCGGTTACGGCGTTTTCCAGATTGCGGACGCCGAGGAATGCCGCCGCTGCGTGATCGATGCGATCCAGGCTGGATATCGCCTGATCGATACGGCTGCTTCCTACATGAATGAAGCAGCCGTCGGGAAAGGGATCAGGAGCAGCGGAATAGCGCGTGAGGAGCTATTTATAACTACAAAATTGTGGGTCCAAGACGTTGGCTACGAACACACACAAAAGGCCATCGACAACTCCCTCCGTCGTCTGCAATTAAGTTACCTCGACCTATATCTGATTCACCAGCCATACGGTGACGTGCACGGCTCTTGGCGTGCGATGCAGGATGCCTACCGGAGCGGAAAGCTGCGTGCCATCGGCGTCAGCAATTTTCAGCCGGACCGACTAATGGATATTGTCGCGTTTAACGAGATCAAGCCTGCTGTTAACCAGATCGAAGTAAACCCATTTCAGCAACAAGGTGAGAGCATTGCTCTCATGCGTGAACTCAATGTTCAGGCAGAGGCTTGGGCTCCCTTTGCAGAGGGTCGCAACAACTTATTTCAGAACCAAATGCTGCAAGCAATCGCAAGCAAACACGGAAAAACTCTCGGACAGGTCGTCTTGCGCTGGGTACTACAGCGCGGCATCGTGCCACTTGCCAAGTCGGTGCGTAAGGAGCGTATGGCTGAGAACTTGGCTATCTTCGATTTTGAGCTCGATACGGACGACATGAACAAAATCACTACTCTGGATACCGGTACGAGCGGCTTCTTTTCTCACCGCGATCCCGCGATCGTGAAGCGGATGAGCGAGCGCAAGCTGGACATTTGAAGCAAGCCACCACCAGCTCGCTGACGCGGGCCGGCACGAGCGAATAGTGTCCGCTTTCTCGATGGTGAGTGGCCGCTATGGAGGAGCTCGGATGTCGCTTCCGGGCCCCCAAGCCGACGCTCGATACAGCCCCGCCTGCGTCACGGGACAAGCGGTAGCTCTCCTGTCAGGGGCGACACGCGTGACGATGCTGATGGACGGTGCTCGCTGCGCAATTCCGCGCGATACACTTGTACGGGAAGGAGTGATCTTGGGCTGACTGATCACTCGCCGAGGTTCGCCACTGGCAAATCTGCTGGCAAATCGGGGGGCACCGGGGGATTGGAGGGGGATTAAGCCCTTTTTCGATCAATAAGTTGTTGATTTGCAAGGAGTGCCCGAGGGTTCGAGTCCCTCCCTTCCACCAATCAAATCACAGCACGATAGCGACCGACGCCGAATTTGCCTGGTCGCCGTAAGCGCAGGGTAAGCGCAGAAAATGCCGTGCTTGAGTTTTCGAGCGGGAAATCCAGGCATTTTCGACTGCGCTTATAAGCGCAACTCGAAGACGGGCAGATTCCCAGAAAGCGGGATTTGGCCGCGACGACGACGCCACAAACTCTCTCGCTACCGTACATTATCGCGGTGGGCCAGAGGAGTTTCGTGCCGGTATAGACCTCCTCGCCAGCGATGTCCCGCTCGAGCGCTCCGTCGGTGCCGACGTTCTAGCTCAGCTGGGCTGGGAAGATCGGACGTTCCTCGAAGAGTCCGTTGATGCTCTGCTAAGCGCGCTTCGTGATCCCGAGGACTCGGTCGTGCAATCCGTAATCTTTGCCCTGGGACACAGAGAAAGTCCACGTGCGATAGAGCCGCTCCTGGCGTTTTGTCGGCCACTCTTCGGGTGATCTCCGGTACGCCGCGGTTCACGGCTTAATGCCGCATGACACGCCGATTGTTGTAGAAAGCCCTC
The DNA here is from genome assembly GCA_050738795.1 of Steroidobacteraceae bacterium. Lineage (GTDB taxonomy): Bacteria > Pseudomonadota > Gammaproteobacteria > Steroidobacterales > Steroidobacteraceae > 13-2-20CM-66-19. The sequence continues at coordinate 7,220 of JBOIAD010000059.1, forward strand.
GCGAAACTGTCACGGGACGCCGATCGTGATGTACGAGATTGGGGGCCTTTGCACTAGGAAGCCAGGGGGCTGCATCATGGGTGTCCTTTGTAGAGGACATCCTAGTCAAGTCCCTTTCAAGGGATATGTACTTCATAAGGGACATAAAGTAGTATGTCCTTTATGAGGGACACCACCATTCGAAACCCGGAACAGCTCGGCAGGGCCATCCGCCTTAAGCGCAAGGAGAAAGGCCTCTCCCAAAGCGCGCTCGCGGAGCGCCTCGGCGTTGGACGAAAGTGGGTCCTAGGCATCGAGTCCGGAAACCCAAAAGCTGAGTTCGGGCTAATCTTGAAGACCCTGGACCTACTTGGCCTGCGCACATCGCTGAGCGAGGAGAGCCAGCCATTGCCCACCAAAGGTCATCGTCAATCCGAACTATCGCGACTCGACGAGGTTTTTCGGCGTCTGCAGCAGCCTGGACCCAAGTGAGCGAGCTCCTCATCGTCATCGAGGGCCTGCTGGCTGGAAGGGTCCACGCCGACAAGAACGGTAGGCTGTCGCTGAGCTACGAGGAAGCATGGAGCGCATCACCGGAAGGCTACTCGATCTCAGGCAGCATGCCGCTCGCAGACGTCACCTATCCCCAGAAGGCCATCTGGCCCTATCTCTGGAACCTTCTGCCGGAGAATCCCAACGTTCTGCAACGCTGGGCCCAGCAGTATCACGTCTCGGCCGGCAACCCCTTCAAACTCCTGGGGCACGTTGGTGCCGACGTTCCCGGTGCCGCTCAATTTATACCCCCGGAGCGGCTCGCGGAGATCCAAGCGGAGCAACACCCCACGATTGAATGGATCACCGTCGGCCAGCTGCGCGAACGCTTACGCCAGCTGCGAGATGACATCTCGGCTGTACGACGACCGGCGGACATCGGCAAGATGAGTCTGCCCGGTGCCCAAGCAAAGACCGCCTTTTACCGCGATCCACAAAGCGGTCGTTGGGGCGTTCCTGGGGGGCGTACGCCGACCACCCACATCATCAAGCCCTGCATTCCCGGTTTTGACGGCCTGGTCGAGAACGAGCACCTGTGCCAGGACATCGCAGCGAGGCTGGGAATGCCTGCCGCCCGCTCATCTGTGCTCATGCTCGATCAGCCTTACATCGTGATTGAACGCTACGACAGGTTGCCACCGGCGCCAGGGAGCGAGTTCCCGCGACGCATTCATCAGGAGGACGTGTGCCAAGCCCTGGGCCTGATGCCAACAAGAAAGTATCAAGAGGATGGCGGGCCCGGAATTTCGCAGATCACTACACTCATCAGGCGGGTGAGCGCAGATCCTGAGGCTGACGTAGAACGGTTCTTGAGGGCCAACATGTTCAATTGGCTGATCGGGGGAACCGATGCGCATGCGAAGAACTACTCGTTTCTAATCGATGCCGGCGATGCGGTAAGGCTTGCCCCGCTTTACGACCTATCCAGTCAGCTGCCGTACCCGGACCTGATCACGCAACGTGTCTCGATGAAGATCGGCGATCACTACGACATGGAACGTGTGAGCCTGACAGACTGGCAAAACCTTGCTCGAAGCTGCGCTCTCGACGAGGAGCGGGTCACCAGCATGCTGACTCAAATGGCTCGAGCGCTCCCCGACGTAGTATCCGCCGCGCATAGCCAGGCTCGTGCGGACGGGTTGTCAAAGACGGTGATCGGCCCGCTGGCGGAACAGCTAATTGCGAACGCCGGCAAGCGACTCGCGTCGCTCACGGCGCCAAGATCGAGCGGTTCTTTTCGGAGCAAGCGGCAGCCTCGGTAGCCCGTTTTTGCGCTCGCGCGTGCGGGAGATTTGCGGTAGCGCCAGGATAAACCTGGGAAAGGAGGAAGTCCGATGTAGCGGATGGAAACTTTTCGATGGAATCCAGAGGGTTCGACTCCCTCCCGGCAAGGGCTAACCACCGGCCGGAAGCGAGCCTTGCATGCGGGTGCGGTAACGCATCACTTGAAGCGTAGGCAGCGGGTACCGAAGCTGCGTGAGGGACGGGAGTCGGGACTCGCATTCCGACTGCCATCATTTGAAGGTGCGCACAGGCGCGAGCCACCGTCTCGGCGCCTACTGGCAGCTACGTTCTTGATCCAATGGAGACGCACCCAAGTTTCAATACGTTCCTCGCGTGCACAAGCGGCAGAGCGTACGGAGTATCGTCTTTACAAGGGGAGGGTTCGATGACCCAGCTTGATTGGCTTTACTCGACGCTGATAGCGGTCCTGCTCGTTGTGGATCACTTTATCTTCATGGCGACGTTCCGTCGGCGGTCGGCCGCGGATCCCCGCGAAGCGTTCCGATGGCTGTGGTTCATGTTCCTTCGTTACATGTGGCTTCTCACCGCGCTCGGTGTTTTTCTATGGATCTATGAGGGGCGCGCTTGGGGGGAGATCGCAGCATCAACCCCCGCCGCCGGGTGGCGCAGCTGGAGTAATGCCGGCTTGGTGCTCATGGTCGCGCTGTTGTATGCGCGAGGTGCCTCCAGGGTCGCACGCAGTGCCCGGGCGAGAGAGAAGGTACGGAACCAGTTGTCGCCACTGGGAACACTGGGCGCAATGCTCCCGCGCACTCGATCCGACTTTCAGTTGTGGGTTTATGTATCGGTGACAGCTGGGATCAGCGAGGAGTTTCTGTTCCGCGGATACCTCATTTGGGTATTTCATCACTGGGTTGGGTGGTGGGTCGCGGCGACGGTCTCGTTGGCCGTTTTTTCGCTCGCTCACTCATACCAGGGCCCAAACGGTGTGTTGCGCTCGGCGCTAGCAGGCGCGTTATTTACGGTGGTTGTGGCAACGTTTGATTCCCTGCTGCCTGCCATGGCGATGCACGCGCTGATCGACATTGGCTCGGGCTATATAGCTTGGCTCGCGTTCCGAGATGTTCGGACGCCGGAAAGTACATCTATGCCTGCTACTTCGTAGCCCGCACTCGGCAGCGCAGCTTTCGCCGACTGTAACGGACTTTAATTCCCCTCCCGTGACACTGGAACTGGGAAAGCAGGTCAGGCTTTCGATCTACGATCACCTGCCGGCGTTGGAGATCCTCCGAATAGAGCGTTTTGCATCCGGCGAGCAGCGCCGACGACACAAGCATTGAGTCGTAAAGGGAGAATCTGTACTGCTGGGCGACCTGGATGCCGCGATCATGGGTTTCGACGGTCAGTGAGTAAGTCGTGCAAAGAGAGCGAACTGTGCTCAGAATCTCTCGAGTCTCAGCAAGCGACAGAGCAAGCTTGCGCATGGAAACTGCGGTGAATTCATCGAGTACCTGAACGCTGATGGCTCCAGATTTCTGAAGCAATTCCTCAACCCGATCCGCCTTGTCGGGTTCCGTGGAAAGGAGATACAGCAGAACGCTCGTGTCGA
>JBOIAD010000060.1:0-6270 GCA_050738795.1 Steroidobacteraceae bacterium
GGCAAGACGGCCGAGCAGCTGCGCGTCGAAATGGAGACGAAGCTGCGCAAGTACGTGGCCGAGCCGATCGTGACGGTCAGCGTGACCGAGGTCAAAGGAAACGTCGCGTATGTCATTGGCCAGGTCAATAAACCGGGCCTGATCGTGATGAATCCCGCGCTCAATATCCTGCAGGCCCTGAGTGTCGCCGGCGGCGGTAATCCTTATGCCAAGCTGGACAACATCATCGTCATCCGCAGCTCTCCGGGCAGTGCTCCCGGAGCGCAACGCGTGCTGAACTTCCGCTACGGCCAGGTCAGCGCCGGAAGAAACCTGGAGCAGAACGTCCAACTGGAGAGCGGGGATGTCGTCGTTGTTCCGTAGTACGCGCCGGTCGATCCTGGCCCGCATCGGTGCGGCGGTGGCTGCCTCGGGAGTGGCGTTCGGCGGCTCGACCGCGGGCGCCGCCGATGTGTACTACCAGCCGATCGTCAGCGTGTCGACCAGTGCCAATACCAATGTTGACCTGGACCCGCAGGTCCGCAAGTTCGCTGAAGGATACTTCGCGGACGCTGCGACGCTAATTGGTATCGCCACGCCGACCTCCGAAACGACGCTGATGCCGCGCCTGTTGTACAACTACTACCCTACCCAGACGGCCCTCAACCGGCTGGAGGGATTTCTGAGCCTGAACTCGCGCTATTCGTGGCGCCGCGACCGGCTCAACATCACGGGCTTCTACGATCACCGGGATGATTTCAACGCGGAGCAGCCGTCGGCCGATTTCAATCCGGTGACACCGGGTGTGGGCGGCACGACCCCCACGACCGGTCACATCGCCTTCGGCACGACCCGCAACTATGTGGTCCTCGACCCGACCTACAGTCACCTGATCACGCCGCTGTCCAGCATTGGCATCGCCGCTGAATACCAGCGCCTGAGCTACAGCCCCAGCGACACTACCGCGCACGTCGATTACAACTACTATCGTGCGCGGGCCTTTTATGCCTGGACCATCAGCCCGCGGGCCGACGCGGCGATCGGCGGATTCGGCTCGAAATACGTCGCGAGCAACATCGATTCGCAATCGACCTCTGGCGGCGCGCAGTTCGACCTGGGCTACAATTGGACGCAGACCATCCACAGCGATCTGAGCGTTCTGGCTCAGCAGACGAAGATCGACGAAACCTCTCCGAGATTCGTCAGCGCCACGAGCCATCCGTGGGGCGCCACGCTATCGACGATTTACACCGGCCAGACTGCAAGCTATCGGGTCGTCGTGGGGCGAACGATCGTGCCGAGCGCTGCCGGCGGCCTCTACAGAACGGACCAGATCCGCGGTCAATATGATCGAGACTTCACGGAACGCCTGCACCTCACCGGTGCGGTGCGCTATTTTCGCAACCGGACCTTTGTTGGGGTCCAGGGCGACGATACGCGCGACTACGCCACGACGACCCTGAAGCTGCAGTGGATGATGACCCGCACGCTGTTCATCAGCGGCAGCTACGCTTTCATCTGGCAGAAATATCGAATCGACCCTTCCGGCGCCGACACGAACATCGTGTCGCTGCAGTTCGGCTACAGAGGACTCGGGCGGCAGCGCTGAGAAGCGCACGCCCCAGCTACGGACAACGTGAACGCTACGGATGAACCGGCTTCGGGACTCGGCAGTTATCTCGCAATTCTGCATCGGCGCATCGTCTACATCGGCGTCATCCTGCCGGTGATCGTGCTGCTGGCCGTATATCTCTCATTCGCGCTCACACCACTGTACGAGTCGACCGCGACGATTCTGCTCGAGCCCTCCTCGGTCAATCCGGCCGTGGTCGCGACAACGGTCATCAGCTACTCGAGCGAGCAGATCGAGATCGTGCAGGGGCGCGTGATGACCATCGATACGCTCAAGGAGCTCGTCAAGAGCTATGACCCGTATCCCGGCACGCCGCTCAGCACCTACGAGAAAGCCAAGCAGATCATCGAGGACACGAGTCTCGAGCGCGTCGATCCGGTGACACTGAAGCCCCTGCAGGAATCCAACGCGTTCTCGCTCCACTATCGCAATCCCGACCGGGAGCGCGCGGCACAGGTGGCGAGCCGGCTGGCGCAGCTTTTCCTCACCTACAATCAGCGCAGCCGGGAGATGGCAGCGCGGAACGCCGCGGAGTTCCTGGGCAAGCAGGCGGACGATGTGACCCGCCAGATGCGGGCCCTGGATGAGGAGATCAAGACTTTCAAGAATCAGCACGGGGATGCGCTGCCGGAATTCGTGCAGCGCAACGAGTCCTCCCTCGATCGTAACCAGCACGAGCTGGACACCCTGGAGCAGGAAATCCTGCAGGTCGAGGAGAAGGAGTCGCTGCTGAGCGTGCAGCTCAGCCAGACCAGCCCCAACATGATCACGCAGGCCGGCGATCTCACCGACCTGCCGACCGTGCGCGCCAAGCTCGCCGAAGCGCAGGAGCGTTACACGCCGGACCACCCCGAGGTCAAGCGGCTGAAGGCGGCGCTGGCAAGCCTGAGCGCCCAGCAGACCTCAGTGGCCGCCGGCGGAATCGTCGCGAACGCGAATAACCCGCAATACCTCACCACCGCAAGCCAGCTCCAGTCCGCCCGCAAGGAGCTCGCCGGGCTGCGCGCCCAGGCCGCACGTAATCACAGCGAGATCGATCAGTACGAGCAGTTGCTGCGCAAGACGCCTGGGGTGGAACGCGAGTATTCCGAGATCCTGCGGCGCCGCACTTCCCTGCAGACAACCTACGGGCAGATCCAGGACAAGCTGCAGAATGCGCAGATGGCGCAGAACTTCGAGACCGAGCAGGGCGGCGAGCGGTTCACGATGATCCGCGCCCCGTTCGCCCCGAGGCTGCCTGTGTATCCCAACCGGATCGGTCTGATTCTGCTGGGGCTCGTACTGGGGCTCGCGCTGACCGGGATAGCAGTGGTGCTGGCCGAAAGCGGCGATGCGAATATCCGCAACGTCAAGGACTTCCCGCAGTTCGCCGATGCACAGGTGCTCGCCAGCATTCCGCGCATCGACAATTCAAGCGACCGGCGCCGGCGGCGGCTGATCTTTGCCTCCTGGGTGGCCGCGTACGGAATCGCCGTGTTCGTGGTGGGCACTGCGGTCCTGCAGGCCCTCAACAGATGACATTCCGTCAGACCTTCGCCGGCTCGCGAACATCCCTATGACCATCATTGAAGCAGCGCTCGAGAAGACCAAGGCCCTGAGGCGGCGCACCGACACGCGCGGCCCATCGAGCTCCCATGCGTCCGGACACTTGCGGCGCAGTATCGATCCGTCACAGCCTCCGCCCACCACACAGATCCAGGCGCGGCGCGTGGCGTTCGATCCGGAGCAGGCACGCGAGAACCGCCTGCTGCTGAGCGCCTCCCGGCCGGAAGATCGAGGAACCATTGCGGCCTACGGAATGCTGCGCACCCGTATCCTGCACCGTACACGCGCCAACGGCTGGCAGACTATCGGCATCACGAGCGCCGCCCCGCAGGATGGAAAGTCGCTCACCGCGGTGAATCTCGCGTTGAGCCTCGCGCGCGAACGAAACAACTCGGTGTTCCTGCTGGATCTGGACATGCGCAATCCCAGCGTGTGCCGCACGCTCGGGGTCACTCCTCCGTGCGAGTTGCGGGACTTCTTCGAGCACCGGGTCGAGTCGCCGCACGAGCTGTTCCTGTCCATCGGCGTCGACAATCTGCTGATCGCGGGAAACCTCACCTCGACCGACCATTCCGCGGAGCTGCTCGCCTCGACGCGTCTCGAAGAACTGCTCAGTTTCATCAAGCAGTCCACGAGCAGCCCTCTCATCCTGATCGACCTGCCACCGGTCCTGAGCCCTGATGACGCACTGGTCGTCGCGCCCCGAATCGACGCCCTGGTGCTGGTCGCCTCCGAAGGCATCACTCCGCGATCGGACCTCATGAAAGCCGGCGAGCTGCTGGCGGAATTCCCAGTCGCCGGACTGGTCCTCAATCGCTCCACTGAATTCTCGCAGAAGTATGGCTATGGGTATGGGGGCGGCGGCTCCTCCGGCTGAGGCTGCGCAGCGGCTCTTTCGCCTGCTGGTGCTGTCTTCGGATACTTTTCCACCTCAACGCGTCGACGTCTCGGTGCTGTTTGGAGAGGAGCTCTCCGGCCGGGGGCACACGATCGACTGGATATTGCAGAGCGAAGCCGAGTGCGAGCACGCCTACGTCACCTCCTGGGGCGGAGGCAGGGTGTGGGTAACACCGGCGGACCGCGGAAAATCGCTAGTCCGGCGGCTGCGTAAACACATCGTAGGCCTGCTGTATGATGCGAAGCTCTTTGGACTGATGCGCAGCGGCCAGTACGACGCCATCGAGGTCAAGGACAAATTCCTCCCGGGGGTGCTCGCGTGGATGGCGGCTCGCTGGTACCGCAAGCGCTTCGTGTATTGGCTCTCCTTCCCGTTTCCCGAGTTCTACCTGGCCAAGGCCCGCGACGGACTTGCCCCCTACCCGCTCCTGTATCGCGTCCGCGGTGCCGCGTTCAGGGTTCTGCTGTACCGAATGCTGTTACCCGCCGCGGATCACGTCTTCGTGCAAAGCGAGCAGATGCGCCGTGACGTCGCCGCGCAGGGCGTACCGCTATCCAAGTTGACCGCCGTGCCGATGGGGATCAAGGTCGAGCCGCTCACCGTGCCGGAGCCCGGCACGCGTCGCAGCAGGATTCCTTCTGGAGAGCGCTGCTTCCTTTACCTGGGAACCCTTGCGAGAGAACGCCGCATCGACTTTCTGTTACGGGTGCTCGCTCGCGTGCTCACGAAGTTACCTGATACGAAGCTGTACCTCGTGGGCAGGGCCGAGCTTCCCGAGGAAGAAACGTTCCTGGTCGAGGAAGCGCGCAGGCTTGGCGTACTGTCCGCTGTCGAATTCGTCGGCCAGCTGCCGCAACCGGATGCCTTGCGCTACGTGCAGGACGCCGACGTGTGCGTGTCGCCGTTTTTTCCAACTCCGGTGCTCAACTCCACCTCTCCCACGAAGCTCATCGAGTACATGGCGATGGGCAAGGCGGTCGTGGCGAATACTCACCCCGAACAGAAGGTTCTGATCGAGGCAAGCGGGTGCGGCTATTGCGTACCCTACGATGAGGATGCATTTGCCAACGTGATCGTGAAGCTCCTGCGCGCGCCCGAGCTAGCACGCGCGATGGGCGCCCGCGGCCGGCGCTATGTCGTCGAGCATCGTTCTTACGGCATCATCGCCGATCTCGTAGAGAGGGAGCTGCGACGGATCGTCGCAGGTCAAACTACGTGAGCCCGATTGCGCAGCCCCTGGAACGCTTGTGCATCGTTACCCCGGCCCACTCGTCGCTCGTTACCGGCGGCTCCGAATACCAGATCGACTGCTTTCTCGAGGCACTGATTCCGCTGCGCCGCTATGAGATCTACTACCTGACCAGCATGGTCCGCGCCGACCCGCAGATCGACTCCTACCGGATCCTCCGGATCGGAAGCCAGGCGCACGCGCCTCGGTTCGGTTATTTGACCTACGCGGCACCCCTTTACCGGACGCTGCTGGCACTGCGGCCGAATGTGATCTACCAGCGCGTCGCGTGCGGCTACTCTGGAGTCGCGGCACATTATGCGCGGCGCCATGGAGCCCGATTCGTATGGCATGTGGCGCACGACAGCGACGTTGACCCGGACGGCTCGCTGGATGGACGCAATCCCGTCCGGCGTTATCTGGAAAAGCGCAGCGTCGAGTACGCGATCCGGCGCGCGAGCTGCATAGTCACGCAAACGAGCCACCAGGCACAGTTGCTCGAGCGTCATTATCAGCGCACGGCGGATGCCGTGATTCCGAATTTTCAACCAGCGCCCCAGGAAAAGCCCGACAAGTCCGGGCCGCTGACCGTCGCCTGGGTTGCGAGCCTCAAGCGCTGGAAGCAGCCTGAAGCGTTTCTGCGGCTGGCCGGCGTCCTGAGCGATCTTGCCGGCGTACGCTTCGCGATGGTTGGGCCGCACGCCGCGGGACCCCGCGAGCACGGATGGATGAGCTCGCTCTTAAGCCGTATCGAGGCCACCCCGAATGTCGATTACCTCGGCGCACGCAGCCAGGCCGAGGTCAACGAGCTGCTGGCGCGAGCGCACCTGTTCGTGAACACGAGCCTGCATGAGGGCTTTCCGAATACGTTCATTCAGGCGTGGGCACGAGAGGCTGCAGTTGTGAGCCTGCACGTAAATCCCGACGGTCTTCTCGACGAGGGTGAAGTAGGCGTCTTCTGCCACGGCTCGGAGCAACGCCTCGCCG
>JBOIAD010000061.1:0-18915 GCA_050738795.1 Steroidobacteraceae bacterium
GTTCCGCACCCGTCTGCGCCTGAACGGGGCTGATCCAACACAGGGCAGCGAGCAACAGGATCGTGGCACGCAGGAGTCGGATCGGCATGGGCCATTATGCCACGGCGACGCCCCGAACCGTCACGGCAGTACTTCGAGAGTGCCGTGGCCGACGATGACGACGCGCCGAGAAACTGCGGCCTGCTCTGGTCCAGGAGGCCGAAAAAGCCGCTGGGAGTGCGCTCGGTAGCTATCGGCAGTGCGAACGTGCCACCCTCCCGCCCGGCCGATCGCGCCCAGAATGTGGCCTGTGCCGCGCCGATGCAAGCCGGCGAGCCGGGGCGGGCGGCCCCGGAGACGATCGCCCATGAATGCGTGATAATGCAATGCGGCAGCCTCGACTACGCTATAAGGTTTGCTGCTTGCGTCTGAGCGGCATGGGAATGCGATAGGGTGTATCACGACATGAACAAACACCTGGCTGTGATGGGTTGCAGCGCCGTAGCGGTGCTGCTGTCGTGGATGCTGACAGAGCCAGCCGTTGCTCAATCGCCGCCAACCGCTCAATCGCCGCCAACCGCTCAGTCGCCAGCCATTGCACGCGCGCTGGAAGCGCTCGGTTCCGTGCACCCGTTCGGCGAGGTCGCAATCTCACCCGACGGCAAGCGTGTCCTCTACGGCAGCGTGGTCACCGGCAAACGTGGTGGATCGGACGTCGACGTGTCCGCGCTCTGGATCGTCAATGCGAAGGATGGATCCGGCAAGAGCCGATTGACGGCTTGTCCGAGCTCAGTGTGCGACGAGCATAGTGCCGCTTGGTCCCCTGACGGGTCCCAGATTGCGTTCGTCACGTCCGACTCCACGGAGCAAACGCAGCTCGCGGTCGCCACTGCTGACGGGCACAGCGTGAAGATCATCACGAAAGCTCATGGTCCGCTGGATACGCCCCGTTGGTCGCCTGACGGCAGCCGCATCGCATTTCTCTATTCCGAAGGTGCGCCCAGGACTCCGGGCCCGCTGAACCCACTCGCGCGCGACGCAGGCGTACTCTCTTCGACCGTTTACGAGCAGCGGCTGGCGGTCATCTCCGCACAAGGCGGTGACGCAACACTGCTCGGCCCGGCGGACTTGAACGTCTATGAATACGATTGGTCTCCCGATGGCAAGCGGTTTGCGGTCAGTGCAGCGCACGGTTCCGGCGATGACAACTGGTGGGTTGCCGAACTCGACCTGTGCGACGCACAGAGCGGTACGGTTGCCACGCTTCTCAAGCCCTCTCTACAGATCGCCTCGCCACGGTGGTCGGGCGACGGCACCCGCATCGCATACATCAGCGGCATCATGAGCGACGAGGGCATCACGGGCGGGGACGTCTATGTGGCCCCCGTCGCTGGCGGATCGCCCGTTGACGTCACTCCGGGACTGGCGGCCTCGGTGCAGACGATTACCTGGAACGGATCATCTACGCGGATCGTAGCCACCGAGTTTGCAGCGGGTGAGGAAGTACTCGCCACGATCGACATCGGCTCGAAGTCGCAGCGCGAGGTCTGGCGAGCCGCACAAATGATCTGGGCAAATAATCTGCTCGGCTTCGCGCCCGGGGATGCAGGCGTATCGCTCTCCAGAAACGGAGCGTCGTCGGCGGTCATTCTGCAATCGTACACGTCGCCGCCCGAAGTGCAGACCGGGCCGCCCGGCAAGTGGAAACCGATCACTACGGCCAACGCGGGCGTGCGGCCCATCACCGGCACAGCCACGAACCTCACCTGGAAGAGCGACCGCTTCAACGTCCAAGGCATGCTGGTCGAGCCGCCGGCGATCGTGCCGGGAACGAAATACCCACTGGTTGTCGAGGTGCACGGTGGCCCGGCGTATGCGCATTATCCGCTGTTCCCGGCGAGCCCGGATTCATCCGATGCCGTCCTGGCGAGCCAGGGCTACTTCGTGTTCAAGCCCAATCCGCGCGGCAGCTACGGTCAGGGCGAAGCGTTCACGCAGGCCAACGTCAAGGACTTCGGCTATGGGGATCTGCGCGATATCCTGAGCGGTGTCGATGCCGTCCAGAACGCCGCGCCGATCGATCCGCAGCGCATCGGCATCACCGGCTGGAGCTATGGCGGCTACATGACGATGTGGGCCCTGACGCAGACGAACCGCTTCAAGGCCGCGGTATCCGGTGCCGGACTGTCGGATTGGCTCAGCTACTACGGCACCAATAACATCGATACGTGGATGATCCCCTACTTCGGGGCCTCGGTGTACGACGATCCGCATGTCTACGAACGCAGCTCGCCCATGACGTTTATCAAGAACGCGCACGCGCCTACGCTGATCGTGGGTGGCGATCGCGATGCGGAAGTGCCGATCACTCAATCCTATGAATACTGGAACGCCCTGCGACGCCTGGGCGTAACGACGGAGTTCGTCGTTTATCCCGACGAAGGCCACTTCTTTTTCAAACGCGCCGACCAGGTCGACGTCATGTCGCGCCTCCTCGGCTGGTTCAACCACTACCTCAAGCCTGGTGCCTAGGGGAGAGAGCTATGTTGGTCGTGACTACCGAAAACGTGCCTGGCTACCGTGTCCGGGAGGCCAAGGGACAGGTATTTGGTGTCGTGGTCCGCAGTCGCGGCCTGGGGGGCAACATCATGGCCGGATTGCGCTCGCTGGTGGGCGGCGAGATCACGGAGTACACCCAGTTACTGGAGGAAGCGCGGCGGCATGCCGTGGATCGAATGGTCAAGAACGCACACCTCATGCAGGCGAATGCAATCGTCATGATGCGGTTCGACTCCGCGGAGATCGGCCAGACGATGAGTGAGATCGTCGCCTACGGTACCGCCGTCATCCTCGACGCGACGAGCTGACGATGTTGCGAGCCGCGGTACTGATTGTTGCCTGCTTTCTTGCGGTCGCGGGAGGATGGCTGTGCGTTGCGGGCATCAAGCGCCCCGGCCTCTACCTGCTGACCCTTGGCATCGTGATCGTGGTCGGCACGGTGTTCGAACGTTGGCGCTACCGCAAGAATGCCCCTCCGGTAGATGCCGCCTGGGAACCGACGGGTGAGCGATTTTCGGATCCGCAGAGCGGCGCAAGCATTGAAGTGTTCTACGATCCGCGAAGTGGGGAGCGCCGGTATGTGGGCCCCGACGGAACGCTGCATACACCACCCGGTCACTAGGCCGGATGTCGCGATGGCACGAGCGAACGAGGAAAGCATGCTGGAACAAGAGATGGCCGCCGAGCCCTGCGATGTGGTGGTGATAGGCGGCGGCCCGGCCGGCAGTACGGCCGCGGCCCTGTTGGCCCGGCGCGGCCACACCGTGATAGCCCTGGAGAAGTCGCACCACCCACGCTTTCATATCGGCGAATCGCTGTTACCGATGAATCTTCCGGTGTTCGAGCGGCTCGGCGTGCTGGACAAGGTGCGCGCGCTCGGCGTGTTCAAACCCGGCGCGGACTTCGAAGCGGACAATGAGCGCGGCTATAATACTTACGCATTCGCGCGAGCGATCGGCGGCAGTCCACCGCACGCATACCAGGTATGGCGACAGGATTTCGACAAAATGCTGTATGAGCATGCGCGCGAGTGCGGTGCACAGACACGCGAAGGTCATGAGGCCGTAAAAATCGAACAGCAAGGGCCGCGTGATACTCGACTCGATGTACATACCGACGGCGGCCGTACCTACCGGATCCAGGCGCGCTACGTGATCGATGCCAGCGGACGCGATACCTTCCTGTCCGCGAAGAAAAGGTTGCGGCGAAAAAACGACCAGCATCAGAGCGCGGCGATCTTCGGCCACTTCCGCGGGGCGCAGGCGCGGGTTGGCGAGGACGCCGGCAACATCAGCATTTACAGCTTCGATCATGGCTGGATGTGGATGATCCCTTTGCCTGACGGTGTGATGAGTGTTGGTGCGGTATGCCGGCCGGACTACCTCAAGCAGCGCAAAGGTCGAACGGTCGAATTCCTGCTGGAGACACTGCAACGCAATCCAGCGCTGTGGCAACGTGTCAGGCACGCCGAGCTGATCCGCAATGAGGTCCGGGTCACCGGCAATTATTCCTACGACTCGACATGCATGGGCGGGCCTGGTTGGGTATTGGTCGGCGATGCCTTCGCGTTCCTCGATCCCGTGTTTTCATCCGGCGTGTACCTGGCGATGAGTGGCGCGGAACAGGCAGCGAAGGTGGTGGATGCTGCGCTGCGTGCGCCTGCCGCCGAGATGGCGCTGCTGCGCAAATTGGAGAAGCGCCAGCGCGCCGGCATGGACCGTTTCTCGTTCTTCATCTACCGCTTCAACGGGCCCGTGATGCAGGACCTGTTTCGCCACCCGCGCAATACGTGGCAGCTCGAGCAGGGCGTGATCTCGATGCTCGCCGGCGACCTGTTCGAAACGCCAAAGGTGCTGTGGCGCCTGAAACTCTTCAAGCTGGTCTATGCGGTCTGCGCCCTGCGCGACTGGCAGCACTGGCGCGCCGAGCACAAATACCGCCTGGCCCAGGCGCGCGCGCAGTTTACGGGCGGCAACACACCGTTGGACAAGTCCTGAGGTTGCGGGCGCCGCAGGCCCGCTTCCGAGAACGCGTTCCCGGGCAAGTCCCGCGCTCGCGAGGATCTGGGGCACGTGCCATGATATCGGCCGCGGTTCCTTTGGAAGGTGATCTATGAAGAATCTGGTGCTGGGTTTCGTGCTCACGGGTTTCGTCGCGCTGCCGGCCATGGCCGCGCTCAAGGAGGGTGATTCGGCCCCTCAATTCAAGACGCAGGCTTCGCTCGCCGGCAAGGCGTTTACGTTCTCCTTGAAAGATGCGCTCAAGAAAGGGCCGGTCGTCGTGTACTTCTATCCTTCCGCCTATACCGGCGGCTGCAACATCCAGGCGCATACGTTCGCCGTCAACAGCGATAAGTTCGCTGCAGCGGGCGCAACGATCATCGGCGTTTCCCTCGACAGCATCACGCGCCTGAATGATTTCTCCGCCGACCCCAATTATTGCGCCGGCAAATTCCCGACCGCCTCCGACGCGGATGGCCAGATTTCCAAATCGTACGAGCTGTCCGTCAAGCAGGGCCCGCCGGGGCTGAAGGATACGCGGGGCATCGAGATCGGGCATGGCTTCGCGGAGCGCACGACCTTCATTGTCACGCCGGATGGCAAGATCGCCGCAACGATCGGTGGACTCGCGCCAGCTGAGAATGTGGACAAAGCTCTCGCGGCCGTGCAGCAGCTATCGGCCAAGAGCCCGAGCAAAGCGGGTGCCTGAGGCCCACATGATTTCGATGGTTGACCGGACGCCGATTCGAGCTGCTGCGGGGCGCCGCTAGATCCATTGGCAAAGCGAGTCGGTCAGCATCAGGTCGGGCTGGCCAGCCAGCATCGGGGCGGCTGGTCGCCCCGCGTCTCGTTTCTGTGACCCGTCTCACGAAGGCGGATCGAGGAACCCGACCTTCCCCACGCCGGCACCACGGCTCGGCGCCGAAGATGTCGGGATGGATACGCGGACCGCATTGTTTGCTGCGCTCGTCCTCGGCTCCTGTTGGAGTGGCTGGCAGAAGTGGACCCTACGGCAGGTTCATCCACCGAATGGGCTCATCGCGCCCGCTGAGCCACTGCAAAGTGAAGTGGAAACGCCGACTCCAGTGCACCATGGCCGTTGGACTCTGACACCGCGCGCCCGCTATGACATCACTGCGCGCATCCTCGGTCGCGAAGATTACCGCTTTGATGCGATCGCCGACCTCGTCCCCGAAGATCTGGCGCTAGGATGGGGCCCGATGTCCGACAACCGCGTGCTCGCGACATTCGATATCTCCCAGTCAGCGCGATTCTATACTTGGCGCCCGCGGTCCGTTCTGCCCATTGCACGGGAGGACGTGATCACGCACAGCGCAAACACACATGTAGTTCCTGCTGATCCGCGAATACGAGCTCAGCTCGCCCGGCTACGCGTGGGACAGGTAGTACGGCTCGCAGGCATGCTGGTCGACGCCGCCCGCGACGACGGAACGACTATGCGCACGTCCCTGACGCGCACTGATTCGGGTGCCGGTGCCTGTGAAGTGATGCTCGTGGAGCAAGTCGACATCGAGGCTCCCTCCCCGCCGTGATGACTGCCGGTTCGCGACCTGACTCACTGGAATCGGGCACCCTGACGCGCAAGCTCTCTGTGCACCGCGCTGATGTCCAGCCGATCGAATGCTTCGCTTCGCTGCAGGGATACAGCGGCCGCCACGCCCGCCCCTTGTCCACTCACGGCGCAGCACATCATGTTGCGCGCAGAGGCGTGGGATATCTTGTCGCCTCCAATGCAACGCCCGGCAACGATCAGATTGCCGACGCCCTTGGGTACCAAGGACCGATACGGTACATGCCAGTAGCGTCCGGTGGTGGGCAGAATGAGGATACCGAAACCGTCGATGAACTCGGGAAAAATGCCGATCGCGTCATCAAACCGGGCTTGTTCGCGAACGTCGGTGCCCGTGAGGTTGTAGAGCGCATCGATTTTGCGCGTATCGCGGATGCCGAGCGTCATCCCGAAATTCCGCAGCTTTGCATCCTCGCAGCCCGGCATGAAACCGCGTAACGCCTCCACCGCATGGATTGCCTCGCGTCTGCCGCGCATCTCCCCGACGGTCAGATCGTTTGGATCGGTGCCGTCGATTTCCGGTATGTGCACGAGGTTGAGATAGGTGAGATCGCCCTGATCCGTGACGGTGCCCCAGGTGCCCGCGATCGTCTGCAGGCTCGGCGGGATGATGCCCGCGGCAAGTGCCTGTTTGAACGGCTTGCGCAGGAATGGCGAGAACAGTTTGTCTTCCTTGCCCGTGGTCTCGTAGTCCCATTCGCCGTTGCCCGACCAGTCGGCGTACGTCTGCGGGTCTGCCTTCACCGCGTCTATGAAACGACGCTTGTTGACACCGCTCATGGAAAACATGACGGACACCGCCATCATGTCGTGCTTCGGTGACTTGCGCACCGGCGCACCGGCACGCGCCGCGATGTCGGCATCGCCCGTCGCGTCGATGACCCTCTTGGCAAGGATGGCCTCGCGACCGGCCTTGCTCTCGGTTATGACCCCACAGACCGCGCCCTTCTCCATAATTGGGGCCACACACAACCGGTGCAGCAGCGGAGTTACGCCGGCTTCGTCCACGAGCACGTCGGCTACCCACTTGAACATCTCGGCATCGAGCGCGTGACTCAGCGACTGCGGCTCGGGCATCGCTGCGCCCATTGCCTTCGCACGCTGCTCAAACTCGATGCCGATGCCTTCGCAGTCAACAGTATGCTTGTGGCGGTACCAGGCAAAACCCTCCACACCCACCTGCGTGATGTTGCCGCCGAAGCAGCCATTACGATCGACAAGCGCGGTGCGGGCGCCGGCGCGGGCGGATGCGAGCGCGGCCGCAAGACCTCCGGGACCGCTGCCCACCACCAGCACATCGGTTTCCAGAATTACATCGACCGAACGGGCGGGTTCAACAATCTTCTTCATCGCGGGCCAGCCCTTCGAACGGAAAGCCAGGCAGGAGTGGATGCTCGGGCCGCTCGGGCCGCTCGGCCCCAAAGCGGGCGCGCCGGCGATCCGGGCACCAGCCCGCGACAGGCAGACTAGCACGTGGTGCCATCGGCGCCGACACCATGGGACTGGCAGTAGTGGGTCTGAGCCAGTACCGGGCACGCGATGGCAGCCCTGCCCTGGAGGCAGATTGAGCTGTGACTGGCGTCACAATTCTGCCGAAACGCCACCGCTCGTTTGAATCCGTGCGGCGCCTTCCCGACATGAAGCGCCATTTTCCATAAATTAGCGACGCTCTCGGGACTGTCATATTCAAAGGCAACCGAAGTGTTTGCACACAGTGGCTGGCACCGCGGCAGAATCCGCGCTCGCGACATCCGAACGACGTTCCAGGAATACCTTTTTCTGCGGACATCGGGCGGCTCAATTCTGCTGCGCCTGCTGGTAACGGCGGGCGTCGCTTATTTCGCCGGGGGATTCCTGTACGGAGCCCTCTTTCGTGAGCCGTACACAGGTTTCATGGAACGAATCTATGCGGGAATCGGCTGGGCCTTCCTTTCCGCAATCTATCTCGGCGTCCCGCCCACGGACGAAGGCGGCGGCGGTCACCTGACCACCTGGCCGCTCATCATCGGCTGTTGGGCCGTGCTGTTCTTCGGGTGGCTTTACGCGGACTACGTGACCGATCTCTTCCATCGAAAAACACCGCAGTCCGGGGAGCGGACCCAGCGATGAGCCGGCGGACCTGTTCTTGAGCCGGGCCGTCTGGTAAACGCCCTGCTTATCCTCTGAACCCCTTGGCCACCATGTAGACCTCCCGCGACCTGGGTCGCGACGCGGCCGGCTTGCGGATCGACACCTTCTCGAAGGAGGCGCGCAGCTCCTTGAGATAGCCCTCCGAGCCTGCGCCCTGGAATACCTTCACCGCGAAGTCGCCCTTGAGCTTGAGCACTCGTCGGGCGAGGTCGAGCGCGAGCTCCACCAGATAGATGGAAGAGGCCTGATCGGCCGAATCGATGCCACTGATGTTGGGGGCGATGTCGCAGAGGATGAGGTCGGGTTTTGCGCCCGCGAGCAACACGAGAATCTGCTCCAGAAGCGCCTCTTCGGTAAAGTCGCCCTGCACGAAGTCGACGTTCCGCAGCGGCTCCATCGGCAGGATATCGGTGGCAAGCACCCTTCCCTTGTCGCCCACGAGACGTGCGGCCACCTGCGACCAGCCCCCGGGGGCGCAGCCCAGGTCCATGACGAGCATTCCCGGGCGGATCAATCTGTCCTTCTCGTTCAACTGGAGCAGCTTGTAGCTGGAACGCGAGCGGTAACCCTCTTTCTGGGCTTGCTTCACGTAGGGGTCGTTGACGTGCTCTTGCAGCCATCGGCCGCTGGTTCTGGATCGTGCCATGGAATGAGACAAGGGGGAAACGGGATGGGGAGCCTGCGCACGGCGGGGTTATAATCCGAGGCCATTCTAGCCTTCCGTCTGTTCCTCTGCCGGGGTGACCGGCCAGGATTGTATTGTGATTCGCATCACCGAACTGTCGCTGCCGCTCGCTGACGACCAGCATGCCCTGCGCAAGGCAATCGTCAGGCGGCTGAACATCACCGACGCCGATCTACTGGAATTCACCGTGTTCAAGCGCAGCTACGATGCGCGCAGGAAGACCCGTGCCATCACGTTCGTCTACATCGTCGACCTGGCGGTCCGTGAGGAGGCGGCGATCCTGCGGCGCCTGGCCGGGGACCGGAATGTGCGCCCCGCGCCAGATACGAGCTACCACCCCGTGGGGCATGCGCCGCCGGATCCGGGCGAGCGGCCGGTGGTTGTGGGCTTTGGGCCGTGTGGGCTGTTGGCGGCGCTTTCGCTGGCGCAGATGGGATTCAAACCGATCGTGCTGGAGCGCGGCCGGGACGTACGCCGCCGCACCAAGGACACCTGGGCCCTGTGGCGCGAAGGAATGTTGACGCCCGAATCCAACGTCCAGTTTGGCGAGGGCGGCGCCGGTTTGTTCTCGGACGGCAAACTCTACAGTCAGATCAAGGATCCCAAATTCTACGGACGCAAGGTGATGCACGAGTTTGTCCGCGCCGGGGCGCCGGAAGAAATCATGTACGTCAGCAAGCCGCATATCGGCACCTTCCGCCTGACTGGCGTGGTTGCCAGGATGCGCTTCGAAATCAATACGCTCGGCGGCGAGGTGCGATTCGAGCAACGGGTCGCGGACCTGCTCATCGACGGCAGCCAGCTCGAGGGAGTGGTGCTTGCGGGTGGCGAGACGATCCGCACTCAGCATGTGGTGCTGGCGCCGGGTCACAGTTCCCGCGATACCTTTCGCATGCTGCATCGCCAGGGAGTGTTCATCGAGGCGAAACCATTCTCGCTGGGATTGCGGATCGAGCATCCGCAATCCCTGATCGACAGGGCCCGTCTCGGCAGATACGCCGGTCACCCCGCGCTGGGTGCGGCGGACTACAAGTTGGTGCATCACGCCAGGAATGGGCGTGCCGTCTACACCTTCTGCATGTGCCCTGGCGGCACGGTCGTGGCAGCCACATCCGAGCCGCAGCGTGTGGTGACCAACGGCATGAGCCAGTATTCCCGCAATGAACGCAACGCCAACGCCGGCATCGTGGTTGGCATCACGCCGGAGAGGGATTTTCCCGGCGGACCGCTGGCCGGCATGGAACTGCAGGAGCGCCTGGAATCGCACGCCTATGAGCTGGGCGGCAGCGATTACAGTGCCCCGGGCCAGTTGCTGGGAGACTTCGTTCGCGGTGCACCGTCCACCGCATTTGGCGAGATCGAGCCTTCCTACAAACCCGGCGTGCGGCTCGGCGATCTGACGCGCTCGCTGCCGGATTATGCGGTCGAGGCCATCCGTGAAGCGCTGCCGGCGTTCGGCCGACAGATTCGCGGATTCGACCGGGACGACGCCGTACTCACCGGTGTCGAAACCCGAACGTCCTCGCCGGTAAGGATCACCCGCGATCACGAGACGTTGCAAAGCCTCAATCTGCGGGGCCTGTACCCGGCCGGTGAAGGTGCCGGCTACGCCGGAGGCATCCTGTCGGCGGGAGTCGATGGCCTCAAAGTCGCCGAAGCCGTGGCGAAATCCATGCTGGCGCAAACGCAGGCGAGCGGCGCCCCGCACAGATGAGACTCGACGATATCAAAAAGCTGCACCAAAAGAGGTACCGGCAAGCCTTCGGGCATTTTCTGGTGGAAGGCGAGCATCCGGTGCTGGAGCTGCAGAAAGCAGCCTCACGGAATCCGCTGCTGCAGAGTTGCAAGCTGTATGTGACCAGCGCACACGAGAACTGGGAGAGTCCGTTCGAAACCGTCGTCATCAGCGACCTGCAGATGGCGCAGATCGCGGATACCAGGACGCCGCAGGGGATCATTGCACTGGTGCCGATGGTACCGGCATCTGCCCCGCGGGACGATGAGCACGCGGTTTATCTGCATGAGATTCAGGACCCGGGCAACCTGGGCACCATCCTGCGCACACTGGCCTGGTTCGGCCATTGCCGCTGTCTGCTCAGTCCCGGCAGCGTCGACCCTTACAACTCGAAGGTAGTCCGCGCCAGCATGGGCGCGATCTTTCACGTGCCCATCGAATTGGAGGCGGAATTGCGTGCGTTGCGCGAGCGCTTCAAGCGCATCGCCTGTCTTGACGTGAGGGGCGAGACTCTGCGGTCCGCGGATTTCAAGACGTTCGACTGTTACCTGTTCGGCAACGAGGCCCGCGGCCTGCCACGCGAGGAGCTGGCGGCACTTAACGCCCGGCCTTTCACCATCGCCGGTTGCGGGGCGATTGAATCGCTGAATCTGGCGTCGGCTGTCAACATGTGCGTGTATGAACTGAACCGGTAGCGGCCCATGATGTTCGACTTCGACAGCGCACTTGTGCGCCAGCCGGCGCAGAGCGTGATCTGCGGGCTCAGCTCGTACTCGGGACCGCGTCCTGCATTCGAAGCGATCGCGCATGAACACCGCGAGTACATCCATGCCCTCAAAGAGTGTGGGCTCGCTGTGGATTCGCTGCCGCCTCTCGAGGAATATCCCGATTCAATCTTCGTCGAGGATCCGGCACTCGTGCTGGGCAACGCCGCGGTCCTGTTGCGGCCGGGTGCTCCAGCGCGCCGTGGGGAAGTGGACCGGATCGAGGGGAGCTTGCGCCGGCGTTTCGATCCGGTACTGCGGCTGCGGAATGGCTTCGCGGATGGTGGCGACATGCTCCTGACTGGCGGCGGCATGCTGATCGGGTTATCGGGCCGTACCGACCGGACCGGGGCCAATGAGCTCGCCGCGTTGCTGACCGAGCTCGGAATCGGTTCCCGGATCGTGGCCACCCCAGCAGGCACATTGCATCTGAAATCCGACTGCTCCCTGATCGATGAGAAACACGTCCTGTGCACGGCAACCCTCGCCGAGTCACCCATATTTGCTGACTACCACAAGCTTATCGTGCCGCATGGTGAAGAGCGGGCGGCCAACGCTCTACGACTGAACGATACGGTCCTCGTGGGGGAAGAGTTTCCCCATACCGTCGAACTGCTTCGGCAGAACGGCTACACCGTGCGAGAGCTACCGGTCCGCGAGATCGGCAAGCTTGACGCGGGCCTCTCCTGTATGTCCCTTCGCTGGAAATCCACGCCGCGGCAGGCATGAAAACTCAGAGCGGCGATCCTGCACTGCGCGCGTTGCAACGCTCTGGAGTGCGAGCCTGCTAACCAGCCGTCATCACCGCAGGACGTACGAGGTAGAACCCGATGGCAATGAGGATCAGATAGGCGAGCAGTATGAAAGTCCAGCCCATGTTGTGACGGATGACATCGCCCTCCTTGCGCACGAACTGGCTGGTCGAGACGCCGACGCTCGCCGTCTGCGGCGCCACCGGTTTGCCGATCTCCGCGCCGACCGAATTGAGGGTCGGCAGCAGCAGCGGCGGCATGCCCAGGTGGGCGGCGACGAGCGCCTGGAATTTGCCGAACATGGCGTTCGTTGAGGTGTTCGAGCCTGACAGGGCGACCCCGATGAAACCGAGTATCGGGGAGACGATGATGAACGCAGTGCCCAGGCTCGAAAAGCCTTGGGCGAGCGAGGCCGCCATGCCGGAATAATTGAAGGTGTATGCCAGCCCGAAGATGAACACGCCGACCAGACAGGCCCCCCACATCTGGTGCACCGTGCGGCGGAATACTTCGCCGATCTGCGCGACTCTCAGCTTGCCCATCGTCAGCAGCAACACTGCAACGAGCAGCCACGACGCCAGGATGGCGCTGCCGCCGATATAAGGGGCGAACCTGAAAACCGCGCTGACGTCGGCATTCGTGGCGCCGCAGGTGGTCGTGAGTGCCGAGCACGCCACCGCCTGGGCGCTGAACCAGCTCACCTTCGGCAGCGGCGACCACGGGCCGGTCCAGGCCCCGACCACGATCAACAGCACCGCGAACGGCGTCCAGGCCTGCAGCACTTCGGCAAGCTTGAGTCCGTGTGCTTGTGTCCGGGTTGCGATTGCCGCGTCGACGGGCACACCTCCATAACCGAGCACGGTCTTCGGCTGCCAGACTCTGAGCAAGGCGAGCAACGCGATGAAGCAGACGATGGCGCCGGTGACGTCCGGCAGGTACGGCCCCAGATGGACGGCAACGGGGTACTGGCCCGCGATATAGCCGAGCGAGCCGACGACCGCGAGCGGCCAACCGCCCTTCATGCCCTCCTTGCCCGAGACCAGGTACAAAAGTACCCAAGGTGGCAGCAGCGCGAGTATAGCGACCATGGCGCCCACGGAGGCTGACAAGGACAGCAGTGGATAGCCCGTCACGGCAGCAAGCGCAATGATCGGTGCGCCGAGCGCGCCGTAGGAGACCGGCGCATTGTTGGCAATGGCAGCGACACGAATTGCGTTGAGATCGGAGATGCCGAGCGATATCAGGATGGGCGCAACCACCGCCCACGGATAGCCGAAACCGACGAGGCCTTCGAGCAGTGCTCCGAAGGCCCAAGCGAAGAGCATCGTCTGCACGCGTACGTCCATGCTGCCCTGCGCGATCAGCCAGCGACGGAAATTCTCGAACACCCCACTCACCGCCAGCGTATTGAAGAGCACCATGCCCCAGAACGTAATCCAATCGACGCTCCACACGCCGGTCGCCGCGCCATAGACATAGGCATGGGCGCCTTCGGTGAACGGCATCCTCCAGATCCACATGGCCAGTGAAAATGTGATGATCGAGCCAATCAGCGTCGCCAGCCACGCTGGCCACCGGAATACCGCGAGCAGGACCAGAAGCAAAACCACGGGAACCAGGGCCGCCAGGCAGGTGAGCGGCAAGTTGTTGAGCGGGTCTGTCAGCTGCGTGAACATGATTCTTCCGCCCTTGCCCGGCGCGGCGTAAGTGCGCTCTACGTCAGGGTCAGCGCACTGTAGCCGTCATGGCTTCAGTGCAGGCGCTGCGCCGAAGAGCGCGAGAATGCCCCACACCGCAAGCGCCATTCCTGCGCAGAAATAAAGCGTCAGGAAGAACCGGAACGCAACGGGATCGTCGTTCCGGCACGGACGGTAAGCCCGCGATCCAGCGGCACCTGCCGGGAGGACGCCAGTGACATAGCCTTGCCAAGCCACGGCGAGCAGGCCAGCGCCGAACAAGATAAGAATCGCGGATCCGAGTATGCGCGGCATGGAATTGCTACCGCTGCACGCCCATGAAGCGGCGGGCCAGCTTCAGTGCACCCACGATCAGCAGAGCGACGCTGCCGAACTGCAGGATTTCAAACGGCCAGAGGTTGTGAGAGGTTGGATCGCGTGCCGTATCGACCGCAATGCGCAACACGACGAAAAGGATGACGGCCGCGGGCACCGCCGCTGCTACCTTCCAGCCGCCGTGCCACTTCCAGACGCTCCACAGTGGTACACCAACGCCTGCGATCAGCAGCGCCAGGACTGCGAGCATGAAGCCACTGAAGAGTGCGACGGCCCCCGCCGACACGGGTTCGTTAGCTCGCTGTTGCGCGCTCTCCTTGTAGCGGGTCTTTTCGATCTCCAGCAGATCCGTAACCCACTGTGCTTGCGGCTCCGCCGAAGACTTCTCATCCGTCCAGCGCAAATGCACTGACTGGCGCGCCAATTCCCATTCGCGATAGGGCCTGCCGCCACCCGCGAGAATGCGCACCTCATCAACGGCGCCAGGCTTGGTGAGTGCGAACCAGCCCAGCGCCTCGCCGGAACCCGTGTAGGTCAGCGATGCATTCGACATCGCCTCTTTGATCTGTGTGCCGTTGCGATAAGGGTGCGCCCACAGGCTGATCGGCTCATCCGATTTGTACTCGATGCGGACCCAGAACGACTCCTGATGACCGAGCATGGCATCGCCGGCGGGTTGCGTTTCAGCAATACTGGCGCTCGAGTCAGCGTGCGCAGCCGTCATCCCCGCTAGCGATAGCGGCCCCAGCCAAAGCAGGCTGAGTATTCGCTGGCCTATGGACGCCATCGGTGCCTCTGCGGTGGCACGCTTACGCCAGTGAACTGCTGAACAGCGCCAGCATGCGGCTCCAGGCCTTCTCCGCCTGCTCGCGGTTATACACCTGAGAATCCGGTGGGCACCAACCGTGCAGCGTGCCTGCATAGACCGCAACTTCCGCCGGCAATTTCGCTTTGGCGAACGAATCCCGCAGCACATCCTTGGCGTCCGGCTGTCGCTTGTCGTCATTTTCGGCGATCGCGATCAGAAAGTGCGCCTTCATCCGCGGGATCAGCAGGTGCGGGCTATCCGGCTTGTCGGTGACGAGACCGCCGCCGTGAAACGTGGCTGCCGCACCGATGCGGTCCGGGAGAGTCGCCGCCGTGCGCAGCACGAAGGGACCGCCCATGCAGTATCCGGTAGTGCCCATCTTTCGCCTCTTGTCGACGGACGGCTGGCCGTCGAGAAAAGAGACGAAGGCCTTGGCATCGGTCACCGCCGTGGTGGGATTCAAGGTTTCTGCCAGGGTCATCAGCGCCTGACGCGTCGGTGGGTCGTTGAAATCGGGATGTTCCGGAGCTGTCGGCGCTCTCTTGGTGCGATAGAAAGGATTGATGACGAGGACTGCGTAGCCCGATTCCGCGAGCCGCGTCGCCATGTCCCTGAATGCCGGTCGCAATCCGAAGATATCCGGCCAGATGAGCACGCCGGGAGACTTGCCCTTTGCCGGATGCACAAAATAGGCATCGGCCGTGCCGTCGGGGGTTTTGACATCGACTTCCGTTCCCCGGGTCTGCGCGGCATTTGCAAGCTTCGGCAGCGCTGCCACCGCGCCGGCACCCAACGCCAGCGCGCCAAATTGCCTTCGTGTCAGTTCGCTCGAGCGTCGCGCAAATTCATCCAGATCGTCTTGTTCGCACATACTTGCCTCCCTACATCCCCGATGTGTTCGCGATTTTGCGCCAGGATCCCAAACACCGTCTGGCGGACCGGCGATGAGCGACTCGGAATGATGCCCACTACTTTAATCGTGGACACGATATCAGACAAGAACGACGCGACGCGGCGGCGAGGTTCGCTACAGCCTCAGTGAGGTCCCGGCGGCGATGGAGTATCTGGAGGCAGGACACGCACCCGCAAGTCCTCCAGTTGTGAGATAGTATCGACGGGTCTTCCGAGGCTGCCTGTCGATGTGCCTTGCCCGTCCACGTGGATGGGTTAGATCGAGAATACTGGCGGGACTGGCGCCGATTTACTGTTATAGCGTGCGTGAGCATTCGGTGTGCGCGGTCAGGCAGCTGGCCACGGGCGCGGCAGAGGCGCGCCGCATCGATTGCCTCAGCAGACAACCTGCGATATCACGGGGAGTGGCCACTTGGTCTTCAACTCGCTGACGTTCGTAATATTTTTCGCAGTCGTGCTGCTGTTGCACAATCTGCCCTTCTCCTGGCAGGCGAAGAAATTCAACCTGCTGATCGCGAGCTACGTCTTCTACGCGGCCTGGAATCCGCCATTCATCCTGTTGCTGTGGGCATCGACCCTGGTGGATTGGCTGGTCGCGCGGCAGATGTACCGGCAGCCCACGCAGGCGCGCAAGCGTCGCTGGCTCATCATCTCGCTGGTCGTGAACCTGGGATTCCTCGGATTCTTCAAATACGGCAATTTCGCATTGCAGAACTGGCAGGCCCTGATGGCCGCCATGGGCGTGCACTATCAGCCACCGGCCTGGAACATCCTGTTGCCGGTGGGGATCTCCTTCTACACCTTCCACTCGATGTCCTACACGCTCGACATCTATCTCGGCCGCGTCAAGCCGATTCCGAAGCTGTTCGATTTCGCATTGTTCGTCGCCTTCTTCACGCAACTGGTGGCCGGCCCGATACTGCGCACCTCCCAACTGGTGCCGCAGTTCGAGACACCGCGCAGGGCCAGCGGCGATCAATTGCTGTGGGGACTTGCACTGATGTGCCTCGGCCTGTTCGAGAAGGTTGTCCTGGCCGATGGCGCGCTGGCGCCGACGGCTGATGCGGTCTTCGGCGCAATGCGGCCGCTCGGCTTCGTGGATGCGTGGGTCGGCACGCTGGCCTTCTCTGGACAGATCTTCTGCGACTTTGCCGGCTATTCGACCATCGCGATCGGCGCGGCCCTGTGCCTGGGATTCTCGATCCCGAACAACTTCAACAATCCCTACGCGGCGATCGGCTTCCAGGACTTCTGGCGGCGCTGGCATATCTCCCTGTCCACGTGGCTGCGGGACTATCTGTACATTCCGCTCGGAGGCAACCGCAAGGGGCCCGGGCGCACCTACGCCAATCTCATGATCACGATGCTGCTCGGCGGTCTGTGGCATGGAGCGAATTGGACCTTCGTCGCGTGGGGTGGCTTGCATGGCGTGTATCTGTGCGTGGAGCGCTGGCTGCGCGAGCGCGGCGCCGGGCGTCATTTGCCGGACAATCTCGCGGTCAAGGTAGCTCTGGGGGTGCTGACCTACCTCCTCATCGATATCACCTGGGTATTCTTCCGCGCGCACTCTTTCGGCGCCGCCGGGCAGATACTCGCCGCAATGTCCGGGCGGCACCCCACGGCACCGGCGCTGTTGCCGACCATCTACCTGATGCAGGTGCCGGCGTGCGTCTTGGGAATTGTCACCGTGCATTGGCTGATGCGCGAACGAACCATCGAGCAGGTGGTGGGACGCACTCCGTGGCGGCTGGCCGCGGTGGCCTGGTCCCTGATGCTGGTCCTGGTGATCGTCACACAAGGCTCGGGTAATGCCTTCATCTACTTCCAGTTCTGAAGTTCCGCCGTGTGTCCGAATCGTTCCGCGGCAACGCTGGCATGCGGCGGGACTGCTCGCGCTGGCACTCGCGGTGATTGCTGTCGGGGGGTGGGAGCTCAAGATGCGCTCGTTGGGTCTGCATACCGCGGATATCGACGATGGCAACTCCTATTGGGCGGTGGAGCGTCGCAGGATTTACTCCGGGCCGCGCGATCCAGTCGTCATCCTCGGGGATTCGCGCATCCTGTTCGATACGAACCTGGATGTCTGGCAGCAGCTCACCGGCGTTCGTCCGGTTCAGCTCGCATTGCCCGGGACACCCGCGCTGCCGTTTCTGACGGATCTGGCCGATGATGAACATTTCGCGGGTCTCGTCGTACTGGGGGTGAACGAGGCGATATTCTTTCTGCCGGTTCCCGGAGTGAATGGCGAGGCGCTGCACTATTCACGCACCGAATCACCGTCGCAACGCTTTGGGCACCGGATCAATCTGCTGTTGCAGCGCGGACTGGCATTCGTTGAGAGTGACTACTCGCTGTTTTCCCTGATCGATCGGCTCGATATCCCCAGCCGTCCCGGCGTGGACGCCAACTACATTACCGTGGGCAAAGAGTATGCGGGCATCTGGAAGCTCTCCGAATCCTTCGCCGATCGCCAAACCACGCTGTGGCCGCGACTGGAGACGGATCCCTACCTGCGCAAGCACGCCGAGCTCGCCTGGAGCGGCCTGATTGCCGTGATCAACGATCTGCTGGCTCACAACAAGCCCTATCCGGATGCGCTTGTCAGCCGCATGATTGCGCAGACCCAGCGAGACGTGGAAAAGATTCGCGGCCGCGGCGGCGAGGTCGTGCTGGTGCGTCCGCCCGCATCAGGTGAATTTCTGCGATGGGAACGGATCGTGGTGCCGCGGGTCACGGTGTGGGACCGGTTGCTGCGCGAGACACACAGCTTCGGCATCCATTTCGAAGACTATCCCGAGATGCGCGCGCTCGTGCCGCGAGAGTGGTCGCATCTGGGCGGCTCAGACCAGAAGGTATTCTCGCGTGCTTATGTGACCGTGCTGTGCCAGAACGTCGCCTGGCTGCAGGCCCACACGACTCACTGCGCGGGTCATGAACATGCCGATGCGTCTGCGGGAACGACATCGATGCCGTGAAGCACGGCTGATA
>JBOIAD010000062.1:0-29468 GCA_050738795.1 Steroidobacteraceae bacterium
GCGAATGCCGGCAGCGTCTCGAGATGAGCGCAGATGCCGCGAAGCGTCGGATAGGGCTCCACGTCGCACTTGAACCGCCGGGCGTTGTACATCTGCGGCACGATGTAGACATCCGCGATCGTCACGCTTGAGCCGAACATGTGCCGGCCGTCGCCGCTGGTGCGGCGCGCTTCCTGCTCCAGGCCGCGGAAGCCTTCCGCGACCCAGTGTCGATACCACGCGCTCACGGTGTCCTCATCGTGGCCCAGCGGCGAGCGCAGGTAATTCAGGACTCGCAGGTTATTGAGCGGATGCACGTCGCAGGCGACCGCCAGCGCCATGGCGCGCACGCGTGCCCGGTCGATCGGCGAGCGCGGCAGCAGCGGCGGCTCAGGATTCATCTCATCGAGATATTCGATGATGGCGAGCGATTGGGCGATCGTCGTGCCCTCGGCCATGAGCGCCGGCACCAAACCTTGTGGATTGACCGCACGGTATTGCGGCTTGTGCTGATCGGCGGCGGCAAGCAGATCCACGGGCACCGTCTCGAACGCGATCCCCTTGAGGTTGAGTGCAATGCGGACGCGAAACGCCGCCGAGCTTCGAAAGTAGGAGTACAGCTTCATGTGACACCCGTCATGTAGCAGCAATGGTATTGCGCAGTACCTCCAGGCCCTCGATGCCGCCTTCGAGTTGATCGCCGGGCTGGACTGCGCCGACACCTGCGGGCGTGCCCGTGAAAATGAGATCGCCGGCCTTGAGCTCGAACAGGCTCGACAGCTCGGCGATGATTTCCGGCACGCTCCAGATCATCCCGCTCACGTCCGACTGCTGGCGCATCTCGCCGTTGACGGTGAGCCAGATTCGTCCCCGCTCGAGGTGGCCACGAGCTGCGGAGCGAATTGCGGCGAGCGGCGCGGAGGCGTCGAATGCCTTGCCCGTATCCCACGGCAGCCCCTCCTTCTTCGCCTCAGCCTGCAGATCGCGCCGGGTGAGGTCGTTGCCGGCCGCGTAGCCGAATACGTGCGCGTGCGCCTTGTCCGCGGAAATGTTCCGTCCCGCAAGCCCGATCGCGACGACGAGCTCGATTTCATGGTGCAGATTCTGCGTCCTGGGCGGATACGGTACGGTTGCGCCGTTGGCTACGAGCGCATCCGGAGGCTTGGTAAAGAAAACCGGTGCGCCTTTCGGGTCGGAACCCATCTCGCGCACATGGTCGCCATAGTTGCGGCCAACGCAATAGATGCGATGCACCGGGAAGCGTTGCCGGGTGCCGGCGATTTCCACACTGGGAATCGTCGGAGGTGGAAAGGCGAAATCGGTCGTTGGCATAGCGGTAGACTACCTGTCATGAGTATCTGGCGCACGCCCGCTTCGGTCGAACAACTGCAGGCGACTGCGCGCAATACGCTGGTCGAGCATGTCGGCATCCGTGTAACAGAGGTCGGGCCTGACTTCGTGCGCGCGACGATGCCCGTCAACTCCCATACGCACCAGCCGATGGGCGTTCTACACGGCGGCGCTTCGGTCGCGCTGGCGGAAACGGTCGGCAGCCTGGCGGCCAATATGTGCGTGGATCCGGAGGTGCACATCTGTCTTGGCCAGGAGATCAATGCGAACCACCTGCGACCCGTGTCGTCCGGAATCGTGACCGCAACCGCGCGTCCCTACCATATCGGCGGCCGCAGCCAGGTCTGGCACATCGAGATCCGCGACCAGAAGGACAAGCTGGTGTGCGTTTCGCGGTTGACGATGGCCGTGGTAGAGCGCCCGAAAGTCGTGTCATAGTATCCCCATGGCTGACAACTTGAACCCCAGCACGACCGTATCCGGGCCGACCGCTGACAGCTCCCTGGTGAGCTACACGCATGTCATCTATGCGCTGCACACGCTTTCCGTGCTGATTGGGCTGACTACCATCTGGAGCATCGTAGGGAGCTTCATCCTCGGCCTGCCGTCCATCGTCGCCGTGATCATGAACTACGCCCGGCAGTCAGATGCGCGCGGTACGTTCCTGGAGTCGCATTTCCGGTGGCAGATCCGCACGTTCTGGTTCGCGGTGTTGTGGGCCATCGTGGTCTGGTCAGTGTCCTTGCCGCTGATGCTCATCCTGGTCGGGTTCATGACCTTTTATGTCGGTTACGTGATCCTGGGCCTCTGGGTCGTCTACCGCATCGTCCGGGGCTGGCTCGCGCTGCGTGACAACCGACCTGTGCACGCGTGAAGCGTCTTCTCGCCGTATTCAGCGCAATGTGCGCGCTGCTCGCCGTGGCGGCAGCATGCGGTCAAAAGGGTCCACTCTTTCTGCCGGACCACAATGGAACGGTTATTACCCGCCCCGCCGGGTCCGCCGGCCCGGGCACTGCGCCGCCGCCCGGTCAGCCAACATCGACCCCACAGGCGTCACCCATTTCGACTCCCGCCAGTGCAGCGCCTGCGAATCAGACACCGCCCAGCGCAAGCCCGCGCAAGCCGGATGACAAGACCACCAACGACGAGCAGCAACCGCCCCAGTAGCGGCGGCCGCGGACCTGGCCGTTCGATATACTTGCGCTCCCCCCGCGCCGGCCTACCCCATGCCCACTTCCCCCGATCTGGTTCTCGTCGACGGCTCGTCCTATGTCTACCGGGCGTTTCATGCTCTGCCGCCGCTTACAAACTCGCGCGGCGAGCCGACGGGTGCGGTGTACGGCGTTCTGAACATGCTGCTGAAGTTTCTCAAGGACTATCAGCCCCGACGCATCGCAGTCGTATTCGACGCCTCGGGCAAGACCTTCCGCGATGACCTGTTCGCCGAGTACAAGGCGCACCGTCAGCCGATGCCCGGCGATCTGCGCTCACAGATCGAGCCACTGTTGGCGATCTTGCGCGCCCAGGGAGTACCGATCCTGCGCATCGAGGGGGTCGAAGCCGACGATGTGATCGGAACCCTGGCCTGTCGCGCCGCGCGCGCGGGCTCCACGGTGCTGATCTCCACCAGCGACAAGGACATGGCTCAGCTCGTCGACGGCTCCATCACGCTGATCAACACCATGAGCAACACGGTGTTGGATCGGGCGGGCGTGAAAGCCAAGTTCGACGTATTCCCCGAGCAGATCATCGACTATCTCGCGCTGGTCGGCGATACGTCGGACAACATTCCAGGCATCGACAAGGTCGGGCCGAAAACCGCGGCCAAACTGCTGGATCAATACAAGCGGCTGGACGACCTGATCGCCAATGCTGGCCAGATCGCCGGTAAAGTGGGCGAGAATCTGCGCGCCGGCCTGGCAACGCTCGAGCTGTCACGCAAGCTCGCGACGATTCACACCGACCTTGAACTGCCGTTGTCTCATGATCAGCTGACGCCGTCGGCGCCGGATGCAGCGCAACTACGCGAGCTGTACGCGCGTTACGAATTGCGCTCGTTGCTACGGGGATTGGATGGAGGTGGGGGCGTGCCA
Organism: Steroidobacteraceae bacterium; assembly: GCA_050738795.1. Taxonomy (GTDB): domain Bacteria; phylum Pseudomonadota; class Gammaproteobacteria; order Steroidobacterales; family Steroidobacteraceae; genus 13-2-20CM-66-19. The sequence goes on from JBOIAD010000062.1 coordinate 3,423, forward strand.
GCAGCTTCGCCGGCGGCAGCGGGTGCTGCCTCCCCTTCGGGTGTCGCACCCGGTCAGGCTGCCGGAACACCGGCAAGTGCGCCGGCACCCCTTGCGGGCGCCGAGCGTCACTACGAATCCATCACACAGTGGTCCGATCTGGAGAGATGGCTCGATCTGCTGCGTGCGGCGGATCTGTTTGCGTTTGACACCCAAACGACCAAACTCGACTACATGAAGGCCGAAATCGTCGGTGTCTCTTTCGGCCTGGAGCGCGGTGTAGCGGCGTACGTGCCGCTGCGGCATGACTACACCGGGGCACCCGAGCAACTCCCCCTGGACCGCGTGCTGGCCGCTCTCAAGCCGCTCCTGGAGGATCCGCAGCGAGGCAAGATCGGCCACCACCTGAAGTACGACGCGCACGTGCTGGCGAATCACGGTATCCAGCTCGCCGGCATGCGCTTCGATACGATGCTCGAGTCCTACGTGCTGAACAGTGTCGCCACCCGCCACGACATGGATTCCACGGCCCTGTGCTATCTCGGAATCCGGACGATCACGTACGAGGACATCGCAGGCAAGGGCGCAAAACAGCTGCCTTTCAATCAGGTCCCGGTGGACAAGGCTGCGGAGTACGCAGCCGAGGATGCGGATATCACTCTCTGTCTGCATCGGACACTGTGGCCGCAGCTCCAGAGCATTCCGCCGCTCAAGCGTCTCTACGAAGAGCTCGAGCAGCCGCTCGTGCCGGTACTGCTGCGCATGGAGCATCGCGGCGTGTTGGTCGACCGTGAGCTGCTGCGTGCACAGAGCCGTGAGATCAGCGGGCAGCTGCAGGATCTGGTCGTCCATGCTCGCCGCGAAGCAGGTGCTGAATTCAACATCGACTCGCCGAAACAGCTGCAGCAGATCCTGTTCGAGAAGCTGCAACTGCCGGTGACGCGCAAGACCCCGACGGGTCAGCCTTCTACAGCCGAAGACGTATTGGAGGAGCTCGCGGCCTCCTATCCGCTGCCGCGAATCGTCCTCGACTACCGGATGCTCGCGAAACTGAAATCCACCTACACCGACAAGCTGCCGGAGCTGGTGGACCCCCGCACGGGGCGAATCCACACCTCCTACCACCAGGCCGTAGCGGCGACGGGCAGGCTCTCTTCCGCCGATCCGAATCTGCAGAACATTCCGATCCGCCGCGCCGAGGGGCGCCGGATCCGTCAGGCGTTCATCGCGCCGCCTGGCCACGTGCTGATGGCCGCGGACTACTCGCAGATCGAGCTGCGGATCATGGCTCACCTGTCGGGCGATGCGGGATTGCTGGCGGCTTTTGCGGAAGATCGTGATGTCCACGAGGCCACCGCGGCGGAGGTGTTCAGCGTACCGGTCGCGACGGTCTCTGCGGACCAGCGACGGCTGGCCAAGACCATCAACTTCGGCCTGATTTACGGCATGTCGCCCTTCGGCCTGGCGCGCCAACTCGGCATCGACCGGGGATCGGCGCAGAAGTACGTCGAGCGCTATTTCGCGCGTTACCCGGGAGTGAAGCGGTTCATGGACGAGACCCGCGTGAAAGCTCGGGAGATGGGTTATGTGGAGACCGTCTATGGGCGCCGGCTGTACCTGCCCGATATCCGGTCGGGCAACAGCCAGCAGCGGCAGTATGCGGAACGCAGCGCGATCAACGCGCCCATGCAAGGTACGGCAGCGGACATCATCAAGCGCGCCATGATCGCGGTCGATGCCTGGTGTCAACGGGAGGATACCCCTGTGCGTCTAATCATGCAGGTTCACGACGAGCTCGTGCTGGAAGTGCCCAAGGACGCCACTCAGATTGTGGCTGACGCGGTACGCGAGCGTATGACGGACGCCGGCGAGTTGCGCGTGCCGCTGCGCGTTGAGATCGGCGTGGGTGCCAATTGGGATGAAGCCCACTGACACCAGGCAGCGAAACGCGTCGAATTTCGGATATCTGGAACCTTTGGCCGCCCCGGACGTCTGTCTGAGACTGCCGGCTGCGACAACGTCGCTCTTTTGCAACACTGACGCGTCTCGACTTCAGCCCGGCCCAGGTTACCGCTTGGCCTGAATTACCGTCCGGCCTGAATTACCGTCCGGCCTGAATTACCGTCCGGCCTGAATTACCGTCCGGCCTGAATTACCGTCTGGCCTGAATCACCGTATCGAGGCACTCCATGCGTCACCTTTCTCTCACCGCGATGCCTGCCCTCGCAGCCGCTACAGCCCTCGCAGCCGCTACAGCCCACGCCGACGCTCCGGCCCTCTACGTCGGCGCCGGCGTCACCCAGGCCAGACTCGACAACATCTTCGAATCGGGCCACGACCTGGACCTCCACAACACGGCCTGGAAGGCGTTTGCCGGCTTCCGGCCCATCAGTCCCATCGCCATTGAGGCCGACTACATGGACCTCGGCAGCCGGACACGCCGCTTCGGCTTCGGGTCCGACGCGCATGCCGACGCCAGGGCTTTCGCCGCTTATGCAGTTGGATTCCTCCCCCTTCCGATTCCGATGCTCGATATCTACGGTAAAGCTGGAGCGGCACGGTGGGAGCTCAATGGGCATACCGACCCGTCGTTTTTTGCCATCGACGATCGCGGCACCGATTTCGCCTGGGGGGCGGGGGCGCAACTGCACTTCGGACAGTTGGGCGCAAGACTGGAATATGAGCAGTTCAACGTCCGCAATACCGACGGTGTGAAGGCCGTAACCCTCGGCGTCAGCTTCAATTTTCTGTAGCGTAGAAGCGACAAAGATATAGCCAAGCCACTGATCCGGATAGGATTTTTTCGAGAAAGCCTTCGGAACTTCCCGGCAGCCCGCTCGTCTAACCGGGTGAGTGCCTAGCACTCCCCGCTTCCCTCCCTGAGCGGGTCAGCCCGGCTCATGAGACCTGTGCCGGGTTAGTCTGCCCCGGTGACCTTCCAAGGTCATCGGGGTCTTTTAGGGCCACCCCAGGAAATTAAGTTTTACTCGCAAGCGAGCTCCCAGCGTCGATGAAGATGCTTAATTTCCTGGGGGCCCCGGCAGGAAGACCAAGAAGAAGATAAAGAAGTCAGGAAAGAGCCGAGTCAGGGCTCGAGCCAGGCGGCGAGGGTGCGCTGGGCTTCGTCGATACCGGTTTTGGCCGGTACGGAGAACAGCTGGACGGTGGCCCGATCGCCCAGCGCTGCCTTGACGGCTTTCAACATCTTCCCGGCTTCGCTGCGATTGAGCTTGTCCGCTTTGGACAAGAGCACGTGCACATGCAGAGGCGCTGCCGCCCAATCCAGCAACGCTTCGTCGCCCACGCTCATCCCCCGCCTGGAATCGACGATCATGAAGAGTCCCCGCAGCGACTGGCGGGACCGCAGCGCATCGATGAGCGGTTGCCAGGTCCGGCGCTCGGCTTCGGGGCCGGTTGCATAACCGTATCCCGGCAGATCGACGATCCGTTGCAAGGGGGCGAGCTCGAAGAAGTTCAGCAGCCGGGTCCGGCCGGGCGTCTTGCTGGTTCGAGCGAGCCCATGACGCTGCGTGATCGCGTTGATGGCGCTCGACTTGCCCGAATTGGAGCGGCCGACGAAGGCGACTTCCGCACCCACATCGGGCGGGAATTGCGCGGCCGCCGCGGCGCTGATCAGAAATCGACCCTGTGAAAATCGGCTCACGTTGCGTAGTGTACAATTCGGCGCCCTCGCACCACTGGACGAAAGCGGAAAGAAAACAATGGCGAAGACGATGAGAGCCGGCTGGGCGGGTGTCGCTCTGCTGGCCGCTACGGTGAGCTTTGCACAGACGGGCACAGCGCCCGCCAGCCTGCCTTTTTCGAACGGCACCGTTCAGGAAGGCGCGACCAAGACCGCCGTGTGCTCCTCGTGTCATGGCCCGAACGGCAACAGCACGAATGCCGAATGGCCGCGCCTCGCCGGGCAGAGCGCCGTCTACCTCGCCGAACAGTTGAAGCTGTTCAAGAGCACGGTCCGCAACAACCCGGTCATGATGCCGATGGCCTCGGGATTGAGTGACAAGGACATCAACGACATCGCGGTGTACTACGAGGCACAGACGCCGCAAGGCCTCGAAGCAGACCCGTCCTACTGGAAGGCCGGCCGGGCGCTGTACTTGCGCGGCGACCGCACGCGCGAAATTCCGGCATGCGTCGCGTGTCACGGACCGGACGGCCGCGGCAATCTGGCGGCCGGATATCCGGCACTGCGCGCCCAGCAGTCGGTCTATGTCATGAAGCAGCTGAAGGACTATGCGAGTGGGGCCCGTTATCCGGGAGCCAAGAACCCGGCCCAGGCGAGCCGCAATGGCGTGATGATGCTCACCATCGCAAAACGCCTGACACCCGAGGACATCCGCAACGTCGCATCCTACGTTCAGGGGTTGCGCTGAGGCAGTGGGTTGACACGCGCCCGCACCAACACTGAGGCATCCCGATGATCCGATCGATCGCTCTGACCGCTCTTTTCTCGCTGATCCTCTGCGCATGCGCGCGCGGGGCGCCCACACAGCACACGACCGCACCCGCCCCGAAGCAGCCACCGCAGTCGACCTCGCAGCAGCCCAGTCCACCGCAACCGGCTGAGGCGACGCCGCAGCAGAGCGAAACCGAACAGGCCGCGGCTGCGCAGGAAAAAGCGGGCGAAGTGCCCGAGGAGGATCGGGGCCAGGCGCGCGGCGATGCCGGACTCGAGCGGCTCGCGCAGCTTCCGCAGGATCAGCAGCTGCCCGCGGGCCGCTGGAAGGCCGGAGTCAACTACGACCCGCTGGTGCCCGCCCAGCCGACCAACGTCGCCCCGGGGAAGGTCGAAGTGGTCGAAGTGTTCTGGCTCGGCTGCCCGCACTGCTACGCGCTGGAGCCCTACATCCAGAACTGGCTGAAGAACAAACCCAACTACATCGAGTTCGTTCGAGTCCCGGTCATGTGGGGGCCGGTACACCGTGCGCACGCTCACCTCTTCTACACGCTCGTGGCGCTGAACCGCCAGGATCTGGTGCAGCAGGCTTTCGATACGATCCAGCAGAAGCACCAGATGCTGGTCGCGGCGAACGATGAGGACACCCTCAAGGCACAGGAGGCGTTCGCCAAGGAATATGGCGTCAGTGCCGACCAGTACGCGAAGGCCTATAACTCGTTCACGGTCAACTCGAACCTGCAGCGCGCCGAACAGCTCACCCAGCGCTATCACGTCGAAGGCGTGCCGCTGATGGTCATCGATGGGAAGTTCACGACCGATGTCGGCAAGGCCGGAGGACCGGGCGAGCTGATCCAGATCGTCGACGACCTGGCGGCGGCTGAACACCGCCACTAGAAGACCTTGAGCCGGCGAAGCGCAATGCAACGGCGGCTCGCGAGTCCCGCCGCGTGCTGAGCATCTTTGTCCCCCACGCCAACGGCCTCGTATGCGGCGAGTCTGCCGCCAACTCACCCCTCGCTCCGGAGGCGTTGTGGATTGATCTACGCGATCCCACACCCGAAGAAGAGCAGACGGTGGAAAGCGCCCTTGGCATCGACGTGCCGACGCGCGAGGAAATGCGGGAGATCGAAGCGTCGAACCGTTTCTACGAGGAGAACGGTGCGCTTTACATGACGGCCACCCTCGTTACCAAGCTCGATACGGATCTGCCGGAGAGAACGCAGGTGACGTTCATTCTCATCGGCTCCAAGCTCGTGACGAACCGCTACACCGATCCGTTGCCGTTCCGGCGCTTCATCAACTACGTGGGCACTCACCCCATGGCTGCGCCCTCCAGCGCCACCGTGCTCGCCGGCCTCCTCGAATCGATCGTGAATCGCATTGCCGACGTGCTCGAAAAAGTCGGCGGCGACGTGGATTCGATCTCATCGGAGATCTTTGCCCGCTCGTACGACAAGCGCACCGCGCCGCTGGACTTTCGCCGCGTGCTGGAACGGATCGGACAAAGTGGCGAGCTCGTCTCCAAAGCCAAGGAAAGCCTCGTCAGCCTGACACGCCTGCTGGGATTCGTTCAGCAGAGCGCAAACACGCAGATTACACAGGAATCCCGCGTACGCTTCCGCATGTTGTCGCGCGACGTGCTCGCCATGACCGACCATTCCTCGTTTCTGGGCGACAAAGTGCAGTTCGTGCTGGATGCCACTCTGGGGATGGTCAGCATCGACCAGAACAACATCCTGAAGATTTTCTCGGTGGTGACCGTGTTCCTGCTGCCGCCGTCGGTGATCACCGGCTTCTATGGCATGAACTTCGAGCACATCCCCTGGCTGCACGCAACCTGGGGACCAGGGGTGGGCATCGCGATGATGGTTGTCTCGGCGGTCGTACCGTATCTGTACTTCAAGAAGCGCGGCTGGCTCTAGGGCGATCTGCCCAGGCAGCAGCCCCTTGAAGCCCACCGGCGGCGGGCAGCCTGGTCGCCGAGCGTCCCGCTCATCGCACCGCGTCCCCGGCCCGGTGCGCGTCCCAGCCGCTTCGTGTCAGGCCGCCCGCCCCCCCAGCCTAGTGGGCCTGCAGCTCGGAGAAGCCTTTCGCCGCCTTCTGCACATCGGCCGGGAAATCCGCCATTTCCTGAACCTGGCGGATCTCGATGATCTCGTTGCCCAAAGCCGGGCAGCGCTTGGCCCACTCGATCGCCTCCGCCTTGGATTTCACCTGGATCATCCAATAGCCGCCCAACACTTCCTTGGCTTCCGCGAACGGACCGTCCGTGACCACAGGCTTGCCCTTGGCAAACGACACTCGCGCGCCCATCGACGGCGGATGAAGTCCATCGAGAGCGAGCAAGACGCCGGCCTGCTTCAACGCCTCGTTGTACTTCATCATCGCTTCGACCGCCTTGGCGTCCGGCATGGTTCCCGGCGTGGCGCTCTCGTATCCCTTGGGAATCATCAGCATCATGAATCGCATCGTCTTGCTCCGTTCAGGGTTGGGTGAGGCGGCTGTCAAAGCCGTACTACCTGAATGACGCACGAAGCCTGCCCGGATCGACAGATTCGCGGAACGGTTTCGTTGCAGCCAGTGAAGCCCAGCTAGAGCGGCCAGTACAGTCCGCACCGACGAGTTCGGGCGGGTCCGCGGCCGGTCGAGCCCCAGGCGCAGATTACTTTGATTACTTCAATCATCGGAACGATACAAGGGAACGGGAGGAGGGGCGCCGAGCCGAATTCTTCAGACGAACGCATTCCGGCCGTTGGAGGGACTATGAGAGCACGCGTTGCCATCATTCTGGCATTGTTGGTCGTCGGCGGTGGGGTATGGGCTCTGTGGGATCGAATCGCCGTGATGGTCGCCCCGAAAAAAGAGGCAATCGCATCCCGCAGCGAGACAGCCTCCAGAGCCGATGACTTGTTCTGGAACACATTCCACAACGCAGAGTACGACAGGATACAGAGCACACTTGAAGCGCTGACCGCCGCCTACCTGCAAACGCCCAACGACGCGAAAACGGCGGCTCACATTGCCTGGTTACACAACTGGCGAATCGCTGAACGTGCGCGGATGGATTCCCCACCAGCCACCATCACAGACGACACGATCGTGGCGCGAAGATACTTCGAGGAAGCGGTGAAACTCGACCCTTCGGACGCTCGATATCTTGGGTTTCTCGCCGGACACACTTTGGCCGAGGGCACTGTGAACAAGGACGAACGACTCACGCGGAAGGGGTATTTCATGATGCGCGACGCTATCAAGGCGTGGCCGGAGTTCAATCTCTTCACCGGCGGCTTCGTGATGAGTCGTCTGCCGGCGGAGTCACCGAGATTCCAAGAGGGTCTCGGATGGCAGTGGCGCACGCTGGACCTGTGCATTGATGGCAAGCTCGACCGCGCAAATCCGGATTACTCGCCATACATGGCCAAAGAAACCACACGGGGCAGCAAGCGGGTCTGCTGGAACTCGTGGATCGCGCCCCACAACCTGGAAGGGTTCTTTCTGAACATGGGAGACATGCTCGTCAAATCAGGCGACTGGCAAACGGCGCAGAAGATCTACGCAAACGCCAGGCTCTCGAGGACCTACGCGGTCTGGAAATACCGCTCGGTTCTCGAGGACCGCCTCCATCGAGCGCGAGAGAACGTCGCCGTGTTCAATGCGACGGGCAAGGTATCGACGGCCCGGATGATGATTGACTCGGAATTCTCCTGCATGGCTTGCCACCAGCAGTGAGGCGCGCGAGCCGATCGGCAACCCAACGTTTTGCACCCATCCATTTCCCTGGCAGGAGCGAGTGACATGAAGCAATCGGCAGACTCGGTGCGCAAGGCGGAAGACTGGCCGCGTACGTTTGCGGCACGTCTCAATGCGGGCAAGCTCGCAGACATGCTGGCGATGTATGACCCGGAGGCTCGCCTGCTGGCGCCACCATCAGGCGAGCTCATCACGGGTCACGAGTGCATCCGCCCGGTTCTGGCGGGATTGATCCGCTCGCAAAGGCAACTGGAAAGCCACGTCGTCAGATCCGCGACTATTGGCGACGTCGCAGTCCTGTACACAGACTTCCATGGCTCCACGGTCGGCGCCTCGGGAGCAACGCGGGAGATTCGCCAGCACGCGATCGAAGTCCTGCGACGCCAACCCGACGGCACCTGGAAGCTGGTTTTCGGCGACCCATCCGCCCGCGGAATTCAGCCAAGCCCTCCGTAGCCAACCTGCGCTCGTCCGCCATGTCTGCTGGGATTCGTTGCAAACACCCAGATTACTTGGGAATCCCGCGTGCGCTTGCTCGCGATGACCGACCATTCCAAGGACGTAGCCGTCACGCACGCTTCCCGGCTAGTATCTTCGCCACCGCATCGCGCCGTCGCGAGACCTCGAGCTTCGAAAAAATCTTCTTGAGATGAAACTTGACCGTGTGGTCCGTGATACCCATCCGGCGCGCGATCACCTTGTTGGATAGCCCTTCGGCGAGATGGCCTACGATCTCGCGCTCGCGCGAATTCAACAGCTCGCTGTCCGGGCGAGCCATCGAGCTGCCGATCGTGCGGCGAATCGTTTCCAGATGTCGGCGCGCGTAGGCGTCGATGTTCTCCGTCATCAGCGCCTCGATCGGCCCCATGAGCGCCGTGCCTTCTTCCGAGAAGGGCGCGACGAAGCCTTCCGGATAGGCGAGGAGCACGGCCTTCAAGAGCGATGCGGTGGCGGCTTCGCCGAGTCCGCGAGCGTCCTGAACCAGCGCGCAGAAAACGTGGCCTTTGATCTCGGCCTTGAGCCGTCCGCCGCTCTGGCCGCTGCGTGCAAACTGGCGCGCGAGGCCAAGGCCTTTGTCCCAGTCCGCCTGCGCGATCGCCAACCGGATGGCGGCCTGCAGCGCGGCCTCCCGCTCACGCCATCCTTGGGTTTCCGTCAGTGCGCCGGCGGCATTGGCGCGGGCGTCGAGATCTAGATCGGCAGCCAAGGCCCCCGCGCGGGCCACGTCGGCGCTTCGAGCGCGATACTCGATCTCGAGATACCCCAAGAAGTCCGGCAGCGCCTCGATACCCCTGCGCAGCGCTCGCTGGCGCGCATCGTCAATAAACGCGAATACCGCTGGCGCGCCTTCACCCATCCAGAGGCGCAAGGCGAGCGCGGGATAGACGATCGCATATTGGTCGAACCAGGATTCGGTGATGCTGTGTTCCGTGAGGCTGTGCTTCATGGCATCGACCGCGCTATCGCTGAATTCCTGCTCATAGCGGATCGTCGAGAGGATGAGCTTGAGCAGCGTCGGGGTGCTGATGTCGTCGGGGACCTCGAAGTCCGACTGTTTCTGATATCGGGCGATCAGCTCGAGCGACTTTCGCAGGCGTCCGCGTGCCATGAGCACCAGCACTTCGTGCCCTACGATTTGCGTGTGGCCATAGCGGGAGAGCTCTACCGTATCGTAAATCGTGCGGCCGCGCGCCATCGCGGCGTCGGCGGCATCGAGATCGCCGCGCATCTGATGCACGAGCATCATAACGATCTCGCAAGCTCCGCGGATCGTCGCGTCGCCTCCCGCCACGCCGATCACGACGTCGATGAGCGCTTCGACGCGGCTCGATATGCGCGACAGCTGGCAAAAGAAAATCAGGTCGATGAGGCTGCCTTCCGCCAACAGCCAATCGGATCGGCCACCCGGATCGACCGTGAAACCGTGCGTTTGCTCGCGGATCCGTTCGAGCATCGCCCTTCCGTCGACGAAGAATCCGGCCTTGAAGTGCACGATCGCCGCCATGATCTGCAAGCGGGGATGCTGCGCGCAGAGGCTCTCCGGGAGCTCACGCAGGATGGCGCGCAGCATGGGGGCGCCATCTGCCACGACGATGTGGATCGGCCGCAGCGCGCGGATCACGCGCTCGATCGCCGCGACGTCGCGGGAATCGAGCGCCGCGCGGATCGCTTCGGGAAAGCGGTGCTGCTCGAAAAACCAGCGCGAGGCGTTGACGGCGAGCCGCGTGCGCCGCGACACGTCCTGGCTCAAGGTTTGACGCAGGTGCTCGAGCAGCAATGGGTGCAGCCGATACACCGTGGTGTCGTTGTCCTGACCGGTCCACATGAGGGAGGAAATGCTGCGCGCGATGACGTGCAGCAGGCGCGCGCTGTCGTTCCGTTCGCGCATCGCGTCGACGAGCTCGGCGGAAGCCTCATCGCGATCGGCGATATCGATCAGTAATTCGAATTGCTCCGGCGGCAGGCTCGAGAACAGCTGCTCGGCCAGATAATTGTGCACTTCCTGTACATGACTCCCGAATGTCTGGCGCGCGTCGCGCGTGCTATAGCGCTCGCGCCAGAGGCGATAAAGTTCAGCGGTCACGGGCCAGCCTTGCGTTCGCACCGCGACTTCCTGTACCTCCGCGGAATCGGCATCGAGATCCAGCATCCACGCCAGCTCCTCGCGGCGAAGCCGGAGCTGATAGCTATCGATCAGACGAAGCTTCCCTTCCAGCTCCAGCGTCGATACCGGAAACGCGGGGAAAACGCGCGAGGCGACGACGAAGTGAATGGAGGCCGGCGCCAGCTCGATCAAGGAAGCGACGATCGCCGCGATGCCGGGCTCGTTCACGCGCTCGAAGTCATCGATGATCAGAATCAGCGTTTGACCGGCGAGCTCGAGGCCGAGAAGGATATCCTCGATCGAGATGTCTTCTCGAATCTTGCCGCCGAGGAAAGGAGGGTGCTCACCCATGTCGATGCCGGCTTCGACGATGGCGCCAGCCACCATCGCAAGGAACGCGGCAGGGTCGCGATCGGCCTGGGACGCTGCATAGTAGGCTACGGGAATCTGCTGCTGTTCGAGTCGCTGGCACCACTGCGAGATCAGCGTGGTCTTGCCGTAGCCGGCATGCGCGATGATCAAGGTGACGCGCGTTTGCAGCGTCTCATCGAGGCTGCTCAACAGCTCTCGCCGCTCGCACAGGCGACCGCCGCGCCTTGGCGGCTTCAGCCGGCTGCTGTTGCCCGGTGCGGGCCGTTCGGCCGTGGGTGCGCGCTTGGCCGTCATGTCAGGGACCATCATAGGACCCCGGAGCCCCGGTGCCAAAGGCGCGGCGCCGCGGCGTCCGTCAGTCGATAAAACCGAAAATATGGTGGCTGAAACACTGCCAGCGGCCGGCCGAGTCCCGCCGCCAGCCGGAGCCGTAGGCGATCCGCGCGCCATTCATGGTGGCGGCCATTTCCGCCGCGCTCGGCATGCCGGGCCCCAGATCGCCGGAGAATTCTTCCTGCACTTCGGCAAAAGCCAGCGAGGTCGCCATGGTGCCCATGCCGCGCACAGTGATCCCCAAGAAGCGGATCGAACAATTTTTGATCTTGCGATCGAGCTCGATGAAGCGCGCCTTGTTCATGCGCCCTCCGGCGAATTTGGGATCGACAGTGAATTGAAAGTCGTCGGAGAGAATATGTTCGAGCTGATCGAAATCGCCGGCTATGAGCGCTCCGGTCCAGCGCTCCAACTGCTCGACGACCCCTTCGTAACCTGGCTGAATATCTTTCATCGGTGATCTTCTTAGTCGGGATTCGAGCACTATAGAGGCGCCGTTGCAGCCATCGCCGGCCACGATGGCTAGTGGCTATCCGAATACGGATAGCCATGCCTCTTCAGCGCTCCGTCCGTGCGGCGCTGCGGCTACCCTACGGTTCGTCGCACCGAATTCGAGGATCTCCTTGGCTGACCAGACCATCGCCGTATTCGATCGCTTCGAGGGTGAGCCTGACTTCGGCCTCACGTCGGCCGCGCGGCCTGAACCGGGCCCGGATGAAGTGCGCTTCAAAGTGGCGGCGTTCGCGCTCAATCAGGCCGACTTACTGCTGACGCAGGGACGCCACTTCGTGAAGGCAGACCTGCCGATCCGGCTCGGCTACGAAGGGTGCGGTGTAGTCGATGCGGTCGGAAGCAACATTACCGGCGTGAAACCGGGCGATCGGATCGCGTGCGTGCCAAACGTCGACGGACCTTATTGGACTGCCAGTGAATATGCCTTGGCGCACAAGCGCTTTGTCGTGCCTTGGCCGGACGGGTGGTCGGCCGCGCAAGCCGCGGGCTTGTGGATGCAGTACCTCACGCCGTATTTTCCCTTTGTCGAGCTGTTTCCCATCACGCCCGGCGATTGGGTCATGATCACTGCGGCGAGCGGCGGCACCGGACTCGGGTCGATTCGCGTCGCGAAGCGGCTCGGCGCGCGGGTGATCGCCACCACCCGATCGTCGCACAAGGTCAAGACGCTCCATGAGCATGGCGCCGACGTCGTGCTTTCGACCGAGCAGGAAGATTTCGTTTCTGCCGTGATGCAAGCGACCGAGGGACAAGGCGTTCGATTTATCGATGACACGCTGTGCGGACCTTATGTGCCGAAGCTTGCGGAGACGCTTGCCGACAAGGGCATCATGTTCATCCATGGCGCCCTCGCGGGCGACAACACGCTGTCCTTGCCCGTACTGACTCTGGTATATCGCCGCGCCGGCATCTACGGCTATTCGATGATCAACGAGCTGCGCCGGCCGGGAGGGCTTGAGAGAGGGCGCGATTGGGTGCTGAACGCCATCTCGAAAGGGGAGTTGCCGCCGCCGACGATCGATATGAACTTCCCGTTCGCGGAAGTCCGCGCCGCTTACGATCGGATGCGCGCCGGCACACAATGCGGGAAGATCGTCGTGAGCGTCGAGCAATGAAACCGGCACGATTGAGCGTGGCGCGATGAAGACCAGCACTGTGGTTCGTTTGGCGTGCGTCAACGCTCTCGGATTTTCCGCGTCCACTGTGATGCCCCTATGGCTCGGCGGCATCGCCAAAGAGCTCGGCATGCCGCCGTCGTTCGCGGGCGCGGCCGTGTTCGCTCAACTGGGCGGTGCCGCGATCTTCAACCTCGCGACGCCGTTCCTGTTCCGCGCCGTGCCGCTATTGCGCCTGGCGCGCATCGCATTCGCAATCGCCGCCGCGGCCTACCTCGCGGCGATGGCGCACGCGCCGAATATATTTATCGCCGCGTGCTTCGTGTGCGGCTCCGCGCTCGGCATCGTTCTCAACGTGACCAATCGGCTGATGGGCAGCATGGATCACGTCCAGAAGGGATATGCAATCTTCGTCATGCTCGAGATTGTCGTCGCGGCATCCTTGTTTCTCACAAGCGCTAGGCTGATCGACCGCGTCGGGCTGTTCGCAGTGTTTCCGGTCGTGAGCGTTAGCGCGGCATCGGGCGTGTTGCTCCTGTGGAGGCTTCCAATCGGCGCTCTCCTGGCCGGCAGGCCGGCAACGCCAAGCGATCCCACGGTGGGCGAACCGGGCGAGCCCGCAGTGCGCGGGCGCGCGGTGCTGACGCTCGCGTCGTTCGCTGCGTTTTTCGTCGGGCAGGCGGCGCTCAACTCCTTCATGCCCACCATCGGTACCGCCAGCGGCCTTACCGCGCTGCAGGCGAGCCAGCTCATCGGTTTCGGCATGCCATGCGGGTTCGCCGGTGCATTGCTAGCGAGAGCGGTAGGGGAGCGCGTGCGGCCGGTGCTGCCCGTGACGCTCGTCGTCATCCTTTTAGCCAGCACCGCACTGCTGCTCGCAGCGGCGCCATCTCGCGGCACATTCATCATCGGTGTTGTCGTGCTCGCCATCACCACGCTGTTTTCGCTGCCGTATTTTTTTGCGCAGCTTGGCGCGTTCGACCGGCATGGCCGCTACACGAGCTTTGGTCCCGCCATGATGCTGGTTGGCCTCGCCGTCGGTCCGAGCAGCGCCGTGCTGCTTCAGGCGAATTTCGGGCTCGCGGCTGTAGGGTTCTTCGCGGCGGGACTTCTGCTGGCGGGCGGCATCGGCTTTGCCACGAGCACTACCCGTATTCGGGTGCCCACTAGCCGGCACGGCGCACTGCACCAGCCGCCCGGCGCTTAGTCTTTCCCTTCCAAAGCCTGGTATTCATGGAGAACTACGATGGATGAGTTCCGCGTCGGACCCAGCGCTGCCAACAGCTATATCGTGAAGGGCGACACCGTCGACATGACGCGCTCAGCCGCGCCGCCACGCAAGGCTACCCTGAGCGCGAAGCCGCAAAACATCGTCATCGATCTCAACCGAACCGCTGTCGTCGTGGTCGATATGCAGAACGACTTCTGCTCGCACGGTGGCTGGTTCGATACGCTCGGCGTAGACGTCTCAGTCATTCATGCGATCTACACCCGCATCAAGTCAGTGACCGATTCGGCGCGCGAGCTCGATATTCCGGTGATCTGGGTGGGCTTCCGCGTGCGCGACGACCGCGCCAACCTCGCGCCGATCATCCGTTATCCGTTCGCCCGCGTCGGCGGCGGTAAGGGACTCGGCGACAGCATTCAAGGCCGCGGGCGCTCCGAGCCGCACAAGATATTGGCGAAGGATAGCTGGGGCTCGCAGGTCGTCCCCGAGCTCGGCGCGCAGCCGAGCGATATTTACGTCGACAAGCATCGCATCAGCGGCTTCTGGGACTCGCCGCTCGATTCCATTTTGCGCCACCGAGACATTCGCACCGTCGCCTTCATGGGCGTGAATTCCGACGAGTGTGTGTTCGCGACTCTCTTGGACGCGAGCTTTCACGGCTACGACACGATCATGATCGAGGACGGCACGGCCACGAGCTCGCCCGCGAGCTGCCACGAATCTGCGATCTATCAGGTGCGCTTCTGCTTCGGCTTTACGGTGACGTCGAACGACTGGGTCGCGGCGATGCCGTGAGCGCTTCGATGGACCTGAAGTCTTCGTCGATGCCGAAGCATCGCGGCCCCAGTACCTTCAGGCTTTCCGGTCGGCGCAGCATCGGATCCGCGCTGTAGCCGAGCACTTTCACTCGCTGGCCATAGGCGAGCATCTCCGCCGTCAAGGGCTCGCCGCTCTCGCGATCGAGAATGCTGATGAGGTCGGGCACGACCGTCACGGTCTGCCCATTGATGCGCGCGATGGTGTATTCGTTGCGGATCTGAACGGTGCACTCGTCTGCGGGGCTACCCAATGCCCGGATGGTGACGAGTCCCCAATGCCAGCTATCGCGCGTCTCATGCACCACGTCCGCGATTTTGCCGTCGAACAGGACCTTCGCGGTGCGTCCATCCCAACTGTTGAGATACGCGAGCAAATCGGTGAACACATCGCTCGAGCTCTCGCGCGCCTTGCGGATGCAGCGGCCGATCTCGAGCGTTTGAGTGAGCGTCCGTTTGACCGCGACTTGTCCCACTTGTTTGCCCGACATGGGATAGATGGACATGAACGCCATCGATCCCATCGCCATGGAGATCACGCGGCACAGTTCCTCGGCCATCTTGTCGCTGACCGCTTCCACCGTCACGACGTTGCCAGAATCGTCCATGATGATGCCCGGCGTCGCGCGCGCACCGTAGATGCTGAACGTAGTCATCTCGAGCTGCGGTACGGCACGACCGATGCCGTCGGCATCGACCACCGGAATGCCGCTGATCGCCGAGAGCGCGAGCGGAAACATCGAATTCGCGCCTCCGATTTCGGCGCTGATGAGCGCATCGATTTTGCGCCCGTAGAATTTTTCGCTGCGCGTCAACAGCTCACGCAAGGTGCGCTCGCTGACCAGATGCTCGACGATGACCGAGGGCGCGCCGATGCCGGCGATGGATAGAACGAAAGCGTCCGGCGCGACCTCATCGCAAGAGACCACTTTGGGGTAGTTGCCTTGCTTGATCTGTGCGGTGACGAACAGCTCGCCGATGTAAGGATCACCGCCGCCGCCCGTGCCGAGCAGCACGGCACCGCGCGCCATGTCGCGAATGTCATTCAGTGTCTCGACCCGATACATAGTGGGGGGGCTCCTTCAGCCAAGCCCGGCCACGGGACCGACAGCGCGCACTTTGATCTGCGTCGCACCGGCGCGCATGTGCGTCATCGGCAGCTCGATGACCTCGACGATCTCGACGCGATCCGGATGCGCGCCCGCTTTGATGGCCGCTGCCTTGGCGTCGTTCTTGGCCATTCGCAGCGCCGCCTCGCGCCCAAGCTTAGGTACGTCATACAGCTTGTCCACGCGGCCGCTGATCAGTGCGATGGCCGCGCCCACGGCATTCGCAACTTCCGCATGCGGAGGACGCAGCATCTGCGAGGCGCCTTTGAGAGGTCGCGACACGATGATGTTGCCGCCGCCCACGAGCAGCAGCGGGAGCGGCGCGGCGCTGACCTTGATCTGATCGATGGCTTCCTCGATCTGCACTTGAATGTTCTCGAGCACGGTGTCGAGGTCCGCGCGCGATAGGGCCTGCACTTTGGCAGCGTCTCCGATTGCCGCCAGGCCGGCGCGTACGGCCACATCGGTGGCCGTGAGGGTCGACCCGCCAAAGAGCTGTGCTTCGGACGCAAGTCGAAAGCCGACGGATTCTGGCCCGACTTTCCAGCCGCCGGAGCTCTGCTGGACGAGGCTCCCGCCCCCGACGCCGATCGAGAGCACGTCCGGCATGCGAAAGTTCGTGCGCACGCCGCCTATGTAGTTGGCCGAGGTGGTCTCGCGCGGGAATCCGCCGGTAACGAAGCCGATGTCCGACGTGGTGCCGCCGATGTCGACGACGATGGCGTCCGAGGAGCCGGTCAGAAACGCAGCGCCGCGGATGCTGTTCGTGGGTCCGGAAGAGCAGGTGAGAATCGGCAACGCGCTGGCCGTGCTGGTGCTGATGAGCGTGCCGTCGTTTTGGCTGATGAAGACGGGCGCATGGATGGAGAGTTCCGTGAACGCAGTCTGAAGTGAGGCGACGACGCTCGCCGCGAGCCCCGCGAGACTCGCATTGATGATCGCGGCATTCTCGCGGTCAATCAGCCCGATGCCGCCGACGTCCGACGAGACGGTAATGAGCGCGTCCGGCATAACCCTAGCAACGATGTCGCGAGCGCGGTATTCGAGGTCCGGGCGAATCGGCGCGAAGTTGGCGGAGATCGCGATATTGCGCAAGCCTTTCTCGCGGGCATCCACCGCGGCGCGCTCGATGGCTTCGACATCGAGCGGCGCGTAGTCGACGCCGGTGTAATATGAGCCGCCTCCAACCATGTAGATGTGCTCGCCCACGGCGCGCACCGCGTCGTCCGGCCAGCCCGCTAGCGGCGGCACACCGTCCGCCTTCGGGAGGGACACACGCACGATGGCGACTTGCGCGAGATCGCGCCGCTGCACGAAGGCATTAACGAACTGCGTGGTGCCGATCATCACCGCCTCGATCGCCTTGCGCTCGACGCCGCTCCTCTCCAACAAACGAGTCACCGCTCCGACCACACCGCTCCGCACATCGCTGGTCGTAAAGCTCTTAGCCGTCGCCACCACTTCTTTACCGCACAGGAGCGCGGCGTCGGTATTGGTGCCACCCACGTCGATACCGAGTCTCACGCGCTCGCCAGGGTGCTTGCCGTTCATGGCAATGCGTTCCTGGCGATGCGGCCGTCGCGCACGCTCAAGCGATTGCCTCGTGAGGCTCGAGCACGGTGATGCAGTCGAGCGGCGTGCAGATCCCGCGGCTCAAATGGAACTTGTTCACCTCGCGAAGGACGCAGTTCTCGATGACGATGGTCTGGCCTTCACGCAGCTCGGCAGCCAAGCCATCGAGGGCCGTGCAGTTTTGCAACAGGGGAATCATGAGGATGCTATCTCAACAGATTGCGACGCCATTGGATCACCCGACTACTCGAAAAGCGCGCGGTCTACTCTACCCTGACCGCCTTTCCAATGTTCGATCGGAGCAAGATCACACGTCGTTTCAACCCGACAATGAGGAGACTGCGATGGAGTGGAATGATCCTGCAGATATCGAGCTCGTCTCGAAAACGTTCGACGACTGGGCCGCGGCCGTGATCGCGAAGGACCGGCCGCTCGTGGAGACGTTTCACGACAAGGGCTTTCGCGTGAGGCTCGGCAAGGGCTTGCTGGACATGAACGAGCACATCGAGGTCGAGCTCGCCGTAGCGGTGCGCGAGATGTCCATCATCGAAATCGAGTTGACCCGCAAGATGGGCGATCTGCTGCTGGTGTGGTCCAAACACCTGATCAAAGCCGATCATGTGCCGCAGATTCCGCACCTCGGATTGGATGGAGACTGGGGAAACGAGAAGGCCAGTAAGGCGGGATTCGTTCAGCTCGAATTCACGGTCTGGCGCCGCGAGGGCAATCGGTTGAAGTGCCTCGCCTTCGAAGCACGGAACAGCGCCGGCGCGTGATGTCGTCAGAAGCGGTATGACACCTCGATACCGTACCGGGACAGGTCGGCGAGATCCGCGAAGTCGAATCCACCCGGTGCGCCGACGAACTTGTTGTCGAAGTACAGCGAGTCGTAACGCTTGTCGAAGATGTTGGTTCCGTAGAGATCCGCTTCCCAGTGTTCGTTGCGGATACCGCCGCGCAGATTGACCAAGGTGAAGGGATCGCGGCTCACGCGATTGTCCGCGTACCAGTACAGCCGGCCCTTGCGGTTCACGTCCGTGCGAATGAAGCCTTCGAAGCTTTGCGTTAGGGCGTGTGAATACTGTACCGAGCCGTTGAGCGTGTACTTCGACTGCAGCGGCACGTTCTTGCCGACATATGCTGAAGGATCGAAGGTGGATCCCGAAAGCGAGTTGCCGAACTCGCGGATCTTGCCATCCTGCAAGCCGCCGCCGAGGCTGATGTCGAGCCCCGGAAGCGGGCGGGCGTCCGCCTGCAATTCGAGGCCTTTGATGCGCGAGGTCTTGACGGTAAAGATGCTCTGGGTGGCGCCCGAGGAGGTGACCGAAATCAGCGTGAGCTGCTGATTGGAATAGCGCGTGGTGTAGGCAGCCAAACTGAGGCTCAGCTTGCGATCGAAGAAGGCGAGCTTTGTTCCTGCCTCGAACGTCTTCGTTTGTTCCGGATCGAACACGGGCTCCACGGCAGGGTTGTTGCCGGGGTTGAAGCCGCCGGGGCGGAAGCCTTCCGCGTAAGTCACGTAGTAGGTCTGATCCGTGGTGGGCTTGTAGCTGAGCGATGCCTTCGGCTGGAACTTGTCGAAGGTGCGCTGCAAGCGCACGCCCAGATCCGTCTGCGAGCGCGGATCGTGGTCGTATCGACCCGCGAGCGTGAGTTCGAGGTCGGGCAGGATGTCGTAGTTAATCTGCGCCGCGCCTGCATAGGAATCAAGATGCTGATCGGCATCGTCATGCGACAGGGGGATCAGGAAGGCATTGGCCGGATTCGTGTCGCCGGTCAAAAGCAGGTTGAGGTTGCCGTCGACCGAGAACGGGATCTGGCGGTGGACTTTGCTCATGAAGCCGATCACGTTCCAACGCAATCGTTGGCTGCTCGGCGACGTCACACGTAGCTCTTCGGAGAATGCCTTGATGGTGACCGGCTGATCCACGAGGTAGACGAACGGAATTTGCGAAACGTCGAGGTCCTGGTGATTGTTCTCGTGGAGGCGCGTGCCCGCGGTCACGGAGGTGAAGTCGGCGAAGCCCGGATTCCAGTCGAGTCGCAACGAGCCGTCCAGCGAATCGCGGTGCGTATGCGTGTGATAGTCCTGGTTCGGCTGACCGATCAGCAGCTGGCTATTCACGGCGCTCGTGGACACGCCGGGGATGCCCGAGCCCGTACTCAGACTCACGGGGACCAGCGGCTGCGCACCGCTATGGGTCTTGCTGTACGAGACGCCGAGGTCCGCGGTGAATGTCTCCGAGGCCAGGAATTTCAGGTCGAACCTACCGAGGTTGTCGTCGAGATAGTTTTCGCGATCTCTCGGCGCGTAGGCATAGTGTACGTCGCCGTCGAAGCTGTGACGGAAGGCGCCGGCGCGAAACAGCAGGCGGTCGGACACGATCGGACCGCTGATCACGCCGGTCAACGTAGTGTCATTGTCCTTGCCGTAGCTCGCCAGAATCTTGCCGTGAAAATCGTTCGTAGGTTGTTGGGTCGTCACTACCACGGCGCCACCGATGGCGTTCTGGCCGTAGAGAGCGCCTTGCGGTCCCTTCAATACTTGAATGCTCTCGATATCGAACAGCGGCATGGTGAAGCTGTTGGGATAGGGGAGCGTCACGCCATCGACTACCATCACGACCGGAGCATCGCCGCCGTTGCCGCCGGCCTGGCTGATGCCGCGGATGCTCATCTGGAAGTTGCCGGGCGTGGCGGACGGAAAGAACTCGAAATTCGGCGTCATCGCCGCGAAGTCGCCGAACTTCTGGATGCGCGCGTCTTCGATGGTCTGGCTGCTGAAGGCCGTGATCGTGTCCGGCACATTCTGTAAGCTCTCCGAGCGGCGGCGAGCCGTGACGGTGATCTCTTGGAGGGATGCCGTTTCCGCGTCGGCGGGCGCGGTTTGTGCGATCGCTTGATGACCGACAGCGAGGAGCGCCGCGCTTCCGATCGAATAGCAGACTAAAGCAGCCCTGGTTTTCCGCGATCTCCCGTGTGCAGGGTCAAGCATGGTGAGGCGCCCTTCGTGTTGCTCTCTATCGAGCATCACCATAACCGACGGCGGCCCGTGATCCCGCGGTCAGACGGGTAGCGGCTCGGGCAGGCTGGGTAGCCTGTTGCGCCGGCGCGTCAGGCTAAATTGACCTCGCCGAGCACGTGATGGCTGGTGCACTGCCACCGGCCGTCGATCTCTCGCCATCCGGATGCGTAGCCGAGCTTCTTGCCTTTCGCGAAAGCGTTCATCTGTGCGGCCGACGGCATTTGCGGCCCCAGGTCGCCGCGGAACTCTTCGTTGATCCGAGCGAACACCACCGTGATCACGAGGTCGCCCATGCGGCGCGCCGTGACGCCTAGGAAATGGATGTCCGAGCGATACACGTGGCGATCCTGCTCGATGAAGTCCTTCTTGTCTTTTTGCTCGGCGATGACCGTGCCGCTCGGCGTTTTCAGCGGTGCGGTGGTGAATACGAAGTTGCTCGCGAGGTGCTTCTCCAGAAAGTCGAAATCTTTCGTGGCCAACGCATGGATCCAGCCTTTCAGAGCAAGCACTGCGCCTTCGCAGCCAGGTCCCACGTCTTCATGCGCGGTCGCAGCAGCAACGGCGCCCGACGTGAGGCCAATCGTCGCGGCGGCCCTCGCCATCCCGGTGAGAAAAGAGCGGCGATCCATGAGTGACTCCAACGTGTTTGAGTTGAGCTATCGCGAGCTACCAGCCCGTATATTCGCCGGCGTGCATTTGCGTCATTTCGTGAATCCGGAGGATCCTGCCTTGAGCGCTGAGCTCATAGGCCGCCAGCACTGAGGATTGCTTCACTATCCGCTCGGTGGCGGAGGCTGTCCTCGCGTGAAGGGATAGCGAGGCCGCATTTCAGGGTAGCGGGCAGTCCGCCGCGAAAAATCGACGCCATTCAGGAGTAGGCTGCCGATGCATCCTATGGCCACTGTGATCGCTGTCAGCATCTCCACTCCACGCGTCGTCGATATCGGCGGACGGCCGACGACCACGTCGATCGTGCGTGATCCCTATCCGGGTGCGCTGCGATTCGAGCGCGGCGGTCCGGTGGGCAATCGCACGGCAGTACACACGGAAGATGCCTTGGTGACGATCTCCGAGAGCTACGATTTCTGGACGCGAGAGCTGGGTGTCGCTCGAGAAGCGTGGCCTGATTGTTTTTGGGGCGAGAATCTCACGATCCGTGGGCTCAGCGAGCACACTCTTCGGATCGGCGATCGGCTCGCGATTGGAGCCAGCGCGCTGTTCGAGGTCACGTCGCCGCGGATCCCGTGCATGAAGCTGAGTTGGCGCTTGGGGCAGCCGGAGAGTTTTCTGCGCAGGCTGATCGACTCCGGATTGACGGGCTTCTATTTGAGAGTCGTGACTCCTGGCGAGGTTTCCGCGGGCGATTCCGTGGCGCTCGAATCGCCGTCCCACGACAGCATCACGGTGGCGGGGCTATCGCAGCTGCTACAAGATGACTCGAGCGACCTGGAGCGATTGAAGCGCACGCTCGCGACACCGGCGTTGGGGCGTCAGGCGTCCGCCATGCTGCGGCATCGAATCACTCATCTCATCGACGGCGCGCGTTGCCGGCAAGGCCGGTGGCAGGGATGGCGGCCGTTTGTCGTGAGCGCTATCGCGGAGGAAGCGGCGGAGGTTCGCTCCTTTACGCTGCGGCCGAAAGACGGCGAGGCGCTGGCACAATATCGGGCCGGCCAGTTCCTCGCGGTGCGCCTGCAAACATCTGCGGGACGGATGATCACGCGGACCTGGAGTTTGTCGGACTATGATGAAAAGGGCACGGCCTATCGCTTGACGATTCGGCGCGCGCCTAATGGTCAGGGCTCGTCACATTTGCACGATCTCGCCAAGGTGGGCGATACACTCGACGTGCGCAGCCCGGCGGGCGCATTTGCGCTCGATCGAAGCACCGTGTTTCGAGTGGTTCTGATCAGCGCAGGCATTGGCGTCACACCGCTTTTCAGTATGTTGAAAGCGCATGCCGCTCGCGAAGATGCTCCGCCGTTACTGTGGATACATACCACTCGCCACGGCGCCACTCACACGCTGCGGACCGAGGCGGACAAAATCGTGCGTGGCAATCCCCAGTTCCGCTCTCACGTGGTCTATACGGCGCCGCGCCCTGACGATCGCGCGGGAATCGATTACGACTCAGCCGGCCGGTTGACGCCGGAGCAGATCTCTCGGTTGCTTGGCGCTAATTATTCCTGCCGTCCTTTCGGTCGAGAGATCGAGCTTCCGAGCCAAGCGGGTCTTTTTTATATCTGCGGCCCTGAAGAGTTCGAGCGAAGTGTGCGCGGCGCGTTGGTCAAGCTCGGCGTCGGACCTTCGGCGATCCACTCCGAAGGTTTCGGCCGCGCGCTCATCGATCAAGCAAGCGCGGTGAGCAGCTCGGAGGTCCGATTTCGGCGCTCAGGAATCACGGCGACGTGGCAAAGCGATGCCGATATGTCTTTACTCGAGCTCGCAGAGCAGCGTGGCCTCACGCCTCCGTCGAGCTGCCGAGCGGGAACTTGCCTTACGTGCGAGACCGCTTTGGTTGCTGGAAGGGTGATCTACAATCCGCAGCCCATGTCCGAGTTGGCTGCCGATCGGGTACTGATCTGTTGTGCGCGGCCCGCGTCGGCAACGCTCGAGTTGGACTTGTAGATTCCCTCCCGGAACGGATGTGCGTTCGGGCACATAGGTTACAGACCATTCCGGGCACATGGGTAACACTTTCCGGCATTTGCGGGGGACACGCAGATGCCGTGGCAGGAGTGTTGCAAGATGGACGAGCGCCTACGGTTTGTAGCTCGGCTGCTGGATGGGGAGAAGATGGCGGTGTTGTGCCGGGAGTTCGATATCTCCCGCAAGGCCGGCTACAAGATCTTTTCCCGGCACAAGGACTGTGGTCTGGTGGGTCTCACCGACCGCTCCAGGCGCCCCTATCGGCATGCCAACCGGCTGCCGTTTCAGATCGAGAAGCTCATCGTGCAGCTGAAGAAGGGGCACCCCAGCTGGGGTGCTCCGAAGATCCGCGAGAAGCTGCGTCGGCGGCATACAGAGATCTCCTTGCCGGCGATCAGCGCGGTGCATACCGTTCTGGATCGGCATGGCCTGGTCAGCCGGGGGCGCCGCAAACGGTATCGAGCGGAAAGCACGGCGCTCGAGCTGCCCCGAGCCCCCAACGATCTGTGGTGCGCGGACTTCAAAGGTGAGTTCATGCTGACGGATCGGCGCTACTGCTATCCGTTGACCATCACCGATGCCGCCAGCCGCTACCTGCTGTGCTGTGACGCCCTCTCGACCACGAAGGAGCGCTACGCATTCACCGTGTTTGAGCGGGCTTTCAAGGACTTTGGCCTGCGCAGCGCCATTCGTACTGACAACGGCGGGCCTTTTGCGCGCCGGTTGACAAGCCGCAGCGCCTTCTTCGGTTTGAGCCGGTTGTCGGCGTGGTGGTTACGCCTGGGCATCCGCATCGAGCGGATCAAGCCAGGGCGTCCTCAGCAGAACGGACGACATGAGCGAATGCATCTGACTTTGAAGAAAGAAGCCACCCGTCCGGCCGGGCGAAACTTCCTTCAGCAGCAAGCCAAGTTCGACCGCTTCATGCAGGAGTTCAACTTCGAAAGACCTCATGAGGCGCTGGGCATGAAGTACCCGGCAGAACTCTACTCAAGTTCACCACGGCCTTATCAGGGCTTGGGTGAGCTCGAATATCCACTTCACGATCGAACCGTCACCGTGACGAGCTGCGGACGCATTTGCATCGGCCGCCGAAAAATCAATCTCAGTCACGTCTTTGCCGGCCAAAAGGTCGGTATCCGTGAGGTCAGCGAAAAGATCTGGCTGCTCAGCTTCATGCACTACGACCTGGGCTTCTTCGACCAGGAAGCCGGACGGGTGGAGTGCGCCGAGAATCCCTTCGGTGCTAAGGTGTTACCCATGTAACCGGAATGGACAGCATGAAAATTGGCGCGCCCGACTGGATTCGAACCAGCGACCTGCAGCTTCGGAGGCTGCCACTCTATCCAACTGAGCTACGGGCGCACGGCAATGATTTTACAGGAGATTCCGGATCGTCGCTAATTTGCTGGACGATGTGCTGGGCAGAGGAATGGGCAGGGTACCTGCGGTAGCCTGTCGCCACAGCCGTCAACCTCCACCGCTCTTGGAGTGGAAGATGCGGCGGGCAATGATCCCGCTGCAGGCCGCAACAGGGCGGTGACTAAGCGGCCTGCATGACCGCCCGCCGAATGGCCTGTGGCAGCTCTGCTTCGACGAAGCGTTCTTCGGGATACAAGTAATCGTCGCCTGATTCATCAACTACACGAATTCTTCCGTGCAGAGCGGCGTCCGCGTCCGGAATAACCACATAGATCTTGCGTCGCTCAAGCGACGCTTCGTAACCCGAGTTGTCGAGGCAGATCACGAGACGTTTGGATGTTTTTGCCATGATAGAAGCTTCCTTTACAGAAAGCGCTTGATCTTGAATTCGCGTTTGCCAATTCCCGTGGCTTCGTACCAATGCAGCTCCGCACGGACGGTTGTGTCATCGGGCAACCGTACTTCAGCATATCCCTTGCGCTTTCGCCAGCGACCACGGCCGTAACGCTTACGCAGACGCGCAAGCTCTCGGATTCCTGAGCCAGTCGCAATCGTTTCAACGTCCTCGACGTCACCTAAGATCTTGAAATCCATGACGACATGTTTTCAGGCCTGATCAATGCGGTCAACCCGAATAATGTGGCTAATGGGCTGGAAATGTAGAGGTTAGAGCTTGGCGGGCACACAATTTATCGGCTATTCGTCGCCCGCATTGCACTCATCAGCTCGCCCTCCTCGGACGGCATAGGGTCAAGCTTTGAAATCCCGGGTTTAACAACCAATTCGTCCGGCCGGATTGGCACACAAGTGCCTCTCATGCGGTTTGCTACTGGTTGGTCTGGAGGAGGTTGTAATGGGCGACATTGAGCCGCAGTTCACTGCGACGACATCTGGCCCGGCGTCGTACCTTCGGAGGCTGCCACTCTATCCAACTGAGCTACGGGCGCGACGCGTTGATTCTACTGGGATTCCCATACGATGGGTAATCGGCGCGCGCGAGCCCTCGCCAAGCCCTCCGCGGTGGCGAGCCGCCGCGGCCCACCGCCGGCGACGAGGAGGCTTACTCAGGTTTCGACGAGAGTGGCGAACCCGCCGTAGATCATGCGCTTGGCGTCGAAGGGCATCGCTTTCGGATCCAT
>JBOIAD010000063.1:0-23747 GCA_050738795.1 Steroidobacteraceae bacterium
CGTCTGATCAGCTGCTTATCCGAGCTTGCCCGCTCACCGACTCTTTTACGGGCCTAAGCTCATAAACCAGCAGTGTCGGGAGGTCCGGAGAGTAGTTCGCCACGTCTGCGGTCGCCTGTTGCGCTTCGGGCGTTGCCAACGCGGCCTTAAGGGCCGCCTGATCAGCGAATTCCGCTTCAAAAATGCAAAACCACCTGCCAGAACCCTGGATCGTTTGCGGCTCGAAGGTGTAGTGACTTGCAAGAATTCCTGGAATGGCACGACATAGAGGCAAGTGTCGGGTTAAATAATGTTGCCGGAAGTGCTCCGGATCCTTCGGCCACGGGTACATCACGACCAGCTTAGTCATGATCAGCTACTTCCGCTGCTAACGAACTGCACAGGATTGCCGGCATTGGCCAGTCACTCAAACGCGACCCGCAGCTTCGCAAAGCCGCGCAGCCCGTTGTTGAGCCCCCGCTCCGCCTCGAGCAGTGTGATCCGCTCGACCTGGCTCAGAAGCTCCGTCAGCACCATCGTGAGCTCCAGGATCGCGAGATTGCGACCGAGGCACACGTGCTCGGCAAAGCCGAACGCGAGATGGTCGGTCGCGTTACGCCTTAGATCGAAGCGGTCGGGGTCGGCGTAGTGCCGCTCGTCACGGTTCGCGGACGCATAGCACACGAGCAATCTTTGTCCGGCCTCCACGCGGTAGCCGTCTATATCTGCATCGTGCGTTGCCACGCGAGAGAACGCCTGGACGGGCCCTTCAAGGCGCAGGATCTCATGGACCGCTCGGCCAACCAGACCTCGATTGTTCCTGAGATCCTTCCAGCGCTCCGGATCCTCGGCGAGAAGCCAAAGCATGTTGCTGGTCGCATGGATCGTGGTGTCCAGAGCAGGCACTACGTAGTTGACCGAGAGAAATGCCGAGAATTCTTCGGCCGTGATCTCATTGGCCTGCACAGCCCGTTGCAGGCGGTCGGCCCAGCTGTCCGGTCGTACCCGGCCCGGGAGTGCCGGATCTCCGAAGTAGTCCCGCATCCCGGCCATGCTCTCCATGCCTTCCGCAACGCGCGCCACACCGAGTGGGGCAATCGCATTGAAGGCGCCTGCCGCCCACTCCAACATGCGCTCCCGCCCTTCCGGCGGCAGTCCGACGAGCTCGGCCACAAGCGTGATCGGCAAATAAGATGCCAGCTCGGAGACGACTTCGACCGAGTCCTGGTGCAGCAGACGTGCCACGAGCCCCGCGGCAAGCTCCCTGATCCGTTCGCGGATCACCTTCATGTCCATCGCGGACAATGGACGCTGCAGGATTGCCCGGTAATGCGTATGCCTTGGAGGGTCGGAGCCCACTAGCGATCCTGCGATCACTTCATTCATGGGCACATTGAATCCAACACCTTGAGCGCTCGAGTACGCCTTCCAGTCCTCGAGCACGCTCCTCACGTCCCGGTAGCGGGTCACTGCATAAAGATCGTGCCGCTGCAGATGGACCACGGGGGCCAGGTCTCGCAGCACTCGATAAGCCGGGAACGGGAAGCGGAGTGCCTCGTCCGTCCAGAGATCCAGATCCGAACTCGGCGGTCGTTGAGTCATGGAAGCCCTCCTGACAGGATCAGAGTGCGCGCGCTATCAGCCGAGGCCTGTGGAAATACCCTCGTCCGCGATGAGAACCGAGCCGTGCAGAGCCGCGGCCTCATCCGACGCAACAAACAGTGCGATAGCAGCCATGTCATTGACGTCGGAATACGTCCGCTGTGAGGGTGTTGCGGCCTTCATGCCGGCCAGCTGTTGTGCATAGGCGGGGTCGGTGCGCACCGCCTCGTTCATCGGCGTGGCAGTATTCCCGGGTGCGATGGCATTCACGTGCACACCGCAGGGCGCTAACTCCCGGGCGAGTGCTCGGGTCATCTGCGCCACGGCCGCTTTGGTCGCGCAGTAAAGACTGCGCTCTCGAACACCCAGCACCGCCGCCACCGATGACATATTGATGATGTGACCGCGCCCGCGGATCTTCATCGCCGGCGCGATCGCGTTAATGACATTGAAGGCCCCCTTGAGATTGATATCGATCATGCGATCAACGTCCGCCTCAGTGGTGTTGCCGATCGGGGTTGCGTAGTAAACGCCCGCGGCGTTGACTACGATCTCGATAGGACCAAGCGCATTCTCCGCGGCCTGCACTGCCTGCTCCACGGCGGCTCGGCGCCGCACGTCGCACACGCACGCCCAGGCTTGACCGCCTCGTGCCCCGATCTCCCGCACGACAGCCTGCGCCTTGGCCAGTTCCGCGCTGGCGACCACCGCCACTCTCGCCCCCTCCTGCGCGAAGCGATGCGCGATCGCCTCGCCGATTCCGGAAGAGCCGCCCGTGATGAATGCCACTCGCCCTGAAAGCTTCATGAGGCCCTCGCGCTTACTGCTGCTCATCAATACCGTGAAGGGGTAGTGGAGATTCCGAGCATGACGCGCGCCTGCGCAGGCGTCGCGACCTCGCGATTGAACTCGCGCGCGATGCGCACGACACGCTCCACCGCTTCCGCATTCGAGCGAAACTTCTGACCTCGCTTGAGGTAAAGATTGTCCTCGAGCCCCACCCGCACATGTCCTCCGAGTAGCAGCGCGAAACTGGTCATCGGCAGCTGGAACGGACCGATTCCCGAGCAGAGCCAGATGGTCTGGTCGGGAAATTCACGCAGCAGATTGATGACGTTCTCGGGCGTCGGAAGGCTCGAGGTCTGATATCCCATGACGGTCTGGATGTAGTACGGCGGGGAAATCAGTCCCTGTTCGATCAGATCCCGGATTACCCAGGTGCCACCGGTGTGATACGTCTCGAGCTCAGGCTTGATGCCCCGTGTCTGCATCGCGCGGGCAAACTCCCCAACGAGACGGTAGCTGAAGGGAATACAGTCATCGAACTCGATCGCGCCGCGCGGATTGGGCAGGGGCGCCTTGCGTTCCTTGAGCTTGAAGCGGCTCATGTCCGGTGTCAGATTGAGGGACGCAAGCTCGGGGCCGGCGTCCAGGCACGCGAGCCGGTCCTGCATCGTCGAGTTGAGGCCCCCGCCGGTGGTGTTGTTGATGATGATGTCGGGACAGCGCTCGCGTATCTTGCGGTTCACCTCGGACCAGACCTCCCGAGTGGTCGCTGCCTCCGTCAGGTTCTGTGGGTTTCGAGCGTGCACATGCACCACACTTGCCCCGGCGCGATATGCCCCATAAACGGAATCGGCGATCTCATCGGCCGTCTCGGGCAGAGCATCGCTGGACTCCTTGCCCTGAACCCCGCCATTGCAGGCGATACAGATGATTGCCGGAGGCATGCCCGCCCGCACGCGCTCCATGAACTCATAAGAGTCCGCGTAGCGCCAGTTGGCGGGAATCGCAGTATCGACCTTGGTGTTCATCACATCTCCCATTCGAGGTTTCCGTCCACCCCGAGCAGCTGCCCGGTGATGTGCCGGGCATGGCTGGAGCAGAGGAAGGCTACGGTTGCGGCGATCTCCTGTGGATCGATCGAAGAGTGCATTGAGATATAGCGCAGGTACTCCTGCATGATCTCTTCCGGCGTGCACGCCTTCTCGCGCGCCTTGTTTTCGATGATGGACTTCATCCTCGCGTTATCGATGAGTCCCGGCAGAATGGCGTTGATCCGGATCTGATATGGACCCAACTCGCGGGCCAAGGCCCGAGTCATGCCTTCCACTGCCCACTTCGAGGCCACGTAAGGCAGCCGGTTCGGCATGTTGGTGCGCGTTGATCCGGAGGAGAAGGTGACGATTGCGCCCCACCCCTCCTTCTTCATGTCAACGACGGCTTCTCGCACTGCGTAGAAGAGTCCGTGCACGTTGACTTCGAACGTCCGCACCCAGTCTTCATCCACGATGCCCTCGACTGCACACTGCGGCCCGGGAATGCCCACGACGCTGACCAGAGTGTTCACGGTGCCGATGTGGCTGCGCGCCTCGCTGAATAGCCGGCGCACGTCGGTCGGCTGCCCGACATCAGCCACACTGCCGCTCAGCTCCGGGTGCATCTCGAGGGCGCGTCGTATCGCCTCGGGCCGGACATCCCCCACGTGGACCCGTGCACCGTGCGAGGCCAGTTCTCCGGCCACCGCGAGCCCGGTGCTGTCGGCCCCACCCGTGACCACCGCCCGTACATGTTGAAGCGACTGGTTGCTCATATGACATCCCCGCGCCGCAATCGGTCAGTGGCGGCCTGATCGGCCCTGCCCTCCCCATCAAGCGCCACCCGGTACACCGATCGCGCGCGGTCAACGCTCACCAATCCCTCTCGGACGTCACGCGCGACAGCCTCGGGGCTGCGTCGAGTCGGTACACCGTAGCCACCACCGCCGGTACTTACCGACACGATGATCTCGCCAGGCTCCACGTGAACCTGTGCGCATGGCGGCAGCGGCTTCTCGATGCCATCGCGGCTCTTCAATGCCTGTCCGGCCGGCCCGCCCGACAGACCGCCTCGCGCTCCGCGCGGAGGGTTGTAATGCCCGTCGCTCACGTAGGCGATCTCGAAGCTGGCCAGTGTCGGGCCGAATTCGACCCTGATGGAGTACGCCCCCACGTGCGTGCCGGCGCCCTCGGTATCCGGAATCAACTCACGCATCTCGACCACCATCGGATGGTAGAGCTCATCGAGCTCCACAGAGTCCACGCAGGACATGCCCGCATTCCCGACGTGTCCGATCGTAAGCCAGGCGTCTGCCGAAGGGCCGCCGGCACCCCCCGTCATTCCCAGAAAGACCTGGTTGACGTAGCGCAGCTGCGTTCGCGGGTCATAGCCGGAAACCACACCGACGGCGGGAGGGATCACCGCTCCGCACTCTGCCATACCAACACCATCGCCGAGCTCGGCGAAGGCGCACTGCACCCCGTTCGCCACGCGATCCGCAATGTTGGTGGTTGCTGCCGAGCAGCTGGTGGGATGACGCGGTATTCCGACCACGCAGTTCTCTCGCAGCCGCACCGTCACCCGACGGAACGCACCCGCATTCTTCGGTACCGTATGATCGATGGAGTTGAATACACCCACGAGCGCAGCCGTGCGGGCGCAGGCCTCGCTGAGATTGAGGCCGCAAGGCAGACAGTCGGGATTGTCAGTGAGATCGACCTCGATGAGTCCCGCGGCGGGATCGACGGTCAAGCACGAGCGTATGGGGACGCCGTCCTCGGGAGTGCCCGGAAAGGGGTCGTGCGTGGACAGCGCGGTAGCCGTGCCGCCCGGCAGCGCTGCAATTGCCTGGACCATCCGGCTCTCGGAGTAATCGAACCAGGCTGTGGCGAACGAGTCCAGCAGGTCCCAGCCGATCTCCTGCGCGAGTGCCTCGAGCTCTCGTTCGCCGATCCGCGCTGCGCCGAGCGCGGCCAGGTAATCGCCCCGCCACTGCTCGGGAACACGGATGCGCGCCTCGCACATGCGCATGACATCGGGAACGTCGCGGAATTCCCGCTGCACGGTGACACAAGGAAAAATCAGCGCTCCCTCGTTGTAAACGTCCCGTGCATCGGCCATGTACGTCGTGGGCTGCGAGTTGCCGATGTCGGCCTGATGTGCCTTGGCCAGAACCGTGTACCGGTGCGTCCCCTGTGCATCGATGACGGGTACCAGGATGGTCTGGTCGGCAGGATGACTGCATCCGTGGTAAGGGCTGTTATGGATGAACGCATCCCCGCGGCAGAGTTGCGGATGGAACTCCTTCATGCTCCGGGCCATCAAATCCGGGCCTGAGAGCACGTGGATCGGCAGACTCTCGGCAGTGGCGAGCAATTCGCCAGTGGCAGTGACGATGCAGCAGGAGAAGTCCTTGGCTCGATTGAGCACGCCCGAGCGCCCGGTCCGCAGCAGGGTATTCGACATTTTGCGCGCGATGCCCTCGAGTCGATTCGCCAGGATGGCAAGTGTCGCGCCGTGGAAATCGCTCATGGGAGCACCAGTAGGCTGCCAGTCGGGCGACGCTCGTAGCGGGCCGCTGGATCGATCACGACCGTCGTGTACGGTGATTCAAGAATCGCCGGCCCGGAGAACTGCTCTCCCTCAGGCAGGGCATCCAGCCGGCGTACTGGGACGCACATGCTCGCATGCCCTGGAAAGGAGACGGCGCGCTCGCCACGCTCGAACCCGAGCTCTGGCCGTGTGAGACGGAAGGCGACACGGGTCATGAGACGGCAGCTGACATTCGCGCGCAGCATGACGATCTCGACCGGCGACCGAGGATCATCGACGGTGAACAGAGTGCGATGCTGCGCATCGAACCGCTGGCGAAACAGCTCGACGGCGCGGGCGTCCTCGAATCCCCCCACGTCGACCGGCACGTCGATTTCCCAGACTTGGTTCTGGTAGCGGGCTTCGGCCGTCAGACCGATCACAGTCTCTGCAGTGTCGGCTCCGGCCCCCTCCGCGAATTCCCTGCACCGCGCTATGAGCGCCGCAGCGGTGGCGTTCACCTTGGGTGCCTCGAACGCACGAGTGCTGGCGAAGCAAACCTCTGCAAATTCGGCCGTGAGTTCTGACAGCAGAGCCCCGGCAGCACTCAGCGCGGCGCCCGTCTCGGGTATCAGCAGACGCTTGACGCCCAAGCGCCGCGCAATGTAGAGCGAATTCAACCCGGCTGCACCGCCCCCTCCGATGAGCACAGCCTCGGCCGGATCTACGCCCTGCGCGACGGTGATCTCAAGGATCGCTTGGACCATGTTCTCGGTGACAACCTCAATGACCGATCGTGCAGCAGAGTCGACATCCGTACCCATCGGTCGGGCGACGTGGCGCTCCAGCGCGGCGTGCGCGGCATCGCGCTTGAGCGGTATGGATCCGCCCAGGAAGAATTCGGGATCGATGAAACCCAAAAGCAGCGCGGCGTCGGTGACCGTCGCCTGCTCACCCCCGCGGCCGTAGCAAGCCGGGCCCGGTTGCGCCCCGGCACTCTTGGGTCCGACATGCAGCAGCCCGCCCGCATCGACCCATGCAACCGAGCCGCCCCCCGCTCCTACGCTGCGCATATCAACGGAGGGGAATCCGATCAGATGCCCGCGCATTGGCTTGCCGAGCCATACTTCACGGGTGACGGGGATTTCCCCATTACGGATCAACCCGACGTCATAGGTCGTTCCACCCGTATCAGCTACGATTGCAGTGCTGGCTTGCTCTGCCTGTGCATAGTGGCGCCCCGCAACGGGCGCAACCGACGGCCCAGAGTTGATGACTTGGATCGGTGCACGGGCGACCTGGTCGGCGTCGAGAACGCCGCCGCGACTGGTGAGTACGAGGACACGGCCGCTGAACCCTGCGCGGGCAAGGCGCGCCTTGAGCCCCGTGATGTATTTGGACATCAGCGGCTTGAGTGACGCATCGATCGCGGCTGAAATGGCGCGGCGGTACTCGCGTGGGGTGGGATTTAGCGCGTGGCTCAGGGTGACCTCGAGCTCCGGCGCACGTTCGTGAAGTAGGGCCGCCACGCGCCGTTCGTGCACCGGGTTTACGATAGACCAGAGCAGGCATACGGCAACCGCCTGGACCTCCCGGGACTTGATCTCCTCGATCATTCCAAGCACGGCTGACTCGTCGAGGGGCTTGCGGATGCTGCCGTCATAGAGCAGCCGCTCCGGGATGCCGAAAGTCAGCGCTCGCGGTACGTAAGGCTCTGGGTAGGGCTCGGTGTGGTTGAAGGGCTGCGAGCGGCCGCCCTCCCGAAGCGTGAGAATATCCCGGTGGCCCTGGGTGACGAACAGCGCGGTGCGCGCGGTGTCGCCGGTCACGATCGCATTGATGGCGTGCGTCGTGCCGTGAATGAAGGTGTCCGCGCGGGCCAGAAATCGGGCGAGCGGCTCGCGATGCGCCCTGGCGGCCAGCTCGAGCGCGTCAAGGACACCCTGCACCGGATCGCGCGGGGTGGTCGAGGACTTGTACAGCTCGATCGAGCCGTCGTCCGCCTCGACAATCAAATCGGTGAACGTGCCTCCAGTGTCCGTGGCCAGCCGCATCGACTCTCCAGCTCGAGAGCTGCCCCTCGGCACGGGCAGGCTCAAAATCTTCGTATATAAGCGCCGCTGTAAACCGCTATTGAGGTTTATACCGCATGATCTTCGAACATTCCAGCCCTCTGTGGGTTATATTCCGCCTTCGCAAACTGAGCAGGATCATCGCGCCGGCCTTCGACGGTGCGGAGTGCCGCTCCCCGCACGCTGCCTTTGCAACTGGATCATGCGCACCGACCAGTTTGCGTGATAACGGATGATCGCCGCCGCAGCTTCTCCATCTCCCGCCAAGACCGCCTCGTGCATGCGACGGTAATTGGTCAAGTAGCCTTCGATGTTCGCGTGCACGTCGATGAGGTCCGCCAGATAACGATCCCAATAGGGCACGCTCAGACGCTCGAGCGCTGGCGTGACGAATTCATTGCCGCCCAGCCGATGCACGGCCCAGTGGTACTCATTCAGGCGCAACAGGAATGCCGTCGGCGAGAGGCCGAGAGGATCGCGACCAATTTCCTCGTACCGCGCCACGATTTCGCTCGTGTCCGCTCCCTGCGCCACGGATTGCGCCGCCAGCCGCAGACCCAGCCCAGCGATGGAGGCAATGACCTCCCAGAGCTGCGCAACCTCGCGCGGGCTGAACGGCCGCATGATGGCACCGCGGTCCGGCAGCAGGTCCAGCACACCGCGCCCGGCGAGAATGCTCAAGGCCTCCCGCACCGGCGCTGCGCTCAGGCCGAGCGTCGCGGAGATGCGCGCGGCATTCACCCTCAATCCGGGCCCCAGCCGCCCCGCATCCATCTCAGCAAGGATGTAATCGAGCACACGTTCGGCGGCGGGTATCCGCTTGCCTTCTTCGGATGAGCCTTGCTCTGCCGTGAGTGACCGTTCGCTCATGCTTGCGAGACCTCCATGCACAGGACGATTTTGTATCGAAACGCCGCCACCCCGCTGCCTTCGAGCGCCGGGCTCAAGGCGGTGGGCCTGCCTCGTAGGCTCGCAAGGCTTTGAGGCTTGACGGGTGGCTGATCTTCGAACATTCTACCCCATTGGTGATCAATGAGCCGCTTGCGGAGGGGGATATACGAACATGTCAACGAACGGCTTTACAGCTTGGCTCGGCTCCGAGTCGTCCCCCCAGCCACTCTGGGCGCACTCGCTGATGCACAATTACAACACATCGCGGACGCTTGCGGTCGCGGCCATCATGCTGGGCGCGTTCGGCTCGGCGTTAGCCCAGGAGTCGGAGCTCAACGCAGACCGCCTGCAGGAGGTCGTCGTTACGGCACAGAGGCGGTCGGAGAATGCGCAGAGCGTCGGCATCGCACTCGCGGCGTATTCGGCCGAGGATCTCAAGTCCGTCGGGGTGAACAACCTGGTTGACTTGGCTCGCTATACACCAGGTCTCGGTCTGTCGGGCAGCTTCGCCGGCCAGAACACCTCGATCTCAATTCGCGGGGTGACTCAGCAGGACTTCAACGCCATCTCCGAAGGGCCCAATGCGGTTTACATCGACGAAGGCTACGTTGGAATCAACAATGTTTCGGCAGTCGGGTTGTTCGACCTCGACCACGTTGAAGTTCTGAAGGGACCGCAGGGCACTCTGTTCGGACGGAATGCAACGGGAGGCGTTCTCAACATCCTCACTGCGAACCCTTCGGCAACTTTCGGAGGCTACGCCGATTACGGCTACGGATCGTACAACTCCCATCGGCTCGAAGCGGCTGTCACCGGCCCGCTGGGCAGTGACAGCGTAACGGGTCGGCTCGCTGTGATGTATGACCATAACGGGCCCTGGGTCAGCAACCTTGCGCCAACCGGCGGCGACCTGGGTGGTATGACCAACTGGGGCGTAAGGGGCAAGGTCGACCTGAAGATGGGCACGGGGCTCGATGTTCTGCTCACCGGCTTTCTCACCCGCTGGAACGGTTCCTGGGGTCCGTATTTCAGCCTGCCCTACACACCTGTGTATACCGGAACCGGCGCCGCTCGCCGCGAGATCGATTCGGTGCCAAGCCCCGCAAGTTTGCTGTGGCCGGTGAACACTTCCGATGTAAACAATCTGCGTCTCGACGCGCACGATGCGCAGAGCCATGGGGATTTCCAGTACATGGAGGGCGGCAACGCCCGCGTCACATATGATGTCGCCGGCTGGACCTTCTCGTCCATCACTGACTACAAGCGCTTCCGAGCCAAGCTGCTGCTCGATGACACCGCGCTGCCGGTGTCGTTCTTCGATACCAACGATAACTCCGAACTCCAGAGCGTGTCCCAGGAGCTGCGCGCGTTTCGCGACTTTCACTTCCTGCGTCTGACCAGTGGCCTGTACTACCTGTACATGCACACCAACATGGACCCGGGCTATCAGATCATCGAGCCGGCACTCGGCGGGCCTGCCTACTTTCAGGGCGTGGCATCCCTCAACACCAATGCGTACGCCGCGTTCGATCAGGCCGAGTGGGATTTCATGCCGGAGTGGACCCTGATCGTCGGGCTTCGCTACACAGATGACAAGAAGCACTTCAACTACGTGCAGAATGTCTGCCCGTCGCTGACCCTCTGCAACACCGTGTTCTACCCCGCTCAGGATCTGTCGCGCGACGACGGTCTGGTCACGGGCAAGGCCGAGCTGGAATACAAGCCTCAGGAGGGAATGCTCCTGTACGCGAGCTACAATCGAGGCGCGAAATCGGGTGGGTTCAATTTCCCGCTGAGCAGCACCAGTCCTGCCGCGCAGCCGCCGTCCACTCTGCCGTACAAGCCTGAGCACCTGACCACGTACGTGGCAGGATTCAAGACCGATTGGCTGAGCCACAGACTGCAGGTCAATGGCGAGGCGTTCTATTACGATTATCACGACTTTCAGTCGTTCATCCTGCTGCCGCCGCTCACCACGTTCCTGCGCAACAATCCGGCGATCACCCGCGGCGCGGAGCTGAGCGTCAACGCCAAGCCGGTGAAGGGTCTGACCACCTCTCTGTCGGTCGACTACGTCAACAACCAAGTGTCGCAGGTGAACATCGCCGCCCTTTCAGGCGCCCCCTTTTACTATACGAAAGAGGCGCCGTTCACTTCCCCGTGGCAGGCGACTGCCCTGGCGCGCTATGAGTGGCCGCTGTTCGGAGGCAACGTCGCTGTGCAGGGCGATGCCAAGTTCACTGATACCTACTTTTTCTCGCTGACCAACTATCAATCGACCCGGCAACCGCACTTCACTCTATACGATGCCACGGTCTCCTGGGCGAGCCAGAACGGGCATTGGGATGTGTCGGTCATGGGGAACAATCTGACCGACGTTCGCTACAAAACGGTCGGCTTCGACGTCGCCGCACTATTCGGCGAGGAGCAGGTGGCCTACGGACGGCCCCGGTGGTTCGGCGGGCAAGTGAGTTACCGCTTCTGAAGCAGCTTTGAACCTGCAACACCCCACACTCTCGGGCGAGGCGCGAGCAACACCGCGCAACGTGGGGATCATCGGCTTGGGCGGGATTGCCGAGCCGCATCTCGAGGCGTACGCGGGTCTTGACTGCGTGCGCGTGGTCGGCGTTGCCGAGCCACGTACCACGCGTCGCCTCGAAATCGCCGCCCGTTACGGAGTCGCGGCATTTGAATCCGGCGCGGCACTTCTTGAGGCCACGCACCCCGACATCGTCTGCATTCTTACACCGGCAAGCAGTCATCGCGAAGTGACGGAGATGTGTGCGGCCGCCGGGGCGCACATCCTGTGCGAAAAGCCGATGGCCCATACGCTGGAAGATGCCCTGGCAATGCACCGCAGCTGCGTGAGCCACGGCGTGCAGTTCTGCTACGGCTCCTCCTATCGGCACCTGCCGGCTGTGCGAGAAGCTCGGCGTATCATTGCCGCGGGGGAGATCGGTAAGGTGCGTCTGATGGTCGAGCAGGTACTCACCGGGCGCGGGGAAGCCGAATACCGGCCTCTCTCAGAGGCTCATTATCCGATCGGAGGTCCTGGCGGTGGCGGGTATGGCCTGGTCGATCACGGCATTCACATGCTTGATGTCATGCCCTGGCTGTGCGGGAGTGCCGTCACTGCGGCGCTGGGCCGCGGGGATCGTTCGGGGGATTGCGCCCGACCTGAGTTCGCAATGCTGACACTCCAGAGCGGCGCGTTGGGAGTATTGGTTTACGACGGCAGCACGTGGCCTCTGGAGCTTCCTGCCGAGGGCCTGTTCAGTGAGGGTCGGGACTGGGTCGATCAGCGCGGCTGGGTCGGCCCGCGCGGACAATGGGATGCCCACCCCGGCAGTATCCGTGTGTACGGCAGTACGGGGTCGCTGCGCATCTGCCATTACGTGAACCGACTGTTCATAAATCGGCGCGAAGGACTGCATCAGCTGGAACTCCCTCACGAAGCGACGCCCGCTCACTTCGGAGTCCAGATGCGCCATTTTTGCGCGGAGTTGGACGTGGGAACCGTACCCTCCTGCGGCGCAGTGACCGGAATTCAGACGCTCGCGACCCTGTTTGCGATCTATGCCAGTGAACGCTCGGGAGGGTGGCAGAGTCTCAGTCCGACTGATTTTCCCGGGTAGGCAGCAAGACCTCGGCGGCACGCACTGGAGCGCTCCGGGCGGCGCGTTGATTCAGAGCGCGGCGATACAGAAGTGCAGCGACCGCGAGCGATGCGGGCGCAGCGAATGTTGCAAGGGAGGGGAAGGGCAACAGCGCCAGGCCGACCAGCGCACCCGCAAGCCAGGCCCCCAAACCGCGCGAGTCTTTCCCGTCCACTGGTTGACCTCGATCGCCTGATCGCCCCGCGAGGGCATCGACCAGAGCAAGTCCAACCCATGAGGTGATGAATACCGCCTGTAGATTGAGGCCCCACAGCAGCCAGCTGAAAATGCCCGTTGCCTGCATGAGGAGCGCAACGATCACCGAAACCAGCATAAGCGCCACCAAGCGCGGTACGCGCCGCCTCGTCGCCGTCCGCATCACGGCCTGCAGGTTGATGGACGAAATGTAAAAGTTGACGACGTTGATGCGGGTCTGCGTGGCCCAGATGAACGCCAATGCGCCAGCACTGCCGAGCACCAGAAACGTCGCATCCACCACCGAGGTTTCGGTGACTTGGTGCAGATACAGACTTCCGACGAGGAACAGTCCCACCACCCCGTTGACCATGAGCGTCACGAAATAGAATGGGCCGCCGAAATTGACCAGAGCGTGATAGCGGGTGTCCTCGGGGCGGCCGAAACGCGCAAAGTCGACACACACCATCAGCATGATCCACAGGCCCATATAGGTGGACACACATGGCCACCAGCCCTCAGAGACCGGTACCCGTGGACCGAGCTCGAGCCAGTGCGTGCTGAGGCCGTGCGACGCCGAGACGCTCACCGTGAGCCACGCCAATCCACCTAAGTAAACCGGCAGAAGCAGCGCATTGATGCGGTGCAATGCACGCTGGATGCTTCCGATGACGAGAGTTGCACCCACGGCTACAACCAGCACGCAGGCTGCGCCGTAAGAAATGGCAGGAAGGGCCTTGCTGATCGCGACTGCCAGGATCGAGCCTTCAAAGACTGCAAAGTAGATGCCGGAGACGGCCAGCAGCAGCGAGGCGATAGCCCCGCCCCCTGGACCCAGCATGCTGCTCGAGAGCAGGGCAACTGACTTGCCGCTGCGGACGGCCGCCGACACCAACACGCCGGCGACCATGGCAAAGATCGCGATGGAGATCAGCATCCCGAGCAGGACGCTGCGGGCGCCGTACTTCTGAGCGAGGGCAGCAGCAACGAAGATGTAG
Source organism: Steroidobacteraceae bacterium (assembly GCA_050738795.1). Lineage (GTDB taxonomy): Bacteria > Pseudomonadota > Gammaproteobacteria > Steroidobacterales > Steroidobacteraceae > 13-2-20CM-66-19. Next base: position 13,744 of record JBOIAD010000063.1, read on the forward strand.
TACATCGCCGAGCAGACGCCCCACCAGCCCATGGTCAAGGCCGCGCGGCTCATGCGCCCCTCCGCCGGGACGATTTCAGTGGCGATATCTGACATCTCTCCCGACATCGAGCGCACCTTCAGCGCCGCAGACGACGCGTCAGCCCACCATGGCGCGTTCCAGGATGGCCCCGAGCAGGACGTCCGTCCCAGCGGCAAGATCGGCTGGATCGGCATTTTCCCGCTCGTTGTGACTGATCCCGCGCTCGCAAGGCACAAAAATCATCGCGGTCGGCGCCACCTTGGATATGAATCCCGCGTCGTGAAAGGCGCCACTCAGCATTTTCTTACTGGAAAAGCCCAGGCGATCGGCACAGCGCTGGACTGTCTCAACCAGCGCTTCGTCGAACGGCACCGGCGCGCTTTCCATGACGCGGTGCATGTCGACCTCGACGCGGTGCCGTGTGCCGAGTGCCGGCAGCTCTTTACCGAGGCAGGCGTCTAGCGTGCCGAGCGTCTCCAGATTGGGGTGACGGAGATCAATGGTGAAGGAAACCGCCCCGGGGATGGTGCTGAGAGAGTTCGGAGATACGTCCAGCCGTCCCACGGTGAGCTTCGTTTGCGGATCGATCTCGAGCGCCAGCTGGCGCAGCCGCACAATCATCTCTGCGGCGCAAAGAAGTGCATCCCGTCGGCGCTCAAGCGGCACCGTTCCCGCATGACCGTCCTCCCCCACAAGCGCCACCTTGTAGGCGCGCATCCCTTGGATGTGGGTGACGACTCCGATGGTTTTGCAGTCGGCTTCGAGGATCGGTCCCTGCTCGATGTGGGCCTCGAAGAACGAGTCGAATCGGCGCGAGCCCGGTACCTCGTCACCGAGCTGACCGAGCCGCAGCAGGTCATCGCGCACGGTAGATCCATCGCGAGTGGGAGACTCGAGGACCGCCTCGGCCGAAACCCGACTTGTGAAGGCCTGCGAGCCGGCAAGCGGTGGCGAGAAGCGCACACCCTCCTCATTCGTCCACACGATCGCAAGCACGCTCCGTCTCGTCTGCAGCCGCTGTTCGTTGAGCGTGCGCAGCACTTCCAACGCCGCCATGACCCCGTAGATGCCGTCGAATTTCCCGCCGTGAGGCTGGGTGTCGAGATGGCTCCCCGTAGCAACCGCCGGCAGATCCGGCTCACTGCCCGGTCGTAGGGCGTAAATATTTCCGACGCGATCGAAGCTGATCCTGCAGCCCGCCTCCTCGCACCACGTCGTGAACAGCCTCCGCGCCTCGCCGTCCGCTTGCGTCAGGGCCAACCGGCAGCACCCGCCACCGGGCAGCGCGCCGATGCGCCCCACCTGCATCAAAGTGCCCCACAGCCTGTCGCGGTTGGTCCGAAAGACTGGAGCCATGTTGCCGCGTGCCTCAGGCGAGCCGGTGCGCCCGCAGGACTTGCGTCGCCGTGGCGTCGACCCGGTGATCGGGGGTGATCGCCACACGGTAGACCTCAGCCGCCTGCTCGACGCCGATGATGCCGTCCAGAACGTCACTCATTACGCGCTCCGCATCGCGCAGCGGCGCGGAGCCGAACCCCCCGCCTGTGCCGCCGATGACCGTTACCCGGTCGCCTTTTTTGACATGCAGACCCGCCAGCATCGAGGGCAGCTCGACGCGCTCGCCGTTGGCGCGGGTAAGGACGGCGCGACCGAGCAACCCCTCCTCCCCACTGTCAAAGCCCCACGCCCGATGGGCATGTCCGTCGCCCTCGATCGCGATGAATCCATCAGCGAGCATCTCGATCTCCTTGACGGAGTTGCAGCCGCCCCGCCAGCGCCCCGCGGCACACGCATCCGGCGTCCGCAGCTCGTAGCGCGTCACCCGCAGGGGGGTATGGGTCTCGATGTCCTCTACCGGGTTGTTGCGGGTATTGGCATACAGCGTATCGACACTGTCCATGCCGTCTTTGCCAAACCGACCGCCGTAGCTTCCTTCGAAGATTTCGATGTGGACCCAGGGCTGCTCGCCGCTGGTGGCCGAGAACACGATTGCCTTGACGCCGGCAATACCGGCGCAGATCTGCTCCGGCATTACCGGCGCTAAGGCGCGGATTACGGTATCGGCGACGATGTTGCCCGTACATGCCCGCGACATCGTCGGAGCCGGAAAGGTGGGATTTGCGAGGCAGCCCTGCGGCGCTTTGATGTGTATGGGTCGGTACAAACCGTGATTCTGCGGCACCTTTCCATGGATCTCAGTGTCCAGCAGCACGGACCGCAATGCCAGCCAGACCGCCACGTCGACTGTCCCCACGAAAGGCATGTTGAGTGAGTAGTGATCGAGCTGGGGCGCGGTACCGGCGAAATCCACCGTGAGCTCCGCGCCCGCGACGGTGATCGTGACCTTGACTGGAAGCAGCTGGAGGGCCGGATCGTTCTTGCCGAGCATCCCGTCCACGTGCCCGACGGCTTCGTATGTGCCATCGGGAATCCGCGCGATCTGGGCACGCATCAGCTGCTCGGCATGATCGAACAGATCGAGCACCGCCGCATTGAGCGTGTCCTCCCCGTACTCGGCCAGCAGTTCCGAGAAGCGCGCCCCCCCGATCTGCGCAGCAGCGACCTGTGCTTCGAGGTCACCGATCACCAGATCGGGCACTCTCACGTTGTCGCGCAGCAACTGCCACACTGTGGCATTGCGCCGGCCCTGCTCATAAACCTTCAGCGCCCGCAGCTGCAGCCCCTCTGCGTACGTGTCCACGCACTCCGAGATGCCACAGGTCCCGGGCTGAGACGAGCCGATGTCAAGGTGATGCGCGGTGGTCATGGAAAAGGCCACCAGCCTGCCCTCTGTGAACACCGGCACGCAGATGCCGATATCCGGACTGTGCGAGGCACCATGATACGGATCGTTATGAATGATCACATCGCCCGGCTCAAGGCTTTGACCCCGGCCCGCAAGCAGTTTCAGGATGCCCCGCACGTAACCTGGAATGGGACCAGACTGCAGGGGGGTGCTCATCGCGCACTCGCACAGCTGTCGACCCTGCGCATCGCACAGCGCCGCGCCGAAGTCCTCGGACTCCCGGATGATGCTCGAGTGAGCCATCCTCATCAGCTTGGCGCCCATTTCGAGCGCAATGTTATCCAGCGCGCCCTGGATGATGCTGGCGGTGATCGGATCCACGCGTGCAGCCGGCGGGCTGCTCCGTTGCGTCTCTGGCATGGCGCAGTCGTGCAAAGTGACTTTGACGTCACATTCAAGCACTATGCGCCAGTCAAGTAAATGCCCGGACCGTGAGGTGGGATCGCGAGCGGCGGTTCCACTTTAAGCGGCCAAGGCCTCTCCCCTTTGGTGGGGGGCGGTGAGTTCCGTGGCATTCGGACGGGTGACATGTCCAGAGCAAAGATGGCTGCCTCACGGTTCGTGTCCGCCGACAGGCTCGGCCACCAGGCGCTTGCTTCCCGCGAGCGGATGAAGCGGGCGGCACGCCGGCTCATCAATCAGCACGGCTACTCCTCCTTGCGGGTTGAAGATATCGCTGCCGAAGCCGGCTCGGCCAAGGGCCTTTTCTACCGCTATTTCAAGGATCGTTACGACATCACACTCGAGCTCTGCCGGGACGTGTTCGCACAGATCGAGCGGGATTCCGAGCAAATCCCGCATGTCCTGCACCTCTTCGACTGGTTCTGCCAGTACGCGCTGACCCCGATTCGCTCCTTCTGCAGCAATCCGGGACTCCTCGCATGCATGTTCGAACTGCATGGGGAGTTCCCCGAGATCTCTCGCGCCTGGAAAGACACGAGCCGGCGCTGGAACCTCGCGCTGGCGAACGTGCTGGCAGAGCGCGCAGGCGTTTCGCGGAAAGGCGCCGCCGACATCGCGCTCGTGCTCGCGGCGATGATGGAAGGCATCATTTACCAGGATCTGGTCCGCAACGTCGAGGATCTGCAAGCCCTCGGTAAGGACCCGGAGCAGATTGCCGAAATTGTCGCCATTGTATGGTACAGGACGGTTCTTCTCGAGCTCCCGCCGGCAAGCAAAGTACGATTCGAGTCGCGCCTGCTCGGCAAGGGGATACGCCTGGGTTCCCCTCGGAAGGCGCACGCGCAACAGCGACCCGCCAAATCTGCGGTGAGGTGCGTTCCATGAAGCTGGTAGGTATTGACGTCGGCGGTACGTTCACGGACATCATCCTCACAGACTCGCAGGACGGTACCACCTACATCCACAAAGTGCCCAGCACGCCCGATGACCCCTCCCAGGCTGTGGTTCGCGGTGTCGAAGAGGTTTGCCTGCGCAACGGCATTGCTCTCGGGGACATTTCGCACGTCTTTCACGGCACCACGGTGGCCACTAATGCGGCACTCCAGTACCGAGGTGCCTCCTGCGGAATGATCACCACTCGTGGGTTTAGGGACGTGCTGCACATCGGAAGACACCAGAGGCCGCAGCACTACTCGATCCGGCAGGACATTCCGTGGCAGGCGCGCCCGCTGATCCACCGGCGGTATCGCAAAGTGGTCACTGAGCGCATCGCTCCACCTGATGGCGAAGTCGTCACGCCCCTGGATGAGCACGAGGTGCGCACTGCGGCAATGGAGCTGCACGCGGCCAACGTCGAGGCGATCGCGATCTGCTTTCTGTTCGCGCACCTGAATCCCCGCCACGAAAACCGCGCCAAGGCAATCGTTTCAGAGATCTGTCCGGACACCTTCGTGACCACATCGCACGAGGTCTCGCTTCAGTACCGAGAGTTCGAGCGTTTCACGACGACAGCCATGAACGCCTTCATCGGTCCGCTGGTGCGTGGCTACGTGAGTCGTCTGGAGCGCGCGCTGCGGGACCTGGGAGTGCGAGCAGAGCTTCACATTATGTGTTCGAACGGGGGCGTCGCGACTGCCGAATCCATCGCTGCAGTTCCCGTGAAGACTTTGCTGTCCGGGCTTGCTGGCGGTCTGCTGGGGGCGGCTTGGTGCGGCACACAAGTGGAGCGCCGCAACGTGATCGGGCTCGATATCGGCGGCACGAGTGCCGACATCGGAGTGATCACAGGAGGGGAGTTCCGCGAAGCGGCGGCGCGTGACACGTTCGTTGCCGGCTATCCGATCATTTCGCCGATGCTCGATCTGCACACGATCGGCGCAGGGGGCGGCTCGATCGCGATGCTCACCGAGGCCGGAAGCTTCAGTGTCGGACCCCGCAGCGCCGGAGCGGTTCCCGGTCCTGCGGCCTACGGCCGAGGTGGGCGCGAGGCGACCGTAACCGATGCCAATCTCGTGCTCGGCCGGCTGGATTCGGAACAGTTTCTCGGCGGCGCCATGGCCCTCGACGTCTCCGCGGCAGTTGACGCTGTGGATCGGCTAGCCGACCGTGTCGGGATGTCGCGGCTGGAGATGGCCGAGGGAATCATTGCGGTAGTCAATTCGAACATGGCGAATGCCATTCGTATGCGCACTGTGCAGAGGGGGATCGATCCTCGCCGGTATTCACTCGTCGTCGCAGGTGGAGCAGGTCCGCTGCACGGTGCCGAGATTGCAAGCCAACTCGGAATCGCAGAGGTCATCGTGCCGAGCTATCCCGGCATCCACTCGGCTCTGGGGCTTCTAACATCCGATCTGAAGTACGAGAAGGTACGCTCGACACTTCAGCGCTACGATGACCTGCACGAGGACGTGGTTCTCAGGATGGTCGAGGAGATGCAGCATGAGCTCACCGCGCAGCTCCTGCGAGACGGCTTCGATCGTGCGGCCATTCTATTCGTGCACGCTTGTGACGCGCGCTATTGCGGACAGGGATATGAGCTGCGGGTCCGCCTGCCCTCAGGTGATTTCTCGCGCACGGGCCTCACGCACTTGGTGACCGAATTCCACGCACGGCATCAGGAGGAGTACGGGCACAACTTCCCGGGGAATCCGGTGGAGATCGTGAACCTGTACGTTGCGGCCATCGGCCCGATGCCAAAGATCGTGCGAGTACCGGCTCCGGCCGGCGGAAGCCGGCAGGCGGCACCCGTAAAGCACCAGCAGAGCGTGTTTCGGATCGGCGGCAAGCTGCAGAAATTCGAACTTCCGCTGTATCGGCGCGCAGATCTTGCCCCCGACCTGACGCTCAAGGGGCCGGCCATCCTGCTGCAGCTCGATACGACTACGGTCGTGCCGCCCGGTTGCAGACTACATGTTCATCCCACCGGTAATCTGCTGATGCACATTCCGGTCCTGTGAGGACGCCGCCATCAAGTGCATCATCGTTCGCAAGCCAGGAGGCCCTGAAGCACTCGCACTGGAAGACGTTCCGGAGCCCAACTGCGGACCCGGGCAGGTCATCGTGCAGGTCGCCTATTGTGGCTGCAATTGGGCGGATACCCAGGTACGCCGAGGTATCTATCCTCATCCCATTCAATACCCCGTCGTGCCCGGATTCGAGATAGCCGGTACAGTCGTATCGGTGGGCCCCGACGTACGGGGACTCCGGGTGGGTCAGCAGGTAGCGGGGCTCGTGCCGCAGGGCGGCTACGCTGAACGGTGTGTCTGTGACGCTGCCAACCTCTGGGCTCTCCCTGACGCCATGTCGCTAGATGTCGCCGCGGCTTTTCAAATACAGGCACTCACCGCCTATCACTTGCTGCACACGGTTCACGACCTCAAGGCGGGCGCCACAGTTCTCGTGCACGCTATCGGCGGTGGCCTGGGGCTATTTGTCACGCAGCTGGCGGTCATGGCCGGGGCCCGGGTGATCGGCACGGTCGGAAGCGACGGCAAGTCTCGCAAGCCTATCGAGCTGGGAGCCGGCTGCGTGATAGATCGTCGCAACGAGGACTTTATCGAGCGCGTGATGGCTTTCACAGAGGGAGGTGGAGTGGACCTTGCCATCGACTCACTGGGCGCGGATACGCTCGACCGGACGTTCAATTGCGTGCGCTATCTCGGTCACGTGATCAGCATCGGCGAGGCTGAGGGAATGCCATTTCAGAACCTGCGAGAACGGCTTATTCCTCGATCGCTTACGTTCACCCGGTTTCACGCCGGGCACGTCCTCCACTATGGGGAGCTGTGGCGCAACGGGCTGGACTTCGTCATTGGCGCAATCGGCAGGGGCGAGCTCGAGGTGCCAATCGTGGCACGCTATGCGCTGGAAAATGCCCGGGAGATGCACGCCCGCCTGGAGGAACGCGGCGTATCCGGAAAGCTTCTTTTAGGTATGCCAGGTCATACTTAGGTCCCACCTCGCGAATGACTGCCGTGCGGGCCGGTCGCGCAGGGGCTGACTCAGCCACAAGCGCGAGATCATCAATCGTTGCATGGACTCCTCAAATGGCCTTTCAGTACTTCACGGCGAAGTAGTTGAATGTCATTCGCAAGCCGCTGATCTGTCTGACACTCTTTAAGCCGTGCCTGAATCGGGTCCGTGAGCACGAGTCGCGCGGACTGTCCGGGACCGAGCGCAACCACGGGGGAGCTGCGCTTGTCGACCGGCGACGCGGACAGCGGGGTGACCGGTATCTTGTCCAGCCGCACCTGGAGGCCCAGGTACTCGGCGACGGCTGAGCAGCCGACCAGGGACGCGAGCAGCATCGGCGGCAGCGCACTGAGGAGCCGATGGCCGATGACCTTTCACAGAGTCTCCTCCTTGAGAAAGTCGCTCACGCTGCACACGCAACTCGCTGACGCAGCCGTTAGGCAGGCCCGTTGGCATCCTACAGTCGGCGGCTTGAATTTACCTGCAGCCAGTCTGCGAGTTCGCGCTCGGTCATCGAGTCGTCGGCGACGGCAACCAGCGTGGCGACCTCCTCTTCTTGAGCGGGCTCGAGCTCGCATCCGTTCAAATAAAGGAATGCCCGCGTCGCCAACAGCGCAGTGCGTTTGTTTCCGTCGTTGAATGGATGGTTCTTTGCGATGCCGACGCAGAGCGCTGCGGCGAGCTGGTATATGGACTTTTGCGGCTCATACGCCAACAGATTTCGAGGACGGTCCAAGGCGCTTTCGAGCAATCCTTGGTCTCGAATGCCGCCGAGTCCACCGAACTCGTAAATGGCCTCATCATGAATGGCAGTCGCGATGCTCGCGCTGATCCACTTTGTCGAGCTCACCTCTTGGACAGCTCGTGCAGAGCGTCCCGATGACGTCGCATGTAATCCCGGGTTGATGTGAGTGCCGCGGCGAAATCGGGATCGTAGGGTGTCAACCGAATGCCATCGGGCGTCCTGACCGCGAATAGTTCGTCCCCCTCGGAGACGCCCAAGGACTCGACGACGTCTTTCGTTAGGATCACGCCGAGAGAATTGCCCACCTTGCGCACCTTCACCACTACCGCCATATCGCCCTCCGCTTGATTTGTTATAACATACGTATTACGTACGTGGCAAGCGGGAGACCCATGGCGTGGAAGGTTCAGCGAAGGAACGCGGTATCAACAATATCAATGATCTGCGCAGGGCGCTGGCGGACTCGAGACTCGAGGGGACGGCCGAAGTCGCAAGTCCCTGGTAATCTTAGACTTTCAGGTGTAACCCCTCGTTCGCTCCCATCCGGTCGAGAGATCCGCAGGGCCTGGTCCCGCTCTAGCCCGGTACCGCTGGCTATTTCGGCTGGTCACACACACAGGAGCTCCCAGGTTCCTGCAGAATCCATCCCGTACCTTTGCCCCGCTCTAGGATCCCGGCCAGTTCATCGGACCTCACCCTATCGGTCCAACAACACCACCCCCACTTTGCGGACAGTGAAGGCCCTGACGTCACGGACTTGTCGAGGCTCAATCACGCAGCTTCGGTACCCGCTGCCTACGCTTCAAGTGATGCGTTACCGCACCCGCATGTAAGGCTCGCTTCCGGCCGGTGGCTAGCCCTTGCCGGAAGGGAGTCGAACCCTCTGGATTCCATCGAAAAGTTTCCATCCGCTACATCGGACTTCCTCCTTTCCCAGGTTTACCCTGGCGCTACCGCAAATCTCCCCCGGGGCCCCGGCACCGCCTTTTTGCGCCAGTCGACACGGCGATCATTCATCGACACGGTGGTTGGTTCATTGGGGCTCGGCTGAGGCGTTCCAGAAACATGCGGGTGCAACCGCCGCGCGGAGTGCCTAACGGGCTACTACACGACGGGCACTTGGCTGATGTTGTTCTTCGGGTCCATCCAAAACGATTCGTTCACGAAGCGGCCGAAGATTTCGCGCGGCAAGACGGGGCTGCGTTCGATCGGCTCCACCTTCGGACGCACAGTATGCAGGCCGGGCATGCCGACCCGGGCGTCGAACTCGTCCGCGTTGTAGGAAATGTGCTCGAAGTCATGTTCGAACCAGGGTTCGCCGATGAACTGGTAGACCGCTCGCATGGCCACCGACGGGTTGCGGGCCAGGCTTTCATAGGTCAGCAAAAGCAAGTGGCCCGGGGCATATTGGCCATAGAACGCATCCTTGGTAGCCTGGAAGGAGAACCCCACCATGCCGCGCGGATCGGTCAGCGCCTCGACGCGCGAGTACACCGTTGTGTTGGTGTCGAAGCGGAACACCTTGCTGACGGCGACCGGTTGCCTGCGCACCAGTCGTTCCATACTGTCCAGAACCCAGGGCAACTGGCGAACGCACGCGATGACCTTCGCCTCCGGAAACAGCGTCTCGAGCAACTGCATCCGGCTGCACCACAGCCGGCTGGTGTCGAACACAACGTTGGCATCCGCTTGTCCCGCGTAGAAGTTCTCGACCAGACCGCGCAGGACTGCAACGCGCTGGTCGTCGGAGACGTCGAACGAGAAATCGTTTTTGCTGCTCGTCTCCGCGATCACCACCCCGATGATGTCGGCAAGCGGGCTGGTCATCCCCGCGCGGAAACGCGGGTTCTGGTTGAGAATGGCGGCCAAGAGCGTGCTGCCCGAGCGCGGCAGCCCGGACATGACGTGGACTTTTTGGGCTGACTTCGCGACGTGGGGTGCCGCAACCATGGGGCCCTCTCCTGTGGATCGGTGATGTGGATTGTATATAAGAACGCCCAACCGCGTTTCCGGCGGATGGTACCCCGTCCGGGGTATGCCGTGGGCGCTGTCGAGAAC
>JBOIAD010000064.1:0-3948 GCA_050738795.1 Steroidobacteraceae bacterium
ACAAGAGACCGACAGAGAAACCAATAACAGCTTGCCAGCGACAATCAACAGCAGCATGATCCCGAGGCCGTGTGATCCCTTATCATCTTGATTGACGCGACCCTTTCATCCTGATTGACGCGCGATACTCGAACTCAATCTGTTCATCCTACCCGAGCCAGGTACTAATGGCCGTAATGGATGGTTCATTCTCGGTAGACGAGGTCGCGCAGCACTTAACAATTCGGACGTGTTCGCCAACTACCAACGAGCAGCCTCGTTTCCGCGCGAACTGCTTCATCCGAGCATAGTCGAGACAGTTTGGCCTGCATTGGCGCGAGGCGATTTTGACGCTGCGGTCTTTTATGCTTTTCGAACTGTAGAGGAACAAGTACGGATCGCAGGGGGGTTCGAAGATACCGATATCGGCGTGCCACTGATGCGGAAAGCCTTCGATGACACCAAAGGACCCCTCAGAAACCCGCAAGAACCTGAAGCCGAGCGCGCAGCGCTTTGCCATCTTTTTGCTGGAGCGATCGGGTCGTATAAGAATCCGCGATCACATAGAACTGTAACCCTTCGGGACGCCGGGGAGGCACAGGAAATCGTAACGCTGGCTTCCCATCTGCTCAGAATCGTGGACGCCCGACGGCCCCGTCCATAGCGGGAGAAAAGTGCCGCTCCATGGGCAGGCTCGGCGCCCGGGCCTTGTTGCGCGAGCTGGTTCCGCGAACCGCGCCTGACGCTCACTCCTTTTTCGACATCATCCGACCCCGCAAGCTCCCCTGCGTCGTCACCGCCAAATCCGGACGGTCCAATCCGTTTAAGGATTTTGGAGGGATTGAAGCCATCGGCATGTCCTCTTGGGCGCGCCAGACGGTACTCGAAACAAACTCTCTTAGGAACTCGGCCGCTTCCGACAGAGCCCGACGAGATCACACGATTCGCAGGCGTGCTTGTCCCACGTTGCGAGACGGGGAAGATTGTTCTTGCGCAGCGACTCGCCGGCGTCGCGAATCTTGTCCCGAACGGCGTTCAACAGCGGGGCGTTCACCGGCTCACGGGTTGTTTTTCCCTTCTCATCTAGATTTAGCACCTCGATGAGGTCGGCGGATTTGCCGGTGAGCTCCTGATATCCCACCGCGTAAACGTGCAGTTGATCACGTGTGACGTCCTCGGCCTGGGCGCGTTCGCTAGATTTGAAGTCGACAATCGCAACCTCGCCGGTGTCCAGCCGGCGAATTAGGTCGATGCGTCCATCGACCGTGATTCCAGGCGCGACATGAACCTGGATTTGCTTTTCCGAGAACTCCGTGTTGGCGATCTCCTTGCCGTGGGTGTCGAAGTAGCGCTCGATCGCCTTGATGCCGGCGTTCCGCAGCTGATCTCGCAAGGCGGGGTACGCGAAAGGCGTGTTCAGATGCCGGTCGATGAGTGCGATGGCCGAGTCTTTGGTGAGAATATCGCCTTCAAGTGCGCGCTTGTGAACCTCCGACAGGGCGTCGTGCAGCCCTCTGCCGTAGCCGAGCGCCTCGTGAATCGGGGCATTGAAACCATATAGGAACCGTAACCTGAACTGATACGGACACTCGAACAGGTACTTCAGCTCGGAGAACGAAAGCGTGATCTGCGGAGTCTCGTGCACGGGTTGCGGTTTCAGCCGCTCGCCCTTGACGGCCGACGACGTCGTGGAAACCCATTGCTGCGCGGCGATATGATCGAAAAACTCTGAGCGACTGCGTTGCTGCTGGTTGTCCGCAACCGGCGCGAAAGTTGTATGTAGGTACTTCTGTGCCGGGTCACAGCGACGTACAACAGCCGTGTCTCATCCTCAACTGTTCCGCGATACCGGGCAGGATCCTCGATCGCATTGTCTGGAATGACATGCCGTAGGCTGACACCGCCAATCACCCGCGAGGGAAATCGGTTCTTGCGCATCGCCGGCAGAAACACCGCTGGCCACTGCAGTCCCTTGGACTGGTGAATGGTCGCAATCATTACCGCGTCCGGCGTGGCGTAGCCGACGTCAGCGTCGGCGTCGGCGTAGTAGCCGGGCGCCTGGTGCTCGAGCCACTTGGCGAATCCCTCGTACTTCGCTTTCGGATCTGAAGTGAAGTAGATCTGCGCGTAGTCCGAGATCACCTGGCTAAACTTGCCGAGCTGGTAGAAGACGAGCTCACCGCGGTCTGCTCCGCCGGACACCGTCTCCTCGCGTAGATCGAGAGCCGCGAGGAAATCCAAGTAGAGCCGTTGGATGTTGTACACCGAGTGCCGCTTGTGTGCACCGAAATCGCGGCCGGTCTCGAGCACCTTCAGCGCCCTGACCCAGTCTGCGCCGGTCGGGATCAACGCCGCCGTGTCCCAGAGCGTCCTTAGGTGCACAGCGTCGATCTCACCCACGACGAACCGGAAGATGCCGATGACAGCCTGGATTTCTGGGCTGTCGAAGAGTCGGTTCAGCCCCTTCACGATGAACGGGATGCCGCGTCGACGCAGCTCGGCCACGACGGCCTCGGAATCCTTTGCGACTGATCGGAACAACAACGCGCAGTCTGACCATGACAGACCACGTGGCGTCGAAGCGGGGCCGTCCAGGAACGGCACGCCTCGAAGGTGTTCGATGCGATCGACGATCCATGCTGCCTCTGAGGTCGGGTCGTTGAATGTCAGGGCCAGCAGGTCACCGCGCTCCCAGGTCTGGTGGCCGGCGGCGACCATCGCTTTCGGAAGCCGCTCACCAGCGGAGATGCGCTCGGCGACAGATCGGCCCAATTCGACGACGCCGCGGCTCGACCGGAAGTTCTCGTCCAGCGTCACCTGGCGTACGCCGGAGTATCGCTTTGCGAACGTGACGATGTTCGAGACCTGGCTTCCGCGCCACTGGTAAATGGTCTGGTCGTCGTCGCCCACCACACACAGGTTCCCTCCAAACCTCACTAGTGGACTGTAACAGATGAAAAGCGAGTATACTCGCGTGCATGAGCAATACGATTGTCTTGTCGAGAATGGAAACGGCAGAACTCACCCAGCGAGCCATGAGTCAAGCCGGTCGAGCGGATGAGGCTCGTCGTGCGCGCCTGATCCTGCTGCTGGACGCCGGCCACACTTGGGCGCAGATCCGCGAGAAGCTGGACTGCACGGACAGCTTCATCGATCGCTGGGGCAAGCGCTTCCTGGCGGAGCGTCTGGCGGGGCTGTTCAGCCGTCACGCCGGGCAGTTGCCTACGACTCTCACCCCTGCAGTGGAAGCTCGCATTCTCGAGTACAGCGTCAAGCGCAAACCCTCCGATGGTTCCACGCACTGGAGCACCCGCAAGCTCGCCGCACAGCTTGGGGTCAGCCACATGATGGTGGCACGCGTGTGGCGCAAGCACTCCCTGCGTCCCCACCGGCTCGAGGGCTACATGGCCTCGAACGATCCGGACTTTGAGACCAAGGCGGCCGAGATCATTGGCCTTTATTTGCATCCCCCGCAGCATGCGGCCGTGTTCTGCGTGGATGAGAAGACCGCGATCCAGGCACTCGATCGGCTCGATCCGGTGCTGCCTCTGTCTCCGGGACGCGCCGAGCGCCACGGCTTTGAGTACTTCCGGCACGGCACACTGTCTCTCTATGCCGCCTTCAACACCAAGACCGGGGAGGTGCTCGGCAAAACTGCGGCCCGCCATACTTCCGCGGAATTCGTCGCTTTCCTTGCCGACATCGTTGCTAACCAACCGCGCGGCAAAGAGATCCGCGTGATCGCAGACAATCTCTCGGCCCACAAGAGCGTGCTGGTCAAAGACTTCCTGACGGCGCACCCAAAGGTCCGGCTGCATTTCACCCCCACATACTCCTCCTGGCTCAACCAGGTTGAGCTGTGGTTCTCGAAGATCGAGCGCGACGTCATCGCCCGCGGAGTGTTCACTTCCGTGCCGGACCTCAGGAGAAAGTTGATGCGCTACATCCGTCACTACAACGAAGCCCCCA
>JBOIAD010000065.1:0-5006 GCA_050738795.1 Steroidobacteraceae bacterium
CCGCTCGACAAGACTGCCAATGCCAACGGCATCCGCCGCCCGCTCGAGCCGCTGGCGACGCGTGCGGCTGAGCAGGCGGGCGCTGCGCTCACGGCCGCGACCGGCCTCGCCCCGCTGCTCGAGAACCTGATGACGCAGCAGCGCGCCACCGGACTGCCGCCACCCTATCTGCCACAAAATGAACGACCCGAAGAAGGAGAAACCCCGTGAACAAGAAACTGCTCGCACTCTACGGACTGAAATTTAATACGTTCGCTCCGGACGTCCCAGTCGATGCCCTGCAGATGACGCCGCGGATCGAGTCATTTTGCTGGCGCGTCGAGCAACTCGCCGGCGAGGGTGGCTTCGCGGTCGTCACCGGTACGTCGGGGGTGGGCAAATCCGTGACGCTGCGGGTGCTCGCCGAGCGGCTTACAGGGTTACGGGATGTGCAGGTCGGCGTGTTATCGCGGCCGCAGGCGGGCATGGCCGACTTCTACCGCGAAATGGGCGAGTTGTTCGGCGTCGAGCTGCATCCGCACAACCGCCATGGCGGCGCCAAGGTGCTGCGGGCGCGCTGGCAGGGGCATATCGATGCGTCGCTCTGCCGCCCCGTGCTGATCGCCGATGAGGCTCAGGAAATGCAGCTCGCCGTGTTGAACGAGCTGCGCCTATTATCCTCGGCGCGCCTGGACTCGCACCTGCTGTTGACCGTCGTACTCGCCGGCGATCAGCGCCTCATCGAGCGCTTCCGTGCTGAGGACCTCCTGCCGCTGGGCTCGCGCATGCGGGTGCGCCTCGCGCTCGAGCGCAATACCCCGGACGAGCTGCAGGAGTGTCTGCGCCATACGCTGCTAAAAGCCGGCGCCACTAAACTGATGACCCCCGAGCTCATCGCTTCGTTATGCGATCACGCTCAGGGAAACCTGCGAGCGCTGATGAACATGGCCGGCGAACTGCTCGCCCTCGCGGCGCAGCGCGAAGCTCCACAAATGGACGAGAAGTTGTTCTTCGAGCTCTTTGCCACGCCCGCACCGACGCAGCTCAAAGTCGCCGGTCGGCGTCGATGAAGGGGCTCCCGGTCGAGCAAGCCTACCGTCTCGCCGATCGCCCCGAGGAGCAACGCTGGCTTGTCACTGGCCTGTGGTCCGAACAGGCCGTCGGCATCGTCGGTGGGGAACCGAAGTGCTGCAAGTCCTTCCTTGCCTTGGATCTGGCCGTCGCGGTTGCCTCCGGCACCGCGTGCCTGCGCCGCTTCCCCGTCGCCCGGCCGGGCCGGGTCCTGTTGTACGCGGCCGAGGATGCCCTGCATGTCGTGCGGCGCCGGCTCAAGGGCATTTGTGCCGCCGCGGCCTGCGAGCTTAAAGACCTTGACGTCCACGTCATCACCGCCGCCACCGTACGCCTCGACCAGGCGGCCGACCGCACCCGCCTCGAACACACCATCGCACAACTCAAACCACGCCTCTTGGTCCTAGACCCGTTCGTCCGCCTGCATCGCATCGACGAAAATGCCAGCGGTGAAGTCGCCCCGTTGCTCGCGTACTTGCGCACGCTGCAACGACAACATCAACTCGCCGTGCTCGTCGTGCATCACGCCCGCAAATCCGCCGGCCGCATGCGCGCAGGTCAAGCGCTGCGCGGCTCATCCGAGTTCCATGCCTGGGGTGACTCCAACCTGTACCTGCGCCGGTCGGGCGCCGAACTCACGCTCATCGTCGAACACCGCGCCGCTCCCTCGCCGCCGGCCATCGGACTCGCACTCGCCCAGCGCGGCGACGCGCTTGCCCTCGAAATCGCACCGTCGATCCCCGCGCCCGCTGCCGCACCGACCTCCATCGACGAACGCATTACCGCGGCGATCACCGAGGCGACCCGCCCGTTGCCGATCGGGGAGCTGCGCGCACTGTGCCGCATCCGCAACGGGACCTTGTACGAGCGTCTCACCGCACTGACCGACGCCGGTCAGATCGTGCGCAGCCCCGGGGGCTATCGGCTCGCTACCCGTCCTTGATCTCGAGGTCGTCGGCCTACCGCCACACGACCCATCGATACCCGCCCACTTCCCACTTCCGCTTCCCGTCCTCCCTTAGCCTGTGCGGGAAGCGAAACGGGAAGTGCCCCTCGAATAATGTGAAAATCAGCCCATCAAATATCGTGAGCACTCTCAGCGCGGCCTGCCGGAGGAGCGCGACTTCCGCAGAGCTCTTAACCGCGCGAATGGGCTTAATGACCGGTGCGGCGTCCACGACGTTGGCGTCGGCCACTTGGCCTTGATCGCGGCGGTCCACATGACGAACGGGTTTTCGACCGGCGCCAAGCCCGGCGGGTTGCTGACGTCGGCAACCATCTTCCCCTCGCCGCCTTGGTCCAGATAGAGCGAGAGCCCGGGACTGGCCTTGCGCCGCGCCTCGATGAAGTCAGCAAACCCCTCCCACGGCACGACATGGTCGATGCCCAAGGGCCGCTCCGTCTCTTCGCCGGCTCGAAGATAGGCCGTGTCCCAACCGGTAAGGGCGGCGGAAATGCGCTGCTGCCGCCCGTTGGTTGGCGGCAGGACGAAGAGCAAGGTCTGCTTGCTGACGCCGTCGACCGCCAGGATGGCGTCGTGCAGATTTTCGAGGCCCGTGAAGTAGTAGAAGAAGGAGTCCTGCTGGAAGCCGGCGTCATTCCAGTTTTTCGGCGCCGAGGCGGAGTGCAGCAGGACAATGCCGTCGGGCGCAGCGGCCATGACGGCCTGCCGCCGCGCGCGGAATTCGCTCGCGTCGATGCCCATGTGGACCTGCGCTGCGGCCGGCGAGCACGCCAGCAGCGCGACGAGCAGGCCCAAAAGCTTCTCGATCCTCATCTGGCGGCCCTTCCGCTGGGTTTCCGGAATTTGAAGATGAACTGATCCGTCACGCCGCGGTGACGTAGACGGGAATCTTTGATGATGCGGCCCCGCTCATGGCAACGCACAGCGCGGCAAGCGCGCTGACTGCAATACGAGAAATCATGGAACACCTCCGGCAGGATGTTGGTGTTGAGACGGAACAGGTTCTGTGGATCCCAGCGCGCCTTGACGGCGGCGAGCCGAGCGGCATTGGGGCCATAGTTGGCAGCGACTTCGGGCGGACTCACGCCGCCCGCCATGTGGTTCACATAGAACCCGCGCGTGAACGGCTGCAGGCGCGTCCAGGTCTGGCGGATGTATTCCTCGTGAGGCGAGTGGTCGTCGCCCTTGGGCCAGCTGGCGATGAAGATCATGTCGTGCGACGCCGCGCGATGCGAGAAGGCGGTCGCTGAGTAGCGGAACGGGTTTGGAGTCTAATCCCCGGAACGGAGGTTGGACGTAAAGAAGCGGTTCAGCGAAGAACAGATCATCGGCTTTCTGCGGGAGTCCGAGCACGGGGTGTCGGTGAGGGAGTTGTGCCGCAAGCACGGCTTCTCGGATGCGAGCTTCTGCCTCTGGCGCAGCAAGTTTGGAGGGATGGATGCACAATGTGATCCAGCCGCCGGGTAGATTGATCACGACGCTTCGGGGGCCCCCCCCGCCGCGTACGGTGCCATTGATGCCTCCTTCTTGATCTTTGGCGCTCCGTCGCGCATCTTCGCGAGCACGCGCTCAGGTCTTGCACCCATGCGCGGTGCAACAAAGTCCAACCACAACGACTCGAGGGGAATAACGTGAAGAAAGCTCTATCACTCATTATACTTGCAGCGGTGTTGTTCGCCGGTCCTGCCTTTGCCGCAGACCCGGTTGTCGGCACTTGGAAGCTCAATGTCGCGAAATCAAAGTTCAGCGCGGGCGCAGAGCTGACCGCCGGCACCCGTGTGTACACCGAGGCCAATGGCGTATACACGCTCGATCAGAAGCTGACACGCGCCGATGGCAAGGAAACGTCGAACAAGGTGCAATACCGCGACGGCAAGGAGGTAAAGCAGGCCGCAGGCGCGTCGGGGGCGGATGCGACGCTCGCGAAGAAGATCGATGCGAATACTTGGGACTTCGACCTCAAGAAGGATGGCAAAGTCGTCGGCCACGTGCGTAGGATCGTCTCAGCGGACGGCAAGACACTAACGGTACACAACACGGGTACGCAGCTGAGCGGTGTCACGGGCGATGAGACGCTCGTGTTTGACCGGCAGTAGGATTTGCAACGGTGTGTGCGCACACGGATGTGCGCACCGACGAGGTACGTGCCTTGCCAGAGGGTGCCGGTGGCGTGACGACGGCGTGGCAATTCAGTCGTTTGAGCGTTCGCCCCCCGAATGACGGCGAACGGCGCCTTGGGGCACGTACCGTCCACTGGACGCGGTCGGCTCCACTCGAGTCCGCGAGAAGGACTTGCGGGCGAGCGGGGACGACGACTGAGGCAGATTGAATGTGGTAGCGGGGGCCCGATTTGGGACTTATTTTCAGGCGCGGACGTTAAGGATTCGGCTCCGATAGGTCGTGCGCAACAAGCCTCGGTGAGAGCTAACAGCCGTGTCTACTTGCGGCTCGCGGCGTAAACCAGGGGAACTTCTTCTCCACGATCGCGTCCTGGCCCGCCTGGATCGAAGAGGTGATGTGCGACTTCATCGGCCTCCTTACATTTGGACCGAGCTTTGTCGCCGCAGAGTGCAACCTGTTGTATGCCACAGATCCGAGCGCTTCGGGTTTAGGTCCGGGGCATCCTCCCGTCGGGTGCCGTGCTAACTACTTACTCTCTGCGGCTGCCTTGTCCAGCGATGGCTTCACCGCGTTCGACAGCGAAGCCCCCAAAAGCGTCCGCCGGCCAGCGCCCACGCTCGCCGCGCGAGATCAACCGCAGCACTGAGCAGGGTGACCGCAGGAGCGGGGGACGGCTGGAGGGTGTGCGGGAGCGGAGCGGTTGAGTCAGGCGGGCAACGCGTTGGGTCCTCTGCGGGCCAGCCAGAGCAGCATCAGGCCAAGCAGGGCGCTGGCAAGGATGCCGGTGAGGGCGTCGATGACCAGGCTGCCGGCGATGCCACCGCGGGCGAAGCCGAAGGCGTCGACGTACAGCATGTAAGAAATGGGCATG
>JBOIAD010000066.1:0-80432 GCA_050738795.1 Steroidobacteraceae bacterium
CCTCCGCGGTGGCGAGCCGCCGCGGCCCACCGCCGGCGACGAGGAGGCTTACTCAGGTTTCGACGAGAGTGGCGAACCCGCCGTAGATCATGCGCTTGGCGTCGAAGGGCATCGCTTTCGGATCCATGGAGCTTGCCAGCCGAGGATCCTTCATGACCTTGGCGTTCACCCGATCGCGATGGGCGCGCGACTTGTATGTGATCCAGGAGAACACCACAGTCTCGCCGCGCTTGAGCTTCACGCTGCGCGGGAACGAGGTCAGCTTTCCAACCTTGACGTCCTCAGCGACGCACTCGCGATAATCGAGGGCGCCGTACTCCCGCCAGATCTTTCCCGCCTTCTGGGCCAAGCGGCGGTATTGCTGCATTTTTCGCTTCGGGACGGGTACTACAAAACCATCAACGTAGCTGGCCATGTGAGCTCTCCGGTGCCTGGTGCTCGATCTTACACCTGCCTCGCGAGCACCAGCACGATCACCGCGCGCCGGCTTGCGCCGCTCGAGCGATCTTCCACGTTCCCTTTTGGAGTTGTCGGCGAAGCAAGGACCGCGGCGCCATTGGAAACAACTCACGGGGTGCGGCGCTTGCGTTACAAGAACCGCTTTGCGAGCAGCGCCCAACCAACACGTGATAGACGTACCGCGGATTGAAGTGTAGAGCTGCCCCAGGATCCTCGCGGTCAGACCCGGGCTGAGCTCAGGACGGAGTGACGCGCGCAGGTGGCAGCAGGACAAGATGTTGTTATCTCCAACGCCAATGCGAAGACGCCGGTGCTGCAAGTCATCAGCGTCGCCAATAGGACCGCCGACCACCCCCCGTGCTGCGCCGGAGCCGGCCGGCGCTGGCCCGCGGCGTGGCGGCGGTACCCGGGGGCGGGTCGAGTCGCGGCCATAGTGGTGGCCGGGAAATTCGGGAGATCCACACCAGGTGCCAGGAGTCGATATCCGGCTCTTGATACCATGCCTCCGGAAATGCGATGTGCTTTCCCGGATCGCGAAAAGCGCAATTTCCCGAGGTGGTCTATACTGCGCCGCCGATTTCCACGCGGACCACATCGTGAGCAAGCAGGACACCCACTTCTTCAATGTATTCAGCATGGTCATCGGACTGCTGGTCACCATTGCCGTCTGTCTCTTTGTACTCGCGCGCGTAGTCGCGAGCCAGACGCAGGACAAACAGGTGATCGCCGAAAGCCAATACCTGAAGAACGTCGAGGCGCGACTGCTGCCGGTCAGCCAGGAGGCCGTCTCGGGCCAGGACAATTCCGCTCTGGCGATCAAGGCGAGCGCGGCGGCGCAGGCCGGAAGCGCCAGTGGCGGTCCTGCCCCGCCGAAATCGGGTACCGAGGTATTCGAACAGGTGTGCAGCGCCTGCCACGGAGCCGGCATTGCCGGTGCACCCAAGGCGGGGGACAAGGCCGCTTGGGGACCCCGCATCGCCAAGGGCAAGGACACGCTTTACGACCATGCGTTGAAGGGCTTCCAGGGTGGCTCCGGAGTCATGCCGGCGAAGGGTGGCCGCACCGACCTTCCCGACGACCTGATCAAGCAGGCCGTCGATCATATGGTGGACATGGCGAAGTAGCCGCCGAGAGCTGGAGCCAACGACTGGCCGCGCAACGGGAGATAATCGTGGTCACTGCGCACGCCGGTCCAGCGTCCTGTACGTCACCGCCTCACTCACGTGCGCGACGGACACCGATGTGTCGCCGCTCAGGTCGGCAACAGTCCTGGCCAGCTTCAGGATTCTCTGCCGCGCACGCGCCGAGAAGCCCAGTTGCTGCATGGCGCGCTCGAGCACCCATTGGCCGGCCTTGTCCGGATTGCACCATCGATCCACCTGAGCATCTGCCAGCCTGGCGTTGCACGTACCCTGTCGTGCGAGCTGGATCTGCCGTGCGCGAATCACGCGCGCGGCGATCGCCGCACTGCTCTCGCTTCGGACGCGCCCGCCGTCGAAGTCATTCAACTCAACTCGTGGGACTTCAAGGTGTATGTCCAGGCGATCCAACAACGGACCCGAGATGCGCGCGCGATATCTCTGTACTTCCGCGGGAGTGCATCTGCAATTGCCGGACAGGTCGCCGAGGCGGCCGCACGGACAGGGATTCATCGCTGCGACGAGTTGAAATTCCGCCGGGTACTGTGCCTGTAGTGCGGCGCGCGCGACGCAGACTACGCCGGACTCCAGCGGCTCACGCAAAGCTTCCAGGGCACGACGGTCGTATTCCAACAGCTCGTCGAGAAACAGCACACCGTGGTGCGCCAGACTGATTTCTCCCGGCCGCGCCCGCGACCCGCCGCCGACAAGTGCGGCTGCGGAGGCCGTGTGGTGCGGCATCCGCACTGGACGACATCCGAACGTGCCTGGGCTGAATCCAGCGCCGCTGACTGAAGCAATCGCCGCCACTTCCAGGGACTCGGACTCGGTCATCGGTGGCAGCAAGCCCGGCAGGCGTTTCGCCAGCATGCTCTTTCCAGCGCCAGGCGGTCCGATCATGAGGAGTGAATGGCCGCCGGCGGCAGCGACCGTCAGCGCTCGCTTCGCCTGCAGTTGCCCACGTACATCGCTCAGATCGAGCGCGCCATCCGATCCAACACGCATGGTATGAGGGAACGCCGCGGGGACGGAAGGCAACGGGATGGTGCCATCGACGTGAGCGCAGACGCTCAGCAAGTGATCGGCGGCGCGCACGACAATGGGCGATGAGCCACGCAGGAGGACGCCAACTTCAGCCGCATTCGCCTGCGGTACGACTACTTCGCTCTTGGCGCGCCCCGCATACGCTGCGGCGAGCAGCATTCCCGACACGGGCTTCAGCTCGCCGCTCAAGCCCAGCTCGCCATAGAACTCGGCAGCGGCCGGATTGAAGCTCTGCCCCGCCGGTGGCCTGACTTGCCTGGACGCCAGCAGGATCCCGAGTGCGATCGGCAGATCGAACCGGCCGCCTCGTTTCGGGAGATCCGCGGGTGAGAGATTCACCGTGATGCGGCCGGCGGGAAACTCGAAATGGGAATTGACCAGCGCCGCCCGGACGCGCTCCTTGCTCTCTCTCACCACGGTCGCCGGCAATCCGACGATGCTGAAGAAAGGCAGGCCTGAATCCAGGCTCACCTCGACGTGCACGAGTGGCGCATGCAGGCCGAGTTGCCCGCGGCAAGCGACTGTGGCGATTGACATGGCCTTCCCTGGCCGAGCCGTTTATGGGCCGCTCAGTGAGGGCCGGGTTTCGGACCCGCACTGCTCGCGGGGTTCTGCGCCGCGGGCTGCGCTGATGCCCCGGGCTGCGCTTGTGCCCCGGGCTGCGCTGGTGCCCCGGGCTGCGCTGGTGCCCCGGGCTGCGCTGATGCCCCGGGGTGAGTTGCTGTCCCAGGCTGCGATGCTGCCGTGGACTGCGTCGGCGCTCCGGGTTGGGGAGTTTCGGCAGCCGCTCCGGACTGTGCGGTTCCCTCCAGAGTGCCCAGACGCCGCTCGAGCTCCTCCAGGCGCTGCCGCGTGCGCTCCAAGACTCGCATCTGCGCGTCGAATTCATCGCGCGCGACCAGGTCGAGTTTGCTGAGGCTGGCACGCAACACGGCGCGAAAGTTGTTCTCCAGGTCCTCGCGCATGCTGCGCAGGCCGGGCGGCACGCTCTCGAGCAGTCGGCGTGCGATCTCATCGATCCGAAGGGGGTCCATGTGCCTTACCTCGTCGCTGGCTGCCCCGAATTGACGCAGGGGCTTTCGCGGCAGCTCCAAAACAGTGCGGCGACAGGGTGCTCGCGGCCGCAACTCTTGGAAACTGCACTGAAACTCGCCATGGCACGGAATCTGCACCCGCAACTGCGCGCTGCACAAGCTTACGCGCGACTCGCGCCCGAGGGCAGCCGGTGTTTGTCGCGCGAGCTTCGCGATAAGCGCGCGGTCCAGCGGGCTGCCCGCGCCCAATTTAGTACCAGAACCGCCCGGGAGAAGACATGCGCACCGCTCCGAAGAGCTCAAGAACCCTCCGTCGAATCGCCTGCGTCGCGCTTGCATTGCTCGAACCCGCGATGGCCTGGGCGGCCGATGCGCCACCTGTACCGGACAAGGGCGACACAGCCTGGATGCTCACATCGACCGCGCTCGTGCTGCTGATGTCCGTCCCCGCGCTGGCTCTGTTCTACGGGGGACTGGTGCGGACGAAGAACATGCTCTCGGTGCTCATGCAAGTGTTCGTCGGCTTTTCGTTGATCACCGTGCTGTGGTGCGTGTACGGGTATTCGCTTGCCTTCACCGAAGGAAACGCCTTCTTCGGCGGCTTCAGCCGTCTGTTCCTCAACGGAACCTTCGATCCGGCCACCCAGACGTTCTCGATGGCCGCCACGTTCAGCAAGCACACTCCATTGTACGAGCTCGTCTATGTGGCCTTCCAGGCCACGTTCGCCGCCATTACGTGCTGCCTGATCCTGGGATCCATCGTCGAGCGCATCAAGTTCTCGGCGGTGCTGGTGTTTCTGGTGATCTGGTTCACCTTCAGCTACTGCCCGGTGGCTCACATGGTCTGGTTCTGGGCCGGCCCGGACGCGTATACGTCGGCCGACAAGGTGGACGCACTGAACTCCACCGCCGGGTTGCTCTGGCAATGGGGCGCGCTGGACTTCGCGGGCGGCACGGTCGTGCACATCAATGCCGGTGTCGCCGGACTGGTCGGCGCCGTGATGCTGGGCAAGCGCATCGGGTTCGGAAGGGAGCCCATGGCGCCGCATAGTCTGACAATGACAATGATTGGCGCATCGCTGCTGTGGTTCGGCTGGTTCGGTTTCAACGCGGGGTCGGCGCTGGAGGCGAACGGGTCGGCAGCCCTCGCGTTCATGAACACCTACCTTGCGACCGCCTGCGCCGTGTTGTCGTGGATGTTCATGGAGTGGCTGCTCAAGGGTAAGCCGTCAATGTTGGGCGCAGCTTCAGGAGCCGTTGCCGGGCTCGTCGCGATTACCCCTGCAGCGGGTAACGTCGGCATACCTGGTGCCTTCGCTATCGGCATCGGCGTGGGCATCGTGTGCCTGTGGGGCGTGACCGGCCTGAAGAGGTTGATCAAGGCTGACGATTCTCTCGACGTGTTTGGCGTACACGCACTGGGCGGTATGTTCGGGGCCTTGATGACCGGCATCTTCAACTCGCCGGCGCTCGGAGGTCCCGGGTCCACTCAGGATTGGGTAAAAGGCACGGTCGGGTATCCGGGGATCTGGCCGCAGCTGAAGATCCAGATTGAAGCGGTGGCTCTCGTCACTGTCTGGACAGCAGTCGTGGCGGTGGTCGGCTTCTCCGTGGTCAAGCTGATGATCGGCCTGCGGGTGGCGGAAGAGGACGAACGCGAGGGCCTGGACATCACCTCGCACGGGGAGCGCGCCTACGATATGTGACCGACCCCTGGCGGCTGACGCTCGGCTGCACGGCAGCCCGCCAGCCGCTCCGATCCCCCGTAAGTCTCGGCCCGGCGGTGGTCAGGTCGAGGCTTTTTTGACGTCTAGATGCCCTCTGACGGGCCCTTCCCGCCGGGGTGGGGCATTTGCGGACCTGCAGCCTCGCGCGTGTGTGACGGAGTTCTATGGTCGCGGCTTTGCCGACCAGCGATACTGCCGGAGCCGGGGAGGCCCTTCTTATGTTGCGAACCATTGCGATCGGTACTTTGATACTCGCGGGCGCGTCAACCATCGTCTACGCGGCCGACGTCTATCGCTGGGTGGACGAGCACGGAGGCGTGCACTACACGGACCAGTGGGTGGCCGGCGCCGAAGTGATCAAGTCCACGAAGCCCCGCCCGGCAACCCCGGACGCGGACACCACGCATCGCAGCCTCGAGCAGCAGAGGCTGACGGATGGCGGCGACCGCGCGTCGGCTCAGCTTGCACAGGAGAGCGCCACGCGGGCCGTCAAGCAGGACCTCGCCAAGCTGCGCGATCAACAGTGCAAAGAGGCCAAGGAGCGGTACGAAAAGGCCATCGCGGCCCGGCGCATCTACAAGCCCGTCAAGGCGGGGGACAAGGACAAAGACGCCGACAGGCCCGAGAACCGGGAGTACATTTCCGAAGAGGAAGCGGACGCCTACCGCGTCAAAGCCCGGACCGACATGGACGAAGCGTGCGCCGGAGCGCCCAAGTAGCTTCCCTGTCCTAAGGGTTGGGGACGCTTTATAGTTGCGCTCCCGGCCGGCCCGGTCGGCCCGACTACGGATGACTGAAAGATGCGCGTAGGCTTCGCGGGCCTCGGCGCGATGGGCGCTCATATGGCGCACAACCTCCATCGTGCCGGCCTCCTGACCGCGGTCTGGAACCGGACGGGCGAGAAGGCTCGATCCCTCGCATCCGAGCTTGGGTGCCAGGCGCCCGAAACGCTCGCTGCTCTCGCCTCCAGCGTCGACGCCGTGGTGCTATGCGTCTCCGCCGACAATGACGTACTCGAGGTCGTGCGCGCTCTCGCGCCGGGATTGCGTCGAGGGAGTCTCGTCGTCGATTGCTCCACCGTGGGGGCCGAAACCGCTCGCACGGCCGCCGCGCTGCTGCAGCCAAATGGAGTGGAGTTCCTCGACTGTCCCGTGAGCGGCGGCGTCGAGGGAGCCCAGAACGCCACTCTCGCGATCATGGCCGGTGGGACACCGGAGGCATTCGCTCAGGCTCAGCCCATCCTTGCCGCTCTCGGCAAGACCGTGACTCTCTTTGGACCTACGGGCAGCGGACAGGCGGCCAAGGCCACGAACCAGATCATGTGCGCGGGGATCATCGAGGCGGTGTCGGAGGCGATGGCCTTCGCGCGGGCGCAGGGGCTGCCCCTGGAGAAACTGATCGATACGCTGGGCAAGGGCGCCGGCTCCAGTTGGTATTTCGTGCACCGCGCGCCAAACATGGTGAGAGGCAGCTTCCCGGCGGGCTTTCGAGTGCGCCTGCATGCGAAGGATCTGGGCATCTGCCGCGACATGGCGGCGCGCTTCGGCGTGGCGCTGCCGGTCGTGGAGCGGATGCTGGGTGAGTACGCGGAGCTCGTTTCCCGCGGCTACGGCGATGAGGATATCTCGGCGACCTTCCGGCTCAAGGAGGAGCTGTTCGAGCGCCCCGCGAAACCCGGCGCCGGCACCCAAGACGCATGAAGATGGAACCCGCCGCCGGTTCCGACAAACCCTTCTATCTTCCGGATTTCTGCGCTTCGCGAGCCGCGCTGGCGATCGTCCTGATCGTCGAGCTGACGGCGCTCGTGCTCACCCTGGCGCACGACAGTCTCGCCATCGGCTTCTGGACCGACCTGGCGCGGACGTCACTGTTCCTGCTGTGGATCGGACTCGCGGGTGCGGGGCTGTTGTGTTGGATGGGTGAGCGCCTCAAGCGCCTGCGCGTCGCACAGGGATCGGCGGCGGTCCTGGCGCTGATCACCGGGCTGATCGCCCTGGTCTCCACCGGCACGTTCATGCTCGGTCGCTCCAGCCTGGTGGGCGATGCCGGCGCCGCCATCCTGTTTCCGCCGGACGCGCGCTCGTTCCTGTTGCACAATGTCGCCATCGGGTTCGTGGTCACCGGGCTCGCGCTGCGCTACTTCTACGTGACTCACGAGTGGCGGCGTAATATCGAAATGCAGGCGACGGCGCGCGTGCATGCGCTGCAGGCGCGCATCCGGCCCCACTTCCTCTTCAACAGCATGAACACCATCGCCTCCCTCACGCGCACCAATCCGGCCGTCGCGGAGCAGGCCGTGCAGGACCTGGCCGACCTGTTCCGCGCCAACCTGAGCGACAAGCGCAACATCATCACGCTCGAGGAGGAGCGCGAGGTCGCGCGCATCTACCAGCGCATCGAGCAACTGCGCCTCGGCCCCCGGCTGCGCATCGACTGGAAGATCGACTCGCTGCCGCGCAACGCCTTGGTGCCGGGCCTGATGCTGCAACCGCTGCTGGAAAATGCCATCTACCACGGCATCGAGCCGCAGTCCGAAGGGGGCACGGTGACGGTCACCGGCGAGCTGGCAGGTGGCCTCATCACGATCGTCGTGCGCAATCCCGTGGGCGACCGGCAGAACGAGCGCGAGGGCAACCGGCTGGCGCTGGCGAACATCCGCGAACGCCTGAGCCTCATGTATGGCGGGCAGGGCCTGGTGAAGTCTGGGCGGTTCGATGCCGAGTACATCGTCACGCTGCGCTTTCCGCACATCGAAAGCCGCCAGAAGCTCGGGGTATGAAGCTCAGAGTGCTGATCGTGGACGACGAGCCGCCGGCCCGCGAGCTGCTGCGCAGCATGCTCGCTGAAATCGATGGAATCGAGGTGATCGGGGAAGCGGTTACCGGAGAGCAGGCTGTGCAGCACACCGCCGGACTGTCGCCCGACGTCGTTCTGCTGGACGTGCGCATGCCGGGAATGGATGGGATCGAGGCCGCGCGGCACATGAGCGTGCTCGAGGAGCCGCCCGCGGTCATCTTCACGACGGCCTACGATGAGTACGCCGTCAATGCATTCGACGCGCAGGCCGTCGGTTATCTTCTCAAGCCCATCCGCAAGGAAAAGCTGGCTGCCGCGTTGAGTCAGGCGGGCCGCCTGACCCGGCCACAACTGCAGAAGCTCACCGCGGCCAACACGATGGAGCGCCGCACGCACATTGCCGCGCGGCATCGTGAGGGGCTGCGGCTCATCCCCATCGAGGACGTGCTGTTCTTCTTCGCCGAGCAGAAATACACGACCGTGCGGCACCTCAAGGGCGAGGATCTGATCGAAGACTCCTTGCGGGCGCTCGAAGACGAATTCAGCTCAGGATTCGTGCGTGTGCACCGCAATGCCCTGGTGAGCGTCCGCTATCTCGAGAGGATCGAGCGCAATGCCGAGGGCCAGTATTACGTCAGGCTGCAGGGTTGCGAGGCTCCCCTCCAGGTCAGTCGCCGGATGGCAGCCGAGCTGCGTGAGCGGTTCCGGATCTGATGTCCCCAGGCTCGCTTACTCGGGCGCATAGTCGAAGGAATCGAAGTACAGGCGCTCTGCGCGCGCACCGTGGCGCGGAAATGTCGCGCGGATGGCTTCGATCAGCGCCGGTGGGCCGGCGGCATACACATCGAAAGGCGCCAGGCTGGGGTACTGCGCCAGCACGGCCTCGTGCACCCAACCAAGCTGCTGGTGCCGGGCATGCGCCTGAGCCGCTTCGGACAACACTGCCGTGAAGCGCAGCCGAGGGTAGTGGCGAACCCAGTCGAGCACCCTGGCTTCCTCGTAAACGTCATGTGCCTGGCGTGCACCCCAGTACAGGTGGATCGGCCGATCGATGCCGCCTTCCAGAACGTGCCGCAACATGGACTTCAGCGGCGCAAATCCCGTCCCGCCCGCAATCATCAACACAGGCCCGTCACCTGCGCGGTACACGAACTGACCGAGGGGGCCCTCGATGCGCAGCAGCAAGCCGGCGCCCGCTTCGCCGAAGAGGCGCCCGGTGAACCCACCGCCCGGAACACGCCGCACGTGCAGCTCGAGCAGCTCGCTGTCATGGGGAGGACTCGCGATCGAAAA
The DNA here is from genome assembly GCA_050738795.1 of Steroidobacteraceae bacterium. Lineage (GTDB taxonomy): Bacteria > Pseudomonadota > Gammaproteobacteria > Steroidobacterales > Steroidobacteraceae > 13-2-20CM-66-19. The sequence continues at coordinate 9,493 of JBOIAD010000066.1, forward strand.
GCTCCGCCGCCGGTCCCCGTCGAGCAGCACATCGAGGTATTGGCCCGGATGGAATCGCAGCGCCTCTACCGCCGGCAGGCGCAAGAGCACCTGCATGACATCGGGAGCCAGCGGCGTCAGGCGCGCAATGCGGCAGGGAAGAGTCTTGATGTCAACTTCCGCAACGCTTGCGATCAGCCGTGCTTCGACCACGAGGTTCGTGAGCGCACGCGCCTGGCACAGCAGGATGTTGCCCGCCTGGGCTTCCTGGGAGGTGATGCCGGCCGGCTGGCCATTCGGGTATTCGATCTCACCCGTGCGCAACCGGGCGCGGCAGGAGCCGCAATGGCCGGACTTGCAGCTGTGCGGAAGATTGAGTCCTGCGGCGAGCGCACCTTCCAGCACGGGCCGCCCGGCGTGCACGCGGATCAAGCGGCCGTGGGGCTCGATGCGGACGGTATATTCGGAAGGAGCCATGCCTCAGACTAGCGATGTTCCTGGGGTGCGCCAAGACGTGGCTTTTGCGCGCCCGCCGGCCGGTTCGGCTATTCTCTCCCCATGCGCATCGATTTCACGAAGATGCACGGATCAGGAAACGATTTTCTATTGTTCGATTCGCCTGCCGGCAGGTCCCTGCCGCCGAGCGAGCAAATGCGCAAGCTGGCCGACAGGCATACCGGCATCGGGTTCGACCAGGCGCTCGTGCTGGAGCCGCCACGGCGAGCCGATACGGCGGTGTTCTACCGGATATTCAATTCCGATGGCGCCGAAGTGGAGCAGTGCGGCAACGGCGCCCGCTGCATTGCTGCTCTGCTCCATCGTCGTGGACAGACGCGCTCGGGCGCTGTGACGATGGACAGCCCGGCAGGGCTCGTCCACGCGCGCATACAGAGCGCGGGTGTCGTGGCGGTGGACATGGGCAGCCCGAGCTTCGACCCAGGAAGCCTACCGTTCGATGCGCCCGAGAAAGCCGACACGTACCGGCTTGAAGTCGGCGCGGAGCAGATCGACATCGGCGCCGTCTCCATGGGCAACCCACACGCCGTCGTCACGGTGCCCTCCACCGATACAGCACCCGTGGAACGCCTGGGGCCTGCTATCGAGAGCCACAGGCGATTTCCAAATCGGGTCAATGCGGGGTTCGCGCAGATTATCGATCGTTCGCATATCCGGTTGCGGGTGTACGAGCGAGGTGCGGGAGAAACGCTCGCCTGCGGGAGTGGAGCGTGTGCGGCTGTTGCGGTGCTACGCAGCCGTGGACTTCTTGACGCATCCGTGTACGTGAGCGTGCGCGGCGGCGAGTTACGCGTAAACTGGGACGGTCCGGGGGCGAATATCTGGTTGACGGGCCCTGCCGAGGTATCCTTCGAAGGTCACGTCGAGGTCTGAAACACATGACAACACGAGAAGCGCGTGGCGTGGTCGCAGTGGAAACCGAAGAGGAATCCATTGCCGCCTACCTGCAGCACAATCCTGAGTTCTTCGAGCGCCACCACGCCGTGTTGGCGCGCCTTCGCCTGCCGCACGCACGCGGCGGGTCCACCATCTCACTCGTCGAGCGGCAGATCGAGGTATTGCGCGAGAAGCATACCGCGGTCGAAGTCAAGCTCGCGGAATTCGTGCGCGTGGCGCGTGCAAACGACGCACTTGCCGACAAGCTGCACCTGTTCACTCGCCGCCTGTTGCGCGCGGGCTCGCGTGAAGCCGTCATCGAGACCATGGAATCCAGCTTGCGCGTGGATTTCGACGCGATTCACTCGGTGCTCGTCCTGATCGGAGTGCACTCGGATCTGCCCCCGCAGAGATTCGTGCGCACCGTGCGCGCCGACGATCCGAGCTTGAAGTCCTTCGAGACGCTGTTTGCCAACGGCAAGCCGCGATGCGGACAGGCACGTGATTCGCAGCGTGAATTCCTGTTCGGCACGGATGCCAACGACATCGGCTCGGTGGCGCTCGTTCCGCTCGGCGAGAAAGGCAGCATCGGACTGCTCGCGCTCGGCAGCACGGACCGCGATCGCTTTCACCCCGGCATGAGCACGGAATTTCTGGCGCGCATGGCGGATCTGATTGCCGACGCCCTGGTACCCGGCACCGGCGTGACGCCAGCGTCTTGACACCGGCGGCGCTCGCGTGGGTGACCCAGTTCCGGCGCCACATGAGAACCGAGCGCCGGCTGTCGGAGCATACCGATTCCAACTACGCGCGCGATCTCGCAGCCCTGGTGAAGTTCTGCGACCGCCATGGCCTGCAGGACTGGGATGTGCTCGACAGCCAGCACATCCGTACCTTTGCCGCCCACTCGCATGCCGCGGGCCTCGCGCCGCGCAGCATCCAGCGGCGGCTGTCAGCGGTGCGCGCCTTTTATGACTTCCTGGTTCGCGAAAGCCTGATCCCGGCACGGCAGCCGCACGACAGGCTCCGCTCCGCGGCCGGAGGGCCGGTCAGGAGCAATCCGGCACACGAAGTGCGCGCCCCCAAGGCAGCACGGCGTCTGCCGGAAACACTCGACGCCGACCAGATGGCGCGGCTGCTCGAGCTTCCCGCCGGCGACCGTTTCGTCACCCGCGACCGGGCGATCATGGAGCTGCTGTATTCCTCGGGCCTGCGGCTGGCTGAGCTCGTCGGCCTGGACGTGACCGGCCTCGACCTGGCCGATCGCACCGTGCGCGTGCTCGGCAAAGGCAACAAGGCACGGATCGTTCCGGTAGGCAAGGAAGCGGCCGCTGCGCTCACGCAGTGGCTGCGGGAGCGCAGCGCAATCGCCAGGCCAGCCGAGAGTGCCTTGTTCGTGGGCCGCAGTGGAAATCGCATCGGACGCAGGGCGGTGCAGAGCCGCGTGGCGCTCTGGGCGCGCCGGCAGGGGCTGCACAGCCGTGTCTACCCGCACCTCTTCCGCCATTCCTTCGCATCGCATCTGCTTGAATCCGGTGGAGATTTGCGCGGCGTGCAGGAGCTGCTCGGGCACGCCGACATCTCCACGACGCAGATCTACACCCACCTTGACTTCCAGCACCTTGCCCGCATCTACGACGCAGCTCACCCCCGCGCGCGCAGGAAGGCTTAGCGATCATTCGCGGCTCACCGGCAGCGCGGTCGTGCGTTGCGGATGTCTTCGGCTGCCAGGAGCGCCATGACCGAAAGCCACGAATTCAATCCACACGGGACCACCATCCTCGCAGTGCGCCGCAACGGTGCGGTTTCAATGGGCGGTGACGGCCAAGTCACGCTTGGCAACACCGTCATGAAGGGCAACGCGCGCAAGGTGCGCCGGCTGTACAACGATACGGTCCTTGCCGGATTCGCCGGCGGGACGGCCGACGCGTTCACGCTATTCGAGCGCTTCGAGGGCAAGCTGGAGAAGTACGGCAACCTCACGCGCGCGGCCATCGAGCTGGCCAAGGACTGGCGCTCCGACCGTTTCCTGCGAAGGCTCGAAGCCCTGCTGCTCGTGGCGGATCCGTCCAAGATACTGGTGATCTCCGGCAACGGGGACGTGATCGAGCCCGACTACGATGCTGCCGCGATCGGTTCCGGCGGCCAGTACGCGCTCGCGGCGGCTCGCGCCCTTCTGGAGGGCTCCGATCTGGATGCGCGCAGCATTGTGGAGCGCGCGCTCGGCATCGCGGCGGACATCTGCATCTACACCAATCGCAATCTCGTCATCGACGAGCTCCAGGCCGGCACCTGATGTCCTCCCTGACCCCTCGCGAGATCGTGGCGGAGCTCGACAAGCACATCATCGGCCAGGACGCGGCGAAGCGCGCCGTGGCGATCGCCCTGCGCAACCGCTGGCGCCGCATGCAGGTGAGCGAGCCCCTGCGGCAGGAAATCACGCCGAAGAATATCCTGATGATCGGCCCCACCGGCGTCGGCAAGACCGAGATTGCGCGCCGCCTGGCGAAGCTGGCCAATGCGCCGTTCGTGAAAGTCGAGGCGACGAAATTCACGGAGGTGGGTTACGTCGGCCGCGATGTGGACTCCATCGTGAAGGAGCTGGTGGATGTCGCGGTCAAGATGACGCGGGAGCAGGAGGTCGAGAAGGTCCGCCAGCGGGCCGCGGACGCCGCCGAGGAGCGGGTGCTCGATGCGCTGCTGCCCAAGCCACGCATGATGGGGTTTTCCACCGACGAGCCCAGTCAGCCGCGCGATGCCGAGACCCGGCAGAAATTCCGCAAGATGCTGCGCGAGAACGAGCTCGACGAGCGCGAGATCGAGATCGAAGTGCGTGCGCTGCCGATGGGGGTCGAGATCATGGCGCCCCCCGGGATGGAAGAGATGCAACAGCAGCTGCAGTCCATGTTCCAGAACCTCGGTGGCAACCGTACTCGCGCCCGCAAGGTCAAAGTCCGCGAGGCGGTGAAGCTCCTGACCGACGAGGAGGCCGCCAAGCTCATCAACGAGGACGAGCTGAAGATCCAGGCCCTGGCCAATGCCGAGCAGAACGGCATCGTGTTCATCGACGAGATCGACAAGGTGACGCGCCGCCAGGAGACGGCAGGCGCCGACGTGTCGCGCGAGGGCGTCCAGCGGGATCTGCTGCCTTTGGTTGAAGGCTCCACGGTCACCACCAAGTACGGGCCGGTGAAGACCGACCACGTGCTGTTCATCGCCTCGGGGGCTTTCAGCCTGTCCAAGCCTTCGGACCTGATCCCGGAGCTGCAGGGCCGGCTGCCGATCCGCGTCGAGCTCGATTCGCTCAAGGTGGGCGACTTCGTGCGCATCCTGACCGAGCCGGATGCTTCCCTGACGGCGCAATATCACGCGCTCATGAGCACGGAGGGCGTGCAGGTGGAATTCGCGGTCGATGGCGTCCGCCGCATCGCCGAGATCGCGTTCCAGGTCAATGAGCGCACCGAGAACATCGGGGCGCGGCGCCTGCACACAGTGATGGAGCGCCTGTTGGAGACCGTGTCCTACGAAGCCGTGGATCAGAATGGGAAGACCGTGACAGTGGATGCGAGGTATGTCGACGACCACCTCGGCAACCTCGTGAAGGACGAGGATCTGAGCCGCTATATTCTGTAACGCCCGATGAACGTCAGATTCGATTGCTGTCCCAGCTTGCGCATGCGGGCCTAAGGAGGCCGCTCATTCGCACGCGCCGCCACGGTGGCCTTGACGGGAAAGTGGTCCGACGCGCGGCGGGAGCGCGCGCTCTTGTGAGTCTCGACGGCAAGCAGCGCGGCGGGAGGGCGCGCCCATACACGATCCAGCGCGAGAAGCGGGGCCCACACGGGAAACGTTCCTCGCGAGCGCGGCTTGCCGAGCACGCGCTGCAGCCAGCGCAGCGGCCGCCCCGTGGGCAGCCATTCGTTGATGTCCCCGAGCACGATCACCGGCTGCTCGAGCGGAATCGACTTCAACACCGTCAGGATCTTCTTGACCTGAAAACGCCGCTCCGAGGCACGCAGCCCCAGGTGCGTAACCACGACGCGCACGCTGCCGTCGCCGGTCTTCAAGCGCACGTCCAGCGCACTGCGCGGTTCGCAGCCTTTGCAAGTCAAGTCATAGTGGCGCACGGCCAGAACCTCGCGCAGCGTGAGCAGTGCGTTGGCATATTGCCGCCCGTGACCGAGCAGCGTCCCGCCGGTCACCGCGGCCATACCTGTGGCACTCGCCAGGAATTCCAGCTGCATCGAATCGGTCAACATCCCAGGTCTGCCGTCTACCTCCTGAAGTCCGACCGTGTCACACCCCAGCTCGCAGATGACCTGTGCCACACGCTCCACGTCATAACGAGAGTCCATGCCGACGCAGCCGTGGATGTTGTACGAAGCGACCCGCAACGGATCGGGCCCGGCGCGTGTCCCGCGGTGCAGCCGCTCGATGACCTTACGGGCGTCCTGGGCCATGTCGATCCGTAGCCGGCCGAAATAACCGACGTACTGCGGCTGCAACCAGTGTGCCGAGCAACCCCGCCACGCCCGTGCGCGGCCCAGAGTCCTTGTGCTCGCCCCCCGAGTGAGCGGCCGCTCCCGTCATCACCTCGTTGACTGGCGCGGGCCTCTCGGGATCGGCAACACGGGCGGCTGCGACGAGCGCTTCGGACGGTGCATCGAGCCGCTGAAAGCGCCTGAGGGTGCGACCCTCGCTGCGCGCCAGCTTTTCTATGGCGGCGCTCAAGGAATCCGTCGTGTCCGCGGCGTGCCGCACTTGCTGCGGGGACACTTCCAGATGCTCGGCCAGAAATCGGTCGCGCACGCCAGCGATGGAGGCCCTTGCCTGCAGCACCCCGGCGGCCTCCAGGACGAGGTCACATTCGGTGTCGAGCCACATCGAGCGATTCGCGAAGTTCGCCGATCCAAGCCGCAGCCACGCGTCATCGACGATCATCAACTTGGTGTGGACATCACAGCCCTGTTCCTCCGATGAGTCCGGAGTGTACGGGTAGTAGGCATGAAAGCGCCCGTACCGGTCCGCTTCGCACAGCCTGCGCAGCAGGAGCGTTCTCAGCGTGCTCATCGCCCGGGCCTCGAGCCAGTCCGACGAGGACAACCTCAACACGACGATGATTTCCGGCCCGTCGCGCTCCGCGAGGCGGGCTGCAAGCGCAGCGCCGAGCGCGCCGGCCGTGAAGTATTGATTCTCCAGATAGATGCAGCGCCTGGCGGCCGCGATCATGTCCAGATACAGGTGGCGTACCTCGATGATGGGAGCGGCCCCGTCAATCGAAGGGACCGTCCGCGCAATGCCAACATCGAGGTCCGTGAATTCGGCGGCCAGGGATGTGGGCCAGACCTCGCTCGGACTCGAATCGGCAGCCTTCTCAATGACTCCTTTGATGCGGCGAGTGCGCTTGCGCGCCAGGAGACGTCCGGTTGCGCGCCTCCAGCGTTTGCCAGCGAGATCGTGAAGCACTCGCGCGGATTCCCCCTCCACGGCCAGCATCGCATCATGAAAAGGGGCATATGGCTCTTGCTCGCCTGGATTTTTCCTCCGCGGGTCGCTGGGCCGATGTGCAGGGGTATCCCAGCGCCCGCGAGTCAGGTCGAGGCCGCCACAGAAAGCCACGGCCGCATCCATGACGACGATCTTCTGATGCAGGGCAGCGCCCACGGGGCAGTGGTTGTCGTATTCAAAGTGGACATGCGCATGGGGATGCCAGCCCAGTCCGTAGGACGGCGAGCGCTCCCGGCCCCTCGAGAACATGATGGGGGAATCCCAGACGAGAATGTTGACTTGCAGGCCACGCCGGCGCCGGGCCAGAAAATTCAGGAATTCACCCAGCGTGTCGGGCACCCCGGGTTGCCCGAGGTGCAATGCGGTGCGACTGTCGAAGTCCCAGCCTACGATGACAATCGAACGCGTCGCCCGCAGCGCCGCCTGCGTGAAGGCGCGGAAGTAAGCGTCTCCGTCGATAAGGACGGCGGCGCGGCTGGCGCGCGTAGCGCGGTAGCAGTTTTGCCCCGGCCGCAGCAGACTCGAGGGCGCAGATCCTGCCCCCAGCAACGCATCATCCCGCCGGTCGCCGTCGCATCGCATCACGAGATTCCGGCCCGTGGCACATCGAGGAGCGCAGCCCGTGAAATGACTGTCATGGCCACGCTCACGCAAACTTCATTCCCGGCTCGGGCGCATGTCCGCCACACCACCCCGTTCAGCGCCCCGGGCACCGGAGGCGCAGGCTAAGGCCGCAGTCCGGGCGGCGGTTGGGGTAGCGGCTTGTCCTTGAGCGACAGCGCGGCGTTGATGTGAGCCAGGTGAGTCAGTCCCTGCGGGAAATTCCCCAGCATCTGCCGGCCGCGCTGCGAGTATTGCTCGGCAAACAGTCCCATGTCGTTGGCACAGCGGGTGGCGCGCTGAAACACCACTCGCGCGTCGTGCTTCTTTCCCTGGCGCGCGAGGCATTCGACCAGCCAGAACGTACAGGCCAGGAACGCGCCTTCCGCACCGCGCAACCCATCGTCGTTCCGGTACCTGAGCAGCAACCCGCCGCGCGTCAGTTCCGAGCGAATCGCCTCCGTGGTGCGTACCATCCGCTCGTCGTCGTAGGCGACGAAGTCAGTCAGCGGCAGAAGCAGCAGCGCAGCGTCAACATCGCGACTGCCGAAGCTGCGCGTGAAGATTCCACGCCGATGATCCATCCCCTGGCTCTCGATGGCGCGGCGCATCTCATAGCGCGCTTCCCGCCAGCGCGCGAGCGGCGCGGAAAACCCGTATTTCTGCGCAAGCGCCACGCCCCTGTTCACGGCCGCCCAGCACATGACCTTCGAGTGCACGAAATGACGCGGCCTGGAGCGGACCTCCCAGATGCCGCGGTCGGGCAGCTTCCATTTGCAGATCGCGGCTTCCACGATCTGGCTCAGAAACGTCCAATACGGCTCGGCCGGGCGATGGCCCTGTGCGCTCCAGCGCCATGACAGCTCCAACACCAGCCCGTACATGTCCGCCTGGAATTGCCGCTCGGCCGCGTTGCCGATACGTGCCGGATGCGACCCGCGCCACCCTTCCAGGTTGTCCAGCGTGACTTCGGTGAGGCGGCGCTTGCCGTCCACCGCGTACAGCACCTGCAATTCGTCGGCGTTGCCTGCCGCGGTGCGCTGGATGAAGCGGCGAACCCCGTCGGCCTCGGATCCCGCGCCGGAATTGGTCAACGCCCAGACGGTGAAGATCGAATCGCGGATCCAGCAATAGCGGTAATCCCAGTTGCGCTCGCCGCCGATGTGCTCGGGCAGGGAGGTCGTGGGTGCCGCAATGATCGCCCCGGTGGGCGCGTATGTCAGCGCCTTGAGGGTGATGGCCGAGCGCACGATGCTGACGCCCGGACCGTCGGGATAGACGATCTTCGCGGACCACTGCCGCCACCAGCGCAGGGTTTCATTGAAATGAGCCTGTAACTCTACCGCTGCCTTGCTTCGCTGCGGCACGGTATGCGCCTTCTCCGGACGAAAAAACTGCAGACCGATGTGCAGTTTCTGTTTGGCGCGCACCCGCACCTCGGCGCGCAGATCATGCTCCTCGACGATCCGCAGAGGCACGTCCCCGAAAATCCGCAGGCCCGTATTGCTCCCCACCGCGAAGTGCGCATGAGCTCCGGCGTACACCCACGGTTTCACATCTCCGTAGTCCAGTCGCGGCACCACCGAAATCTTGAAGCGCATGCTGCCGCGCACACCTTCGATGATACGGACCAGCTCACGCCGCGGACGGCGGCGCCCCCCGGTTCGCATCGAAAAAAAATCCGTCACCCGGGCAACATTCCGGCCGGATTTGTACGTGGTCGCCAGGATCAGGCTGTCGCGCAGGTACTGTCGCTGCACCAGCGCCTCGGACTGCGGAGCGATTGCGAAATACCCACCCTTGTTCCAGTCCAGCAGGCGTCCGAAGCAACTATCGGAGTCGAAGCGCGGCAGGCAGCACCAATCGATCGATCCCGCGCGCGAGACCAGCGCAGCCGAGTGGCAATCGCCGATCAGCGAATAATCGCCGATCGGCGGATACGCGCGAACGGCGCCCCGCAAGGGTCCGAAGCGACGCGCATCGGGGGACCGCCCCGCATGGCCCGGCAGGCGAGGCACCGCGCGCTGAGCGCGCTTTCGCCCCGGCGCCGGGCCGTCGCGTGTCAAGCCCGGCCGGCGGGCTGTTGCGGTTGCGGCCGCTTGGTGGCGTGCTGCGCCGCTTGGCCTGCGGCGCCTTGCTCGGGTATCAGGGCAAATCCGCGTGCGCGCTCGAAACGCTCGGCGACATCCTGCCAGCTCCAGACGTTCCAGACGGCATCGAAGAACTTGGCCTTCTCGTTCTGGTACTGCAGGTAATACGCATGCTCCCACGCGTCGAGAACCAGCAGCGGCAAGCCACCCTGGACGGTGTGGGATTCGTGATCATGGATCTGTACGGTGACCAGCCGTCCGGACAGAGTGTCCCAGACGAGTGCGCCCCAGCCGGAGCCCATGCAGGTTCCCGCCGCCTTCGTCAACTGCTGCTTGAAGCGGTCGAACCCGCCGAAATCCCTGTCGATGGCGGCAGCCAGCTCGCCCGTGGGCTTGCCGCCGCCGTCCGGTGACAGGTTGCGCCAGAAAATACTGTGCAGCACGTGCCCCGAGAGATTGAACGCGAGCGCATGCTCGACGGCCACGATGCTCGCAAAATCGCCCTTCTCACGCGCCTCTTCCAGCGTCTCGAGGGCCTTGTTCGCCGCATCGACATAGGTCTTGTGATGCTTGTCGTGGTGCAACTGCATGATGCGCGCCGAGATATGCGGCTCGAGCGCGCCGTAGTCGTATTGAAGATCGGGAAGGACGTATTTCGTCATGGCCTGAAAACTCCTGCTGGACTCGTTTGAACGGTGCGAAGCACCGGGCGGCGCAACCGGTCGGCGTAGCAACGGACTCGCACGCAACTGCGTCGGCGCGTCTAATGACTCCCGGTGTCCCCGCATCGCGCGCTGCGCGATGCGGGAAAACCGAGAGGCCTTTGAGCGCAGATCACTTTAGGGATTTTGCTGTCTGCGACAAATGCCTACTTCGGGGGAGGATTGCTGTTATCCGGCGGAGGTGCGGGCGGCGTGGTCGAGCCGCTGTTATCCGGCGGAGGGGTCGTGGACGGGCTGGTCTGATCCGGAGGCGTGGCCGGCATCGAGCTGGATGAAGAATCGGCCGGCGCGGCCGGAGCCGTCGAGGAGTCCGTCGATGGCGTGCTGGGCGAGGTCGATTGCTGCTTGGAGCAGGCGACGACGGCCAGCGCGCTCAGGCACAACAACAGGACACTGCGTTTCATAGGTCACCTCTGATGTTCATCGGGTCAAGCACACCCCGGCCCACTCGGTACCGGGGTGGAGACAACGTTCGGTCGCAAGACCCGTTCCATCGGGGCATTTTCATGCCGCCAGGCTCGAGCCTGCGGCATGCCAGCCTGCTATCCTGCGAAGACCCTTTCGTGAACCGGAAAACCACGTGACAAACGCGGCCATAACGGGGTGGGGCAAGTGTCTGCCGCCCGCTGTGCTCACGAACCAGGATCTGGCGAGCATGCTCGACACGAGTGACCAGTGGATCGTGAGCCGCACCGGAATACACGAGCGGCGTATTTCGCACGTGCCCCTTGGAGATCTGGGATACGTCGCTGCGGCGCGAGCGCTGGCGGCAGCCGGGCTGCAAGGGGGACAGATCGAGCTCATCGTGTTCGGCACCTGCAGCCACGACGATCAGGTGCCGAACATGGCCTCAGGGATTCAGGCGCGGATCGGCGCGAGCGGCGCCGCAGCCATGGACGTCAATACCGCCTGCACGAGTTTTCTTTACGGCCTTTCGGCCGCGACCGCTCTCATCCGCACCGGCGTAGTCCGCAACGCGCTCGTCATCGGAGCGGAGCTCATCTCGCCTTTCATGGACTGGACCGACCGGGATGTGGCCGTGTTGTTCGGGGACGGCGCGGCAGCCGTCGTACTGCAGGCGACGGAGGAGGAAGAAGGCCTGCTTGCGGAGAAGTTGGGCTGTTATGGCGAAGCGCGTGAAATTCTGCGCGTGCACGGAATGGGAGGCCGTTACGCCAACCGCGGAATGCTCTACGGCGCGGTGCGCTGGCAGTTCGAGGGTCAGGAGATCTTCAAGCGTGCCGTGCAGGGAATGGGTGTGGCCAGCGAGAGTGCGCTGGCCAGGCTCGGCCTGAAGGCCGAGCAGGTTGACCTCGTCGTGCCCCACCAGGCGAACCTGCGGATCATCGAAGCAGTGGCCAAGCGCGCGCGTGTACCCATGGATCGCGTGTACATTAACATCCAGCGCTACGGCAACATGTCAGCCGCGACCGTGCCCGTTGCACTTTGCGAAGCCGTCGAGGAAGGGCGCGTCCGCTCCGGGTCGTTGCTGTTGATGCCCGGGTTCGGTGGCGGACTGAGCTACTGCGCGCATGTCGTGCGCTGGGGCGGAAGAACGACTCCCCAGGCTCACAGCGATGCCGAGCTTGTACCTAACGATCGCTCCGCCCTGACCATCGTTCGCGATCTGATGGCAGCCAAGAATCAGCTCACCAACGCAGAGCCCTGTTGAGTGCGCCGTCGCCGTATGCCGGGCGGCCGGCAGGCGCCGGATGCCGAGCTGCCGCGCGGCGCCGGCAGACTCCGGCGGTCTACTTCTTCGCGGCGATGCGCCTCTTTTTCTTCGCCGGATCCTTCGGCCGGGACTTGCCGAACGAGCCCTGGTAGATCTTGCCGCGGCGGCTCCTGCTGTCTCCCTTACCCATGAAAACGACTCCGAACAACCTTGTGAAGGGCGCGCAGTCTAGCATCCCACCCGGCTGGATGGTGGATCAAGGAAGCGGGCGACACTTTCCAGGCGCGGGCGGCGTGCCTCTCGCCTTATTGCGCGTTCGTCAGTTGACCAGCGATCCCACCGCGTAGCGAACGGCCAGTTGCAGTTGGGTTTCCCGCGCGGTGGCGGGCTCTCCCAGCTCGAGCATCCGATTCGCGGCGACACTCGTGACGTGCAGCCATTCGACCGTAAATCGCCAGTGCGCGTCCGGCTCGTACACATAGGCAGCCGTCCACGCGTGGCCATGTTGGGCACCCGAGCCGTCCGGAGTCTCGCTTTGAACCTCGAAGGAATCGTAGCGAAGACTCAACCGGTGATGACGCAGTTGCTTCGACAACAGGACGAAGTGCGCATCGAAGGGCCATCCCAGCTCGATGCCGGGGGGTTCGATATACGTCTCCCCTTCGAGCCACTGCGCGATGGCCGTCCAGCCGTTGGCCCCCTCGACTCGCAGCCCCGCGCAGTTGAAACTGGTGCCCCAGGCAAAATCCTGCAATGCGCCGTCGAAGGCGGCGGGATCGGCCCGGTTGTCGTAGTGCAGGGCACGCACGACGACTCGGTCGAAATAGCGGGCCTCGATGCCGCCGTAGTACCCCGCGCGATGGTCGATCTCGTGAAACAGCTCTATCGGCGGCAGGGGTGTCGAGTTGGTCGAACCGACCCGCCCGAACAACGTCGTCTGCCGATCGTCGAGCGCGAATCCGCGCATCGCCAGGACCTTGCCGACGGGATCGTTCCAACCGAACAGGCCGCCCGTCAAGGCCAGATCGAAGCCGTGGCCGGTGCGCGTGCCGAGCCAATCGAGCTGCCCTTCCATGCCGATCGTGCGCAGCTCCTCGCCCACCCAGGTGTTGATCGCGGAATTGGACAGCGTGTAGGGCGATTCCCAACCGGACGCGCGGTTCTCCAGAGATATCGGCGCGTAAAACGCGCCGGCCTTGAGCCTGAACCGCCAGCCGGCGCGCGGATAGGGGCGCCATTGCAGATAGGCTTCGGTCAGATCGACGGGGTTCCTGTCATGGTCGCCCCACGCCGAGGCATCCAGGCGCAGCGACCACACTTCGCCCAGCGCCTGAGACACCGCAAAGCGGGCACGGCCCAGGCGCAGGCCCGAATGGTCCTCATCGTAACGCAGAGTGCCCAAACCGCCATCCGTGAATGACCTGCGGCCGTCCGAGCTGACGAGGCGGGCATCGAGATCGAGCTCCCAATCGGTCGCGTGGGCGGCCGGTGCAACCAGTGCGAGCAGCGCGATCACCCACCGGACACGCGGGCCGGCAACTGCGGCGCTCATCGGTACGAGTCCCACGAATGGTGAGCCCCCTCGAGGGGCGCGGGCTGCAGCGGCTTCGCAAGACGCAGCGTCAGCGCCGCGCGATCGCCGTCGCCGATCGTCATTTCGCGCTCGATCTCCGCGTTCTCGTGCATGCGCGGGTGCCAGACCGCGACGCGGTACGTACCGCGAGGCACCTCGGCAGACCATGAGCCCCCCGAGTCGGTGCGCCCGAAGAACGGTGCATCGGTTACCAAAACGTAGGCGAGCATCGAATCGTGAATGTTGCACCCGAGGGTGACGAGGCCCGCAGTGTCGAATCGGACCGGCGGGTAGGGCTTGCCCCGGTACAAAGGCAGCTGGAAGCGCTTGGCGGCCGAGAACGAGTAGATCTGGTGGCTGACCGAGTCGCTGTTGGGAAACTCCACCGTCGAGCCGACCGGAACGACGAGCAGATCCGGCGCAAAGGCGCGATCGACCTGATCCATCACCGCCTGCACGGGAACGGCGGGATGATCCGGCGCACTCAGGCCATGGATGGTGATGACGGCGCCCGGCAAAGGCCGCCCATCCGGGGTCTGCACTGCAACAACGATGGTCGCGGCAAGCGCGCTTGCCGTGCTGAGGAAGCCGGCGAGCAGCAGCAGCGCGGCGGCCATGACACGGGGCGGGAACGCGCCTTGATTTTGACGTGCGGGAGGTCTCATTCCTGCATTCGAAGTGTCGCGGCCTATGCCGCACGGTGCCTACGATGCACACCTCATTCGAGTCGGTTCCATGGGAAGCTTCCGTAAACGACTTCTCGTATTGATCATCGGGCTGGTGGTCGTCACTCAGACTGTGACGCTGGCCGCAGTGCTGGCCAGCACCGCGCACAACGTCGAAGCCCGTGCCGCGGAGCAATTGCGCTCCGGCGGGTCATTCGCCCAGCAGCTCATCCGCTTCCGGGCCGGGCAGCTCGCCAACGGCGTGGCCGTGCTGGCGGCGGATTTCGGGTTCCGCGAGGCCGTAGCCAGCGGCGATGCCCCTACCATCATCTCGGCTGCGACCAACAACGCCCAGCGCATCGGCGCGGACATGGTCGTGCTGATGGATACCCGCGGCAAAGTGCTGGCGTCCACCGGCGCCGCCGGTCCCGAGCGGGGCATCTCCCTCGACAGCCTTCTGTCGGAGCCCCGGCGGCAGCGGGATCAACCGTTCTTCATGGTGCTCGGGAACAGTCCGTATCAGTTCTTCCTGGCCCCCGTGCGCACTCCCGAAACGATTGCGTGGGTCGCGATGGGATTCCTCGTCGATGACCTGCTCGCGCAGAAAATGCGGGAGCTCGTCGGTGCCGACGTCACGCTCGTCACACACGCAAACGACGGCTCAGCGCGAATCGCTTCCACGCTTGCCGCCTCGGCGCGCCCCGTCGCCGGAACAGGATCCATGGCGGATGCCGACAAAGTGCCGCTCGTCACTCACATCGGGACGACGGATTATCTGAGTTATACGCAGCGTATCGGCAGCCGCGGGGACTCCGTTGACATCATCGTGCAGAAGCCCATGCATGAGGTGCTCGCTCCCTATCGCGACGTACGCGACGCGCTCCTGTTGATCGACGGCATTGCGCTCGCGCTGGCCGCCGTCGTCGGTACTCTGTTGGGACGCAGTGCAACCCGTCCGATCGGAGAGTTGGTGCGCGCCGCCGAGCGCATCCAGGAAGGCAGGTACGACGTTGCCGTCAAAGCATCCGGTGGCGATGAATTCCGCAGCCTCGCGGCGACCTTCAACACGATGCAGAAGAACATCGCTGAGCGCGAGGCGGATATCACCTACCACGCATACCACGACTCGTTCACCGGTCTGCCGAATCGCGCGTTCGCCGAGAAGCGTCTGGATGAGTTGGTAGGCGGCGGTACGGGCTCCGCTCCCATCGCGCTCATCCTGATCGATATGCGCAATGTGCGCGAAATCAACGCATCGCTCGGCCATCGCGTCGGCGATGATGTACTACGCGAAGCAGCACGGCGTCTTCGCACAAATGCGGCACCGGATGATCTTGTTGTACGCCTGGGCGAGAGCCAGTTCCTGCTGATGGCGCGCGATTGCTCGCGCGAACGGGCCCCCCTGTACGCAGACCAATTGGCTGGCGTGATCCGCGCGGGATTCCATCTTGCCGAGATGAGCCTTGACCTGGATGTCGCCGCCGGCGTGTGTATGTATCCAGAACACGGCAATAAGCCGGACGACCTGCTGCGCCGCGTACAGATAGCCATAGAGGACGCCGACGAAGCGCGCACGCAGGTTGCCCTATACCGCCCCGGCGGAGATGAAGCACACCGGCGCAGACTCAAGCTGATTACCGACCTGCGCGGCGCAATCGATCAGAACGCGCTCACCCTCGTGTACCAGCCGAAGGTCACGATGGCGACGCGATCGGTGAAAAGCCTCGAGGCACTGGTCCGTTGGACCCATCCACAACTGGGCCCAGTGGGTCCCGGAGAGTTCGTGCCGCTCGCCGAACGGACGGGCGGCGCACGCCGGCTGACGAGCTGGGTGTTGGGGGCGGCCATTCGGCAGTTGGGCGAGTGGCGCCGCGCAGGCCTCGAGGTGGAGCTGGCAGTAAACCTGTCTGCGCCTGACATTCTCGATACAGGCCTCGGCGATGAGATCCTGCAGATGCTGCGGACCCACCGTGTGGATTCAACCGCGTTGCTGCTCGAAATCACCGAGAGCGCGGTGATGGTCGATCCCCAGCTCGCCGCACGCAACATGCAGCTCCTGCGTATCGCCGGCGTGCGCTTCGCGATCGACGACTTCGGGACAGGTCATTCGTCGCTCTCCCAGCTGAGCATGCTGCCGGTAGACGAGCTGAAAATCGATCGATCCTTCATGTCCCATGCCCGCCTGGGAAGCGATGCCGCAACCATCGTCACGTCGACCATCGAGCTGGGGCACAGCATGGGATTGAACGTCGTCGCGGAAGGCGTCGAGGAACCCGAAGCGTGGAATCTCCTGCGACAGTTGGGATGCGACTTCGCGCAGGGCTATCTGATCAGCCGGCCGCTGCCGGCCGATGAGGTTCCGGCCTTCGTCCGGACGGCCAACCAGTTGCTGCCGGCCTCCGACTCCACGGTGCTGCAGATCCGCGCGCTGGAGCAGCTTGCGGGAAAGGGGGGGCAATAGCAGGCACAGGACGAACGCACTATCCTCGCGGTTGCCGAGGCGTCTGGCGTTGGTTGCCCTCTGCGCCATTTCTTGCGCAGTTCCCTCGGGTGAGCGCCACATGACCTTAGGACTGCGCTTTCTTCGAAGGTTTCGACTTGCGGGAACTGTTGAGGGCGACCGCTTGGCGGGTCTGCGTCCTTGATGAGCTTGCGCATTCTGCCGAGGGTTTTCCCGCGCCAGTCCCCCTTGGGTGGCCACTACGGCATCTACGGGCGAAACGTCCCCGCTTCGCCCGCAGACGCATCGCGGTTATTTCAACTGCGCGACCTGCGCGGTCCGCGAGCCCAGCACCGTGCGGATCTTGCCGCGGTCCGACTCGGCCTTGTTGGCCTTCTCGACCGAACCCTCGATTTTCGCGCTGACCGCATCCAGCTTGCCGCCGAGCCCGTCGAACGCGGCCCAGTTCTTGTATTCAATGACCAGATAGATGTCCGGATCATTCGGTCCCTGCGGTTGAGCCACCAGGACCCGATAACTCGTGACGAGTCCGGCTTTCTTGGCGGCCTCCTCCTGCTGCTTCCAGGTTGTTGCGAGCCATTGCATGTAGTCATCGAAATGGCCGTCCACCGTGCGGATCGATGCGACATTGACGACCGGTCCGTCGCTGTAATTGCGCCCGTCGGCATAGGCGAAGGTCGCAAATGCCAGCAGGGAGCCGAGTGCTATCAATCGCTGAGTCGTGCGAATCATGAGAATTCTCCCGGGACAGTTGATTCTGATATTTATGTTGCGCCGTCGAGCCAGCGGAGCGATCCGCCAGAGCGTCGAGCTGCGGCATCCTACTCCAACTGCGGCGAAATGGCTTTATTCCGCAAGGACAGCCGGCGCGCCGGGAGGCCCGCTGTGCAGGTCTAACGAGTCGCTAGCATTAAATCGCGTTCAGGATTCGCCCGGGCCGCGAGCCTCTAACGGTATCTCGCCAGAACCTTCTCCAGCCCCTTCGAGCCGGGCGAGAGCTTCTCGTACGGCAGGCTGTTGAGCGGCTCATCGGGCGTGCCGTTGAGCTCGTGGAACTCGTTCTGCGAGGGCTCGAGGAACAGCATGCCGGTCAGGTACTCGCCCTCCTTCATCCGCTCCTGGATGTAGACCTGCGCTGCGCTGCGACTGGTGGGGTCGTAGCCGGCTTCCAGTTTGCGCAGCACGATGCGGCTGCCATCGTGCATGACCACCGGGAGGGTTGCGCCTTCCGCGTACTCTGCCGTGATTTCCCGCTCGAGTGGGACGAAGTCGGCGTGCACGGCCGGCTCATAGTGCTCGCGTGTGTAAGCGTAGCTCTTGGTGGAGCCTTCGTGATCGTTGAACGTGACGCACGGCGACAGCACGTCGATCAGCGCGAAGCCGTTGTGTTTCAGCCCCATCTGGATGAGCGGTACGAGCTGCTCCTTGTCGCCGGAGAAGCTGCGCGCCACGAAGGAGGCACCGAGGGTCATGGCAAGCAGCACGGGATCGATCGGCGGCTGAAAGTTGGTGTCGCCCTTCTTCGCCTTGCTGCCGATGTCGGCCGAAGCGGAAAACTGCCCCTTGGTGAGCCCGTATACACCGTTGTTCTCGATGATGTACAGCATGTTGAGATTGCGCCGGATGGCGTGGCAGAACTGGCCCAGCCCGATCGACAGGGTATCGCCGTCGCCGGAGACTCCGATGAAATGCAGGCGCCGGTTGGCAGCATTCGCGCCCATGGCGATCGAAGGCATGCGCCCGTGGACGGAATTGAACCCATGGCCGCCGCCCACGAAGTACGCAGTGGTCTTCGATGAGCAGCCGATGCCGGACAGCTTGACCAGGTTCTGCGGCTCGATCGACAGCTCCCAGCAGGCTTCCGTGATGGCGGCCGTGATCGAGTCGTGTCCGCAGCCTGCGCACAACGTCGACAGCGCACCTTCGTAATCGCGGCGCGTCAAGCCCAGATCGTTCCGCGGGAGCGATGGATGGGCGACCTTGGGTTTGGTGATGAATGTCATGTCCGTTACCTCAGCCGTGCGCGGCGCCCTGGTTCTGCTGCTGGGGCTGCTCGCGCGGCCTCGGTTTCACCTGGGCCAGCACGCCATCGACGATGAAGGTCGATGAGATCGGCAGACCGCTGTAGTGCAGCAGCGAGTGCAGCTTTGACTTCTCCACCGCGGTCTCGAGAATCAGCAGCGACTTGAACTGCGCGTCGCGATTCTGCTCCACCACGAACAGGATCCTGTGGGCGAGCAGGAAGCGCTCGACGTCTTCACTGAAAGGAAACGAGCGCACGCGCATGTAGTCCACACCCACGCCTTGCGTCTTGAGCACATCGATGGCCTCACGGACCGCGCCGTCGCAACTGCCCAGCGAGACGATGCCGATGTCGCTGCCGGCCGTGGCGTCGATGACCGCTCGCGGAACGAGCTTCTTCGCGGTGTCCCACTTCTTGAGCAGCCGGTCGAGCACGATCTGGTATTCCACCGGATCCTCGGTATAGGTGCCGTACTGCGAATGGCCGGAGCCGCGCGCGAAGTAGGCCGCCTTCGGATGCACGCCGGGCAGGGTGCGGTAGGCGATGCCATCGCCGTCCTTGTCGAAGAAGCGGTGGAACTTCTCCAGCTTCAGGACTTCTTCCTTGCCCAGCATCTTGCCGCGGTCGGGACGATACGCGTCGTCCCATTTGAGATCGCGGCACATCCAGTCGTTCATGCCGATATCGATGTCGGACAGTACGAACACGGGGGTCTGCAGGCGCTCGGTCAGGTCGAAGGCCTGTGCCGCCATGTAAAAGCACTCCTCCGGATTTGCCGGATACAGGCACACGTGGCGCGTATCGCCGTGGGAAGCGTAGGCACACTCCATGATGTCGCACTGTTGAGTGCGTGTCGGCATCCCCGTGGACGGCCCCACACGCTGGATGTCAAAGACCACGGCGGGCACTTCCGCGTAGTAGGCGAGGCCGAGAAACTCGTTCATCAGCGAGATGCCCGGACCGGAGGTGGCCGTGAATGCCCGTGTACCGTTCCAGGCCGCGCCGATGACCATGCCGATGGCGGCGAGCTCGTCCTCGGCCTGGATGAACGCGAAATTCCGGCGTCCGGTCACAGGATCGACCCGCATCCTGTCGCAGAACGCCTTGTAGGCATCCATCAGCGACGTGGACGGAGTGATGGGGTACCAGGCGGCAACGGTCGCGCCGGCGTAAACGCAGCCGAGCGCCGCGGCGGTGTTGCCGTCAATCATGATGTAGCCGGCCGTGCCGTCCAGCTTCTGGACGTGCAGCGGCAGCGGACAGGAGAAGTTCTGCTTCGTGTAGTCGTAGCCGAGCTGGATGGCCTTCATGTTGCTGTCGACGAGCTGCGGCTTCCTGGCATAGGTTTGTGCGAGCAGCTCGCGGATGCGCTCGAGATCCAGGTCGAGCAGTGCCGCCAGAGCGCCGGCATAACAGATGTTCTTCATCAGAATGCGCGTGCGCACTCCGTTGAAGTTCTCGTTGCACAGGCGGGCCAGCGGCACGCCGATGACCGTGATGTCCTCGCGCTTGAGCAGCGCCGCACGCGGCCAGGTTGAGTCGAACAGCAGGTAGCCGCCCGGAGCGACTTCCTTCACATCGCGCGCATACGTTTCTGCATTCATGGCAACCATGATGTCGACACGGCCGGAGCGTGCGACGTGACCGTCCTTCGTCACGCGGATTTCGTACCACGTGGGCAAGCCCTGAATGTTCGAGGGGAAGTAGTTCTTCCCCATCACGGGAATCCCGCTCCTGAAGATGGACTTCATCAGGAGGCTGTTGGCACTGGCGGAGCCGGTGCCGTTCACCGTAGCGATCTTGATCGCGAAGTCGTTAATGCTGGCAGCGGTCGGTGGGGACATGCTTTACCTGACTTTGAGTGCTCGGGCGAAGTCTCGTACGGACTGGCTGCCTGCTTTGGAGCGCTTCAGGCGATCTTCGGTTCCTTCGCGTACAGGGCGCGCGATTCGTCCTCCGCCAGCGGCCAGTGCACGTAGGATTTCTGCATATCCCACGCCGCGGTCGGGCAGCGCTCCGCACACAGGCCGCAGTGGACGCACAGATCCTCGTCTTTCACCATGACTCGGCCCGTCTGCGGCAGGCCAGCAGAAACCAGAAGCGGCTGCGCAAGGTTCCTGGCGGGTGCCTTCAGGCGGGAGCGCAGATCGGCTTCGTCACCGTTGTGCGTGATGGTCAGACAATCGACGGGACAGATGTCGATACAGGCATCGCATTCGATGCACAGCTTCGCGGTGAACACGGTCTGCACGTCGCAGTTCAGGCAGCGCTGCACCTCCTGGGCGGCCTGTTCGGCGGTGAAACCGAGCTCGACTTCGATGTTCAGCTTCTTGAAGCGCTCCTTGAGCGAAACGTGCGGCATCAGGCGGCGCTCGACCGGCGCGTAGTCGTTGGAGTACGACCACTCGTGCATGCCCATCTTGCGGCTCTGCAGGTTCACGCCGGGTGGCAAACGGTCCGCTACCGCCTGCCCCTCGCAGTGGCGGTGGATCGAGATGGCCGCCTGGTGGCCGTGCTCGACGGCCCAGATGATGTTCTTGGGCCCGAATGCGGCATCGCCACCGAAGAACACGCCGGCGCGCGTGGACTGAAAAGTCACCTTGTCCACCTGCGGCACGTCCCACTTGTCGAACTCGATCCCCAGATCGCGCTCGATCCACGGAAAGGCGTTCTCCTGTCCGATGGCGAGGATGACATCGTCCGCGGGCAGGAATTCCTCGCCGACAGTACGCTCGGCCGTGATGCGGCCCTTCGCATCGAGGTCGTATTCCATCTTGTCGAACATCATCCCGGTCAACTTGCCGTTCGCGACCACGAATGCCCTGGGCGAGCGATTGATGACGATCGCGACGCTCTCCTCTTCCGCGTCCTCGAGCTCCCAGTCCGAGGCCTTGAAGAAGCCGCGTGGCTTGCGCGCCATCACCTTTACGCTTTTTGCCCCCAACCTCAGGCTCGTGCGGCAGCAGTCCATTGCGGTATTGCCGACGCCGATGATGAGCACGCGCTCGCCGATAGTACCGACGTGGCCGAATGCAACCGATTCCAGCCATGCGATGCCGATGTGGATGTTCGCAGCGCCCTCCTGCCGGCCCGCAAGTGTCAGCTCCTTGCCCTTCGGCGCGCCCGAGCCGACGAATACGGCGTCGAATCCGCCGTTCGCGAGCAGCTCGCGCAGGCTGCCGATCGGATGATCGAGCTTCAGATCCACGCCCATGCCCGTGATCATCGCGATCTCTTCATCGAGCACGGCATGCGGCAGCCGGAAGGACGGAATGTTGGTCCGCATCAGTCCGCCGGCTTGCGCGAACTGCTCGAATATCGTCACCTGGTAGCCGAGCGGCATGAGATCGTTCGCGACGGTGAGGGAGGCGCAGCCCGCGCCGATACAGGCGATGCGCCTGCCGTTCTTCACCTTGGGAATCCGGGGCAGCAGACCCGCGACATCATCCTTGTGATCGGCGGCAACCCGCTTCAGGCGGCAGATCGCGACGGGCTTCTCTTCGACGCGGCCACGCCGGCAGGCGGGCTCGCAGGGCCGGTCGCACACGCGGCCGAGAATGCCGGGAAACACGTTCGAGTGGCGGTTCACCATGTACGCCTCGGTGAACCGGCCCTGGGCAATCAGGCGGATGTATTCCGGGACATCGGTGTGGGCCGGACAGGCCCACTGGCAATCCACGACCCGGTGATAGTAGTCGGGATGCGAAGTATCGGTTGGTTCCATTCAAAGCCGCGGTCGGCGCGCAGCCCCCGAGTGACACAAGGGGCACTGAGTATAGAGGCGCGCTGCAGAATGTCACCCGTGGGTTGGATGCATTTGCACGAAGTGCGAATTTCCTTGACATAATCAGTTCTGCGTGCCATGGCAGGCATGCGACGGCGCAAGCGTCCCGCCCACTTCCAGGTCACGTTTATACTGCCGATATCATGCCCGACCCTGTCGCCACCGAAATCAAGCTGCGCAGCAAATCCCGCCTCCTGGAAGTCAGCTTCCAGGACGGTAGCCGATTCGAGCTGCCCTTCGAATACCTGCGCGTGCACTCGCCGTCGGCGGAAGTGAAGGGACACGGGCCGGGACAGGAGGTGCTGGTGATCGGCAAGGAGAACGTCGCCATCCGGGCGATCGAGCCCGTGGGGCAATACGCCGTGAAACTGGTCTTCGACGACGGCCACGACACCGGATTGTTCACGTGGAAGTACCTGCATGAGCTCGGCCAGGATCAGCCGGCGCGCTGGGCGCGCTATCTGGGGCGCAAGGCGCAGCGACTCAACAGGTAATCGCTCCGGAGCGCAAGGCACCGCGCCTCGACGGGTAATCCCAGGTGCCCGCGGCCAAAAAAAAGGACCGGGCGACTTGCGTCCGGCCCCGATAGGTCTCAAGACCCCCTAGCGGGGCGGATTCTGCGCAGCGCGGAGAGAAAAAAGCAACCGCATTCGCCTCGGCAGCCCGCTTAGAATGGCTCTGAAGACGCAGCGATACCATGGCAGACGACGGATCCACCGATTTCGGCTTCGAGCGCATCCCCTGGCGGGACAAGGCGCGCCGCGTGCGCGACGTGTTCGATTCCGTCGCCGGCCGCTACGACCTGATGAATGACCTGATGTCGGGCGGCGTCCACCGGCTATGGAAGCAGTTCACGCTGTCGCTGGCCAACCTGCGTGCGGGCCAGAGCGCGCTCGACGTGGCCGGTGGCACGGGCGATCTCGCAGCGGGACTGGCGAAGCAGGTGGGCCAACGCGGCCTGATCGTGCTCACCGATATCAATGCGGCCATGCTCGCCAGAGGCCGCGATCGGCTCATCGATGCAGGCCTTGCGGGCAATCTTCGCTACGTGCAGGCAAACGCCGAACGGCTGCCCTTCGCCGCCGGCAGTTTCGATTGCATCACGATCGGATTCGGGCTGCGCAACGTCACCGACAAGGCCGCCGCACTCGCCTCGATGCAGCGCGTGTTGAAACCGGGAGGCCAGTTGCTGGTGCTCGAGTTCTCCCACCCGGTGGTGCCCGGCCTGAAGACGCTGTACGACACCTACTCGTTCCGGGTACTGCCGCTGCTTGGCAGGCTCATAGCCCGCAATGAGGCGGGTTACCGTTACCTCGCGGAATCGATCCGCATGCACCCCACGCAGGAGCGGCTCGTTGAGATGATGCAGTCCGCGGGCCTCGAAGGTTGCCGCTACCATAACCTCTCCGGCGGCATCGTCGCCGTCCATCGCGGCTACAAGTCCTGACGGAAGGCTAGCCGACATGCTCACCGGCACGATCGAAAGCGTGTTGAATCGCGGACTGCCGCGCTCACCGCGGGCGCAGCAGCTGTGCGCGGAGCTGGCCGGCCGGACACTGACCCTCGAGATCCGCGCCATCGGGCGCATGCAGGTGCAATCCACGGGCAGCTCGCTGAAACTGAGGCGGGGCGAAGGGGTGGCGGATGCACGCATCGTCGGCGGTCCGTTGAGCCTGCTCGCGCTCACGGGCCCGGCCCCCGACGCGGTGCTGCAGCGCGGCGCGGTACGGATCGATGGCGATGTCGAGCTCGCGCAGAAATTCCGGGAGCTCGGGCGGCTCCTGAGGCCCGACTTGGAAGAGGAGCTGTCGCTGCTGGTGGGAGACGTTTCAGCGCACCGGATCGGGCGCCTGACGCGCATCGCTCTTGACTGGACACGCCGGGCCGCCGAGACGACGGTGCGCAACGTCGCAGAATATCTCGCGCACGAGCGACAGGATCTCGTATCTCGCAGCGAGGCGGATCGATTTCTGCGCGGTGTCGACACTTTACGCGAGGACGTGGACCGCCTCGGAGCGCGCCTTGACGTCCTGGTGCGGAAGTCCGGCGCGCGCTCCGCTGACCGACCCGGCGCGCACTCCGCTGACCGGCCTGGCGCGCACCCGACTGAAAACCGCGGCGCGTGACTGCCGGTAGCTCGAACCTGACTTCGCCGGGCCCACGCATGAAGCTGCGTGTGCTCGCAAGACTGCTCCAGATCCAACGCGTGTTGCTCAAACACGGCCTCGAGGATTTCGTCCGGGCGACTCACCTGTATCGCCCGCTGCGCTTTCTCTTCTATCTCTCACCCGGCGTGTGGTTCGAACGGCGCCGCAATGCCAACCGCGGTGAACGGCTGCGGCTCGCACTGCAGGAGCTGGGACCGATCTTCGTGAAGTTCGGTCAGGCGGTGTCCACACGCCGCGACCTGCTGCCGGCGGACATCGCGAACGAGCTGGCGAAGCTGCAGGACCGCGTGCCGCCGTTTCCGGGATCGATTGCGCGCGAGATCATCGAACGTGCGCACGGCCGGCCGGTCACCGAGACGTTTTCCGCCTTCGATGAGACGCCGCTCGCCGCGGCATCCATCGCCCAGGTTCATGCCGCCAGCCTCGCGGACGGAACCGAGGTCGTCGTGAAGGTATTGCGCCCCGGGATGCACGCGATGATCCAGCGCGATCTGGAGGTTTTGTTTGCCCTCGCGGGCCTGGCGCAGGCCTATTGGAGCGAGAGCCGCCGGCTGCGCCCGCTCGAAGTCGTCGCCGAATACGAAAAGACGATTCTCGACGAGCTCGATCTGATGCGCGAAGCGGCGAACGCATCGCAGCTCAAACGCAACTTCCTGGGCTCCGACCTGCTCTACGTGCCCGACATCTACTGGGACTACTGCCGCCTCAATGTCATGGTCATGGAGCGCATCCGCGGCATCCAGATAAGCGACCGGGAAGGGCTGCGCGCCGCTGGAACGGACATTGCCCAACTGGCTGAGAACGGCGTGCGGATCTTCTTCACGCAGGTCTTTCGCCACAACTTCTTCCACGCCGACATGCATCCCGGCAACATCTTCGTCATCGTGGACGATCCGCGCCGGCCACGGTACGCGGCGGTGGACTTCGGCATCGTCGGCACTCTCGATCCGCGGGATCAGCACTACCTTGCCGAAAACTTCCTGGCGGTGTTCGATCGCGACTACCGGCGCGTGGCGCTGCTGCACGTGGAATCGGGATGGGTCCCTCCCGGCACGCGCGTGGACGAAATGGAATCCGCGGTCCGCACGGTATGCGAGCCGGTATTCGACCGGCCGCTGCAGGACATCTCCTTCGGACAGATCCTGCTGCGGCTGTTCGAGATCTCGCGCCGCTTCAACATGCAGGTGCAGCCGCAGCTGATTCTTCTGCAAAAGACTCTGCTCAATGTCGAGGGCCTGGGGCGCGACCTGTATCCGCAGCTCGACATCTGGAAGACGGCCAGTCCGATTCTGCGGACCTGGATGCGTGAGCGTGTCAGCGTGGGCCAGGTTCTCAGGAGCCTGCGCGCACAAATGCCCGAGCTCGTGGAAACGGCGCGGGCGCTGCCTTCGCTCGTGAAAGCGGCCGTGCACCGCGCGCAAGGAGGGGTGCTTCGCATGCAGGTGGACTCGACCGCCATCGAGGAGCTGAAGGCCGAAGTGCGCAGGACCGGTCGCAGGAGCGATGCCGTGATCAGCGGGGCGGCGATCCTGCTTGGCGGGCTGGTGTGGCTTGCGCTGAGCCGTGGCGGCGACTGGCCGGGCTGGGCGCTGGCGCTGGCCGGAGCCGCCTGGCTCCTGATAGCCTCACGACTCGCGTAACCGAAGCCATGCGGGTCCCGTACCCGCCGCGTCCTCGCCTGTTTTACCCATGCAACGTCCGCGCTCCTTGACCGAAGGCTCGATCAGCCGCGGACTGCTGCAGTTCGCGTTGCCCATTCTGTATGCGAACGTGCTGCAGTCCCTGAACGGCTCCGTCAACTCGATCTGGGTCGGCCGCTTTCTCGGCGAGGCGGCACTCACGGCCACTTCGAATGCCAATACGGTGATGTTCCTGCTGATCGGGGCGGCCTTCGGGATTGCCATGGCGGCGACGATACTCATCGGCCAGTGCATCGGTGCGAATGACCTCCTCGAGGCCAAGCGCGTCGTCGGCACCAGCGCCACGTTTTTTGCCGCCATTTCCGTGGCCATGGCCATCGCCGGCCTGACGCTCTGCGAGCCGCTGCTGGTCGCCATGAAGACGCCGGGAGACTCGCTGCCGCTTGCAGTCGCGTACATGCGCGTCATCTTCCTCGCCCTTCCCTGTCTGTACATGTACGCCTTCGTGATGTCGGTGCTGCGCGGGGCCGGCGACTCGAAAACGCCCTTCTACTTCATGCTACTGTCGGTTGCGATCGACATTGCGTTGAACCCGGTGTTCATATTCGGATTGGGCCCGATTCCGCGGCTCGGCATCGCCGGTTCGGCGCTGGCCACGTTCGTGGCGCAGAGCATCAGCCTCATCGCACTCATCAGCCACTTGTACCGGCGGCGGCATCTGTTGGTGCTGCACAAGGACGAATTGGCGCTGTTGCGCGTCAACTGGGCCGTGATCGGGACCCTCGTCAAGAAGGGCATCCCCATGAGCGCACAGATGCTCGTGCTCTCCTTGAGCGGCGTGCTGATGATCTCGATCGTCAATCGCTTCGGCGTGGATACGACGGCGGCCTTCGGCGCGTCCCTGCAACTGTGGAATTACATTCAGATGCCGGCGTTCGCGGTCGGCATGGGCGTGTCCGCGATGGCTGCGCAGAACGTCGGGGCGAGGAAGTGGGACCGGGTCAATGCGATAGCGCGCGTCGGTGTCCTTTACAGCGTGCTGTTGACCGGCTCCGTCATACTGCTGCTCGAGGTTCTCAACAACCATGCGTATGCGCTGTTCCTGGCCGACGGTTCGGACGCGATGCGCGCCGCGGACCATATCAACCGAATCGCCACTCCGTCATTCGTCTTCTTCGGTATCTCCATGGTGCTGTTTGGGGTCGTGCGCGCCACGGGCGCGGTGATGGCGCCCCTGATCTGCCTGACCATATGTCTGCTGGTGGTGCGCGTTCCGCTTGCCGAGCTGTTTCTCGACAGGCTGCACGCCGATGCAATCTGGTGGAGCTTTCCCGTGTCGTCTGCCCTGGCCGCGGTGCTCGCCGTGCTGTACTACAAATACGGCGGTTGGCGGTCCGCTCGCATGGAAGGCGCGCCGGACGCCGCACGCACACAGTCCGCGGAAAGTACCTGACAAGCGGCGAGCGGCAAGCGTCGCAGACCGTGGCAGCTATGGACCTTGCTCGCCGCGCGGCTCGATCCACAGCGCCTGGGCCCGGCCGCACAGCTCACCGTCGCCATCGAACAACGCAGTGCCCGCCTCGTGTTTGCGGCCATTCGCGCCGATCCGCCAGCCGATCAAGGTGCACGACTCGCCTACGTGCACGAGCCGGTCCAGGTGTGCCGTGAACTGGGCGAGAAGCATGGAGCGGTCGTCGGGCGTGACAGCGTAGTAGCCAGGGCAATCGAGCGCGGCCGACATGAACTCCGGACGCACTTTGCCGTCGCCGCGGTCGAGCGATGCGTCTGGAACCCAGGGCGCGGCGACCATGTCGCGTCCCGGCACCGCGCCCGCGAAGATCCGCAGGCCGTCCCCTCTGGCGCGCTGGGTTCCGCAGACGAAGCAAGTTGGAAACCGGTGATGCGCAAAGCCGATATAGTTGCGCGATGCCTCGAGCGCTACCAGATATCCGGGAGAGGCGGGCGCTTGCACACTCAGCTCGGCGGGACTTCCCTCCCCGATGAGCTCGTCCCCGTGGCGCACCTCGACGCCGCCGCCTTTCAGATCGAGCACCGCGAATTCGGTCTCCAGCGGCGGTGGGACGCGCAGCCGCACCGACAGGGTGTGCGGCACGAGACCGGCGACCAGCCCCGCAAAGTAACCGCCGTTGGAAGACTCGGCGGGGCCGCAAAAGCGCCGCGCCACGCGCAGCGTCTTCACCGCGGAATGCTGCGAACCGGTCACTTCATGCCACCCGCGGCCGTGCCAGCCCGTACTGCGACAAATGCCACAATGCGAATCCGGCGAGCGAGGCACACAGCGAGCCTTCGGCCAGCGTGAGCAGCGATCCGCTCAGAAGCGGCGAAAGAAAACCGAACACGATTGCCCCCATCGCGATCGACACGCAGGACTGCACGGATGCGGCCGATCCGCGCGCACGCGGAAACAAGTCGAGCATTCTCAGACTCAGCGTGGGCGCGGCGATCTGCACACCCAGAGCAATGGTCGCCAGCGAGGCCTGCTGCAGCAGGATCGTGGGCTCGACGCAGGCCGCCTGCAAGACCGTCATGAGGGCCGCCCCGAGCAATGCGAGGGTGAACCCCAGGTGGGATTGCGTGACATAGGTGACACGGCCCGCCAATCGGCCCGATATCCACGCGCCAAGCAGCAGGCCGCCGATGATGGGAATGAACAGGTAAGCGAACTGAGTCTCGCCCAGATGCCAGTGGTCGACGACGATGGCGGGCGCCGCGCCGATAAAACTCATCATGGCAGCGTAGTTGGCGCCCATCGCGGTGGCCAGCAGCAGGAACTCCCTGTGCCTGACGATACTCCACGCCGTGATCGCAAGCTCACCCGCATGCAGCCGCGGGCGCAGCTCCTTCGGATGGGTTTCCGGCAGCATCACGCAGGCGGCGGTGCCGAGTGCGAAGCCAATGACAACCATGAATGCGAACACGCCGCGCCAGCCGAGCGTAACGTGGATCCAGCCGCCGATGACGGGCGCCACCGCGGGCGCGAACGCGAAAATCATCGTGACCATGCTCAGCAGCCTTTGCGCCTGGGGCCCCTCGAAGAGGTCGCGTATCACTGCGCGCCCGACGATCATGCCCACGCCGGCGCTCGTGCCCTGCAGCGCCCTGAAAATCAGCAGCGTTGCGAAGTTGGGCGCAATCGTACAGCCGATGGATGCGAGGGTGTAGATCGACAGGCCCGCGAGAATCACCGGACGGCGGCCCATCGCATCCGAAAGCGGACCCTGGACCAGCGACATGAGCGACAGAGGCAGCATGTACACCGTGAGCGTCTGCTGGACCGCCCACATGCTCAGCGCGAAGTGCTCCGAAATGGCGTGAAAAGACGGGAAGAAGGTGTCGATGGAGAACGGGCTGATCATGGACAGGGATCCGAGCAGCACCGCATATTTCCAATGCCTGGCCAACTTCGGGTCGGCGGTCACCCCATCTCCCTTGCCGCGGCGGCCTCCACGCCGCGCAGACTGTCCAACCATGCGGACGGATTTTCTCCGCGCTCGAGTACTTCCACCAGCGCCGAGCCAACCACCACTCCATCGACGTGGCCGCGCAACCTCAGCACCTGCTCCCGGCTGCGGATGCCAAATCCAGCGCATACGGGGACTGTTGCAAGCGCGCGCACACGATCCAGATAGTCCATGACCTCCGTCGGCACCACTACATGCTTGCCGGTCGTGCCAGTCATCGTGACGGCGTAGACGAAGCCCTGACTGCTCGAGCAGAGCTGCTTCATCCGCGCCGCCTTGGTTACGGGCGTCACCATCTGCACCATCGCGATGCCAGGGCGATCGAGTGCAGAGCGCAGATCGCTGCTCTCGTCATACGGCAGATCCGGCACGATGAATCCGCCAACGCGCGCGCGCGCTGCCGCTTCCGCCAGACGTTCCAGCCCGTAGGCGAGCAGCGGATTCAGATAGCTCATGAGAAGCAGCGGCGTCTCGAGGGCCGGCATGGCTTCGAGCTCCGACAGAATCCAGCGCAAGCTCACCCCTTGCGCCAGCGCGGCGCGACTCGAGCGTTGGATGGTGACACCATCGGCCATCGGATCCGTAAACGGCACGCCGATCTCGACCACGTCCGCTCCGGCAGCAACTGCATGCAGATGTTCGCGAAACTTCTCCCGGCTGGGGTATCCAGCGGTCAGAAACGCAACCAGAGCCGGCTCGCCGTGGCGGGCGGCCGAGCGCACCGCTTCGCTGATCGCGTCACGCGGTTTCATGGTTCCTCCGGCGCAAGAAGTGTCGTCTGCAGCGTGGGCATGTCCTTGTCACCGCGGCCTGACAGGCAAACCAGGATCCGCTGTCCCGGATGGGCCGCCGCCCAACGCCTGGCGCCGATCAGCGCGTGAGCGCTTTCGAGCGCCGGCAGGATTCCTTCGCACTCGCAGCAGGCTCGCACGGCCTCGAGCGCCTCCTCGTCGGATGCCGTCTGATAGCGAACCCGCCCTGCGGCAAGCAACAGTGCATGCTCGGGTCCGACACCCGGGTAGTCCAGACCGGCGGAGACGGAATGCGTCTCCTGGATCTGCCCGTCCTCGTCCTGCAACAGCATCGAAAAGCTGCCTTGCAGCACGCCGGGACTGCCGTATGACAGGGTGGCCGCGTTATCTCCCAGGCCTTGGCCGCGGCCACCCGCCTCGACACCGATGATCGCCACGGAACGATCCGGTACGAAGGCATGAAAAGCGCCGATGGAGTTGGATCCGCCGCCCACGCAGGCGATTACGACGTCCGGCGGGCCTCCCGCCTCTTCGAGCATCTGCGCTCGCGCTTCGCGGCCGATCACGGCTTGCAACTCCCGCACGAGATATGGGTACGGATGAGGCCCGACTGCGGAGCCGATCAGATAGTACGTGTCCAGGGGATCGGCAACCCAGTCGCGCAGCGCCTCGTCGATCGCCGCGCGCAGAGTGCGATCGCCGCTCGTCACGGGCACGACCTTGGCCCCCAGCAGGCGCATTCGTCCAACGTTGGGTGCCTGGCGCTCCATGTCGACCGAACCCATGTACACGGTGCACGGCAACCCGATTCGGGCGCATGCAGCCGCACTAGCCACGCCATGCTGTCCGGCCCCCGTCTCCGCGACGATGCGCCTGGCACCCAGCCGCTTGGCGAGCAGCGCCTGGCCGATCGCATTGTTGATCTTGTGGGCTCCCGTGTGCGCCAGGTCTTCGCGCTTCAGCCAGATCCTTGCGCCCCATCGCTCCGACAGCCTCCTGGCGAAGGTCAGCGCGGTCGGCCGGCCCACCCAGCTCTTGAGCTCGCCCTGGAATTGCGCCTGGAAGTCATGCCCGTGCAGATGCTCCCGGATACCCTCCTCGAGCCGCTCCAGGGCGGGGATGAGCGTCTCGGGGACATAGCGGCCGCCAAATGGCCCGTAGCGTCCATGCGAGTCGGGAAACCGGCCGGCGATGGATTCCGCCAGCAGGTGCTCGCCATCGATTGCAAGGTTCGTCATTCCAACTCCTCCTCATCCGTGTCGGCGGACGTGTTGGCGGAACGCACGGCCGATACGAACCGCGCAATCTCCGCCGGACTCTTGATGCCCGGACGATCTTCCACGCCGCTGGACACGTCGACTCCGAACGGACGGACTTCCGCGATGGCCGATACAACATTGACCGCGTTCAAGCCCCCCGCTAGCACCAACTCAGACCTGCGCGCAATGTGGCGCGCGCCAACCCAGTCGCACGGCATGCCAATGCCGCTGGTGAGGCCTTCGAACAGCAGGCGTTCTGGCAACAGTTGCGTGCTGCCGCGCCAGCGGCGCAGGACCGGCAGCACCTCGAGCTGGTGCGGCAAGCGCAGCACGCGCAAATCCTCGTCGTCCGTCTGAAGCACATCGGGCCGGAACGCTGCGAGGATCTCATCTATCGACTGTTGCGTCGGATGTCGCGTCACTGCGATACATGCGACACGGCCGCGAGCAGGAGCGGCAAGACGCGCCGCCGCCGACGGGGTAAGCTGGCGTGGCGACTCGGCAAAAACGAAGCCTACGGCATCCACGCGCGCGTCCAAAGCAGCGGCGAGCGCTTCCGGCGTGGTCATCCCACATATCTTGATCCACGTCATGGGATACTTTTCCTGCGCGGCGCGCCGCTGAGGAAGCGCTTCATTCCAGCCTCGCGTCCCGGCCGGCTTGCAGCATCGCGACCGCCAGGCAGTGAGGATCGCCGTCCTGCATCAGCGCACTCCCCACCAGGGCGTATGAGTAGCCCGCCGCCGCGACCCGAGCGGCATCTGCGGGCGACACGATGCCGCTTTCGGCGACGCGTGGCACGCTCGCAGGAAGCAGATGTGCAAGCTGATCGAGACGGCTCGGAACAATCTGCAGGGTGGCCAGGTCCCGGCAATTCAACCCGGCCAACACCAACGGGTGGTGCGAATGGGCAGTGCCCAGCGGGCCGCGCCCCTCGAGAAGGGCATGCATGCTCTCGATGTCTTGCGCGTCGAAAGCCTCCAACAGGACGAACAAATCCAGAGTTCGGGCACAGTCCATCAATTCTTCAAGCTCATCACGCGATAGCATCCGCAGAATGACGAGGACGCCGCCCGCGCCGGCGGCGCGCGCCTCGATCACCTGATAGGGGTCCACCAGGAAGTCCTTGCGCATTGCAGGCACGTGCAATGGCGCCAGCGACTGCGCGGCGACCTGCAGGTGCGTCATGGATCCGTCGAAACGGCTTGGCTCGGTGAGTACCGACACCGCGGCAGCGCCGGCCCGTGCATACGCGCTTACCCGTGTTCCCACGTCTTCTTCGCACGACTTCAACTGACCCACCGCGGGGGAGCGTAGCTTGAGCTCCGCGATGAGATCGAAACGCGCCGCGCTTGCCTGAAGCGTCGGCGGATGGGGGCAGGCAAGCGCCCGCTCCAACAGTGCAGCCTCGGAACACATGCGTTTCGCGGTCGCGACCCGTTCGCGGCTGCCCGCCGCCATCTGTTGAAGGAAGCCTGTGTCTGCGTTCACGATCGGGCATCCGCCGTAACGGGAAAAGTAGCAAGCGCATCGACCACGCGCCGCGCGGCACCGCTATCGATCGCATGTACCGCGCATTCCACTGCTTCGCGGGCAGAGCGCGCCTGTCCGGTAACCTCGAGAGCGAGCGCCGTGCCGAGTACCAGACAGTCTCTGTGCGCTCCCCTGTCTTCGCCGTACAGGACCGCCTTGAGCGCCCCCGCATTGTATTGCGCATCGCCGCCCGCAAGGCCGGCTGCGGTGCAGGTCGCGAGTCCGTAGTCTTCCGGCAGCCGGACCTGCACCTCGACACGTCCGGGGCGAACGTCGAAGACGGTGAAAGGGCCGATCGGGGTCGGTTCGTCCCAACCTTCCGCGCCATGGACCACGAACGTCCGCTCGGTCTGCATGCCGCTCAGAGTCTGGGCAATCAATTGCGCAACCTCGAGGCTGAACGCGCCGATGAGTTGGAAGGGCGGCTCGGCCGGGTTCGTCAGCGGACCCAGAATGTTGAATATGGTGCGCACGCCCAGCGCCGCCCGGACCGGCGCGAGGGCCTTCATCGCCGGATGGTAGTGAGGCGCAAAGAAAAAAGTGAAGTTGCAGGCGGCCAGACAGTCGCCGGCCATCTGCTCCTCGAGTGGCACCTGGAGTCCCAGCGCTTCCAGGACATCCGCGCTGCCGGCGCGACTGGATATGGACCGATTGCCATGCTTCAAGACAGGCACGCCGCACGCCGCAGTCAGGAGCGCTGTTCCAGTGGAGATATTGAGACTGCCGGAGGAATCGCCGCCGGTGCCCACGATGTCGATGGCGCGCAGATTGGCCGGAATCCGCGGTCGCCGGGCGAGCCGGCGCATTGCGCGGGCGAATCCGCGCACCTCATCCGCGACCACACCCTTGCTGCGCAGAGCCGCGAGAATAGCCCCCGCCATCGCGGGGGCTACCAGCGGGTTCGTGAGCTGCGTCAACAGCTCATCGGACTGCACCTCGCTGAGGTCGCGACGGTTGAGCAGCGATTCGAGTGTGTCACGCAATGGAGGCATCGACCGCTCCATTGGGAAGCTCACGGCGACGCTCCCCGGCCGCGAACCGCAGGAAGTTCTGTAACAGCCGCGGTCCCTCGGGCGTCAGGATGCTCTCGGGATGAAACTGCACTCCCTCGACCACGAGCTCGCGATGCCGCACGCCCATGATCTCGCCCTCCGGAGTCCGCGCGCTGACCTCGAGCTCCCGCGGCAGCGATTCGGGCGCCGCGATCAGCGAGTGATAGCGGCCCACCTCGCATGGCTGGGGCAGGCCTGCGAATACCGTGCGTCCATCGTGATCCACGCTGGAGGTCTTGCCGTGCATCAGCCGCCCTGCCCGCACCACCTTGCCGCCGAACACCTCGACAATCGACTGGTGTCCCAGGCAGACACCCAGCACCGGAATGCGTCCCGCGAAAGTGCGGATCATCTGCATCGAGACTCCTGCATCACACGGTGCACCCGGCCCCGGGGAGATGCACAAATGGGATGGAGACAGCTCGCGCGCGTCATCCGCCGTGATGGCGTCATTGCGATACACCTGCACCTGCGCGCCGAGCACGAGGAATGCCTGCACGAGGTTGTAAGTGAACGAGTCGTAATTGTCGATCAACAGCAAGCGCGGCGTCACAGTCCCTGCTCCGTCAGTTCGAGCGCCCGCGCCATCGCCCCGCTCTTCGCCAGGACTTCTGCGTATTCTGTCTCCGGGACGCTGTCGCAGACGATGCCGGCCCCTGCCTGAAAGCTGTACTCATCGCCGCGGAAGACCAGAGTACGGATCGTGATCGCATGGTCCATATCGCCGCGGGCGCCGAAATAACCTACGGTGCCGCCGTAGAGCCCGCGATTTTCCGGCTCCAGCTCGTCAATGATCTGCATGGCACGCACCTTCGGCGCGCCCACGAGCGTGCCGGCCGGAAAGGCCGCCGCGAAAAGATCGAAAGCGTCGCGCTCAGAGGCAAGCTCGCCGTGTACGCCACTGACCATGTGCATGACGTGACTGTAGCGTTCGATCGCGCGATACGGTTCGACGTGAATGCTGCCTGCGCGAGCGACGCGGCCGAGGTCATTACGTGCCAGATCGACGAGCATGACGTGCTCGGCGTTCTCTTTCGGATCGGCGCGCAACTCGGCTTCCCGGGCCACATCAATCGCAGCGTCATCGGAGCGAGGCCGGGTGCCGGCGATGGGGCGCAGTTGAGCGCGGCCATCCTTCAATTTCACGAGCGCCTCGGGAGAGGAGCCGACTACGGTTACGTCGCCGAGAGCGCAGTAGTACATATAGGGAGAAGGGTTGATCAAGCGTAGCGCGCGATAGGCCTGGAATGGGTCGAGCTCGTGCCTGCCCGAGAAACGCGCCGACAGCACGAGCTGATACACATCCCCCGCGGCTATGTATTCCTGCACGCGTCTGACGCCAGCCATGTAGTCGCCACGCCCATAAGCTGCTGCAGGTTGAGAGTAGCGACTGGGTCGCCTGCCATTGGGCAGAGCGCCGCGCAACGCCCTGATCACTTCCTTGCGAAGTGAGCGTCGCTCCTCATCCGAGCCCGCGTGGACAATGGCTATCCCCCGGGTGAGGTGATCGAACACGAGCACCGAGCTTGGGGCTACGTAGTGCAGCGCCGGCACGCCTCTCCCGGTCAGTGCCGGCAGTCGCTCGAAGAAACGCACGACGTCGTACGCCGAATAGCCAACCAGTCCGCCTGCCAGCGGCACACCCGCGATGTCGTGGTATGGCTGCGGCGCGCGCCGCAGAGCTTCGCGCAAGCCCGACAAGAGCTCAGCGCCGCTTCGGGGAACCGCCCGGCGCTCCCGGCCGATCATGAGCCCATCGCGATCGAGCTTCACTTCGAGGCTGTCGCCGAAGCCGATGAATGAATAGCGTGCCAGCCGCTCGCCGCCCTCCACGCTCTCCAGCAGGAAGCGCGGCTCGAATGCGGCCAGCTTCATGAATGCCGAGACCGGCGTATCCAGATCACCCGGGATGTCGAACGGCGGTTTCAACGAGAATCCATGATTTCGCAACAGCCCAACGAAAAAAACCCATCCCGGCGCGACCGGAGATGGGTTTGGTGCTTGGAGAAACTTTGACTATCGAAAAACGAGCAGCGACCGGGCCCACACTCCGTCAGGAAGTGCGCCACCACCCATTGAGCAAGGATACGAGGTGCTGCTGCGACATTGGTCAAGGAGTATCGCCGGCCCCCGGCTTGGGCGTCAAGTGTGCAAGATGAGCGGGCCAGAGCGGGCAGGAGCCATGCAGGCGACTTTCTGCATAGGATTAGAATAGAAGCCGGTGTGACCGGAAGTGGAGTGTGCCAGTGGGTTTCAAAAAGCTGCTCGAGAGCTGGCGGGACACGGCGGCCGCGCCGCGCACCGCGGCGGAGTATGCGGTCCGGTTGCCGGTGGACGATGCGGCGCAGCTCCAAGCCCTGGCCGAGATGTTCCCGGGACGCTCCACGGAGCAGCTCATCACGGATCTTCTCAGCGCCGCCCTGCAGGAAATCGCGACGGCGATGCCGTACGTGGCCGGGCAGAAGGTGATCTCCACGGACGACCAGGGAGATCCGGTTTACGAGGACATCGGGCCCACACCGCGCTTCATCGAGCTGGCGCGCAGGCACCGCAGGAAGCTCGAGGCGGACCTCAAGAAAGCAGGTGGATCCAGGTAGCGTGCAACAGGAGAGCCGATGCCTTCATTCGATGTCGTCTCGGAGCTGAATGCCCACGAAGTGGCCAACGCGCTCGATCAGGCGAACCGCGAGCTCGCGCAACGCTTCGATTTCAAGGATACCGGCGCGAGCTTCGAATTGAACGAGCTCACGGTCACATTGCGCGCGCAGGTGGATTTCCAGCTCAAGCAGATGCTCGATATCCTGAAGCTGCGCCTGACCAAGCGGGGGATCGACCTGGCGTGCCTCGACGTGAAGGAGCCGCAGACGACGCTCGCCACCGCGCAGCAGGAAGTCATCCTCAGGCACGGGATCGATCAGGAGACCGGCAAGAAGGTGTCGCGAATCGTGAAGGACTCGAAGCTCAAGGTGCAGGCGGCGCTGCAGGGCGACAAAGTGCGCATCACGGGCAAGCAGCGCGATGACCTGCAACAGGCGATGCAGCTCCTGCGGACTTCGAAGATCGATGTACCGCTGCAGTTCAACAACTTCCGCGATTGAGATCGCAGGCGGGGAAACGGCTTAGTGGGCCGCGGCCGCCAGGGCCTTGCAAAGCCCTTCGGTTGCAGCGACGACGCTGGGCCCGAGACGCGTCAGCCGTTCGTCTTCGAACGCGATGAGCTTGCCGGTGCGGACCGCACGCAGCGTAGTGAAACGCTTCCAGTCGGACAGCCACTCGGCTGCGACTCCGCGCGGCGCGGCAGCGACGATGATGTCAGGATCGCGCGCAACGACCGCTTCGACATCCACCACTGGAGCGAGATCGCGCAGATCGCCGAATATGTTGCGCGCTCCACAGATGCGCAGCGCGTCGCTCATCAGCTGCGTACCGCCAACGGTGTAGATCGGATGATCCCACACTTCGAGCAGCACACTGGGCGCCCGGCCGCGGCCATACGAATGTGCAAGCCGCGCAAGTCTCGCGTCGAGATCGTCTGCGGCCCGGTCGGCCACCGCGCTCGTACCGGCCAGCAGACCCAACCGGCGCAGCGAGCCCGCCAGATCCGCCAGCTTGTTGACCTGCTGCCGATAGATTGGAATTCCCAGTCGTCCGATCTCCTCGATCTGCGCCGGATTGCCGCCACCGGGCCATACGATCGCCACATCCGGATGCAGAGCCACGAGCCGCTCCATGTCGATCGCGACCACATCGCCGATTCGGGGAATCTGCCGGGCTGCAGGCGGCTGATCGGAGTATTGGACCGTCGCGATGAGCTGGCGGCCCGCTCCGGCGGCGAACACCATCTCAGTCGCTCCCGGTGCCAGACTGACGATGCGATCTGGATGGCGGGGAAGCGTGACGCGCCCCCCCGTATCGTCGAGGACGCTCAGGGCGGTGCTCGCCGTCGCCGCGATGCCCGGCGATGCGGCCGCGAGGCTCGCGAATGCCAGCAACGGCGCCAGCGCCTGAAATTGCGTCAGCGCCCGCGCCCACACATGCGCCCGCGCCCGCAATCGCGCGCGGCGGCTCACTCGCGTGGGTTCACTTTATCGAGCCGGGCTTGCGCATCATCTTGCGGATCTCCGACAGATGCTCTTCTTCCGTCGCGATCTGCGTACGCGCGTATTCCTCGAGCATGATGATCTTCCCGGCAACGAGTTGGAGCAGCGCGCGGTATTCGGCCAGCCCTTCTTCTTCGTGAGAATGAGCCTCGCCGAGGATCTCATCGACGTTGTGCTTGTGAGTCTCCAGCAGCGATCCGATGCGCAGCGAGGGATGGCCACCGAGATTGGTGATGTGCTCGCCGGCCTGCACGGCATGCGCCTGCGACTCATCCGCCTGGGTGCGCAGCCAGGCGACGATGGGAATGCGGTTGTGTCCGAAAATCATGAAGCTGTAGTGCAGATAGCGGACCAGGCCCGCCAGCTCGAGCTCCAGAATGCGATTCAGGGTGCCGAGGACTTTTTCGGTTTCATTCGCATCGATCGACGCACTCATGATGACACTCCTGTGGCAGATCCCGCGATTGTCACCGCGGTCCGCGCGGAGTGCCAGCGAAAGCGACGGGCGAAGTCCTCGCCCCGATGGTCTCGCCCGCCCAGCGCATTATGGGATCGAGACGGGGCGAGCACAGCGCCAGTCCCTGCTCGAATGTGACCCAACGCCATTCGTTGTGCTCCGGCCGCCCAAGCTCGGGGCGCACGGGCAGGGTCACGGCCTCAGTGTCCGTCTGGGCCAGGTAGTAACGCGCCACTTTCTTGTGGCTGTACGGCGCGGTCTCGCGATAGACCTCGCCCCAGGTGAATTGCAGCTGCTCGATCAGCGTCTCTTCCTGAACCTCGCGCCGTGCCGCGGCGAGCGGCATCTCGCCGGCCTCGACCAGTCCCTTGGGGAAATCCCAATTGCGGTACGCACGCAGCATTAGAAACAACCACGCCTCATGCGCTTGTCTGACGATGACGACTCCCGCGGAGAGTCGGGTCGACATTCGAGACCTCTCAGGCAGCTTCAGCCTCCGCGGCAGTGTACCTCCCCTTCTCGTCTTCGAGCACTCTTGCTACAGCATGGACCGTCGCCGCGATGCGTACAGCGCTCTGCACGGCATCGCGTCCCAACCCGTGCTTGCGCAACGTGCGCTCGTGGGAGGCAACGCAGGTTCCGCATCCGTTGATCGCCGAGACCGCGAGCGAGAGGAGCTCGAAATCCTGCTTGTCGATACCCGGGCTGCCGATGATGTTCATGCGCAGGCGCACGGGCATGTGGGTGTATTCCGGATCCTCGACGAGATGCAGGAACCGATAGTAGATGTTGTTCATGCCCATGATGGCGGCGGCGGCCCGCGCGCCATTCAGGTAGGCAGCGTCCAGATGTTCCGCGGCCGCTGCCTCGATGTCACGAGTGAACGGGGCGTTGCGCGAGGCGATCGCGGACGCCAGTGCCACAGCCCAGATCTGTCTGTCGCTCAACCCGGGCGCGCCTGCGGTCGTGAGCACGCTCCCGAGATTGAGCTTCAGATCGCGGGCGTAGTCCGGAAGCGATTCGCGGATGCTGTCGAGTGTAGTCATGTGAGGCTCCTCAGGCGGCCTTCAGGGTGTCTTCGCCCTGTTTCCAGTTGCAGGGGCACAGCTCATCGGTCTGCAGGGCATCCAGCACGCGCAGCACTTCCTCGGGATTGCGGCCCACGTTGAGGTCTGTCACGTACACGAAGCGGATCACGCCCTGCGGGTCCACGATGAACGTTGCACGCTGTGCCACTCCGGCTTCGGGATCGAGAATACCGAGGCGGCCCGTCAGCTCGCGCTTGACGTCGGCCAGCATCGGAAAAGGCAGCTTCTGCAACTCTTCCTTGTCGCGCCGCCAGGCGAGGTGCACGAACTCACTATCGATGCTCACTCCGAGCACCTGCGCATCGCGCGCCTTGAATTCCTTCTCGAGCCTGCCGAAGGCGGCGATCTCGGTCGGGCACACGAACGTGAAGTCCTTGGGCCAGAAGAACACGACCTGCCACTTGCCCGGAAAGCTGTCCTGCGTAAAGGGCTGGAAGGCATTGCTCAAGTCACTTGACACGACGCCGGTGAGGGAAAATGGGGGAAATTTCTGTCCAATGCCTAACATGCTGCAAACTCCTCGGATAGTCCGGTGGATCAATGGCCTTGGGGACCGAGCGCTATCCTGCGTGCCTGCCCTATATAGATCCAATCGATTGATATTATAATACCCATAGATTCTGTATATGGGGACGACATGGCACACCGGGTAGATATCAAGCTGAAGGATCTGCGCTACCTCGTCGCCGTGGCCGACAGCCGCCATTTCGGCCGCGCCGCGCAACGCTGTTTCGTGAGTCAGCCCACTCTCTCGGCACAGCTCAAGAAGCTGGAGGACGACCTCGGCGTGCAGCTCATCGAGCGGCAGCCCAATAACGTCACCCTCACCGAAGCAGGAGAGCAGATCGTGGCCCGGGCGCGCCGGATACTCGAAGCCAGCGAAGAGGTGGTTGCGCTGGCCCGCGCGCACCGGGATCCGCTGGCGGGCAAGCTGCGCCTCGCATTGCTGCCGACCATCGGACCGTACCTGCTGCCGCGAATCGCGCAGCCGATCCGCAAGGCCCTGCCACGGCTCGAGCTGCGCCTGTACGAGTACCAGACAGCACCCATGCTGGAAAAGCTTGCGGCCGGTGAGATCGACCTGGGAATTCTCGCTCTCCCGGTGGACCTGGAGGGCCTCGATGCGCGGCAGTTGTACTCGGAGGCCTTCACGGTCGC
Organism: Steroidobacteraceae bacterium; assembly: GCA_050738795.1. Classification (GTDB taxonomy): domain Bacteria; phylum Pseudomonadota; class Gammaproteobacteria; order Steroidobacterales; family Steroidobacteraceae; genus 13-2-20CM-66-19. Next base: position 50,654 of record JBOIAD010000066.1, read on the forward strand.
CGTGCCGGATCAGCATCGCCTGGCCAAGCGCGACAGCGTGCGGGCTGATGATTTGAACGGAGAAACGCTCCTGCTGCTCGAGGACGGCCATTGCCTGCGCGATCAGGCGTTGGAGGTGTGCAGCCGCGTGGGGGTCAATGAAAGCCAGGACTTTCGCGCCACGAGCCTGGAAACACTTCGGCAGATGGTCGCCACCGGAGCCGGCATCACGCTGCTGCCGGAATTAGCCACCCGCGGTGCCTACGGCAATGCGCGCGGAGTGACGATCCGGCCCTTCACGCGGCCTGCTCCGGTCCGGCGCGTTGGCGGCGTCTGGCGCAAGACCACCGCGCGCCGGCCGGCCATCGATGCGCTATGCAATCTGATAGCGGAACACTCGAAGTAGATGCGATGCTGCGGCGCCGGTGCTTGGCGGGAGTGCCCGTCTGGCATAATTTCGTGCCTGCCGGAAGGATCACCAATTGAGAATGGCTGCGCTACTGGCCCGCGCCGGTCTGAGCTTGCTGATCGCTTGCATCGCGGTTGCGCAGACTGCGCCGCTCGTCGCGCAAAACGCCTGGGTGCGCGCAACGCCGGGATCCGACGTCGCCGCGGTTTACCTGACACTGCACAACGTGAGCGCAAAGCCTGTCATCGTGACGGGTGTGCAATCTGCAATTGCGACTCATGCGATGATTCACGAGACGACCGTGCAGAATGGCCAATCGCGCATGCGCGCGCATGCGCGGCTGGTCATCGCGCCCGGCCAGACGATCCAGCTCGCGCCCGGGGGACTGCACGTGATGCTGCATGGCCTGACGAGGCCGCTCGCTGTCGGGCAGACTGTGCCGCTCGTCTTGATGCTCGCGGGCGGTGAAACATTGCAGGTAGCTGCGCCGGTGCGCCCCTTGAACGCGGAATGAGACCGGGCGGCGTGAGCCGGGACACCGCGCCGCCGGATCATGTGACTCCATACGATCGATTCGCATGGAGTGATAGCGATATCCAGCGTCTGCTGGTCACCGGTGAGCATCAGCGCGAGCTCGTCGCGTATTTCGGCGCGCAGGAATATCGCGAGCTTGCGAAACTGGCCATGAAGGCAGAGCGCGTTCCGCTGACGGACGCAGCTATGCCGGTGTTCGTGGTTCCGGGAATCATGGGCTCCCAACTGGGCGTGCGGCGCAAGCACCCCTTGCCGCACGACATCCTCTGGCTCGACCCCATCGACATCGGCGTGGGGCGGCTCGCCGCTTTGCGGATTCCGACTCGCGCCCCGATCGTCTCCTTGGGCGTGGTCCTGTATTCCCATCTCAGGCTCAAGCTGCATCTGCGTGGCCACGGCTTCGCGCCGGTGTTTTACGACTATGACTGGCGGCTCGGGATTGACGATCTCGGCCTCGCGTTTGCGCAGCGGCTGCGCGCGGAGCCGGCCAGCCGGGTCATGATCGTCGCCCACAGCATGGGCGGGCTGGTCAGTCGTGCCGCATTGACTCAGCCCGGCATGGAGAAAGTCGCGCGCCTCATTCTGCTCGGCACGCCCAACTTCGGATCGTTTGCGCCACTGCAGGCGTTACGCGGGACATACGCCGTGGTCCGCAAGATTGCGAGGCTGGTGAACACGGGCACCGCGGAGTTGTTGGCCGGGGAAATCTTCAACAGCTTTCCCAGCCTCTATCACATGCTGCCGATTGCCGAACGCACCGGCGGCGCGAACCTGTTCGACCCGGCCGAATGGCCGCGATCCGGGCCGCAACCGGATGTGGCGCTGCTGCACGGCGCGCGTGCCGTGCAGGGCAAGCTTGCGCCGCCCGACGCGAGGATCTCGGCCGTGGTCGGTGTTGGACAGGAGACAGTCACTGCCGCCACGAGGCGCAGGGACGAATTCGTCTATACGATTACGCGGCACGGTGACGGCACCGTTCCGGCCGTGAGCGCCGCCCTTCCGGGCGCACGCAATTATTTCTCTACGGTAGCCCATAGCGAGCTCACCAGAGACGCTGCAGTAGCCGCTGCCGTGTGCGATCTGCTGCGCACGGGAATGACGCGCCGGTTAGCTTCGAAATGGGAGAGCAACAGCATTGCCGCGGCTCGAATCAGCGATCGGCAGTTGCGGCGCATGCATGCTGACAAGGTGGACTGGGCCGGCCTGGAGCCCGACGAGCGCAGGATCTTTCTGCAGAACCTCAACGAGCCGCCCAAATTGCGGCTGCGGGTGCGCCGCAAGCAAACAGCGCCGCGCAGCACGGCGCGCCGCAAGAGTGCACGCCGCGGCACGCGGTCGAGTTGAGAGGAAGTCGCGCGAGCGGGCTCACGAGGCATATGAAGCGCTGCGGCGGCGTACCTCTCGGGACCCGCACGCGTCTATGATAGACACCTCATAGCGGAAGACGATCAGGGGGGCCGTCTTGAGCAGTGTCCTGGACGAGATTACGCAAGCCGTGCCTGATGCGCATCAATTGCTGCGCATCGCCGTGCGGCTAGGGACCGCGCTGTTCATCGGTACGCTCATCGGGCTGCAGCGCGAGCTCACTCACAAGCCGGCCGGACTTCGAACGCACATGCTGGTGGCGCTGGGCACGGCATTGTTCATAGTCGGTGCCGCAGAATCCGGCATGCACCCGGATGACCTGTCGCGCATCGTGCAGGGGCTGGCAACCGGCATTGGCTTTCTCGGGGGCGGCGCCATTCTCAAGCTGACCTCCGAGCGGGAGATCCACGGACTCACGACCGCCGCTGGCATCTGGATGACCGCGGCAGCCAGCGCCGCGGCGGGGCTGGGTCAGATCGCCGTGGCGCTCATCGGCGTGTGCTTCGGGCTCCTGGTGCTCGCCGTGTTTCACAAGCTGGAGAAGGAGCTCGGGCATCGCGCGAAGCAGGACAGCGAAATCCATTCCCATTCCAACCCGAAACCTCCGGACCTGACATGACGTTGAAATACTGCACGCTCGATGTCTTCACGGATCATCCGTTCGGCGGCAACCAGCTCGCCGTGTTTCTCGATGTGCCCGAGCTGCCAACGGACTTCATGCAGAACGTGGCACGTGAGTTCAATCTTTCCGAAACGGTTTTCGTGGTTCGCCCGCGCGATGCGCGCGCCACCAGACGGCTGCGCATCTTTACACCCGCCCGCGAGCTGCCGTTTGCTGGACATCCCACGATCGGTGCAGCGCACGCGCTGCTGGAGGAGGGCCTGGCCGGAGTGAATGGCTCATCGGGCAGCTTTCTGCTCGAGGAGGAAGTGGGCCTGATCCGGATTCATGCGAAGCGGCGGGATGACGGAGCGTGGTTCGTGCAGCTCACGACGGCACTGCTTCCAGAAGAAGGCCCCGCCGCTCCAGGCGTATCCGAGCTCGCACGCCTGCTCAGTGTCGCGGAGAAGGACATCCTCGGGGGCAAGGACTTCGCACAGTTTTTCTCCTGCGGCGTCCCCTACCTGTTTGTCCCGCTTCGCGATCGCAAGGTACTGGCTGGAGTGAGCGTCGACCCTGCCGCGAGCCGTAAGCTGCAGGCCAGCGCGGGAGCCTCGCAGGTGTACGCCTTCTGCCATGAGCCGGAACGAAGCGGCTCTTCCATCCGTGCAAGGATGTTTGCCCATGAGCTCGGCATAACGGAAGACCCCGCAACAGGAAGCGCGGCCGCCGCATTCGCCGGCTATCTTGCGCCGCGGGCGGTGCAGAAGAACGGGACTCTGCGCTGGACGATCGAGCAGGGTTTCGAGATGGGACGCCCCAGCCTCATTTATCTGGAAGCGGACGTGGCGAATGGGCTCGTTACCGCGGTGCGCGTGGGCGGGACGGCCGTGAGGATGAGCGAGGGCGTGCTGACTTTGTTCTAACGGCGCGACGCCGGCGAATGGCCGAGCTCGATCACACCACTCCCAGCGCCTGCACGATCAGCTCCCGTTGCTGGGAATCAGGCAATCTTCCGCGCCCACCGCCGAGGTTGTCCTGCAGATGGGTCACCTTGCCGGTGGCCGGAATGATGCAGGTCACCGCCGGGTTGGACGCGATGTACTTGAGAAACACCTGCCCCCAGCTGCTGCAATCGATATCCGCCGCCCACGCGGGCAATGCCTTGCCGCGCACGCGATCGAACAGCGCCCCGTCCTCAAAGGGACGGTTCACGAGCACCGCCACTCCCTTGTCCAACGCGAAAGGCAGCAGGCGTTTCTGTGCATCGCGCGTGACTGGCGAATAGTTGACCTGCACGAAATCCAGCTTCTCGCGCGACAGGACGCGAATGAGCTCCTCGTGCGCGGACACGGTGTAGTGCGTCACGCCGATATAGCGAACGCGGCCCTCCTCCTTCCATTGCCGAAGAGTCTTCAACTGTGTATCCAGATCGAGGAGATTGTGGACCTGGACCAGGTCGAGCCGCGGATGCCTCATGACCTGCGACGAGTGCGTCATCTGCTCGATGCCGGCCTTCGCGCCCCGCGTCCACACTTTCGTGGCGATGAAGACCTTCTCATGCATCGCTGATGTCAGGAGATCGCCCAACACCCTTTCCGCGGTCGAGTACATCGGCGATGTGTCGATGAGCCGGGCGCCGGCTGCGAAGAAGGCGTCGAGAACCCCCTTCAAGGGATCCCTCGCGCTCGCCGCCGAGCCCACCTCGAACGGACCGGAGGTGCCCAGCCCAATGACCGGTATCTCCTCGCCGCTCGAGGGGATCTTGCGGCTGATCAGCGCAGCATCCGGACCTATGGCCGTGGCGCGGCCGGCCACGGCGGCAGCCGCCATCATGTTGAGTCCTCCTGCAATCAGTTCGCGCCTGTTCATGAGCTCACCCTGCACGCGTCCAGGCTGCAGCGCACAACATACGCGACGGCTGCTGCTCAGATCAGGGCAGCGTCCGTCTCCACCACGCTTGGCGCGCCGGCCTGCACGATTCGCGCGAGGGCCAACGCATTCGGCAAGACTTGTTCGGCGTAGAAGCGCGCCGTATGGATCTTGGATTCATAGAAAGCGCGATCCGGCCCTTCGAGACGCGTCGCCGCGATAGCGGACGCCCTGGCCATCAGCCATCCACCTATAACATAACCGCATAGCATCAAATACGGAACCGACACGGCCATGGCCGCATCGGGGCGTGAAGCCAGTGCCGTGACCAGGGAGTCGGTCGACCCCTTCAACGACCCAACGGCCTCGAGCGCAGCCTTGCGTGTCGCGCCGGCTGACGCACCGCCGACATCGAGTCCCTGGAGCTCGCGCGTCATGTCGGCCAGCAACGCGCCCATGGCCGTGCCACGATCGCGGCCGATTTTGCGCCCGATGAGATCATTGGACTGAATGCCCGTCGTACCTTCGTAGATCGTGGTGATGCGCGCGTCGCGGACGTATTGTGCGGCGCCGGTCTCCTCGATGAAACCCATTCCGCCGTGCACCTGAACCCCGATGGCGGTGACATGGTTTCCGGTCTCGGTACACCAGCCCTTGGCGATCGGAATCAGCAGATCGCCGCGCGTCTGCGCGGCCAGCCTGCACTGCTCATCCGGATGATGCGTGGCGAGGTCAAGCTGGAAAGCCGTATACAAGGCGAGCGCCCGCGCCGCTTCGGTCGAGGACTTCATCGCCAGGACCATCCGCTTGACGTCGGGATGGTGAATGATCGGCACCGGCCCAGCGGCCTGAGCGACCGGCGGCTTTCCCTGGATGCGCGTACGCGCCCATTCGAGCGCGTGCTGATACGCCCGCTCGCCCACCGCGTAACCTTCCAGACCAACAGACAGCCGCGCCGTATTCATCATGACAAACATGTATTCGAGGCCGCGGTTCGGCTCGCCGACCAGATATGCGATCGCACCGTCGCGCTCGCCGTACGCGAGCACACAGGTCGGGCTCGCGTGAATTCCCAGTTTGTGCTCGATCGACACGCAGCGTACTTCGTTCGGTTGACCGAGCGTGCCGTCGTCATTCACGAGCACCTTCGGAACGATGAAGAGCGAGATGCCCCTGACACCGGCCGGCGCGCCCTCGATCCGCCCCAGCACCATGTGAATGATGTTGGCGGTGCAGTCGTGATCGCCCCAGGTGATGAAGATTTTCTGTCCGAACAGCCGGTAGTGATCGCCTTCGGGCACCGCGCGAGTCCGGATCTGCGCAAGGTCGGAACCCGCCTGCGGCTCGGTGAGATCCATGGTGCCGGTCCATTCGCCGCGCACCATGTTGGGCAGGAAGCGGCGCTTCTGCTCCTCCGAGCCGCACAGCTCGAGTGCGTGCACGGCGCCGTGAGTGAGCATGGGGCAAAGCTTGAACGCGAGATTGGCGGATGCCCAGATCTCCTGGACGGCGGTCACGAGAGCCTGCGGAACGGCTTGTCCGCCAAATTCCGGATCGGTTCCGAGCTGGGGCCAGCCGCCTTCGACGAACTGACGGTATGCGTCACGAAATCCCGGCGCCGCGACGACGCCATCGGGCGTCCAGCGTGCACCTTGCTCATCGCCCGGGCGGTTGAGCGGATCGAGGACGGATTCGGCAAAGCGCGCGGCCTCGCCGAGGATGGCTTCGGCCACCTCGTTCGAAAAGTCGTCAAAGCCAGGATACCCGGCCAGTGTCTGCGACTGCAGCAGCTCTTCGAGCACGAAACGCAATTCCCTCAACGGAGCGCGGTACATGTCAATCCCCTTCCCCTGGTCCAGTCCGACAAGCTGCTGGTGCCGCCAGTCTAACGTGGGCCGGCGCGGGCGCCAGCCTTATCCTACTCGCCGGTAACCTGCGCCGTGCAACCCCCCGTCAGCCGCCCGGTTCGTCCGCAAGGGTCAGGGCCGGGACGATGTTCGCCGCCATGAAATCCACGAAGCGATGTACGCGCAGATCGGCTTCGAGGGCGATGGGGTAGAGCGCAAAGAGAGCGGCGGCAGCAGGCACGGTCCAGTCCGGCAGCACCGCTTTCAGCCGCCCGGTCGCGAGGCCCTGGCGGCACAGGAATTCCGGAAGCAGCCCGATTCCAAGCCCCGCCGCTGTGGAGGCATGGAGCACGGCCGGATCATTGATGACCAGCTTGGGTGACAGTGCGATCTCCGCACGCTGCGAGCCACGTTCGAGGCGCAGACGGAATTCGGGTGGATTCGCCTCGGGCGTGAGCAGATCGTGTACCCGCAAATCTTCAGGGCGGAGCGGGACACCACGCTGATGCAAGTAGGCAGGCGTCGCGCACAGCAACGCGGGTGGAGCGCCCAGAAGGCGAAAAGTGACGGTATCATCGCTGGAGGACCGCGTGCGAATCGCTACGTCCCAACCCTCTCGCGCTTCGGACGCATCCATCGCCACTTCCAACGGGATGTCCGGAAAGCTCTCCAGAAAGCGCGGTACGAGGGGGGTGAGGAGCACGCGTCCGTATGTTGGATCTGCGACAACGCGCAGTGGGCCGCGGTTCGGCGCGTTCAACCTTGCAATGACGCCACGAGCGGCATCCGACGCCTCCTCGACACGCTTCGCATGCGGATAGAGCAAACGGCCAGCATGCGTGAGCGCGATGCGACGCGTCGTCCGCTCGAGCACACGTACACCGAGCGATCTTTCGAGGTCCGCAACGGCACGGCTGACGGCCGCCTTAGGTACCCCAAGGGCGCGCGCCGCCGCAGAGAAGCCGTTCAAATCCACGACCTTGGCCAGGACGGCGAGCTGCGCGGGGGTCCAGATCGGGCTCAAGAGCGTTTCAATCCTTTCCTGCACTGGGTCTATTGTTTCACCCAAGCTGCGTTCCGGCCAAGCCGAGGGGGTCAAAAGCACCGCAGGTGTCTTTTGGCATTAGGCTAGAATGCGCGTCCGCCGCGTACCCCTGGATGCGGTGCAAAAGGAGAATTCATGAAGATCTCGATGCATGCAGTGTCCATAGATGTGTTCGCCGCCACGCTCGGCAATCTGTCCGCCCTCCTCGAAAAGGGCGCAGCCCACGCGACGGCCCGGAAATTCGATCCCGGTGTGCTGGTGCTGGCCCGCCTGGCGCCGGACATGTTCCCGCTGTCGAAACAAGTGCAGATCGCCTGCGACCTGGCGAAGAATTCCGCCGCGCGCCTGGCCGCCCAGGAACCGCCGCGCTTCGAGGACAATGAGAAGACCATCGAGGAACTGCGCACGCGCATCGCCAGAACGATCGACTATCTCAAGAGCATACCTGCGAGCGCTTTCGAGGGTTCGGAGGAACGCGACATCAAGGTGCCCGCCGGCGAACGCACACTGGAATTCAAGGGCCTGACATTCCTGCAGCGCTGGGCCATTCCCAATGTCTTCTTCCACGTCACGACCGCATACAACATCCTGCGGCACAACGGGGTGGAGCTTGGCAAGCGGGACTTTCTCGGCGCCATCTAGATTATTGTTCGATGCCGCGTGGATTATGGTCACGCGTGCGCAATCTGTATTTGACGCAATATTGCGCATCGTCAAATCGAATATGACAAACACGCCTCGACGCGTGAAAGAATGTCGGTGTCCGACGACAGAACGCGAGGGAAGTCACGGCACCACGAGCAGCATCCTGCCACCCTGATCCTCGGCGCCGGCAGATCTTCCGCGCGCAAGTCAATCCGGATGGGGAAGTCATTGCAGCCGCTGAACGCTATCGCCGTGCGTCCGCCCACCAACACTCCTGCCGCGTCCAACTCCGCGGGCACTGGTGCAACGCAGGAGCCGGCGACGGCCGAATCCCTGGGCTGGCAACTGCGCGCCGCGCTTCCGCCGCTGCGCCTTCATTCGGTTTCGCTGTACGACGAAGAAGCGAATGTATTGTGGTTGAGCGAAGGCGCGCTCGGGCCTGACGAACACGGCCTCGTCATCGAAGCCACTGAAACACTGCGCCGCGACACCTCGCAGAGCTGTTATGAGAACGGCCTCGAGGATGGCCGCGTTGCACTCTTCCTGCCTGTGCGTGCGCCCCAAGGCGCGCTCGTGGGACTTGTCATGGTTCTGGCCGACATCAAGTCCGTCGGCGACGGCGTGCTCGAGCGCATGGTCACGCCCCAGATACGCACGATCATGCAAAAAGTCGCCGTACTCTTGCGGCCCCTTGCGGCGCGGTCGTCACATACCGAAGCAGCGTTGCCGATACTCGAGCTGGCGTCCGAAACCGCCGTCGTCGCAGTCCTGCAAACCGCATCTGCGCCGCCGGCCGCCTCCGCGCCGACGGTCGCTCCCCCTTCGCCGGTCGCGTCCGCGTCGCCGATCGCCTCCGCTCCGCCACTTGCGCCGGTGGTGTCCGAAGCAACGGTCGGCGAGACCGCACCGGTGCTGTCACCGCAAGCGGTCGAGGACATTCTGGAATTCGAGCTCACGCCGGATCTCCCGCAGGCCGAGGTTCGCAGGCCAGCACCTGCCGTCAATGCGTCCTCCGCGCAAGACAAGCAGCCAGCGAGTACGACCGCACTGTCGTCGCACGCGACGACCGGCACAGCCAAAGTTCTGGCCGTGACAGGCACCTCGCGTACGCTGGCGTTGCCCGAGGGCCTGACTCTCAGCCTCGACGTGCAGCCCTTCACCAAACTTCGTGCAGGTGGTCGGACGAGACGCTACGAGGTACGGGCCAGTGCGGTGCACCGGGATATGCAGCGCGTTCCACCAGGACTCGACAGCTATGCGTTGCAGCACCTGCTCGCATGGCTTGCGGCGAACCGGTCCGTCTGGAACTCCGAGCCGACGAGCTTTACGCTCAATCTGTCCATCAACACCCTCGAGGACGAGCGCTTTCCCCAGTTCGTGGCGTCCAACTTGAAGACGCACGGAATTGCACCCGACAACATCGGCTTCGAGATCGCAGAGCCGCTGTGCCTGCAGCGCCGCGCGCAGGTGGAACGCTTCATCACACTGTGCGACAAGCTCGGCTGCTTCGTGGTGATCGACGATTTCTCGCTCGACTCCTCGGTAGTGGGCCTGCTGCGTTCGAAGGCGCTGCGGCTGGTGAAAATCGACGCGAAGCTCACTTCGGTGGCCCTGAAGGACAAACTCTCCCAAGCGCTCGTCGTCGCAATTGCGCAGGCTGTCAAGGTTCTCGGTATTCATTGCGCTGCCAAGCGCGTCGAGTCCCAGGCAGCGCTGCAATGGCTCACGGCCATCGGTTGCGATTTCGCACAAGGCGCAGCGCTATCGGCACCTCAGCCGCTCGAGTCGCTTCTGATCGCCCCTCAAAGCGTCGATCCGGGCAAATCAGTCCGATGAGTCGGAGGGCGGCGTAGCCGGCTGATCCCCACCGGGATCCGATGCGTGATCCCCGCTCGGTTCGGTCGCCGTGTCCCCGCTGGGGCTCGCCACGTCAACGTCCGAAGACTGGGTCGACGCCGCATTGACGGATTTGAATTCCTCCCGGCTCAGATATCCATCCCTATCCTTGTCCGCCATGGTGAAAGCGGTGGCCACGTTCACGTTGTTCGCCGCTTCCAGCGCGGAGATACGCCCATCGTTGTCCGTGTCCAGCTTGCGGAACGCTGCATCGGACGTGTTGATCGCCGCCAGGTGCATCCTCACGCCCTGCCTAGCGCGGGGGACAGGCGGCGCGGTCGGCGCAACGGGTGCCGCCGTCGGGGCAGCGGGGCTCGGCGCAGCGGCCGAGGATTGATCCTGCGCCTGGGCAGCCACAAAAACGGCTGCCGCGATCAGTGCGGCGGCACTGATTCCTAAAACCAGCTTTCTCATGTTCGCTCCTCTGGAGTCCTGCAACATCGGAAAGACGCAAGGCGCGTACCCCCGTGACACAAAGAGGCTGAGGCCGTGCGGCAAGATGGACGGCCCGTGGAGGTGGAATCTTTTACAACCGGCCCTGCATCCTTTCATGATCAATGGCTTAGGAGACACTGAGGGGGCGGCTCGGGCGTTAGCTAAACCTTGAGCATAGACGGACTGAATGCATGGACTGCGACGAGGCGAGCCGGGAACGCGCTCACTCAGGGGCGCAGGCCCACGAAGATGCCCTAAGCTTGTGCACCACTGACTCGCAGCTGCGCGGCGCATGCTGACGTTCGAAAAACTGCGGTCCAGCCGCAATGTGCTCTTCTGGAGTCTGCATACCGCGGGCTGGGGCGCGTACGCCGTTACGCAGTACCTGGGACTGCTGCTGTACGAGAAGCCCTCCAGCTATGGACAGGTGATCCTGGTCGCTGCGGTCGCCGGCTTCATTCTGTCGACACCCATGCGCTTCATCTTTCGCCGCCTGTGGGGTCGCTCGGCCCGCGTCATCTTCCTCGGCGTGCTGGGCACGTGCTACGTCACGGCGCTGGCGATCCGCCTTTTGATCAACGTTGCCTATGTGCAGCTCGTCGACCCGGACTGGCAGTTCAAGACCCTGTTCGAATTCTTCGGCGGCGCCCTGTCGACGATGTACCTGCTGCTGTGCTGGAGCGCGCTGTACTTCGGGATCAAGTATTACGAGATGCAGCAGCGCCAGCAGGCCGCGACCCTCAAGGCTGCCGCCCTCGCACAGGAGGCACAGCTCAAGATGCTGCGCTATCAGCTCAATCCCCACTTTTTATTCAACACGCTCAATGCGATCTCGACCCTGATCCTCGACAATCAGAACCGCACGGCAAACCACGCCGTCACGCGGCTGTCGGAATTCCTGCGCTATACGCTGGACCAGGATCCGGTCAAGAAAGTCACTCTGCGCCAGGAAATTGAAGCGCTCGATCTGTATCTGGGGACGGAACGGTTGCGGTTCGGCGAGCGCCTGCGCCTCGAGTACGCCATCGATGGGCCGGCGCTGGAGGCCCTCGTGCCCAGCCTGCTGCTGCAGCCTCTGCTCGAGAATTCGCTCAAATATGCCGTTTCCGCACGCGAGCAGGGCGGCTCGATCCGCATCGAGGGCCGCACTCGCGGCGCCATGCTGGAAGTCAGCGTCATCGATGACGGTCCCGGCCTTCGCGATGGCCCTCCTACGGGCGAGCGACGAGGCGTAGGATTGCGCAACACGCGCGAGCGCCTTGCGGTTCTCTACGGCGAGAATCACCGCTTCGCGGTACTCAACAGCCATCCGGGACTGCGCATCGACATGGCGTTACCTTTCCAGACGACGGCAGAAGTCGGCCCGCCGTCGCAGCAGCAGTCAGCCGCGTCGGAGGCCGCCCGCGCGTGAAGATTTCCACCATCATTGTCGATGACGAAGCACTCTCCAGACGCGGGATCGAAATCCGCCTGCTGGAGGCGGCGGATTTCGAGGTGGTGGCCCAGTGCGCCAACGGGCGCGAAGCGCTTGCGGCCGTGACGAAGTGCAAGCCGGATGTCGTCTTTCTCGATATCCAGATGCCGGGCATGTCGGGTTTCGAGGTGCTCACGCGCCTTCCGCAGGAGTCTTTGCCGGTCATCGTTTTCGTGACCGCCTACGACCAATACGCCATTCGAGCCTTCGAAGCACGTGCCGTGGACTATCTTCTCAAACCCGTCGATGACACTCGATTCCAGGCCGCGCTCGAGCGCGTACGCACCCAGGTACGCTCGCGCTCCGCTGCGAGTCAGCGCGATCGGCTCGTCGAGATCATCGCCGAGATCACCGGATCGGGCGAGCTCGCTCTCGATGAATTGCTCACTCACGGATCCAAGGCCGCGGAGCCGCGGCGCCCGGATATCCTGCCGATCCGCCAGGGACGCGAAACCGTGCGCGTCGCGATCGCATCCATCGAATGGATCGACGCGGCTGGTGACTACATGTGCATCCACACCGGCGGCAACACTCACATCCTGCGCGGCACGATGAAGGAGCTGGAAGAAGTTCTCGACCCGAAACTGTTCCAGCGCGTACACCGCTCGACGATCGTGAACCTGAGCCTCGTGAAGAGTCTGCGCGCGCACATGAACGGCGAATACTTCCTGACACTGCACGGGGGGCATGAGCTGAAGCTCTCACGCACCTATCGCGACAAGGTGGAGTATTTCCTGAGGGGCGCGCGGGCCTAGTCTCGTTACTCCTGGATTTGCACCCGGCGTCTGATTCTACCGTCGGCTTGCACGGTCTCCCGAATCGGCCCCGCACGTCCGGATTTGTCGGCGCACGCGGCGCGCCCTCGGTTTGAACTACTACTACTACTGCTCAGGAATCCTCGGTACTTGCCACCTCGTCCCCGAGCTGGGCATTCTCACCAAGTGTACCGGACTTTATAACGCACCACGGTCTCACCGTCCTTTGGAACGTCGACCGGGAACGAGATCGTACGCGCGTCTTCCTTCACGAATTCGTGCGTCTTCGCGACAATCTGCCAGTTGCTCCAGCGATAGAGATTTTCCTTCACCCATACCTTGATCGATTGGTCCTTGTGATTGCGCAGTTTGACTTCGATCTGCTCCTCCATCCAGTGCGCACTGGTATCCACCTTGAAGTCCGTCTGCCTGCGTTCGCCGACGACGTCGAAAGCAGTGCCGAGCTTCACGCGCACCTCTTCGTCCTTGGGCGTGTGGTCGATGAGATCCTCGCCGATGAATTCGAGGCTCCCGTCGGCCGCGTCCAGCTTGGAGACCCTCACGCGACCGGCGGGGAGCGGGACGCCGAGCCCATACTGCTTGTCGTTGCGGAACTCGAGGTAGACGTCGACCTTCTTGTTCGACTGGACGCCGTAGTTGCGGTCCGTCATAGGGTTTGGATAGAAGTACGCTGTGCCGGCGCCGTAGTACAGCAGGATCTTCTTCGCCGGAATCTGGCGCGCCTGATCGAACAGCTCGAGCTGCTTCGTCGAGTTGTTTGGCAGCGTGGTGCGCCGCCCGAGCGTGTACAGGTGAAACTCAAAGAAGGGCTGCTCCTTGAAGCCCGCAACCGCAGCGCTATCCTGTAATGCGACTTCCATGGCGCGCTTCGCCATCATCGGGCGGGCTCCCGGCGCGGCCCGGTGCACGTCGCCCGCGATGAGCTTTAGCCGGGCGTCGCGGTAGGTTGCGCCGGATTGGTTGATGATGCTGACCCACGCCGAGAGGTCCAGCACGCCGCTGTTCGCGTCCTTGCCCTCGTTGAAGATGAGGTTGTAGTCGGCCCACCACGTCACCCCTCCGGTCTGATAGGTGACGCGGCTGCGTTGCTCACCTGCACGCGGCGAAAGGACATCCCACACGAGCGTCGGGCGAGTGTCCAGTCCGCCCGGCAGCTCGGGAAAGCGCACCGACGAATAGTTGCGTAGCGCCTCAATACCCCCGTCATTCGTTCGCAACACCAGCCCATCAACCGACGACAGCAGCGTGCCGTTGATCACCTCAACATGGTCACCCGCCTGGTGCTCGACCACGATGGGTCGGTCGATATATTTCAACAGCAGCTTGTCCGTGCTCACCAGATCGAATTGATAGCTTTGCTCGAGGACGCGGGTGCGCGGATCCGTCAGGGAGGTGAAGGTGACCGTCGTCGGATCGATGAGGGCGGCCACATCGGTAAATTTGAGTGTCGAACGGCCATTTTCGAGCTTGACGTCCCGATCCTGACGGACCAGAGCGTAGCCGGGCACACTCGTGGCGTTCGGGACGCTGGATCCGGGGAGCGGTCTGTAGAGGTCAGCCGAAATAGCCCCCGGCTGCTCGGAGCTGTAGAGGGTGATCGCCGTATCGTCCGCGGCGGCAAAAGAGCTCGCGGAGCCGGCCATTGCGAGCAGTGAGCCGAGCGCGGAGAGCCCGTACTGCCGCAGAAAGAGGGATGCGTTGAACATGGTCCGTCCGATGCCTCGTTTGGGTAGGTACGCAGACTCAAACGTGGCCGTGCGCCGAACGGGTCAAACTGGAAGAATGCGTGATGCGCTGTCACTATTTTGAGTGGCGATCGGCGATCAGGTGCATCCTTCTGGTGTGACGTGCGTCACGAACGGGGGGCCGGCCTCCTGATCTGTGAGCCATCGCGCAGGTCGCACCGCACCGGCATTGCAGGATACGTCCAGGGTGTTGATCCGAAACCGAATCCGGCTCGAAAACTATGGAAGCAGCGTCGCGCCCCGTATTGGAGCCCTTGACCGATTTGCCGGTCGAGGAACCTCTGGGCATGGACGCGTCCGTGCCGTTGCAGGGGGCCAGATCGCCGCAGTCGGGAACGCGCGAGCCCTCCGCGCCGGTACCTTCGAGTGATGGATTGATCGACCCTGAAGAGCTTCTGGCGCCCGGTATGCTGCTCGATCCGGCGGAGCACCCAGTGATGCCTTCGGCCGCCTCAGGCGTCTTACCGGTGTCCGCAGATCCACAGCCGTTAGCTTCCCCCGACTCGTCACTCGTTCCGACGCTGTTGGCCTCGGCGGAGTTGATGGACCCAGAAATGCTGCTGGCCGCTACCGCGCCCCGTGCCGAGTCCAGCGCACCGGCCGCATCCAAGTCGGCGGTCCCGCCCACCTTGGCGGTCTCCTCGACCCCAGCGGTACCGCCCACGGCGGTCCCACCCACCTTGGCGGTACCGCCCACCTTGGCGGTCCCGTCACGCTCGCCGGTCGGGCCGAATGCGCCCGTCGCGGCCGCAGCATCCGGAAAGCCTCTTATTCCGCAATCGGCCGCTCCGGTTGCTGCGCGGTCCACAGCGGGCACTGGATCGCCGGTGCCGCCCTCGACCAAGGAGCCGCGCGTCGCCGCCAATCCAACTGTCGGCGGCGCGCCTGTCCAGGCCACGAAGAAACCCGCGAAGCCAGTTCCGGCTGCCTCGACACTGCCGACGCCCGCCTCGCTCCTTGATGGGAACTCTCGCGGACCCGTGCAGCCGAAGCTCGCCCAGGCGGCCGAGCCGCTACCTGCGTTGCCCCTCGAGCTCGTGCATGACTTGTCCGCGCCCGCCGTGTCCACGGTCGCACCATCGATGCCGGTTGCTGCTTCGGCGCCCGCAACTGCTCCGCAGGCAGCACCGGAGGCAGTGCTCAGATCAACGCCGTCCGCACTTCCTCCCCCGGCGATTGCTGTCGTGCCCGCCCGGACACCGTCCGCACCTCCTCCGGCGGCAAGTGCGGCCTCGGTGCCTGCGCGCGCGGCTGCGACCCCGACAGCGGCCGCGGCAATCACAGTCGCTCAACAGCCTTCGACTCCCCCAGCTCCCGCTCCATCGGCCGCCGCAGCTTCCGCACCGACTCCGGCGATGGACCGCGATTTCATCGCCAGGAATCAGATCGTCGAGCGCTATCTCTCGGGCCGGCTGCCGATCAAGGGGGCGACCGACTTTGAGCACTTCTGCCGCGACAATCCACACGTTCTCGATGAGCTCGGGCTGCCTGAGCGGGTCAACGCCGGCTTGCGGCTCCTGGAAGCGAGCGGCAAGCCCGAGCCTTGGCAGGACACGCCGCGCAGCAGTTGGGCGAAACCGCAGTTCGTTCTCGGGCTGGCTCTGACTGTCATGGTGCTGGCAATCGGACTCGCGGTGGTCGCTAACGACAGCGCGTCCAAGAGCAGGAAGATCGAGAAATTGCAGCGGCAGGCGACCGAGCGGCCGCTCGATCCCGCCACGAATACGCGCACGATCCGTCTCGTGCCGAGCCACGATGGCGCATCGAATACGCCCGCCGTGGTCATCGGCGGCGGCCAGGCGCAGCTCGTGGATCTGAAGATCGACGAGTCCCGCTCCGCGTACAAGACCTTCCGCATCACGATCGACCGCATCGACCAGGGCCGTGTGGCCGTGCTGCACAATCTGGTGAAGGATTCCAACGGCCATCTGCGCATCGCGCTGAACAGCTCGGCGCTCGGGCCCGGCAACTATCAATTCACCATCGAAGGACTCTCGTGGCGGGGCGATCCCGAGCCGGACTCCTGGATCACCATCGGAATCCAGCGCTGAGAGCCGCCTGCGCAGTGTGACCGGCGTCTCGAATCAACGGCCTGCACCCGGACGCGCGCCTCGTGAGTCCACGGCAATGGCCGATCCTGACACGGAAGGACGTGAATCCCTGAAGTAGAGTCTCGTGCGAACCGCAGGCTGTGCGGCTCTCGAGGACACATGTCAAATCAAGATGAACGCGGCCGGGCGCAAGCGGCGGCGCCAGCAGCGCCTCCGGCGCACACCGATGTCTTCGTCGCGCGCCAGCCGATCTATGACTCCGCCATGGCGGTCATGGCGGTCGAGCTCCTGTACCGGCACTCCTCGACAGCGGGAGCGGCGCGCATCAGCGATCCGCGGCAGGCCACTCTGGAGGTCATTTCCAGCGCCGCGCTCGAGATAGGCCTGGATCGTCTTTCCGGCGGCCAGCCGGTGCACATCAACTTTCCGACGGAGCTGCTGGTCGATGTACCCGACCTGCCGCTGCGCCCGGATCAGATCGTTATCGAAGTCCTGGAAGACGTGCGCGCCGACCCGCGGGTCATCGAGGGCATCAAGACGCTGCGCGCGCGCGGTCACCGTATCGCGCTGGACGACTATTCACCGCAGATCAGCGACGAGCGCCTGCTGGAGTTCGCGGACATCGTGAAGCTGGAAATCACGCATCCGGCGGCCGATGACCTGCAGCGGCTGGTGAAGGAGCTGAAGCCCCGGGGCATCAAGCTGATCGCCGAGAATGTGGAGACCCCCGAGCAGTTCGAGAACTGCATCGCGCTGGGATTCGACGGGTTCCAGGGCTACTTCCTGCAGCATCCGCAGACCTTCCGTGCCAAGCGGGTGCCATCCAGCCGCCTCGGCACGCTGCGCCTGGTGGCCTCGCTGCAGAACGAAGAGTATTCGATCGACGAAGTGGAGCGGCTGCTGAGTCAGAACGTCTCCATGTCCTATCATGTCCTGCGCTGCATCAACTCCAGCTACTACAACCTGCCGCGCAAGATCGGCTCCATCCGCCAGGCCATCGTGCTCCTCGGCCTCCAGCATCTGCGGCAGCTGTGCACGCTGTTGTGTCTACAGGGATTCGACGACCGGCCGCCGAGCCTGTTCGTCAACGCGATGACCCGCGCCCGCATGTGCGAGCAGCTCGGGCGCCTGGGCGGCGCCAGGGACGCGGGCCCGTTCTTCATCACCGGATTGTTTTCCCTGTTGAATGCGCTGGTCGGAATGCCGATGCAGAAGATCGTCGAAGAGCTGCCACTCACCCCGGCGATCACCCGAGCTCTGATCGCAGGCGAAGGCGATCTCGGCAAGGCGCTGCAATGCACTCGAGCCTACGAGCGCGCGGCCTGGGATCATGTCGTATACGGTGATCTGCCTGCCGCCCTGATCCGCGCCGCATACGTAGATGCCCTGTTCTGGGCGGAACAGGCACGTACCCTGATAGCCAAGTGACCCTACTCCGCGCGCAGCGTCTGCAGCGGCGGCTGATTCACGACCGAGCGGGTCGCAAGCCAGCCCGTTGCGGCAACCAGCAGTGCGCCCCCGAGCAATCCTTCGATGCAGATCCGCCAGTCGAAGGTGTAGGTCAGCTGCAGCACCCGGGTGTCGATGAAATAGGCGGCGATCGAAGCCCCGGCGGCGGCCAGCAATCCTGACAGCAGGCCGAGCGTTGCGAACTCCGCGAGCACCCCCTGGAGGACCGTCGCCCGCCTCGCTCCGAGCGTGCGCAGCATCGCGCTCTCATAGCGCCGTTCCTCGCGGCTTGATTGCACTGCGGCCAGCAGGACCGTCAAGCCCGCGAACAGCGTAAACACGAAAACGCTCTGGACCGCGAGCACTGCCTTGTTCAGGACGGAGCGGACCTGCTGCAGCAAGTCATCGATGTCGAAAATCGAGACGCTGGGAAAGCGCCGCGCGAGCTGCGCAAGGGAACGCGCGTCCCCGGGCTTCAGGTTGGCACTCGTGATGTAGGTTCCAGCCATCTTGTCGAGTACGCCGGGAGCAAACACGACGAAGAAGTTCGGCTGGAAACTGTCCCACTTCACCTTGCGGATACTTGCAACACGCACCTCGAAGGATTCGCCGGCGATGTCGAAGGTCAGACGATCTCCGACGTTGACTCCGAGAGAGTCCTGGAATTCCGTGGCCAGCGAGACCAGCGGCTTGCCGAAATCTGCCGCGGTCCACCAGCGGCCCGCGACGATGCGATTATCGGCACCGGGCTCAGACGCCCAGGTCAGGTTCTGCTCGCGGGTGGCGAAGTTCTCGCCTTCTTCGCCGCTGAATCTCATGTCTTCCACCGAACGGCCCTTGATGCTCGTCAACCGGCCGCGGATCATGGGCAACACGCGCGCGGTTTTGGCACCGCGTGCATTCAGGAATTGGATGAACGAGTCGCGCTCTGCCGGCGGAATGTTGATGAAGAAGTAATTGGGCAGATTCGCCGGCAACGTGCGGCGCCAGTCGCTGTTGAGGTCGTCGCGAACGATGGCGAGCAGCAGCAGAACCATGATCCCCGTCCCGAACGCAACGAGCTGTACGAGGCTATCCGTACGGCGCCGGCTCAGATTGGCGACGCCGAAACGCCATGCAACGCCCACACGGCCTCGCAGCCGGCCCGCCAGAAGCACGAGCAAGCTGCCCGCAACACCCAGCACGAGCAGAAATCCGGCGAGCCCGCCGGTGAAGCCCAGAAACAGTCTCCAGTCGCGGACGACCCAATAGACCAGGAAGACGACGACGGCCACGGCAGGTCCGAAGGCGAGCAGAATGAGCGGCGGCGGCGGCCCCACATCGCGACGCAACACCCGCAGCGCGGGAACGCGCGACAGTTGCAGCAAGGGCGGCAGCGCAAACCCGATCATGACGGCGATCGCGGTCATGAAGCCGATTGCCACCGGCAGGAGGCTTGCCGGCGGGAGCTCCACCACCAGCAGGCCGTGCAGAGTGTGCAAAAGCCACTCCTGCGCAAGGAACCCAACCCCGCATCCCAACGCCGCGGCAATACCGGCCACCACCAGGAGCTGCAGCACGTTCACGCTGAGTGTGAACGCGCGGGTGGCTCCAAGCGTCTTCAACAGGGCCACGGTGTCCAAATGGCGATGAACGAAACGGCGCGCCGACATCGCCACCGCGATGGCGCACAGCAGGACACTGACCAGGCTGGCCAAGCTGAGAAACCGGCCGGCGCGCTCGACGGCGTTCTTGATCTGGGGACTCGCGTCCGTAATGTCGTGCACCCGCTCCCCGCCTTTCTTGTGCGCCGTGAGCCATGCCTTGAACGTGTCGATGCGATCGCGTTGACCTGCGAACAAAGCCCGGTAGCTGACCCGGCTTCCCGGCTGGATGAGCTGGGTCGCCGGCAGATCCGCCTGATTCATCAGCAGAGTGGGTGCGAGCTCGGCGAATGTGCCGCCTTGGTCGGGACGCGAGATGAGCACGTGTCCGACGCGAAACGTGGCTGCCCCGATGGCAATTCGCGAGCCCACGTGCGCGTCGATGGCGGCCAGCAGCCTTGAGTCCGGCCAGATCTCCCCCGGCGCGGGAATACCCTGAGCCAGCCGTCCCGGGACGAAGGGCTCATCGGCGATCAAGACCCTGCCCCGCAGAGGATAGCCGCTGGTTACGGCGCGCAAGTTCGTCAGTTGGCTTCTCTCGCCGTTGAAAACCACACTCAACAGAGCCGTACTGCTCGCCGTCATCAGGCCGCGGCGGCGCGCCTCTTCGAAATATCCGGCACCAATCGGTTGCGGCGAGCCCAACCGGATGTCTGCAGCAAGCACTTCACTCGCCTGCAGGGCTACCGCAGTGCTGATGCGACTTACGAGGAAGCCGACGCCCGTGAGAGCAGCGACTGCGATCGTGAGCGCCAGCAGCAACACCCCCAGCTCGCCGGAACGCCATTCGCGCATCACAGATCGCAGGGCCAGTGAGAGCGCGCGCACGAAAGTCCTACAGAACCCGACCCGCTTCCATGCGGATGGTGCGCGAGCAACGTGAGGACAGCTCGAGATCGTGTGTCACGAGAACCAGTGTGGTGAGAGTGCTCGCGTTGAGCTCGAAGAGCAGCTCCCCGACCCGCCCCCCTGTCATGGTATCCAGATTACCGGTCGGCTCATCCGCAAACAGAACCGCCGGCCGCGTCACGAAGGCGCGCGCGAGCGCAACACGTTGCTGCTCGCCGCCGGAAAGCTGTCGAGGATAGTGGCCCGTGCGAGCGCTCAGACCGACCCGCTGCAGGGTATCGAGCGCAGCCCGGCGCGCGTCCGGGCTGCCCGCCAGCTCCAGTGGCAGCATCACATTCTCCAGCGCGGTCAGTGCAGGAATGAGATGAAAGGACTGGAACACGAAGCCGACGCGCTGCGCCCTCAGACGCGCACGCCCGTCCTCATCCAGCCGCGTCAGATCCTGGCCATCCAGCAGCACACGCCCGCTCGTCGGCAGCTCCAGCCCTGCCAACAGCGCAAGCAGCGTGGACTTGCCGGCTCCCGAAGCCCCTGCCACCGCCACCGACTCGCCGGGCGCGATGTCGAGCGAAACGTCGTGCACAATAGTCAGCGATCCTTCCGGACTGCTAACCTGCTTGGTGAGGTTTTCGGCCTTGAGAACGCTGTCACGAATCATTGGCGCCTGCGCGCTCGGCATCGGCTTTTGGGTCATCGCGCTCCAGAACGCAGCGGCGTCCGATCGAACCCTCCTCGTCTTCGGCGACAGTTTGAGCGCCGCTCTCGGCCTTCGGCCAGAACAGGGATGGGTAGCACTGCTGGACAAGCGGCTACAGGCTCAAGGTTACGGATACAAGGTCGTGAACGCCAGCGTGAGCGGCGAAACCACGAGCGGCGGTCTGCAGCGTCTGCCACGGGCACTGCAGCTCAATCGACCCCAGGTTCTCGTGCTGGAGCTCGGAGCGAACGATGCGCTGCGTGGACTGCCGCTCGGCCTTGCCAGGCAGAATCTGACGAGAATGGTGGACCTTGCCAAGCAGGCCGGCGCGCGCATATTGCTCGTCGGCATGCGCATGCCGCCCAACTACGGACCGCGCTACACGGCCGATTTCAGGCAGATGTATACCGACATCAGCACTCGCTACCACCTGGCCCTCGTGCCATTCCTGCTGGAATCCGTGGCGCTGGATCCATCGCGGATGCAGGATGACGGGCTGCACCCCAATGCGAAAGGTGAACCGGCGGTGCTGGATACGCTCTGGCCGCAGCTGGAACCGTTGCTACAGAAGAATCACTAGCGGGGGTCCTCTGGAAATGAACAGGATCTGGCTGAAGTCGTATCCACCCGGCGTTCCCGCTGATATCGATCCGGACAGACTGCGCACGCTCAAGGAGCTGATCGAGCAGACCTGCACTGCGCATGCCGAATCGGTCGCATTCGTGCAGATGGGCCGCGCCCTGACCTACCGCACGCTCGACGAGCAGTCGCGCAGCTTCGGCGCCTGGCTGCAGAAGAGCGCCGGGCTCAAGAAGGGCGACCGCGTGGCCATCATGTTGCCGAATGTCCTGCAATACCCGATCGCGATGTTCGGTGCGCTGCGCAGCGGACTCGCGGTGGTCAACACGAACCCTCTGTATACGGCGAGCGAGCTGC
The DNA here is from genome assembly GCA_050738795.1 of Steroidobacteraceae bacterium. Classification (GTDB taxonomy): domain Bacteria; phylum Pseudomonadota; class Gammaproteobacteria; order Steroidobacterales; family Steroidobacteraceae; genus 13-2-20CM-66-19. Next base: position 72,902 of record JBOIAD010000066.1, read on the forward strand.
AGCACCAGCTCAATGACTCAGGCGCCATCGCCATTCTGGTTCTTGAGAATTTCGCGCACGTCGTCGAGCAGGTGCTGCCGCAGACGAAGGTGCGGCATGTGCTCGTGACCGCGGCGGGTGACTTTCTTGGATTTCCGAAATCCGCGATCGTCAACTTCGTCGTGCGCCACCGCCGCAAACAGGTCCCCCCGTGGCACATCGGCACCGCGACGGACTTCAAGTCGGCGGTCGCGGCCGGTGCCCGACTGACCCTGGACCCGGTGGATATCGGCCCGGATGATCTCGCTTATCTGCAGTACACAGGCGGGACGACGGGCGTCGCGAAGGGCGCCATGCTGACCCACGGCAACATCAGCGCGAACGTACTGCAGGCGGAAGCCTGGGTCGGCCGGGAGTTCAAGGAAAAGCAGGGCACCCTGGTCACGCCGATCCCGCTGTACCACATCTTCGCGCTGACCGGAAACTGCCTGCTGTTCGCGCGGCTGGGCTGGAAGAACGTTCTCATCATCAATCCACGAGACTTCCCCGCCGTGATCGCGGAGCTGAAGAAATACCCGTTCGCGTTCATTTCCGGTGTCAACACGCTGTTCAACGCCCTGCTGCATACGCCGGGATTCGACAGTATCGACTTCAGCAGTCTGAAGATCACCCTGGGCGGCGGAATGGCCGTGCAGCGCGCCGTGGCGGAACGCTGGAAGCAGGTGACCGGGAAAGTCCTCACCCAGGCATGGGGCCTCACCGAGACATCCCCGGCCGCATGCATCAACCCGCCGCTGGAAGACTTCAACGGTTCCATCGGCTTGCCCATCTCATCGACCGAGATCGCCATCAAGGATGACGCAGGCCAGGATCTGGAAGTCGGCAAGATTGGGGAGATCTGCGTGCGCGGCCCACAGGTTACAGTCGGATACTGGAACAACCCCGAGGAGACCGCAAAGGTGATGCTGCCGGAGGGCTGGCTGCGTACCGGCGACATCGGCCGCATGGACGAGCGCGGCTACATTTTCATCGAGGATCGCAAGAAGGACATGATCCTGGTGTCCGGATTCAATGTTTACCCGAACGAGGTCGAAGCCGTCGCGGCCACCCATCCCGGTATTCTCGAAGCTGCGGCAGTCGCGCAACCCGACGAGCACTCAGGTGAGGTCGTGGCGTTGTTTGCGGTCCGAAAGGATCCGTCGCTAACAGAACGCGCGGTAATCGAGTATTGCCGGCTATCGCTAGCCGCCTACAAGGTACCCAAACACGTGTATTTCAGAACGGATCTTCCGAAAACGAACGTCGGGAAGATCCTGAGGAAGGCGTTGAGGGAGGACGTCATGAAGCCGTGATTCGCGTACGCTTGTCGCACGATGAATCGCGCGCAGTCGCACCTACATATGAGTGCACATGAATCCCCGCGCGCACAGTCTTGGGCCTTCGACTCAAAGCTCCTGCTCTCCTGGATCCAAGCCAATCGTTTACCGTTCTCAGCAATATCCACCCTTGCATCTGCGTAAATTTGCGAAACGCCGGGACTTGCTCGAGGGGGAGATCTGGGACCTCCGCGATACGCTCAATTAGCCTTTGGGAAGGGTTTGGAAACGCAAGATTTTGACGAATAGTTTCGAGTAGCATCGATAGTGACCGCGCGACATGCTGAATTGCGAGTGGATCAAACGCTGAGAGGAGCGCAATGTTGCCTGCAGGTTTGTACAAACCCTTGCCACAAGGAACGACGAGCCGATGTGCTTTTAAGCGCTGCGCCAAAATGACGGCGCGGTGCTTCCCTGGCTCCGCACGAATCAGCGCTTCGACACTGGGAGTGGGCCCAAGGAGCCTTATGGCTCGTGGCTCTGCCTTGTAGTTCAGATAACGACGATCGCGATGCCAAGCATCAAGCACTAAGGCAGCAGTAGCCAGGTAGCCGGACATATCTTTTCCGGCGTAGCTACTCGCTCGCTTGGCTTTCTCCAAGGCTCGAGTCGCTATGGCCAAAACGTCCCTCTTTGGCAAACCACATGCCAGCATGAACTCGAAGATGTCTGTCAATACCCGAGAATACTCATAGGCAACGCGCTGTGTTGAGCGGACACTCATCCTAACCTCCTTGCGTACACAGTCCAGTTGATCGCTTTAGCGCAGTCTCAGAGTGGCAAAAGTTTAAATTGGGAAATCGTTGCGTCCACGGTCGTGAGGAGCTTTATTTTCGATGAGCAATACCGTTACCGTACATGAATGACGTGTTTTTTTGGCTCGACACGGCGAACTCTCTTGCGCGCCCAATGATTGACCCAGGCCGCCGAGCAGTGACTTAATGCTTGACACACAGCGATCTCGCACCATCTCCAGCTCAAACACGTTAGGAACGGACAGGGTTAGTCGATGCATATACGAGTAGCCTGCGCGCCCCTTCGGTCTAGAGGCCAGGCGAATGCCATCAACAATGGCGGGCAACAGGTAGGCGAGCGATGCAAAACTCCGCCTTTGTCGCAGAATCGATAAGCTACGGACTTCAACGTGCCGTCCAACCTGTTGGGCGACACCAATCCGACGCAATTCGTCTAGCACCGCTCGATGTGGCACATCGCCTCCGTACCTCTGTACCAATCGAGCAAAAGACGCCTTTCCGCCAGTGACTAGCAAACGCTTTGGGGCGCCTCGCTTATCCATGAAGTGCTTGTCAGCGCACCAGCCACTTATTACTGTGTCGATGAGTGACTGATCAGAATCGTTTGCGCGAATGGTGGGATGAGAACAGGTCAAGAGCTTCCGAACTTCGGCGCGGCGCAGACCGGTCAACACAGCCACTTTCGATTGATTGACTCGCCCGTTTCGAAAACGTGACATTGCCGCCGCTGCATGCGCGAACGCGTGCTTTGCCATCTCACTGAATCGGGTCGGCGTTACACCACGTGGTACCAGAATTGCCGCTAATTCTGTTAGTAGTTCTTGTAAAATCAGTTGGCCGCGTGCCGAGTTCTCGGCCGCTTGCTCTAACGCCTTAGTTCTAGCCTTAGTTTTAGATGGCCCGATTCTCTTGCCGATTCCCATCTGTGCCGTCTACCGCTCCGATACTGAGCGACCGGTTTCTGCACCGACTACTCGATGTCAGTGGCCAGGATTTGAAAATGACTTGTCGGCCTGTGCTTCCCAGTAACACTATTCTCCGTCTACCGGCTCCCGATCGTTCGCGACTTCGATCGTAATCCTGCAGTAATGGAAAGGTGCGATGCCGACCGGCATCTCTGCCTCTGCAGATTCCTACGGTCTCCGTTCAAACGCGCGAAGCATGTATCAGCGGGTCGCTTAGCATAAGGATGCATTTATGGGAGTTTCGCGGAGAAATGGACATACGACGGCGGGTATGTGGCCGCTATCCTGCGCCAAGGGCCAATTCTTTGTGGAGCGGGCGAATTACAAGCGTTGATCAACGCGCGATATTTGCGAAGCTGCTCGGTCTTTCATTCAATTGCGGCAACGCTTCGTTGGCAATGTGGCCACAACTATTCGCAGCAGTTGCGGATACAAAGCTCTGGTGACGTGCGCCAGACTATTAGGCCCTTGAAATTCGTACTTACCGGGGCTGCGGTCTAGACGTCGTACGCCCACCACTTATGCCTTATGACTAGCCGCCGCCGCTAACTCCGCGGGAGCTCAAGCCGCCACCGCTGACACCATTCAGGCTAAGGCCACCACCACTTACGCCGTTGGTATTGAAACCGCCGCCGCTAACTCCGCGGGAGCTCAGACCACCACCACTGACTCCGTTCAGGCTAAGGGCTCGCGCAAAAATAACTTCACATTGATTTCCGGATTTTGATGTGCGGACGGATGGCGTAGTTCCACTCCGGAAGTGTTCTTTTCGCTCGGATATTCAACAGTGCCATCTCCTCGTCGCCGACTTCCTCGCCGATCTGGTAGGGCTTGGTGTCTAGGGCGGCGGCGATCTTCAGGCCGGTGGCAGTTTTGCTGGTGCGGATGTATTTCATGACGGTTTCGTAGCTGTCCAGCGGCACGCCCTGCCAGTTCTTGCTGATCTCGCTGAACATGCGGTGCTCGATGGGATTCCACTTCGATGCGCCCGGCGGATAGTGACACACGGTGACTTTCAACCCATAGCGGTTGGCGATTTTCTGCTGCAGATCCCACTTCCAGACTCGGGATCGAGCACTGTTCGCACCGCCGCTATCGGCGAGGATGAGCAGTCGGTCGGCACGCGGATAATATCGCGCGCCGTTGGCCCGCCACCAACGATCGATGGCATCGACCGCAAAGGCCGGCGTCTCGCGCGCCGTGCCGACCACCACCAGACCGGTGTTGCGACGCACATCGTAGATGCCGTACGGCAGCGCGATCCCGAGGGCATCGGTGCGAAAATCGTGATCGTTGACCTCCTTGGACTCCCGACGCCACACGCGGCCGTTGTTCTTGAAGTTGCCGATCATCTCCCGCTTCTTGCCATCGACGCTGATGATCGGCTGGTCGGCGCTGTCAAAGGTGCGGCGCGTGGCGTTGATCTGGATGAACTGCTGGTTTCTTCGAAGCCGATGCCCCGGCTTGCGCTTGACGCCGGATTCGATATTTTTGCGACACGTCTTGAGCGAGAAGCCCATGTGATCCAACAGTCGGGCCACGGTCTTCGCCCCGACCTGCACGCCGACACGCTTCAGTTCGCAGGCGATCCCGTGGGTCGTCTTGCGCGTCCAGCGTTGACCATCGATCGGATCGCCCGCGACTTCTTCAGCCAGGATCCGTTCGATCGCGGCAACTATGTGCGGGGTTTTTTTTCCGCCGCCACTCGCCCACCCCCCGCTCGGCGCACCCGCGTGGGGTCAAAATCCGCCCCCATCAGCTCCACCCGACCCTTGGCCACCGTGTGCGGATCCAGGCCCAGCACCTGTGCGACTCGCGCATCGGCGCCGCTGCCGGCTTTCATCGATTCCAAGCCGGCAAACAACCGCCGTTGCCGTTCATCGAGTAACCCGAAGAACAGAATAATGGCCGCCTTGACCTCATGCGCCAGCACACCTTGCGCGACACCGCCCACGGGAACCTGCGCGATTTTGCGGCGCGCATCGAGTTGCCGTTGCTGCTCGTGCGGACTGACGGCGAGATAGATGAAAGCACTGTCGATTCTTTCCCGCTCGATCAAGCCCTCGTGGTGTAGGTGCAGTAGCGCTTGGCGGGTCTGCACATGCAACGCATTGTCCAACTCGCTCGCCGCATAGCCCGCCGCCGCCCGATTCACGAACGCCTCACCGGTGTCGAGCAAGGTGCCGTAAGTAGAAAACCACACCCCCTGATACGACCACAAGCCGCTCGGATCAAACCGGCAGCGCGACCGCAGCGCATAATATTTGCCACGATGCGAGTAGCTGGTCAGATAGGAAAGCTCAGCCAGCTTTCGGAACACGGTCATGCGGGCCTCTGTGCCCAGTGCCTGCGCCAGTTCCTCAAACGTGCAAACCGTCTTCTGTGCCAGTATCCGCTTCAGTTCGCTCGAGAGAAATCGTGCGATTCGCATAATGGTACACATCCACAAATGAACCAATATGCGGAATAGTACCATTATAAAGTCATCAATCCAATGCCGCGCAACCATCGCCGCACTCGGGCCAATATGCTTGTATTCTTGTGATCCGAAAGATCATCGGCCGGAGAACCCAGCCGATACAATGAGACAATTACACGCTATCCTGAGATATTATTTTTGCGCGAGCCCTAAGCACTCCGAATGAGAAGTCTTTCATCGCTCAATAACCTGGCCTACGTGTACCCCTGTCAACGCTTCGACTGCGCCCTCACGGACGCAACCGCATGACTCGGGGCCGGCGTGGCTCGCTACACCTTCACCGTACGGGAATTTCACCCGCTGTCTTGCGCCGGTCTCCCGACGCACCCAATCAATCCCCTCCAGCAGCATCGACAGTTGCGCCGCGCTCAGGGAAACCGTCCCGCTCTGCGCCTGCGGCCAGACGAACTTTCCGCCGCGCAATCGCTTTTGAAAAAGACATAGGCCGTCCTGGCTATCCCACAGAATCTTGATCTTGTCACCGCAGCGTCCGCGGAAGACAAAAATCTGTCCGGAGAAAGGGTTCCCGTTCAGCACCGTCTGAATGAGCGCGCTCAGTCCATCGAAGCCCTTACGAAGGTCAGTGAACCCAGCCGCCAGCCAGATCCGCATCCCCCTCGGCAAGCCCATCATGACTGCGATAACTCCTGCAGGACCGTGCGCAGCACCTGCGCGTCCACCGCCCCGCGGATGCACAGCCGCCGCCCCGTCACGAACTCTACCTCGATCACACCCGACCTCCCCGCACCGAGGGCGGCGGCCGCCCGCACCTCTCGGGACGGTGTCGCTCTTGTGTGAACCTGTACCGGCAGCAGCCGCGCTCCTGCGCCCACCTCAGCCTCACTGCCCAGCAGCCCCTCCCGGTGCTGCGCGCGCCACTTCGTCAGCAGACTCGGATGCAACCCGTGTCCTCGGCACACCTCCAGCGCCACCACCCCGGCCTGCTGCGACTCCTGCACAATTCGCAACTTCTGCGCCTCGGGCCACTGCCGCCGCCTCCGCCGATCCGACCCACCGCTGCGTGCTTTGACTCCGCCCATCTCGCGCTACCTGTCCACCATTGCAGTGTTCTCACTACGACCGCTACATCATCACCCTCGCGCAACACGACCGTCCACGGGCCATGGCCACACGGTTACGGTAAATCCTGGGGTCCAACCGCTCAAGCCGCCGCAATATCTGCATGATCTGCACAGAAACGAGAGTGCCGGACCAGCACACAACGATACCGGCCAGCTTGCGACAATCCGTGAATTGATGGACGTGGGGGTGGTCAACGCAAGCGATTTCTCAGCATCGCCGCCATCCCCTAAGAAGGGCGAGCCAACTACAGCAAAATCGGCCGGAAGGCCGAAGGGAATTCAACGGAAATCTTGAGCATCCCTCATCAAGCGCGCTTAGAAGACAGCCGTGGGGACGATCTTTGCGCAATGTCCGCCGACCCGCCGCTTGGTCTCGGTGATCGTGCGGATTCCACGAAGTAAATATTGGCAGCGGATCGGGAGGTCGTCAGGTATGAGAAAATCGCGGCATCAGTTTTTGTCGAGAAAGGAGCGGGAGGCGATTGACTTCATGAATGACGAATTGCTGCTGGGCCTCCTCGATTCCGGCGACGTGGCTACATTCAACACGATCATCGGCGTGATGCAGGATTTGAAGGACATCGCCGGGCGAGTCAGTCCAGATCAGGAGAAGTGTCTTCGTCTGCCGCTGGTGTTGTTCAAGGCGGTGGTCAATCGTTCGCAAAGTATGTGTGCGGCTCTAGTCTAGGACCCGCGAGTTTGCGCGCCTTCTCGCGGTCACAATTCGTGACGCTTCGATTAGTCTTCCAGACGGGAACGTGTGCCGCCAACACCGCGCGAAACAGCCGACCATGTGAAGCTCGTGCGTGGGGCACTCGCAATGTTTTGTGGCTCTTCTGGAAGTCGTGTGGGTACTTTTAGGGGCAAATGATAGCTTTGGAGCCTAAATTGCTAG
>JBOIAD010000067.1:0-5339 GCA_050738795.1 Steroidobacteraceae bacterium
GCGATAACCCCTCGAGCAGATACGGATAAATGAAAGCATCGCGGGCCGGAATACTGGTGCGAGGTCGCCGGTACAACGCCTCGATCCCAATGCGCCGCATGAGTGTCGTGACGTGAACTCGTCCGACTGACTGGCGACAATTAGAGCTGCCGGCGTCAGTGTCGTCGGGTCCGGCGAACTCGGCGACCGCGACGACAATTAGAACTGCCGGTCTGCGGGCTTCATCGACGGTCTGGTTAACTTCGGTCTCCCCAAAGGAGGCCGAGTGGTTACAGACGAACAGGTGAGGTTGCTCATGTCATTGTTAAATCAGGGGAATGTGCAGGTGACTGCAGCGGTGAAAGCCGGGATGAGCGAGCGCACGGCGCGCAAATACGCGCACTCGGGCGCGATGCCCTCGCAAACGAAGGCGCCGCACACGTGGCGGACCCGGGTGGATCCGTTTGCCGGGGTGTGGCCCGAGATCGAGGTGCTGTTGAAGCAGGACGCCGGGCTGCAGGCGAAGACGGTGTGGACGGAGCTCAACCAGCGACACGCCGGTCGGTTCAGCGCGGGGCAGTTACGCACACTGCAGCGGCGGTTTTTGGCGTGGCGCGTGAAGTCGGGACCGGACCGCGAGGTGTTCTTTCCGCAGACGCATGTGCCGGGCGAACAGGGGCAGTCGGATTTTACTGACATGCGCGAGCTCGAGGTGGTCATCGCCGGAGAGAAGTTCGCGCACTTGCTGTATCACTTCGTGTTGACGTATTCGAACTGGGAGTCGGTATCGATCTGCCCGAGCGAGAGTTTTGAGGCGCTCAGCGCCGGCATGCAGAAGGCGTTCTGGCGCCTGGGCGGGGTACCGATCGAGCATCGCACCGATAATCTGTCGGCGGCAACACATGAACTGGCGGAAAGCCGCGGCCGGGACTTCACTGAACGGTACCAGGAGCTGATTGATCATTACGGTCTTCGCGCGTCGCGCAACTTCCCCGGTAACGCGCACGAGAACGGCGATGTCGAGTCGGCGAACGGTCGCCTGAAGAACGCGATCGACCAACGGCTTCGGCTGCGTGGATCCAGAGCGTTCGCATCCCGGGAGGCGTACGACAGCTTCCTGGATGGCTGCGTGCAGACACGCAATGCGACTCGAGCGGCACGGATGGAGGAAGAACGGCCGCATTTGCGGCCGCTGCCGCTGCGGCCTTTGCCATCGTACCGGGAGAGTTATGCGACGGTATCACGCGCCAGCGCGGTACGCGTCTTGAAGCACTCGTACTCGGTGTCCTCGCGCCTGATCGGACATCGGCTGCGTGTGCGCTTACATGCCGACATCGTGGAGCTGGATCACCGCGGCGAACGTGTCGCGGTCATGGATCGTCTCATCGGCAGTGACAAACACCGGATCGACTACCGGCATATTATCCACGCCTTGGTGCGTAAGCCCGGCGCGTTCCGCCGCTACGTTTTCCGCGAGGCTCTGTTCCCGAGCTTGGAGTTCCGGCGCGCCTATGATGCACTGGTGGTCGAGGGATCTGACCGGGCGGACCTGGATTACGTGCGGATTTTGCATCTGGCGGCGAGCGACGGCGAAGAACGCGTGCGAGGGGTACTGGCCGCGTTGCTGGCCGCCGCGATCGCCCCCACCTACGAAGCAGTCCGGGCCGAGGTCCGCGGCGAGCGGACGCCGGAGGGTATGCCTCAACTGGACATCACGCCGCCGGATCTGGCCGTTTACGATCGGCTGCTGGGCGCGGGCACCGCGGCGGTGTGCGTATGAGCGGCATCACGATCGGACGAGATGAAACACTGGACTTGCGCCTGAAAGCGCTGCGTCTCCCCTCGCTCCTGGAACAATATCTTGAGCTTGCCGAACGTGCAGCCGCCGAGGGGTGGAGCCACGTTCGATATCTGGCCGAACTGGTCACCCAGGAAGCCGATGACCGTGCAGACCGGCGTGTGACGCGGCTGTTGCATGAGGCAAAGCTGCCGAAAGACAAAACGCTCGCAACCCTCGACTTGAACCGCTATGCCGCGCCCCTTCGCGGGCAGATCCGGGAGCTGCTGCGCGGGGAGTTCCTGGCCGGTGCGACAAATATTTGTCTGATCGGCCGACCTGGGACCGGCAAATCACACGTCATGGCGGCACTGGCGCGGGCTCTCCTGGAAGCCGGTCATCCGGTTCTGTTCGTGCCGGTGGTGAAACTCGTGGAACGGTTGCTGGATGCGAAGAAAAACCTGCGGCTGGCCCGCGAGCTGAAACGTCTCGACAACTTTGAGTGCATCGCACTCGATGACATCGGCTACGTCCAGCATGACCGGGCGGAAATGGAGGTGCTCTTCGCCCTGCTGGCCGAACGGTATGAACGCAAGAGCGTGATGATCACTTCCAACTTGGTGTTCTCAAAGTGGGACCAGATCTTCAAAGATCCGATGACTACCGCGGCGGCAATCGATCGTGTCGTGCATCACGCTGTCGTGCTCGAATTTAGCGGCCCGAGCGTTCGGGCCGAAGCCGCAGAGGAACGAGCAGCACGGACCAAACGCGCCACAGCACCCGCGGCGGACGCATGACCGCGGCGCTCTTCTGGTCCTTATCGGCCAATACCCAGGGCAGGGGTGCGAAGAGAACGCCGCTCCTGGACGTTCCTACGCGTCCGATCAACGGTGGAATCCTCGATGAATCGCGGAAACGGAGCTTCTGACGCCAAAAGCGTCAGACCGCCCTATGGTGGACCATTGATGAAGCCTCCAGACCGGCAAGAATAATTGTCGTGAACGGAAGAAATAATTGACGCCAGCCATGTGAGTTCGGATCCAGCCAACTGCGCGGGATTGCCGCCACGAAGGATCGGCCAGGAGGTCATCGCGTGTTCGTCCCGGGCGCTGAAGGGCAATGTAGAGTTTCAAGTGAGCACGGCGCCATTGGGGTCCCGCAAGGGCCCTCCAGGGTTCGTAGATCTGCCACCACAGCTCCAACACGCATTGTGAGACCTCTCTGTCGCCGGCAGGCACAGAGGCGGTGAGCGCAAGATCGAGAAGGTTTAATGTGCGGCGCAGTCCGCGTTCGAGACTCGGAGCTGCGGTCGGCATTGCGGCCGCATCAAACAGCTGGCGCGCCCGAGATAAATCCTCACGCACCTGTTCGCAGTCTGACCAGAGCGCGAGGGCGCGCGCATACGCGGGAAGCTGAGCGTCGTTAAACCAGCGAGAGCGCTCATCGGGTGCTTGCCCGGTTGACATGAGCCAAACGCAGGCGTGCAGGAGGTGATCTGCCCATCCTTCGGAATCGATATCGGATCGCTCGCCTTTGAGTGCTTTTCGCGCTTCTGCGAGAGCCAAGTCCATTAATTTGCTGTTTTTGGCTGGATCAGCGAGAGCAACCTCCAGTGCGAAGCTGATCACAGCAAAATAGCGTTTCATAGTCCGTCCGTAGCCGTCAAGACGTGCAGCTGCATACGGAAGCTCCAACATCGCGGCGCTGGCTCGGGTGACTGGTGCCAGAGTTTGGGCCAGCCGGTGACCACTACTCTTGCTCCCGCTCGCGAAACGTAATACGTACGCTTTCGCCGCCCAGCGGCGGGCAGTTGGAAAGCGCTTTTCGTCAAGATAAAAATTGGCTTGTGGAACTTCCGGGTGATCCAGGTCGAGCATTTCAACGAAATCGTTGATGACGGCGTCTAATAATGGAAAGGTATGGCCGCCGGCTCTCAGCGCCTGAGCGAGGCGAATGCACATTTGATCGGCGTGATTGGGAAATTCAGATCGGAAAGCGGATGCCTGCGTCTCATCGAGCCCCTGCGCCGGATACGCCTCGGCCATTTCGGCGATGACTGAGTCAATGGTGGACTCGGCGCGCGTTGCCGCAACATTCAGTTCGGGTAGCGAGCCTACGAGCCGGGCGATCTCGTTCTCAGCCTGCAAGGGACCGCCAACGGCCTGTTCCGGATGCTGACGAACGTACGCAATACGTCGATGGGTATTCTCAACGCGCGCGAGCGCTTGGATACGCTGAAAATGCAGGGTACTTGCGCTTGCGAGGCCGAGAACAAAGGCGCGCTGAGGGTCCACGCCGCTTGCGCGCGCGAAGGTAACGAAATCGCGAAATGAAGGAGGCGCCAATCCTTGCCACTTGCGAGCTAGCGCCGCTGCGACGAGCGCTTGCAGTATTGGTCGGCCGGTCTGCAACAGCTGGCGATGTATCGATGACGCGCGCGTTGAAAATACCAATGCTTCCGCAAAGTACGCCACTACGGTCTGGCTGATCGCGGACAACAGGTTGTCGGCGAGCCATTGTCCCAGCACCTGCGGGCGGCGAAAGAGCACGGCGCTTACAATCGGCGGAACGCCGAATAAGTACGGGTTCGCGGTGGGCATATGACCCAGCCAATCGACTGCAACCCGCAGCAGTGCGCCATCGACGATCTGCTGCGTTAGCAATTTGCGAGCGCTGATGTCTTCGGCAACCGAATGGGGAATCTCTTGCGCAGCCAAGTGGGTCATTTGTGTCAACATGGCCCGACATTCCTGAGCACTCCCGGTCGCTAAGGGACAGATCACTGGCATAGGAACGGAAGGCCCCCAGGCCAGGAGATGGCCCAGCCCGTAGAGGGCCTCGACCGAAGGGCGACGCCGCTGCCAGCGGGCTTGGCGAACCGCTTGCACGACCCAATGCGTGTGAACTTTCCATCGGCCCTGAGTACTTGAGGTTATCCGTCGCATTTTCGCGCGGTGGAGTACTGCCTCCGCCGTTGCGGAATCCGGCATATTAAGCAACCATCGAAGTGCAGCGGCGACGCCGACTCGGCTTTCAGAGCGGCGAGTGCGACGCACCGGGCACCTGCGGCCACTGGAAATTGATCATCGGGTGGGTCGAACCGGTCACGTCCTTCCCTTGTCTTAGGCCTTCGATATAGAGTTCCGCCTCCGCGCGCGCCGTCCCGGACAACAGGCTTATGCAGAAAGGCCAGTTCGCTGCCAGTTTGTTCACGCTATTGGACAGCAGAAAGACGCGTGCCAGCCCCGCGGTTGAGCGCAGCAGCAGGTAGCGGTCATGGAACGCCTGAGCCCCTCCACTGGCCACGAGGTTCAGGAACCGAAAGCGCGAAGCCATGCGCGGACCGATGTGATTTAACACTCGGACAGTTCGTTCCACCTCAGAGCTGCTGTTGTCGCGGTCAGCCGAGAGCTACCGCCCCGAATCGGGATCTGTATCGCCCCAACTCGCGATGACGGTGAAGTCGATATCCGTGCGGGAGAGGCGTAGCCCCAGACGCTGCAAGGCTGCGATGCCAAAAAAAGGATCGACCAGCGTGACCTCCTGAACTTCGGACTGATTGCACAGGGCGTTGAAATGGTCG
>JBOIAD010000068.1:0-49839 GCA_050738795.1 Steroidobacteraceae bacterium
ATTCTTCTGGTACAGCGAACGGATGACTTGCGCTGCAGCTTCCGCTGCCTCGCGCGCCGCCTGGAGCTCCTTGGATGCCATGCTGTTCGGTCTGTTCAGCCCGTTCCTGGGTGGTCCAGCCTCGCCGAGCCGCGGAGGGCCTGTCAACGCATGCGTTCTGGCAGAATCGGATTCCGGCGGCGTTGTGCGGCGACTGGATTCCCGGGAGACGACATGGGCAATCGACTGAGCAAGATCTATACGCGCACCGGCGACGACGGCACCACCGGCCTCGGCGATGGGTCGCGCGTTCCAAAAGATGGTGACCGCGTCGAGGCTTACGGAACCGTCGATGAGCTCAACAGCATGCTCGGAGTGCTGCTGGCCGTCCCCGCCTTGCCCGCAGGCGTCACGCAATGCCTGGTCGAAGTGCAACATGAGTTGTTCGACCTGGGCGGCGAGCTCTGCATTCCCGGCCACCACGTCATCACGGCCGCGCACGTCTCGCGCCTCGAGCAGGCGTTGGACGGCTTCAACGATCCGTTGCCGCCCCTGAAGGAATTCATTCTTCCGGGCGGCGGACCTGCAGCGGCGGCATGCCATCTCGCACGAACGGTTGCGCGCCGCGCGGAGCGCCGGGTTTTGACCTTGTCCAAGGCGGAATCGGTGAGCCCGGAGGTGATGAAATACCTGAACCGGCTGTCGGACCTGCTGTTCGTCCTGGCGAGGGTCCTGGCACGCCACGAGCGCGGCTCAGAGGTGCTCTGGCAGCACGATCGAAGCAAAGCCACTTGAAGCTTTCAGCGGCGCCGCCGTTCCAGGCGCCCGTGTGAGCGCAGGATTCCCCGCCAGCGCTCCCAATCGAACGCCGGGCCGGGGTCGGTCTTGCGCCCCGGAGAGATGTCGTTATGCCCGACTACATGCTCGGCGGATAACGACGGATACGCGGCAAGCAGCGCTTCGACCAACTCCGCGAGCTGCTCGTATTGGGGGTCGGCGTATGGGATGTCGTCCGTGCCCTCGAGCTCGATGCCAACCGAGAAATCGTTGCATGCCGGACGCCCGCGGTAATGCGACTGGCCCGCATGCCACGCTCGCTGACCGAAGGGTACGTATTGGACGATCGTGCCGTCGCGCCGGATGACCGCATGCGCGGACACGCGGGAATTCGCAATGTCGCGAAAGTAAGGGTGCGCATCGGGCGGCAGCGCCCCCGTGAACAGGCGGTCGATCCACGGGCCCCCGAATTCGCCGGGCGGCAGGCTGATCCCATGAACCACGATGAGCTCGGGAAATGCGCCGGCCGGACGGGCGTCGAAATGCGGTGACAACACCTGGCGCGCACCGGCCAGCAGGCCAGTCGCCGGGTCAATCTGCAATCGCGGCTGCATGCAACCCGATCATGCCACAATTGTGGACATGACCACCGCAAACGCCCCTTATGTCGAGCGGGATCTCGCGCACGTCTGGCACCCCTGCACGCAGATGAAGGACCACGAGCATCTGCCTCTCATCCCCATCCGCAGAGGCAGCGGCGTCTGGCTGGAGGACTTCAGCGGCCGCCGTTATCTGGACGGCATCAGCTCCTGGTGGGTGAACCTGTTCGGCCACGCCAACCCGCGCATCAACGCGGCCGTGCGCGACCAGCTGGAGAAGCTCGAGCACGTCATCCTCGCAGGCTTCACCCACGAGCCCGTCATCCAGCTTTCCGAGGCACTCGTCAAGGTGCTTCCCGCAGGTCTCACGCGCTGCTTCTATGCGGACAATGGCTCCTCCGCGGTGGAAGTCGCGGTCAAGATGAGCTTCCACTACTGGCGCAATGCCGGCCGCCCGGACAAGCGCCGCTTCATCACCCTGTCCAACAGCTATCACGGCGAGACCCTGGGCGCGCTCGCCGTGGGCAACGTCGAACTCTACAAGCAGATCTATCAACCGCTGCTGATGGACGTGATCACCGTGCCCTCCCCCGACTGCTACGAGCGAGAGCCGGGTGAGAGCTGGGAGGAGCATTCGCGGCGCAAGTTCGCGGCGATGGAAGGGGCGCTGGCGCGGCATGCGCATGCGACGGCTGCCGTCATTCTGGAGCCGCTGGTGCAGTGTGCCGCGGGCATGCGCATGTACCACCCGGTATATCTCGAGCTGTTGCGCGAGGCCTGTGACCGCCATGGCGTGCACCTCATCGCCGATGAGATCGCGGTCGGATTCGGGCGCACCGGGACCCTGTTTGCGTGTGAGCAGGCGCGCATCCGTGCGGATTTCGTGTGCCTGTCGAAGGGGCTGACGGGCGGCTATCTGCCACTGTCCGCTGTCGTGACCACCGAGGCCGTGTATGCGGCTTTCTACGACGACTACGTAAAGTTGAACGCGTTCCTGCATTCGCACAGTTTCACGGGCAATCCGCTCGCCTGCGCCGCGGCCCTGGCGAGTCTGCAGATCTTTGGCGAGGACCGGGTGTTGGAGCGCAACCGCGTACTGGCGGCACACATGGGCAGGCTGGCACAGGAGCTGGCGGAGCATCCTCATGTTGCCGAAGTGCGCCAATGCGGAATGATCCTGGCCATCGAGCTGGTCCGCGACAAGGCACGCCGCGAGCCCTATGCATGGCAGGAGAGACGCGGGTTGCGCATCTATCGCCACGCGCTCGAGCGGGGTGTGCTGCTGCGCCCGATAGGCGCAGTGGTCTACTTCATGCCCCCGTATGTGATCACCCCGGAGGAGATCGAGCTGATGGTCGCCGTTGCGCGCGAAGGAATCGAGCTGGCGACATGCGACTGACGCGGGTCTATATCGATACGCCGCCGCTCGTCGGGGAGCGCCTGGCGGTTGCGGGCAGTGCCGCGAACCACATTGTCCGGGTGTTGCGGCTTCGCACCGGGGATGCACTCACGTTATTCGATGGACGAGGGGGCGAGTACGCCGGCAGTGTCCAGGAGATCCGCAGGGATGAGGTGCTGGTCGATGTGCTCGAACATCATCCGTTGGAACGGGAGTCGCCACTGCGGCTCACGCTCGCCCAGGGCATCTCGCGCGGCGAGCGCATGGACTGGGTGATCCAGAAGGCGACCGAGCTCGGGGTTTCCTGCATTGCGCCTTTGTTCACCGCGCGCAGTATCGTGCAGCTCGATGCAAAGCAGGCACAGAAGAAGCTCCAACACTGGCGCTCGATTGCCGTCGCGGCTTGCGAGCAGAGCGGGCGCAACCGCGTTCCGCAGATCACCCTACCTGAAGGGCTGTACGAATTCCTCGGCACGGATGCGGCCGGCGGCTGCCGGTTGCTTCTCGCACCGCGTGCAGGCCTGCGCCTTGCGGACGTGTCGCAGACGGATACCGGTGTCACGGTGCTCATCGGACCCGAAGGCGGCCTCGCCGAGAATGAGCAGGAATCCGCCGCCGCAGCAGGATTTACCCCAGTGCGGCTCGGCCCGCGCGTGCTGCGCACGGAAACCGCGGCGATCGCGGCCCTGACGCTGCTGCAGCAGAAATTCGGGGATCTATGAATCCTCCCCGCAGAATTGAGCATTGATCCCTATGCAAGCGCGCGCTGTCGGTCAAGATGCTCCATCCGGCGGAACCCTGCGGACGAGGCGGCCACCTGCATGAAATACCTGGTGATCACGCTGCTCGCTCTCATCCTCGGCGGCCTCATCGGCCGCGAGATCTGGGGGGAGAAGAAGGTACAGGCCGTTGATCCGGTGCAGGTCATCGTCACCCAGCTGAAGACGCATGCGATCATCGAGCACGAGCGGCAGCTCGCGATCTGGTACCGGGCCTGTCCCAGTGTGTTCGGCAAGACGCCCCAGATCTTCATCGCCTGGCCGGCCAAACTCGCCTACCAGCTCGAGTTGAGCGACGTGCAGGTGAGCCGAGTGGGCAGCGTGATCAAGGTGCGGACCGCGGCGATTCATCCCGATGAGCCTTCCGTGCCGACCGACTTCATGGATTACCTCTCCACGACCTCGATCTTCACGTTTGCGAACGAGCAGGAGCTCGTCAATCACGAAATCGGCAAGGCCTCGCCCATCGCGCGCTATCTGACAACGTATTTCCTCGCGCGCGATCCTTCACTGCAGGGAGACTTCGCGCAGGAGCTGCAGAGGCTCGTCGAGCACCTCGCCGCTGCCCTGCAGGTGCCGGTGACCGAGGTGGATGTCGACGTTCCGAAGCCGCAGGTGACTTGGCCGAAGCTGCCGAAGATCGAGTTATGCGCGGGCACGATGGCTTCGGTGAACGGTCTGCCGTTCGCGAAGTTTGCGGACGGCTCCACGATTCCGATTGGCTTTCGCCCGCCGCAGCCGACTCACCCGGGCGGTACACTGTCTTCAGGGGATGCGCCGAAGGGTATCGCATCGATTTACGGCGCGTCGAACGGCAACTTGCAGCGCCACTAGCCTGCACTATTCGTGAAGGATGAGAAGTTGAAGTCCTCCGAACATGGCAACGGTCCCGTACGCGGAGCGAAGTCGAAGGCCTCCCGCCAAGGCGGGACCGCCGATCGCGGCAGGCTCAAGATCGGCGATGACTGGAACGCCATCCGCATCATCGCGCTCTCGCAGAGCAACCCGCTGAAGGCGATCGCGGAGTTCGTCGAGAACAGTATCGACGCCCATGCCAACACGATCACGATCACGCGCGGCCGGGAGCACGCAGAGCACTACCTCTCGATCAAGGATGACGGCGATGGCGTGCCGCGCGACGAGGAAGGACGGCCGAACTTCAAGTACGTCGCGACGCACATCTGCGACTCGATCAAGCGCCGGCTGAAGGCGGAAGGAATCGGTAAGGGCCTGCAAGGAGAGTTCGGCATCGGTCTGCTCTCCTTCTGGACTGTCGGCGATACGCTCACGATGATCTCCACTGGAACCGACCAGCGTCCCTACCAGATGACGATGAGCAAGGGCGACTCCGGTTACTCCGTAAGTCCGCGGCGCGTCCTGTTCGCCGAGCGCGGCACGGAACTGCGGATCGGTCCGCTGCTCGAGGGCATCCGGACGCTCTCCGGCGAAAAGATTCAGTGGTATCTGGCCTCGGAGCTGCGCGACCGGATCCGCAATGCGAAGGTACGAGTCATCGTCATCGACAAGCTCGCGCGCAAGCAGTACGAAGTCGAGCCGCGCGCTTACGAGGGGCGGCTGCTGCATCAGCTGCCGGCAGTCCGCACACCATTCGGCGACTCGTATGCGGAGTTATATCTCGCAGAGCCCGCCGAGAGTTGCCGGGTCGCGTTGACACGCGCGGGCACTCGGGTCATCGAGGATCTGGCGACGCTCCCAGGGCTCGAGCACACGCCCTGGTCCTCCCGCTATCTGCAAGGTCTCATCGACGTACCGTTCCTGAATCTCACCCCCGGTACGCGCAGCGGCATCATCCACGATGAACGTTACGGGGCGCTCGTGGAGGCGCTGCAACCGCTCGAGACGCATTTGAACGGGCTCATCGAGGCCCAGCAGCGGGCGGAGGAAGAACAAGCCAGCCAACAGTCGCTGCGCGCCATTCAGCGGGCCTTTCGCGAAGCACTTCTCGCCCTTCCACCCGAGGAGTACGACTGGTTCGACGTCCAGGCACGAGCTCGCAACGAGAGCGGGCCGGCTCGGCCAGGCGCTGGCGAGATCGGCTCGCAAACAGCAGAGAATGAGCCAGCGGATCTCGGCGTCGCTGAACCGTCCTTGAACCCGGGCGTTCAGCGGCAGTTCTTCGACTACGCCGGACCGCTGTTCAGTGTCGTTATCGCGCCGGCCTCGAGCACTACCCCGGTCAACGAGCGGCGGCGCTTCCGCGCGTTGCCGCGGGATCGGTCTCGCCGGCGAGTCGAGCAGGAACTGAAATTCACCTGGGAGGTCATCGAAGGCGGGGGCTCGCTCACGAGCACGGCCGACCAGGAAATCGAGTACCTGGCGCCCGGCACGCCAGGGCTCTCGCGACTCAAGGTCACAGCCACACAGCGCGAGGTCACGTGCACGGCGGAAGCGCTGGTGACGGTCACAGATAGCCTCGAGACCGCGATGAGCACGGGCACTGCCGTCGTCAATACACGCGGGCTTCCGGGCTACACCTTCGAGCGGGCGGCCGGAGAGTTGTGGCGGTCCCGGTTCGATGCCGAACGCAACGTCATCGTCGTGAACAGCGGGCATCGCGATTTTGTGTTCGCGACGAAGAACCGGGCGCTACAGCTGCGCTATCTCGTACGCCTTTACGTCAAGGAGCTCGTGCTGAGGAACTTCACCGGGATCTCCGCAGAGCAGCTGCTGGAGCGCATGGTGGAGCTGTCGCTGTACGCGGAAGAAAAGCTGAAGACGACCTGATCGTGGGCCATCTTCCGGAGTGATGCCTGTCTGCACCCACTGCCGGTGGCCACTTCAAAATCCCCCATCTGTGGCCGGAGTGTATTCTGACGTCGCTGGTAGTTGTAGGGCCCCTCCGCCTGGTCCGCGAGCTTGCGATATTCGGCAAGCTGCGCGCCGCTGGCATCGAAAATGCCGCGCCCCTCCAGCTCCTCGATGCGCTTGCGCAGCGCCGGGTCCAGCGACTGCTTGATGGCGGGCAAAGTCGGCGTTGACGCGCGCGGCGCTCGATCCCGAGGTGTCCGGAAATTATTGTGCGCGAGCCCGACGGTGGACCCGAACCCTCACGGCTGCGAGATCGCAACGGGGGCAAAAGGCGTGGGACATTATGCTTTCTGATCATTATGATTGACAGACATAATTCATTCTGAGCAGAATCCCAGTCATGGAACTGTCTTTTGTCAATCGTAAGGCGGAGCTGAAGGAGCTGGATGAAGCGGCCGCAACCGGCGGACTGCTGGTGTTTTTCGGCCGGCGCCGTGTCGGGAAGACGCGCTTACTCGCGCAGTGGTTGGCGCGCCACAACGGGCTTTACACCCAGGCGATCGAAAGCTCATCGGAACTCCAGCTCGAGCAGACTTACCGCGACCTGCAGCCGCAACTTACCACTGCGGTCACTCCCAAATCCTGGGCAGAGTTTCTGGAAATCCTGCGCCTACAGAAGAAGCGACGCTGGGTTCTGTGCCTGGACGAGTTCCCGTACCTCGTCAATTCCGACCCCTCGCTGCCAAGCGTGCTGCAACGTTGGCTGGATCACTCCCAGCCAAAACAGAGTCTGCTGCTTCTCAGCGGCTCGAGCACCCGCATGATGAATGACCTATTTCTGAATCGATCGGCGCCGCTGTACGGCCGCGCCCGCAAGCTCGTGCATGTCAGGCCTATGAGCTACGCCTCATTTTGCGACGCGTGCCGTCTAAACCCCGCCGACTCAGAATCCTTCACCCGCTTCTCGATCGTGGGCGGAATCCCCAAGTATTGGGAGTTCGTAGACCCCAAAAGTTCCGCCCTCGATCTTGCCGAGGAGCTCTTCTTTGGATTCGCGCCGTATCTGGATCAGGAACCCGCGCGCATTCTGCGGGACGAGGGCATCTCGGGGTTGAACGCTCTTTCGCTTCTCGAAGCCGTCGGGCGCGGAGCCGAAAAACCCTCGGAGATGGCTGCAAGGCTTGGTACTGCGCAGACCAACCTGTCTCGCCTGCTGCAGCAGTTACTGGATGCATCCATTCTCGAGCGGGAGTTGCCTTTCGGTGAGAGTGTCCGTTCTACCAAACGCACGCACTATCGCATCCAAGACCCAGCACTGAGATTCTGGTTCCGGGTCTACTCACCCCATCGCAGCAGGTGGCATGGCTATTCGATCCAGGAGAGGCAGAAGCTCCTTCAAGACCATGCGTCAACAGTATTCGAGGATTTTTGCCGAATGCAATTCACCGATGCGACACGCTACTGGGAGAGAGATCTGGAATTCGATCTTGTGCGCAGCGAGGGCCGCGACGAAGCGCGAAAAAAGCTAGTGGTTTCCGAGGTGAAATGGAAACGCCTCACACCCACGGAACGCCACCAGATTGAGAAACAGTTAGCTGCAACGTGGCAGCGGTCTGCCCTCCGACACCGACATCCGAGTGTGGCGTTCGAAGTCCTCGATTCGAGCATCCTCAAACGAATACGCCGCAAACCCGCGTCACGCCGCCCGGTGCGACACTAGCCGGAAGTTCCGGGTAATGCTTTGCCGCCGGCCGCCGTGACCAAACACTTCCTGAGCGGGTCGGGATCGTCGCAACAATCCGTCGCAAATTCTCGGGTAGTCCACAGACCAACGCGCACCCACGACAGTCGGATGATAATCACCTGTATTGTTTGATATTCTGGGGGTGCTTCGGACGGAAAGGCTACCTGGTCCCAAAGCAGATGCTCTACCAGGCTGAGCTACGCCCCGACCTCAACCGCCCAGGACTGGGCGGGGCGGGCATCGTAGCAGATTCGCTTCGAGGTGCAATTGCACGCACCGGGCGCGACAGAATTTCTTCTCAAATTAGGATCTTAGCTAACTGCCAGCTGCCAGCCGCCCGGGGCGGGCATCAGGTGTGTACCTCCCCACACTCAGGACCCCGCGCCACTCGGGGGAGCGTAATTCAGAGGGATTCAACACCGGATACCGGGCTTTCGCGGGCAGTTCTCGGGTCGATTCGGCGTGCAGCCAGGGGTGATTTCAGCGCCGGCAACGGCACGAACTTCACCCCTCAGCGAGCCGTTGACGGGGGCCAGTACAGCGCCGATTCCGGGTGCGCGCCGGCGCTGCCGCGTGCGCGCACTTTCCCGCAGCTCTCTGCCAAATCATTTCCTACAAACCGGGCATCCGGTTTGGCTCACAAGCGACGATAACCACGCACCCGCGTGTTGCTCCCTCAACGCCATCCAGACCCATCTGGCTCTACACCGTGGGCAACGAATAGATATGCACGCGAACACTGCGCCGAAGGCCGCCGCCGCTATGCCTCCAAGCACCAGGGCAAACGAAACGGTTGGCTGGCCGCCTGACAGAGTCAAAACCCCGGAGAACATGACAAGACTGCCTACGACTATCGACACACCGGCTGCCAATGCCTTCCACCACTGGCCAGTTCTCTTCAGCGCCGAGTTATCGAACATCAGCGCCCCCCGAGGTCCGTATCAGCCTTTCCGCCAGAGCGGTCACGACGAAACAGCAGGAACAAATCACTTCCTGCCGGCGTCGTCAATACTAGGCCGAGGCCAGCGACAATCTTTACCCAGAGGGGCCAGTGCTCATAGCTCAACCACGTCCACAAGAGCGCGCAAATCCAGATGCATGTGTAGACCCATGCAAACGCCGGGTACCAGGAGGAACGACCTTGCTTATTATCGCTCACTGCAGGACTCACCAGCCGCACGCCAACTCAGGAATGTTCGATGTATCGGGGCCGAACGCGTTGAACATCCCATTCGCAAGCGAGTCTCGAACAGTATTGCCGTTTCCAGTAGGAATCGCCGCAACCATTGACCCTGCGAGCACCCCTCCTTCAAACGACAGTCCTGTCAAAGCGAAGTTCAAAGCGCTCGTGCTTACGACGAGAACTCCAGACTCCAAAGTCGTAAATGTGGCCGTACCGACTTCAATGGCGCGGAAACCTGAAAATGCCCAACGGCCGGCGGTTGCCGCCCGCGTGCCGAGCCACGCTTCCGATGTCGCGCCGCCAGTCAGCAACCCCATCCCGGTTGGCGCCAACAGTCCAGGCACCGCGTTATTCGTATCGGCATCGTTCCGAGCGAAATTGGACCAGTCCCGGCCGTGTAAGCGTACTGAATGCGCACTGGAGTGCCGATGCTGGCAGGATAGGTGACGTTGTCGAGAAACCCGGTTGCGGGGCTATAGCCATAGGCCACCGTGTAGGCCGTGTCGGCAACGTACGTCACAGTCGACCTGCGGCCAGTAGTATCATAGGTATACGTTTCTGAATAACCAGGGCCCGACATCGAGGACAGCCGCTGGTAGTTGTGCAAGGTCGCCGAATTCCCCCAGACCCAACTGCTCGTGCCCTCCAGTTCCGATCTGGATGTGAGACGGCTTACTTTGTCATAGGTGAAGCCTGCACTTTTTGTATTCGCGTCGGTTTGCGAGATCAGCTCCCCCAGAGAATCCGGCTTGTAGGTCCAGCTGCCTCGATCCGGATCAGAAGAAGCCGTGAGATAGCCTCGGCGGTTATACGTCCAGCCGGTGACATTGCCCGCGTTGTCCGTGGCGGTCGTGAGGTGCCCAAATGGCTCAAAGGAATAGTTCGTCGTTCCGCCAGGAGCCGGGTCGACCAGGCGACCGAGTTGCCCCAATACATTTACATATTTCTTCGTGACATGCATCGGATCGGTAATCGTCACCTGTCGTCCGGCATAGCCGTATTGGGTCTGTCGATCCAGACTTCCAGAGACATAGGATTGATCATTGGTGGCCCGGTTGAATCCGTCGTAAACGTATTTGTGCCAAGCCTGCGTGCCGCCGGGAAGGAACGGCACGTACTGGTACTGCGTGTTCCCCAGGGCATCGTAGAGGGTGATCGAGCTGTAACTCAGCGTCCCTGCTACGTTGGTCTCCAAGTCATATCGCTGCCGATCGAAGCCATCCAGATAGAAGAGGCTCTCGCGGACGGGGACGCCATTTATTCCGACTGACTGTGCTTCGATCCCGGTGCGCAGATCGGGTGCGCCGCAAAAGCTGTTGCTGGCGTTGCATTGACCGTAGGTGTAGAGCACGGAGCTGCCGTCCGTATGCGTATCCTTCATCGGTCGAGAATAGTTATCGTACTGTCGGCTCGATGTCAGACCATTCGGATCGGTCTGCGAGAATCGCAATCCGACATTGTAGCGGTTCGCGAAGAGGGTCTTCTCGTGCTCCGCGTTGGTGGTAGATTCAGGCATTGCGCAGCGCGTACCGAAGTCGACCTGCGTAAGCCGGGCTGGCATTGCGATGCCGGTCGGGGTCGTGCCGGTCACGGAGATCGAATTGACATTACCGCAGGTATCGAACCCATACACCGTGGTGGTCTGCGTTGGGTTTATGGCCCCAGGCTCGGCGACTTCCTGTGTCGTGCGGCAATGGGGGTAGTCCACACTGTATCCGGTAGTCCGGGTTACAGAGGTGCCGCCAGGAAGCGAGTTTTGGACGGTCATCTGCGTAGGCATGCCCAGGCACCAGTTGGTAGCGTCGTTCGTAATCGATCTTACGATCTGTGTTTGCCAGGTTTGGGCGACCCAGGGAGATGACACATCCTTGTCAATATTCTGCCGTGTCACGGTAGTAGCATTACCGTAGCTGTCAAAACATAGCTGGTCACGACTTCCGTGACGGGGTTTGCGTTCGAGCCGAGTGCGTACTCGTCGTCGGTTGTCTTGAGAATGTAGGGAAAGTAGCGCTGGTTATGCGCGGTCGCATCCAAGGTTGAGAGCGCGATCTGATTGACGTTGTGATGCGTCAGATAGACGGTGCCGCCTGGTTGGTACAGATCATCGAAATAGGGCATCCCCGTGTACGCAAGATACCCGCACGAAGCTTCCCCGAGGGCCGTCGCAACGCTACGGCCGATGAAGCACAAAGCACTTCAACGCAACCCGCAGGGTCGCGAATTATAAAATGTTGAGTTGAGCTCGGGAGCGCCGACTTACCCGGACCCGGGTCGGAATGGTCTCAAGGTGTGTCTGAGTGTTTCCATAGCCCCTCCCTTCCCTTTTCCCGGATAACGCGGCTGCCTTGTTGCTGCAGCTCACGCTTCAGATGAACGCTATCACGCCGAAGAAGCCCGTGGCAAGATCGGCTCCGGAAACATGCTGCGCTTCAGGCGGCGACCCTTGTCTCGTCCGCGATCATCTCTTCAAGCCGCTCGAGATCAGGCACCAGCGGCGTCTCGTTGACCATGCGCACCTGACAGATGATCGGCGCGCGATCCGGGAAGACGCGCGAATTGTCCGGCCGCACGACATCAGAGCTCACGCGCACGAGTTGCGGGAAGCCCTGCGACACGAGGCCGAAGTACCCGCCCTCCACGCGTGTGCCGAGTGCGTGCAGGACGACGATGCGAGTGCGGCCTGAGGCGGGTGGGATCATTTGCCCGCAGGCGCCTTCGAAAGACACGAGGGGAACCGCTTTGCCGTTCCAGGGCACGGTCCCGATGTACCAGGGCGGCGCGCCGGTCATCTCGGAGGGGACGTGGAAGCCCACAACTTCCGCCACGCAGGCGCGCGGAATGATCAGCCGGCCGTCGGTGATCGGTACCAGCAGGCTGTAGATTTCGGTGACGCGTTCAGCCATATGAATCGTGCGCTTTGGTCAAACTCTTGCTTCGCCGACGCGCGCGAATGTCCCGCTTCCCTGCGCGGCGCGGCGGCGTTCGACGAGCGGTTCAATCGCATCAAGAAGCTGCGCTTCCTGATACGGCTTGCCCAGGTAGTCATCCACGCCCAGCTCAATAGCCCGTGCGCGATGTTTCTCGCCCACGCGTGAAGTAATCATGATGATCGGTACGTCCTTCAGACGTGGATCGTTGCGCACATGGGCCGCAACCTCGTAGCCGTCCATGCGCGGCATCTCGATATCGAGCAGGATGATGTCCGGCACGTTGTCCTGCAGCAAGGTGACGGCATCCATTCCGTCGCGAGCCGTCAGCACACGCATGCCGTTGCGCTCCAGCAGCCGCTGCGTTACGCGGCGTACCGTGATCGAGTCGTCCACCACCATTGCGAACGTGCGCTTGTCGCCCCGCTCTTTCTGCGCGACGGCCGGCACCTGTCCGCGTCCGCGCCATTCGGCGCGCACCAGGGCGCCGATGTCGAGAATGATCACGATGCGGCCGTCTCCCAGGATCGTGGCGCCCGAGATACCTCGGATGCTGGAGATCTGCGGTCCTACGGACTTCACGACGATCTCGCGGCTACCCACCAGCTCGTCCGCAACGAGACCGGTCGAATGCTCGCCAGCACGCACCAACACGACAGGTATGGTGACATCCTGTTCGGGCAGCGGTGACGGCTCCAGAGCCACAAACGTCGCCAGGTGCTGGAAGCGGTATTTCTGGCCGCCATATTCGAAGGCGGCCGCATCGCGACCCAGATGCGTCAGCACCTCGGACTTCGAAAGTCGCAGCACGCCTTCGACCGTTGGCAGCGGCAACGCGTAGAACTCTTCTCCCGTGCGCACGACCAGCGCATGGCTGATCGCAAGCGTGAACGGCAGACGAATGGTGAACGTAGTCCCGTGGCCGGGCTTCGTCTCCATGTGCAACGCACCGCCCAGGCGTTTGATCTCGGTAGCGACGACATCCATGCCGACGCCCCGGCCCGCCTGTTGGGTAATCGTGCCCGCCGTGGAGAAGCCCGGCTCGAGAATGAGCTGCATCGCATCTTCGTCGCTCAGCGTTCGGCCCGGCGGTACGAGGCCGAGCGCCGCGCCCTTGTCGCGAATGGCCTGCAGGTTCATGCCGCCGCCGTCATCCGACAGCCGCACCATGACTTCAGCGCCTTCACGATGCAGCTCCAGGACGATGCGGCCGGTCTCCAGCTTGTGGGCCGCGAGCCGGTCGCTCGGCTTTTCGATTCCGTGGACGACCGCATTGCGCAGCATGTGCTCGAAGGGCGGGAGCATGCGCTCGAGCACTTGCCGGTCAAGCTCGCCTGATGCGCCCTCCACTGTCAGCTCGACGCGCTTGCCGGTGTCATGTGCCGCCTGGCGCACGATGCGGGCGAGGCGCTGGACGTGGCGCTGGAACGGCACCATGCGAGTTCGCATCAGTCCGTTCTGCAGCTCCGTGATCGTGCGCGCCTGCTGTTGCAGCAGATTCTGGGTGTCCTTGGCCAGGTTCTCCAGCAGCTGCTGGATGCTGGCGACGTCGTTGGCCGTCTCGGCGAGCGCGCGCGAGAACTGTTGAATCGAGGAATACCGGTCGAGCTCCAGGGGATCGAAATCGCCGCGATGGCTGGATTCGTCCTCGTGCCGGTGCAGGATCTGCGCCTCGGTCTCGATCTCGAGGCTGCGGAGCTGCTCCTTCAGGCGCGTCACGGTGCGCGACAGCTCGCCGAGATTGAAGTCGATGGAGCCGAGCTGCTGTTCCAGGCGCGAGCGGGCGATGCTGGCTTCACCCGAGATGTTGAGAAGCTGGTCGAGCAGGTCGGCATCGACACGCGCCATCTCCTGGCGCTCGGCGGGAGCGACCGGCTCGCGTCCAGGCGGGACGGCTTGCGGCGGGAGCGGTACGTCGTCGTTCGTGCGCGATTCAAATGAGCGGCCGACGGATACGGAGATCGTCCTTGCGACGTTCGCCGCGTCATCGGCGGACTGGGCGTGCGCCCCGTCCCCTGCGGACTCTTGTTCCGCCGCAGCAGGTACGTGCTCGTGTTCTTCGTCAGCACCTGCGTGTTCGTGATCTGCATCAGCACCTGGCTGTTCGTGCGTTGCGCCGCCGGCTGCGGTTTCGAGGTCAGTTTCGGCGGATTCCGTCTCACCGACAGGTTGCTCGTCGGCGGTCGCGTAGCTGCTCGCCATAACTTCCGCCGCCAGTGCACCGGTGGCGGGATCGGCGCTGCCAAACTCCTCGACCGAGATCGGTTCGACCAGCTCGTCGGGCAATTCGTCCCTCGACGTGTCGCGAGGGCGGGCCTCGAGATCGGACTCGGGCGGGGTCTGCGAGGGAGACTCGGATTCCGCAGACCGCGATATGTCGATCTCGCTGGTCCACGGTGGCGTGGACACAGGTGGGGGAGCCGAAATCTCGCTCGTCCATTGAGAGCCAGCCGGCGAGCCCGGCGGCGACGCCGCAATCTCGCTGCTCCAGGGGACAGCCGGCGCGGGAGTCTGTGCCGGTGCGGACGCCTCTGCTGGTGCCGGTGCGGACGCCTCTGCTGGTGCCGGGGCTTGCGCTGCCGTCGGCATCTGCATGGGCGCGGCAGCCTGCGTTGGGGCTGGCGCAGCGGCTCCGCCCGGCTTGGACAGCGCCTGGATGCGCGCAATCATGACGCGGGCAGGTGCGCCGCGCCGACCGTTTGCAACGGCCTCTCGCATACGCGCGAGCTCGTCGAGACTGGCCTGGATGACTTCGAACATCGAGTCGTCAGTGGCGACGGATCCGTTGTCGACCTGCATGACCAGTGTTTCCAACTCGTGGCTGAGATCGCCCATGGCCGTGATGCCGGCCATCCGCGCGCCACCCTTCAACGTATGCAACGGTCTCTTGAGTGCCGAGCGGTAGTCCGCGCTTCCGGGGTCGGCCCGCCAATCGGTCAGGGCATGCTCGGAGAACTCGATGAGCTCCAGCGCCTCTTCCGTGAAAATCGCGGCTACCTCGGGGTCGAAATCGGCGGCGCCCTCCGCCAGCTCATCCTCGTCCCCCACCTGTGCCGCGTCGGTCTGCTCATGGGCTGCTTCGGCGATGCGCTGATCGAGCGCCTTTTCCGCCTGGCCGATCCGGTCCTGCAGTCCCCAGTGTGTCTGGAAGTAGCCCGTGGCCTCATCCAGATGAGACACGACGGCCTCCATCGCTACCATGCAATCGGCGAGCAGGGCCATGTCCTGCTTCTTGAGGCCCAGGCCGCTGCTGAAAACCCGCCGCAGCCAATGATCGAGCGGCTCCGCGAGGCGGATGCCGTGGCGGGCCTGAGCCATTTTCGAGCTGCCCGACAGGGTGTGGCAGGCACGATAGACTTCCTCGGAAATTGCGTGCGGCTCGGGAAGGCTCGCCTCCCGCTCGAGGTACGAACGAACGGTCGCCACGTGCGCGCCGGTTTCGCGCGCGTAGATATCACGGAGTACCTCGTCCTGCCCTTGTTGCACGGCAGGCAGAGCCGGCTGCGTCGGGGAGTCGCTCTCCGCCGGTGCATCCAGCAGCGACAACACGTCAGTCGCAGACTTGGATTTGTCCTCGGACGAGGTCCACACCGGCGCCCCTGGCTCCGGTGCCTGCTCGAAGACGGTGCCCCCGTCGGCAGAGGAAGAGTCTCGGGCCGTTGCAGGCTCCGCGGCGGATGCAGACTCCGCGGCCGACACAACCTCCGCGGCCGCTGCAGATTCTTCGGCCGATGCAGGCCCACTTGCGAAAGCAGATTCCCCGGCGGAGGCAGACGCTTCAGCCGAAGCTGGCTCTGCCTTCGCAGCCAACTCCGAAGCCAACTCCCCGGCTGGGGTGGATTCCCCGGGTGAAACCGATTCCCCCGCCCCAGCGATCTGTCCGGCTGAAAGCGACTCTCCCGCGGAACTGGTTTCCCTCGCTGCAGCCATCGCCTCGGCTGCGGCGATTTGGTCAGCGGCGTGGGCATCTGAAGGCGGTTCTGGCTCCTCGTCCGCCGTCGCGGGTCCCACATCCCAATCGAGCTGGCTGTGGGAGGATCCTTCACCGCTGCTGTAGGACGCGGCTTGGCCGCTCAGTACCGCTGTTTCGCCGCTCAGTGCCGCTGTTTCGCCGGCCACCGCCGCTGGTGTATGTGGCGGTAACGGGGTTGGAATCTCCGCCGCAGTGGGTGCAGTTGCGGCGGCCGGAGCAAGCAAAGGCGCAGCAGCTTCTGGCTGCGCCCGCTCTATCGACGGCGCGGCAACACGAGCTGTGGAAGCGGGACGTCCTGCGGCAAGCGCATGCGCGCGAGTAGCAATCCCAACTGCATCGACACGCGGCGCACGGCCCGTTTCCATTTGCTCGATCAGCTCGGGCAGCGCCGCGACCGCCTCGCGGAGCACGTCCACGATGGGCGGCGCGCGATTCAACGTGTTATCCAGAAGCCGGTTGAGTAGATTTTCGATCGACCATGCGAACTCGCCCAGCTCGCGCGCGCCGACCACGCGGCCACTGCCCTTGAGGGTGTGGAAGGAGCGCCGCACGGTGATGAGTGAGTCGCGCTCCAGCGGATTCTGGTCCCACGAAGGGAAGAACCGCCTGATCCTCACCAGTTCCTCATGCGCCTCCTCGATGAACAGCTTCACCAACTCCGGATCGGCGCTCTCGGCAACCGCGGGGCTGCTGATACGGGTCGCCGTGAGAGTGGGAGCGCTGCTGCGCACGAGCGTGGAGCCCGGATCGGTTTCCGCTCCGAACACGGACGAGGGTGAGATCTGTACCGTCCGCGCAAACGTGGACGGCTCGAGCGGTGGCACGGTGGGCACAGAGGGGGTCTGCTGGATTTCGAGCGCCTGCACACACGCCTGAGCGTTATCGAGCATGTACCAGGGATCGCTGCGACCCGCCTGCAGCGTCTCCATGTAGTACTCGACACTGACTATGGCATCGGCCAGGCGATCCATGAATCCGGGCGGCAGGCCGTGGCCGCCAGGCTGCATCACCCGCTTGAGCTGCCCGGTCACGCCTTCGATGACCTCGACCGCACGCGCCTTGCCCAGCATGAGCAGCCCGGCCTTCAGGCCGCGCATCAGCTCCTGCCAACTATCCAGGCCCGCGGCATCCAGCGTGCCGCCCACGTTCTGGGTGATGGCTTCCTTGATGCGCGCCAGATTCAGGATGCACTCGCGCAGCACCGCCGCCTGGACCTGTTGGAATTCGCCGTCCTCGGCCTCTTCGGGCTCCGTCGCGCTCTTGGGCCGGATCAGGCCGACCAACTGTCCATCGAGACGGTCCTCCACGCCGATCAGGGCTGCCGCGATCTGGACCAGGGTGGCTTCATCCGCCTGCAGGGTGCCGTGGACGATCTTGTCCAGGCGCTCGGTCTCCTCCTGCACGTTGCCGCGCAACTCGCCCAGGCCCAGGACGCCCAGCGTGTCGCCGATCTTGCGCAACATCTCCACCTGGGAGGCGAGCTCCCTGGGTTGCCCCGCTCCGCGGCGGACAAAGATATCCAGCACGTCCTTGACCTTGGACAGATCCTCGCGGATCGCCGCCGCGACCGTCTGCATGAGCTTCACGCTCGGCGCGGACAGGTTCTCGCGCTCCTGCTCGATGCTCTCGTCCACCGGCAGCAGTTCCGACAGCCGGAAGGAGGCGCGCACGGCCCCTACCCGCGGACCCGAGGATTCGGCGCGGCCCACGTAGTACAGAAGGTTGTTGAGCAGCTCGACGGCGGGCGTCTGCGCATAGCGGGGCTCGCCCTGCTCGTACAGGCGGCGGATCTCGCGATCGCCCAGGCCGAGCAAGCGCTTGATCGATACGCCGCCCTCCAGACCATTCTCCTGCAGGGCCTCAATGACGGCGCCCGTCACCCACCAAAGCTGGAAGACCGGCTGGCGCGTGGCGATCTGCTCGAGCTTCTGGGCAACGGCGGCCAGGATGTCGAGGTTCTGCTCGAGGCGCTCACCGCGAATCCAGCCGATCAGGCCGACCTGAAACCGCGCGCGCAGCCGGCGGGCCCACTGCTCCACAGTCAGCGGCGGCTCACCGGGAGAGGCGACAAGCGGTTGCGCCTGTTTGTCCGACTTGAGATTGAGCAGCAGCAGCGTGCCTTCGGACAGCAACGCGCTCCCGCGCACGGCCCGCAGGTCATTCAGCAGGGGAAGCAGCACGAGCGCCAGGTCCCGGCCGCCGGCCAGCACGCGCTCGAGGTAGCTCGGCAACTGCACCATGGCGCGCATGAGCGCATCCAGGCTCTCGGCCTGGCTCTTGCGCTCGGCCACGGTCGCGAGCAGATAGCTCGCCACCTGCTCCATTTCCTCGGCGAGCAGCGCGGCGCCGTAGATCTCCAGCACGCGCAGCACACCCTGCACCTGGTGCAGCTCCTGAGTACAGCGCTCGAGGAGGTTGACGTTGTCCGGCTGCTCGACGTAGTTCTCGAGAGCGTTACGCGCCTCGCCGAGCGTGACGTTCAGCTCGCGACCGACGAAATCCAGCGTCTGGGAAGCGACTTCCGGCATGAAGGGCTCTCGGGCGTTATCAGGTGCCGCCGAGCGCGTGCGACGCATGCGTCGCACCCTGGCGCACGGAGGTGGTGGACTTGCTGTCGTCTAGCCGTTTGAAAGCTCCGGTGGCACCTATGGGCTCGGAGGCCGCACCGGGCAGGCGAAAGCCCGCGGCTGCCTTGCGCAGGCCGGCGGAGAGCTCGGCCAGTTTCGCGATGGCGGCGGAGGTGGCGTGGGTCGACTCCGCGGTCTGGGCGCTGATCTCCTTCAGAATCTGCATGTTGCGCGCAATGTTCTGGGCCGCGCCGGTCTGCTGGCGCGAGCTGCCGGAAATGTTCTGGACAAGGCTCGCGATCTGGTTCGACACCTGCTCGATCTCCTCCAGGGCGGCGCCCGCGTTCTCGGCGAGCAGAGCACCGCCGACCACATCGGTGGTGCTGCGCTCCATCGAGACGACCGCCTCGTTCGTGTCGGTCTGAATGGTACGCACCAGCACTTCGATCTGCTTGGTTGCATTCGCAGCGCGCTCCGCCAGCCGCTGCACCTCGTCCGCGACCACTGCAAAGCCGCGGCCCGCATCTCCGGCCATGGATGCCTGGATGGACGCATTGAGGGCCAGAATATTCGTCTGCTCCGCGATGTCGTTGATCAGCTCCACGATGTTGCCGATTTCCTGCGAGCTCTCGCCCAGGCGCTTGATCCGCTTGGACGTCTCCTGGATCGTCTCGCGGATCGTATTCATGCCGTCGATGGTACGCCGCACGGCATCGCCGCCCTTGTGCGCCACTTCCACCGAATGCCGCGCAACGTCGGCGGCACGCTCGGCATTGCCTGAAACCTCTTCCACCGATGCGGCCATGCCGCCCGCCGATTCCGTGGCGGAGGCGATCTGCTTCGACTGCGCGCCGCTGGCCTTCGCAAGGTGCCCGGAAAGAGCCTGCGTCTGGCGCGTGGCGCTGTCCAGCTGGATCGCGGACTGGTTGATTGTCGTCACGAGTCCGCGCAGCGCATCGACGGCGTAGTTGATCGAGTCCGCAATGGCTCCGGTGATGTCTTCCGTAACCGTTGCCTGCACGGTCAGATCGCCGTCGGCGAGGCTCGACAGCTCATCGAGGAGGCGCAGGATGGCTTGCTGGTTGCGGTCGTTCTCCTTGCGCTGGGTCTCGACTGCCAGCCGCTGAAGGTCCACCGTCTGACGTAATCGCGCTGCGCCGACCAGGCCCGCGAGGATGAGCAGCAGCGCCACCGCGGCAATGGCGAGCGGAATCCACTTCGGCAGGCCGCGGCCCTCCGACTGCCGCGTGGCGGCGGAAGTCGAATCAGCAGCCAGCGCGCGAGCATCCGTTCTGACGGCTCGTGCCGCGGCCTGCGCGGGCGGCAGAGCCGGCGCGGCGGCGACCGCCCGGCGCACAGCGTCGCTTAGATCGGTGTACAGAGAATCGAGCGTCTTGAGCCGTTTCTCGCCATCCGCGCCCGTGAGCCGGGGCAATCCGAGACTGGGACTGGTCCCCATGAGGCCCTGGATCACCTGTCCGAGGTAATCCGCGCTCTCGGCGAGCCGTTGCGCCGATTGGCTGGGATTGGCGGCACCCGCGGCCAGCGCGGTGACGTCGAGCTGCAGGCGTTGCGCACGCAGCTCGAATCGCTCCAGCGCACGGGTTGCACTCTCGAGGTTGGGACCGGACAAACCGCCGGCAACGTTGGCGATCTCCGTGAGCAGGCGCGGCACGAGATCGCGAGTCTCGCGCGCGGCCTTGTTTGCGTCAGTCAGGGCACTCTGCGCCTGCAGCACGGCGGCGGCGTTGCTAAACAGCCGGGTGAAACGGGGATCCTTGACGTAGGGGGCGCCCGAGTCGCGGCTGGCGTCGTCCTTGAGCTGCCGAAGCTGATTCTGGAAGTTGGCGAGCGCGGCTTCGTCGCCGCCGACGGCGCTTTCGGCATCGATCGCAATTCCGTACAGCGCATCGGCCGGGAGCGCCGGGCCCTGCGCAGCCTGCGGCCGGCCCGCCATGAAGTAGGCGATGGCGCTGCCGAGCATGAGCACCGCGCCGAGCGCCAGCAGGGCGGTGAGGCTTGCGCCTACGCGGAGCGATGCTACTGGGGGCGTCAAGCGGCGGCCTCGGAGAATGTCGGGCTTTCCAGCACGGCGCGCAGATTCAGCACCGGCCACTGCTCGGCGGCGCGGCGGAAGGCCCCCGCGAGATAGCGCTCGCAGCGGGCGACGGTCGGTGGCGCATCCGCTGAGAACTCGCTCTCGGCGAACCGGCGGAAACCCAGCACCTCATCGACCAGCAGTCCGGCCGGTATCTCGCGGTGGTTGACCACGACGATGCGGGTATTACGCGTGAGCGGGGTCACGCCGCTGCCGAGGAACTGGCGCAGATCGATGATCGGGAGCAACTGTCCACGCACGTTCGCAAGCCCTTTTATCCAAGCCTTGGCGCCGGGCACGCGGGTCATGCCCGGCGGGACACCCAACACCTCGCGCGTCTCTTCACGCGCAACCAGGTACAGGTCTCCGGCCATGCGCAGTGCAACGCCCACCCACTCGCGGCCGGCCGATCCTTCCTGGCTGAGCTGCGCGGACACGGCGCGGCCCCGCCGCTCGAGCTCCGCGAGCAGCTCGAATGGACGGTCGCGCAGCGATTTGAGAGCGGCCTCGTCAGCCATGTATCTTGTCAGCCATCCGTCCGGATCTTGCGGTGCCAGTGCCCGCGGTGAAAACTCGCCATCACAAAATCGAGCGCGCTCAAGCGGACAGCGTCGCCTGAGCCTTGGCGACCAGCTGGTCCGGTGAGACCGGCTTCACCATGTAGTCGATCGCTCCCTGGCGCAGCCCCCAGATACGATCGGTCTCCTGACCCTTCGACGTCACCATGATGATGGGAATCGTGCGGGTCTTCGGATCGTTCGCCAGAGCGCGGGTCGCCTGGTAGCCGTTCATGCCGGGCATCACGATGTCCATGAAGATCAGATCGGGGCTCATCTCGCGCGCGAGCCGGACACCTTCCGCGCCGTCCGCCGCTGCGGCGGTGCGATAGCCGTGCTTCTCGAGCGCGTTCTGCATCACGTGCAGCTCGGTGGGAGAGTCGTCGACGATCAGTATGAGGGGCATGCCATCATCTCCCGATATGCGTCTCGATAGCGCTCAGGAGCTCGTCTTTGGTGAACGGCTTGGTCAGATAGTGCTCCGAGCCGACGATGCGGCCGCGAGCCCGATCGAAGAGGCCGTCCTTGGAGGACAGCATGATCACGGGAATGGAGCGGAAAACCTTGTTGTGCTTGATGAGGGAGCACGTCTGATAGCCGTCCAGGCGCGGCATCATGATGTCGACGAACACGATGTCGGGCTGATGGTCCGCGATCTTCGCGAGCGCATCGAACCCGTCGATCGCCGTGTAGACCTCGCACCCCTCTTTTGCCAGGAGCGTCTCGGCGGTCCGGCGGATCGTCTTGCTGTCGTCGATCACCAGTACCTTCAGACCCTGGAGCTTCGTGTTGCTTCCGGTCACGGTCAGGCCAACTCCTTGCAAGCGCTGCAGGCAACTTCTGTGGGGAATCGCGCAAAGCCGCGCCCCCCGGGGAGCCGCGGCGCGAGGCGCGCCGGTAAGAACTCGTTCAAGCCCATATAGTGACGGCACTCGAGCCAACCGCAGCGCGGGTTTTAACATATCGGCACACCCCCGGCTATGCAATGCACGTCACGTTTTCCGAAGCCCGCCGCCGTTTCGGCCGCCAACGCGCGCGCAGCAGGACATATTCGCGCGGCGCCGAGCATAATCGGCTGCAGCAAGCCAAGGTAGCCGGATGAGCGAACACTTTCGTCTCGGGGTCGTGATGGATCCCATCGACGCCATCAAGTACTCGAAGGACTCGACACTC
Organism: Steroidobacteraceae bacterium; assembly: GCA_050738795.1. Lineage (GTDB taxonomy): Bacteria > Pseudomonadota > Gammaproteobacteria > Steroidobacterales > Steroidobacteraceae > 13-2-20CM-66-19. The sequence goes on from JBOIAD010000068.1 coordinate 22,525, forward strand.
GCCATGCTGCTCGCCGCGCAGGCGCGCGGATTCGAGCTGGCCTATCTGGAGCAGGCCGATCTTTCGCTCCGCGACGGCGTTGCATTCGGACGCGGGCGCCCGCTTACCGTGCGCGCCGAAAAGGAGAATTGGTTCACACTCGGAGAGCCTCGCCTGGAGCGTCTCGGCGCGCTCGACTGTATCCTGATGCGCAAGGATCCTCCCTTCGACACCGAGTACATCTACAGCACGTACATACTCGAAAGAGCCGAGGAAGAGGGCTGTCTCGTCATCAACCGGCCGCAGGGCCTGCGGGACATGAACGAGAAGGTCTACACGGCGTGGTTCCCGCAATGCTGCGCGCCCACGCTGATCACCCGCGACATGAAGGACATGGAGAGCTTCCTTCGCGAGCATGGCAAAGTCGTGTGCAAGCCGCTCGATGGGATGGGCGGCCGCTCGATCTTTGTCCTCGAGGCCGACGACAAGAACATGAACGTTGTCTTCGAGACGCTCACGGACTATGGAAACCGCTTTGCAATCGCGCAACGGTACATTCCGGACATTGTGCGCACGGGCGATTCACGGGTGCTGCTGATCGACGGCGAGCCGGTGCCTTATGCGCTCGCGCGGATTCCCACCTCGACCGACAATCGCGGCAACCTGGCTGCCGGCGCGCGCGGCGCGGGGCGTACGCTGAATGACCGCGACCGCTGGCTCGCGGGCGAGATCGGGCCGGCGCTCGCCTCCAGGGGCATGCTGTTCGTGGGACTGGATGTCATCGGCGGTTACGTCACGGAGATCAATGTGACGAGCCCCACGGGCATCCGCGAGTTGGACAGCCAGTTTGGAATCGACATCGGCGGCCTGCTGATGCAGGCCGTCGAGCGGCGGCTGCGGGGCCGGACCCGCATGACTGCCGGCGCCTGAGCGGTCATGCCACCGAGGGCGCTATCGCTGCGTGAAGGCAAGGCGCCGGTGCGCGACCGGCTGCTGACCATGCTGTTCCTGGCCGCCCTGCTCCACGGGCTGGTCATCCTGGGTCTCACGTTCAATGCGTCGGCCGGCGGGCGGGACTCCGCGCCTGGACTTCAGGTCCTGCTGGTCTCGGACGAGGTTCCGGAGACCGACCGCAACGACACGGCGACCTACCTCGCGCAACGCACCCAGCTCGGCTCGGGCAACACCCGGGAATCCGTGTCGCCGCGCAATCCGGCCTCCACGATTCCCATTCCCCGCCAGGATGGCGTTCAGGGCGGGGACTCGCTTGCGAAGCGGGGGGACAGGGCGGGCAGCCCGGACGAGCGCGTAGTCACGACGACGGCCTGGACCACTGATATTCATTACCTCGCGGATGCGGGCAACGCCGGCACGGCGCCGGACCGGCCGATGCTCCTGGAGGAGCAGAGCTCCAATCAGCCGGGACCGGAGGACGAGAACGGCCCCGCCGCATTGACCGGTCCCAAGCGGGACGAGCTGTGGGTGACCCCGGATACGCGAGCCGCCACGCTTGCGCCCTACCTGGATGGCTGGCGCCGCAAGGTCGAGCACATCGGCACGATCCATTATCCCAGCGCGGCCCGAGACCGCGGGATCAAGGCCAACCCAGTAGTGGAAGTGGGCATCCTGGCGGACGGACAGCTCGACAGGATGGTCATCCGCCGCTCGAGCGGCGATCCCGAGCTCGATAATGCCGCGCTCGAGATTCTGAAGCTCGCCAGCCCCTTCGATCCGTTCCCGCCGGATCTGGCCCACGAGCATAGCGTGCTGCGCTTTGTCTACGAGTATCAGTTCTCGGGCGGCCGGCTCAATGGAGGAGCCGTCTCCGCTGTTCCTTGAGCCTGTCGCCTCTCGTCCGCATACTAAGCGCATGCGCGGAAAGGACAGCAGCGGGACGATTCTCGGCGGGACCCCGCTCCCCGATGCCGAGGAGGGCTCCTCGAGCAGCCTCGACGCGACGCTGACGAATCAGCTCCTGATCGCGATGCCGTCCCTGGCGGACCCCAACTTCTCCCAGACGGTGGCGCTGATCTGCGAGCACACCACCGACAAGGGTGCGCTCGGCATCGTGCTCAACAAGCCGCTGCCCATGCGATTGTCGGATGTGCTTTCGCAGATGAAGCTGGAGCCCTCGAGCGATGTGATCGCTGCGCAGCCGGTACTGCGCGGCGGGCCGGTGAATACCGATCGAGGTTTCGTGCTGCATCGGCCGGGCGGGAAGTGGGATCACACCCACAAGGTGTCCGACACGATCCAGGTGACGACCTCACGGGACGTGCTCGCCGCGATGGCACGGGGCGAGGGACCCGTGGACGCCTTCATCGCGCTCGGCTATGCGGGTTGGGAGTCGGGACAGCTCGAGCGCGAGATGCGCGAGAACGCCTGGCTGTCCATGCCGATCGACTCCAAGGTGGTCTTCGAGCTGCCTTTCGAAGAGCGCTGGCTGGGTGCGTGGCGATTGATGGGAATCGACGTCGACCGCCTCAGTCTCGTTGCCGGTCATGCGTAGATCAGCCCACGAAATCGATCTTTGCGCGATCATCCAGTGCGCCCTCGCAAACCAGAGGCTCGATTTCGCGGGGGCCCCGGTCAGGGCACCGGGCCTCACGCGGTGCTCGCATTCGACTTCGGACTCAAGCGGATAGGCATTGCAGCCGGTGACACGCTCACCGCCACGGCTGCGCCCCGTCCCGCGGCTGCGGTCACCCAGGCCGGCCCTGATTGGAACGGTATCGGCCGCGAAGTGCGCGCTCTGCGTCCGCGGATGCTGATCGTCGGGGCGCCGTATAATGTGGACGGCACTGCCGGTCCGCTGACCCAGGCCGCGCGCCGCTTCGCAGCCGAGCTCGAACATCGTTTCGGCCTCCCAGTCAACATGGTCGATGAGCGCTGGTCGTCTCTCGAGGCGAGTGCGGCGCTCAAGGCGCGGCGCGCCAGCGGTGAACGGCGACGGCGGGTGCGGCGCGAAGATATCGATAGCGCGGCGGCGGCCGTGATTCTGGAGCGCTGGCTCGCAGGTGAGGGGATTCCCAGATGAGCAAATCGCAGATCGACCAGCGGCGGCCGGATGGGACTTTGCGGCATCTGCTGAGCCTGGAGTCGCTGCCGCGCCGGGAGATCGAGCGCCTCCTCAACAAGGCGCAGAGCTTCGTCCGGCCGTTGGGAGCCCGGCCGCCGACGAGCAATACCCTCGCGGGCGTCACGGTCGCCAATCTGTTCACGGAACCCTCAACACGCACGCGCGTCTCCTTCGAGCTTGCAGCCAAGCGGCTGGGCGCGGACGTCGTCAACCTGGAAGTGCAGCTTTCTTCTCGTGTCAAAGGCGAGAGCATGCTGGATACCGTGTATACGCTGCAGTCGCTGCATGTGGATGTCATGGTGATTCGCGATGCGGAGGCCGGTGTGCCGGCGCTCGTTGCCGCGAACGTAGCGCCCCATGTGAGCGTGCTTTCGGCGGGGGAAGCGCACGTTGCACACCCTACGCAGGGACTGCTCGACGCACTCACGGTGCGCCAGCACAAGAAGGCCTTCGAGGGTTTGACGATTGCCATCGTGGGCGACATCCGCCATTCGCGCGTTGCCCGTTCGGGCTTCCACGCTTTTCGCGCTCTTGGCGTCGCCGAGGTCCGCATCGTCGCGCCTCCCGCCCTGATGCCGGACAGTCAGGAATTCACGGGATGTTCGCGGCATACGACACTTGAAGGCGGACTCGAGAACGCGGACGTCATCATGATGCTGCGCATTCAGAAGGAGCGGATGGGCCAGGCCGATCTGCCGGAAGCGGATCGGTACTTCAGCCAATATGGCCTCACGCCGGAGCGGCTCGGACTGGCCCGCCCCGATGCGATCGTCATGCATCCCCAACCGATGAATCGCGGCATCGAGATCGCCTCGGAAGTTGCCGACGGGCCGCGATCCGTGATCCGCGATCAGGTGCGTAACGGCGTCGCCGTGCGAATGGCGGTCCTCGCCGACGTCATCGGCTCGCGGCCCAACGCAAATTGAACGGCACAGCCAATCGCAGCCGCGGCACGATCTTTCTCGAGGAGGCGCGCGTCCTGCAACAGACGGCGTTTGACGCGGAACAGCTCGTCCTGCGCATCGAAGCACCCAGGTGTGCCGCGCGCGCCGAGCCTGGAAGCTTCGTGCATTTGACGTGCGATCCGGCGATTCCGCTGCGCAGGCCGCTGTCCATCATGCGGGCCGACGCCGGCACCGGCTGGATCGAGATGCTCTACAAGGTGGTCGGCCCGGGGCTGCACGCGCTTGCCGCCCGCAAGAGCGGCGATGTAATCAGTACGCTGGGTCCGATCGGCCGCCCCTTCACAGTGCACCCCCAGCGCCGGCGCGTGCTGCTGATCGGCGGCGGGGTCGGCATTCCGCCGATGATCTTCCTGGCCGACCGGCTGCGTGCGCGCCATGACGCCGATTGGAAACCCCTCGTGCTGATGGGATCCGAGATTCCCTTCCCTTTTCGTGCACGCCCCTCGCGCATCGTCGTGGCAGGCATTCCTGACGGCAGCATCGCGTGCATGCCCTTGTTGGATGGGTGGGGTGTCGCCAGCCGGTTGGCGAGCCGCTCCGGCTTCCCGGGTTGCTTCGACGGTTTCGTGACTGAGCTGGCGGACAAGTGGTTGCAACCTTTGAGTGCGGCGGGCCTCGCGGAAGTCGAGATTTTCGCGTGCGGTCCGACGCCCATGCTCGAAGCTACGGCGAAACTCGCCCGCCGCTACGCCGTGCCCTGCCAAGTCTGCCTCGAGGAGTTCATGGCCTGTGCCGTGGGCGGCTGCGCCGGCTGCACGGTTTCCGTGCGGACCCCCGATGGGCCGGCGATGAAGCGGGTCTGCGTGGATGGGCCCGTGTTCGATGCCTATACGGTGTTTGCCGACTAGCACATGGCCGCCGGAAACGCAGCCACGGTCCGAAAAAGCGCCGCAGGCGACTTTTGCCAGTGGACTAGGGCATAGCAAGGGTGAGCGCGACTTGGTCTGAGTCCGGGAACGCGAGTTGCTGTAAGGAGTCGATTGCCCCGCAAGGAAGGAGCGGCCGTGCGTTTCGTGCTCTTCTACCACTCGCTCATTTCAGACTGGAACCACGCGTGCGCGCATGGGCTGCGCGGCGTGGCCACCGAGCTGCTGGCCCTGGGCCACTCGGTGAGGATCTTCGAGCCTCTGGACGGCTGGAGCCTGCACAACCTGCGCGAGCAAGGAGGCGACGGGGTCGTGAAGGCATTTCATGCAACTTATCCACGCCTGCGCAGCAGCTTTTACGATCCCATCACACTGGATCTCGACCAGGCGCTCGCGGAAGCCGACGTAGTCATCGCGCACGAGTGGAATGACCCCGGATTTCTCCGGCGCCTCGGCGATCATCGTGCCAGGACGCACTCGTACAAACTGCTCTTCCACGATGCGCCGCACCGCCCGCTCAACAAGCCGCTGGAGATACGAGCCCGTGCTCTCTTCAATTTCGACGGCGTGCTGGCCGCGAGCAACGCCTTGCGGCAGATGTACGAGGACCATGATTGGGTCGGACACGCCTGGACCTGGCTAGACGCCGTGGATACCTCGGTGTTCCGGCCGGGGACTGCCGATCCGATCCGCTCTCTCGATCTGATCTGGATCGGCGGCTGGGGGAGCGGGCAGCGGATCAGTGAGCTCAATGAGTTCCTGATCGATCCGATCCGGGCGCTCGGGCTGCGCGCGCGTTTTTATGGCGCCCGCTACCCGGATGACGCCTTGCGTGCGTTGCGCGCATCCGGCATTGACTACGGCGGATGGATCCCGGACTTCTGCGTCCCCACGGTGCTGGCGGCTGGGCGATTCACCGTCCACGTTCCGCAACGTCTGCAGGCGACGGACGGTTTCCCATCGCATACCCCGATCATCGGGGTGCTCGAGGCGCTCGCGTGCGGCATGCCCGTGGTGACCGCGCCGTGGCGCGAATGCGCGGAGCTCTTTACTGAGGACCTGGACCTGCTCGTCGCTCATGACGGCCAGCAGGTCGAGCGGCATCTCATCGCGCTGCATGGCGACCCTGAGTTCGCGCGGTTCATCGCAGCCAATGGGTATCAGACGGTCATGAGCCGTCACACCTGCGCGCACCGGGTGCAGGAGCTGCTGAGCATCTGCCACGAGTTGGGCATGCACCAGGCACGGCAGGACGCGGAACTGGAGTATTCGGCCAGAACCCTGCCGCCATTCGGCCGCCCGGCGCCGCCGGTGCGCTCGCACGTGCCGGCCGCCTGGAACTGACCGCTGCCGACAGAGCCAGAAGCCGGAAGGTCACAGCCCGAGCAAGAGCCGGAATCGGAACAGCCGACTACCTGATGGCTCGCCGAAGGCGTTTGTGGCGCTCGTTCGGTGGACGTGAGGTGGATAGCGCCGGCTAAAGGCTCCGACCGCTACCCGAAGTTGATCTTCGCCTCGAGATTGGCGCGCGAGTCGGCGCTGGTGAGCGCCTCTTCGAGCTGGATGCGCCCCTGCTTGTACAGATCGCGCAGCGAGACGTCGAAGCTCTGGATGCCCCGCTCGCCGCTCGTGGTGATCGCTTCCTTGATGCCGATGACATCGCCCTTCTTCACCAGCTCCGAGATGTGCGGCGTATTGATCATCACTTCGACCGCCGCCACCCGCCTGCCGTCGCGCCCCATCACCAGGCGCTGCGCCAGAATCGCGCGCAGGTACTGGGACATGTCCAGGAATATCTGGTTGTGCTGCTCGCGCGGAAACATGTTGATGATGCGATCCAGCGACTCGGCGCAGTTGTTGGCGTGGAGAGTGGCCAGCACGAGGTGGCCGGTCCCGGCCAGGTGGATGGCCGCCTCCATGCTTTCGCGGTCCCGGATCTCGCCGATCAGGATCACGTCGGGCGCGGCGCGCACCACGCCGCGAAGCGCGCGCGAATAGCTCTTCGTATCGATGCCCACCTCGCGCTGGTTCACGATGGAGCGCTTGTTGGTGTGCAGGAACTCGATCGGGTCTTCGATCGTGACGATGTGATCCGAGCCATTCTCGTTGCGATAGTTGATCATCGCCGCGAGCGAGGTCGATTTGCCCGAGCCGGTGGCGCCCACCATGAGAATGAGTCCGCGCTTGAGCAGCACCAGGTCCGTCATGACCTCCGGCAGCCCGAGGCTCTCCAGGCGCGGCATGTCGGCGGTGATATAGCGCAGCACCATCGCCGGAAAGCCGCGCTGCATGAAGACGTTGACGCGGAAGCGTCCCAGCCCGGGCTCTGAGATCGCGAAGTCCAGCTCGAACTCGTGAATGAAGTGCTCGCGCTGCTCCTGGGTCATCAGCGCGAAGGCGGTCTGGCGCACGGTCTCGGGGGTCAGCACCTGCTTGTTCACCGGCAGGATCTGGCCCTCTATCTTGATCTTGATGGGCGCGTTCGAGGTGAAGAACAGGTCGGAGGCCTTCTTCTCCACCATCAGCTTGAACAGCGGCTTGGTATTGAGCGTCGGGTGGCCGCCGTTGGAGCCGACGGCATACGATTCACCGCCCGGCAGCGTAACCTGGGGCCCCGTCGCGCCGATTTTCGGATCTGGCGGCTCTTTCACCGGCATTTTCTCTTTCACCGGCGCTGTGTTGGCTTCCATTCGACGCACCCGCTACAGCGATCGACCCTGCTCTTCCTCGACGATCTGCAGCGCGCCGCCGTCATCGATGGCCTTCGACTCGCGCTTGCTCTCCAGCTTGATGCGCAGGCGCAGCTCGTTCTTGGAATCCGCGTTGCGCAACGCATCCTCGTACGAGATGAACCCCGTCTCGTACAGCTCGAACAGCGCCTGGTCGAAGGTCTTCATGCCGAGCCGCGTGGAGCGCGACATGACTTCCTTGATCTTGGCCACCTCGCCCTTGAAGATCAAGTCCTGGATCAGCGGCGAATTGAGCATGATCTCCATCGCGGCGATGCGGCCGGAGCCGGATTCCCGCGGAATCAGCCGCTGCGAGACCAGCGCGCGGATGTTCAGCGACATGTCCATCAGGAGCTGCTCGCGGCGCTCGTCGGGAAAGAAGTTGATGACGCGGTCGAGCGCCTGGTTGGCGCTGTTGGCGTGCAAGGTCGCGAGCACCAGGTGGCCGGTCTCCGCGAACTGGATACCATACTCCATCGTCTCGCGGTCCCGGACCTCGCCGATCAGGATCACGTCCGGCGCCTGCCGCAGAGTGTTCTTGAGCGCGTTGTGCCAGGAGTCCGTATCGACCCCCACCTCGCGGTGGGTGATGACGCAACCCTTGTGCTGATGCACGTACTCGACCGGATCCTCGATCGTCACGATGTGGCCGCGGGTCTTCTCGTTCCGGTATCCGACCATCGCGGCGAGCGAGGTTGACTTGCCGGACCCGGTACCGCCCACGATGATGACGAGGCCGCGCTTGGACAGCACGACTTCCTTCAGGATCGGAGGCAGGTCGAGCTCCTCGAAGGTCGGTATCTTGGCATTGATGAGCCGGATGACGCAGCCGGTGGCGCCCTGCTGCACGAAGGCGCTCACGCGGAAGCGCCCGATGCCGGGGGGCGCGATCGCGAAATTGCATTCCTTGGTCGCATCGAACTCCTTGGTCTGCCGATCGTTCATGATCGCGCGCACCAGGGTGCCCGACTGCTCGGTGGTCAACGCGCGCTCGCTCTGCGGCCGGATCTCGCCGTCGATCTTGATTGCGGGCGGAAACCCCGCGGTGATGAACAGGTCGGAGGCCTTCTTCTCGGTCACGCGCCGCAGCAGATCCTGCATGAGCTTGATGGCTTGATCACGATCCACGATGAAATCTCCCTTGCACGCAGCCGTGTTTACAGCGCGTCTTTGTTCTGTGCCTTGTAGCGCGCCTCTTCCTTGGTGATCTGGTTCCTGCTCATCAGCTCGGTCAGGCACTGATCGAGCGTCTGCATGCCCTGGGCCTGTCCGGTCTGGATGGCGGAATACATCTGGGCGATCTTGCCTTCGCGGATCAGATTGCGGATGGCGGGTGTGCCGATCATGATCTCGTGGGCGGCGACGCGCCCGCCGCCCGTGCGCTTCAGCAGAGTCTGCGAGATGACCGCGCGCAGCGACTCGGAGAGCATGGAGCGGACCATGTCCTTCTCGGCCGCCGGGAACACGTCCACGATGCGGTCGATCGTCTTCGCCGCAGAGCTCGTGTGCAACGTGCCAAACACGAGGTGGCCTGTCTCCGCTGCCGTAAGCGCGAGGCGGATCGTCTCCAGATCGCGCATTTCGCCGACGAGCACGACATCCGGGTCTTCGCGCAGCGCCGACCGGAGAGCCTCGGTGAAGCCGAGCGTGTCGCGGTGCACTTCGCGCTGATTGACCAGGCAGCGCTTGGATTCGTGCACGAACTCGATCGGATCCTCGATCGTGATGATGTGGTCGGGGCGGTTGTCGTTGCAGTGATTGACCATGCCCGCCAGCGTCGTGGACTTGCCCGAGCCGGTCGGGCCGGTCACCAGCACCAGGCCGCGCGGCAGCATGCACAGGTCGCGGAAGATCTTCGGCGCCTGCAGATCGTCCAGCGACAGGATGGCGGAGGGAATGTTGCGGAACACGGCGCCGGCGCCGCGGTTCTGATTGAATGCGTTGACGCGGAAGCGCGCCAGCTTGGGAATCTCGAACGAAAAGTCGGTCTCGAAGAACTCCTCGTAGGCCTTGCGCTGCTTGTCGTTCATGATGTCGTAGACCATGCTGTGCACTTCTTTGTGCGCCAGCGCGGGCATGTTGATGCGTTTCATGTCCCCGTCTACGCGGATCATCGGCGGAACGCCGGCGGACAGATGCAGGTCGGACGCATTGTTCTTGACGGCGAACGCCAAGAGTTGCGCGATATCGACAGCCATGGAAGCTCCTAGAACGCCTCGACAGGGGAACTATTGCGACCGGAAACCCTGCCCCTGGGCGCTGCCGGAGTATAGCGGAGGGGTTCCATGTCCAATATGTTAATGGGTCCGCAGAATTTGCCGGAGCAGGTGCGAAACATCCGCAATCGCATCGATTCGGCCGCGCGGGCTGCGGGACGGAATGTCGACTCCATCACATTGCTGGCCGTGAGCAAGGCCCAGCCGGCCAACATGGTGCGGGCGGCCGCCGGGCAGGGACTGCGGCATTTCGCTGAGAGTTATGTGCAGGAAGCCCTGGAGAAGATCGAGGCGCTGCGCGACCTGCCGCTCGTCTGGCACTTCATCGGCCGCCTGCAGGCGAACAAGACCCGCGCGGTCGCGTCCGGCTTCGAGTGGGTGCATGGCGTGGACCGGCTGAAGATTGCGGAACGCCTCGCGGAACAGCGCCCGTTCCATGCGCCGCCGCTCAACGTCTGCCTGCAGGTGAATGTTGCCGGCGAGGCCTCCAAGGCCGGGGTTGCGGTGACCGAGCTGCCTGCCCTGGCCAGGGCGGTCGCCGCTTTGCCGCATCTGAAGCTTCGGGGGCTGATGTGCATTGCGCCCGGCGAGGACGATCCGCGGCGCCAGCGGGAATGGTTCGCGAGACTGCGGCGCGCGCTCGAGTTGCTGAATGCCGAGGGAGCGGGCCTCGATACGCTGTCCATGGGCATGAGCAGCGATTACGAGGCCGCCGTGCTGGAGGGGGCCACCATCGTGAGAATCGGCACGGCGCTGTTCGGCCCGCGGCCGGCCGCAACTTGAGGCGCCGCGATTGCGGCAATAGCCCGGTACAATCCAGCCGCATGAGCAACCAGCATCTGGCAGTTCTGGGCGGCGGCAACATGGGGCGAGCGCTCATCGGCGGACTGCTCCAGCGCGGCACGCGGCCGGAGCATATCCGCGTGGGGGAGCACGTCGAGGCCGCACGCGCCGCGCTGTCACGCGACCTCGGCATCCTGGCGATCGCTGACAATATGGCGGCTGCAGAACAGGCCTCGCTGATCGTGCTCGCTGTGAAGCCTCAGGACGCACAGTCGGTCCTGCTCCCGCTGCAGGCGCTGCTGCAGCGAAATCGCCCGGTCATCGTGTCGGTGGTGGCTGGAATCCGTACCGTCACCCTGGAAAGTTGGTGCGGTGCGGGCGTTCCGGTCGTGCGCGCCATGCCGAACCGGCCCGCGTTGGTGGGCGCAGGCGCGACCGGACTGTTCGCACCCAGCCACGTTGCCGCTGCGCACCGCGCGCAGGCGCAGCAAGTCATGCAGGCCGTCGGCGAAGTTGTGTGGGTCGCCACGGAAGACGAGCTCGATGTGGTGACGGCCTTGTCGGGCAGCGGTCCTGCGTATTTCTTCCTGCTTGCCGAATTGATGACGCAGGGTGCGGTCGATCTCGGACTGGAGCCCTCCGCGGCCCGCCGGCTTGCGCTGGCCACCCTGCACGGGTCGGGGCAGCTCGCATACTCGGGCGACGGCGATCTGGTACGGTTGCGCGCCGAGGTGACCTCGAAAGGCGGAACGACCGAAGCGGCGATCCGCGTGCTGGATTCCGCGGACCTGCGCGACATCATGGCGCGCGCAATCGCTGCAGCGGCGCGCCGCAGTCGCGAGCTCGCCGCACAATCCGGCACCCAGCGTTGATTCAACGAGTCACGGGAAGATCATGAGCGCGCTCATTTTCATCATCGACACGCTGCTCTCGCTCGCCTTGTTCGTCGTATTGGCGCGACTGCTGCTGCAGTGGGCGCGCGCGGATTTCCGCAACCCGATCTGTCAGGCGGTCGTGCGCCTGACCAATCCGCTGATCCTGCCGCTGCGGCGCGTGCTGCCGCCGATCCGCAAGATCGATACGGCCTCCGTCGTTGCGGTCCTGGTCGTGGCCTTCTTCAAAGTCGGCATCGTGCTGGCGCTCAGCGGCTTCGGCTGGCCCAGCGCGCCGGTGTGGGTGCGCATGGCCGCCCTCGAGCTGGCACGAACGATCCTGTGGACCTACTTCTACTGCATCTTCCTCTACGCGTTGCTCAGTCTCATTGCCCCAGGCGGGTACTCGCCGCTGCAGTCCGTGCTGGCGACCGTGTGCGAGCCGGTGCTCAGGCCGTTCCGGCGGCTCATTCCCGCAGTGGTGGGGATTGATCTGTCGCCGCTGTGGGCCGGCATCGCCATTCAGGCCATCCTCATCCTCCTGCGCTGAGTCGCACGGCGGCATCCTCGGCAAACCCCCGAGCTGTTAGGCGATGCCGAAGAGCGTTGCGATGCCTGCTGCGATGGCATTGCGTCCGCGGTGCGGACCTGCTGCTGCGCTTGCGAATTCAACCTCGCTCCTCGCGTGATGGCATCGATGGAGTTCGCGCCGGACGCCCGCGTGTCCTGCGCACCGGTCGACGGAGCGGCAAATGCGAGTCTCATCCGCCTTCTCGCGCATGCACTCGGCGTGCCGCGCACCGCTGTCACGCTGCTGCGTGGAAAAAAAGTCGCGCCACGGACTGCACACGGGCGGCGCCCGCCGCCGCGCTGCTCGCGCACCTGGCGCCCACGAAATAGCGGCATTTTCCGTGCTGTGCGCGCCGCCCCGGATCCCTGTCTCACGCGCGCGAGTGCTGTTACGAAACACGCTCTTAGCGATGACACCGCACCAAGAATCGAAGCATGCGAAAGCACCGCTGCTGCGTCCGGATTGCGCGCGTGCACGCCGGCGATGGCTCGCGGTTCCCGCCCCTCGAATGCGCAAACCCTGAAAAAAAAGGCATTTCCGCATCAACAGAGACGAAAAAAAGGCTTGCGAAAGCGTGCGCATGTGCTATTTTTCGCGCCGATTCTCTTGCGCGCGGCATTGCTGCGCTCACTGTCACTACATTCGAGGAGTAGCGCAAAATGGCGAAAAAAGGTGGCGCACCGACCAAGTCGGAGGTCCTGACGCAGATTTCCAAAGACACGAGTCTGTCCCGCAAGCAGGTCGGAGCCGTCTTCGATTCGCTCGGCGGCGTGATCAAGAAGAGTCTGCGGGGCAACGGCCTGTTCACACTGCCCGGCCTGTTGAAATTGAAGGTGGTCAAGAAGCCGGCCACCAAGGCGCGCGAAGGCGTCAACCCGTTCACCGGGGAGAAGATGACGTTCAAGGCAAAGCCGGCGAGCAAGAAGGTTCGCGTGCTGCCCTTGAAGAGTCTCAAGGCCATGGTAAATAACTAGAGTGAATAACTGAGGATTTCCTTCCGCCCCTGGCGAGGCCCTTGCGGCACGGCAAGGGCGGCAATGAACCCGGCCGGGAGAGTCCGCTCCCTGGCCGGGTTTGTTTTTCCTGGACGCACCGCACGAGTGCGGCCGATGCGCGGTCAGGGGATGTCCTGGCCCTGCAGAAAGCTGAGCACTCCAGTGCGCAGCTCGTGCAGCCTGCCGTGAAAGAAGTGGCCTGCGCCGCGCAGCACCCGCACCACGGGCTGGGGCGACACGTTCGAGGCCCACTTCAGCACCGCGTCAGCTTCGAGAACGTCGTCAGCGTCGCCCTGCACGATCAGCCAGGGACATGAGCGCGACTGCGCGGCACTCACATCCAGACGATCCAGGCGCATGACGGCAGGCGAAACTGCGATGAGTCGCTCGGGGTGCGCACGCGCCGCCGCACGAATCGCCACAGCGCCGCCAAATGAAAATCCGGCAAGCCACAATGCGGCGTCGCGCCAGCGCGCCCGTCCGTACGCAATGACCGCGAGCGCATCCTCGGTCTCACCGATTCCCTCGTCGTACTTCCCCGCACTCGAGCCGACGCCGCGGAAGTTGAAGCGAATGGCGGGCGCGCCGAGCTCTTCGCAGGCGCGCGCCAGGGTGTAGACGACTTTGTTTTCAAGCGTCCCGCCGAACAGAGGATGCGGATGGCACACCACGGCGAAATGGCGCGCGTCCTGTGGGTCCGGCGTCTCCACGAGCGCCTGGATGTCGCCCGCCGGTCCGGTAATGGCGATGCGCTCGGAGCGCGGCGGTTTGTGCACCATCGCGAGCGCTATTGGATCGCGATCAGGCCGGGGGGGCATTGGCGTGTCCCGGTGTGGAGCACGCGCATGTTACTCAGTTGCGCCGGGCAGGCCGGCAAGACGTACCAGCAAACGATTCAGCCGCTGGACGTAATCGGCCGGATTGGCGATCTGACCGCCTTCGGCAAGCGCGGCCTGATCGTACAGCAACTGCGCCAGCTCCCTGAATTGTTCCGCGTCGGCGATGCCGTCGAGGTACTTCACGATCGGATGGCCGGCGTTGAGCTCGAGCATCGGCTTGGATTCCGGCACTTTCTGACCCGCAGCGGACAGGATGCGCCGCATGCTGGCACCCAGATCGTGCTCGCCGAGCACGAGGCACGCGGGAGATTCCTTCAGCCGCACGCTGGTCCGAACGACCTCCACACGCTCACCCAACGCGTCCTTCACGCGCTTGAGGAGCCCTTTGCTCTCTTTCAGTGCCGCATCGCGCTGCTTGCGGTCCGCTTCGTTCTCCAGCCCTCCGAGCTCCAGATCGCCGCGCGCGGCATCCTTGAAGCGCTTGCCCTCGAAGACATCGAGCTGGCCCATCACCCACTCGTCGATGCGCTCGGACAGGAGCAGAACCTCGAGGCCACGCTCCTTCAGCTGCTCGATATACGGACTGGAGCGGGCAGCCTCGATGCTCTCGGCGATGAGGTAGTAAATGCGTTCCTGTCCCGCCTTCATCCGCTCGACGTACTGCGCCAGGCTGGTGGTCGGCTCGTTTCCCTCCACGTGGGTGCTCGCGAACCGCAACAGCGGCAGGATGCGATCCCGGTTGGTGAAGTCCTGCGCGATTCCCTCCTTCAGGACGGCACCGAACTCCTTCCAGAAGGTGGCGTATTTCTCGGGCTCGTCCTTCATGAGTCGCGCGAGCATGTCGAGGACGCGCTTCGTCAGGCCGCCGCGGATCGCATCCACTTCCGGATCCTGCTGCAACAGCTCGCGCGACACGTTCAGCGGCAGGTCGCTCGAATCGACGATGCCCTTTACGAATCGTAGGTATTGCGGCAGGAACTGCTCCGCGTCGTCCATGATGAACACGCGGCGCACGTACAGCTTCAGGCCCCGTGCGGCGTCCCGCTGCCACAGATCGAACGGCGCGCGTCCCGGCAGATACAGCAGGCTCGTGTACTCACGCTTGCCCTCGACCTTGTTGTGGCTCCAGGCAAGAGGATCGGTGTTGTCGTGCGCGATGTGCTCGTAGAACTGCTTGTATTGCGCGTCGGAGACCTCTGTGCGAGGCAGCGTCCACAAGGCCTTGGCCTGGTTGACCACCTCATACTCGAGCGACGCCTCGCCTTCCTTACGCATGCGGACCGGAAAGCCAATGTGGTCCGAATAGCGGCGGATGAGCGACCGCAGGCGCAACGGATCCGCAAACTCACGCGCGTCGGCCTTGAGGTGCAGCGTGACGGTGGTACCGCGCTCGGGACGAGTGACGGTCTCCACCGTGAAATCCCCTTCAGCGCTCGATTCCCAGCGCACACCCGCCTCTTCGGGCGTGCCGGCCCTGCGAGACAGCACCTCGACCCGCTCGGCCACGATGAACGAAGAGTAGAAACCGACGCCGAACTGGCCGATCAGCGCGGAATCCTTCTGCTGGTCCCCCGAGAGCGAGCGGAAGAACTCGGCTGTTCCGGAACGGGCGATGGTGCCCAGATTCGCCACCGCGTCCTCGCGGTTCATGCCGATCCCGTTGTCGCGGATCGTGATGGTGCCCTTGGTGGAATCGGCGTCCACGCGGATTTCGAGCTCGGGGTCCTGCGCGAGGAGCGCGGGCTGCGCGATCGCCGCGAACCGCAGGCGGTCGTTGGCATCGGACGCATTCGAGATCAGCTCGCGAAGGAAGATTTCCCTGTGGCTGTACAGGGAATGGATCATGAGCTTCAGCAGGTCGCGGACTTCGGCCTGGAAGCCCAGCGTCTGCTTCTCGGGCGTCTGCGGATCCTGCGTCTGCTTCGGGGGGGTCTGCTCTGGGGTCGACATGCTCGCGGTCCACCAGGCGCGTACGGCGCCGGAGCGAGCGATCTTGGGAATCTCTACGAGAAATTCAAGGGGCTCAGCCTGATCAGCGGCAACAGTCCCCAGGCGCCCAGAGCCAGGATCCCGTTGGCGAGCGGCGCGGACCGCATGGCGACTTCCGAGAGGGCGGACGTCGCGACGTGGCGACATGCGTGGGTGAGATCGTCGAGCTCGTCCCACCAGAGCAGAAGAAATTCCATGTGAGACAGCCTACGGGGCGATTGCGACAGTTGACGTGCTGGAACTCACAGTCATCGCCGGGCTCCTACGGTAGCTTGCACGGCATATCGCGCGTGCGTACGCTTGCGCCGACAATTGTTCAATGCG
The DNA here is from genome assembly GCA_050738795.1 of Steroidobacteraceae bacterium. GTDB lineage: Bacteria > Pseudomonadota > Gammaproteobacteria > Steroidobacterales > Steroidobacteraceae > 13-2-20CM-66-19. The sequence goes on from JBOIAD010000068.1 coordinate 38,732, forward strand.
CGGCTGCGGCTTCCGGTACTTTCTGCACGCGGGCAACAGGCCGCCCGCGCTTGCAAGGGCGAACCTGACAAACAACGTCACCATGAAGCGCATCGTCGTCCTGAATCCCAAGGGAGGCTCGGGCAAGACGACCATCGCGATCAACCTGGCGAGCTATTTTGCCTCCCGGCAGCAAAGGCCGGTCCTGATGGATTTCGATCCGCAGGGCTCGTCGCTGCGCTGGGTCAAGAAACGTCAGGCGGCCCAGGCGCCGATTCACGCGATCGCCGCTTATGAGCGGGACAGCCGCACGACGCGCGCCTTCCAATTGCGCATTCCAGAGGATTGCACGCATGTCATCGTCGATACCCCTGCCGCGGTCGAGTCGCAACAGCTCCCGGACGTCACCCGGGACGCTCACAAGATCATCGTGCCGGTGCTGCCCTCGGATATCGACATCCACACGTGCTCGAGAACCATCCGTGACCTGCTGCTGGTCGCCAAGATACGGCGCGAGGATGACCGGATCGGCGTCATCGCGAACCGGATACGGCGCAACACGCTGACGTACCAGGCCTTGATCCGGTTCCTGCAGACGCTGGGAATTCCAATCGTGGCCACGATCCGCGACTCGATGAATTACGTGCGCGCCGCCGAACTGGGGATCGGCGTGCACGAGATGAAGAGCTACGTTGCGCAGGAGGACGTCGAGCAGTGGCGCCCGCTCATCGATTGGCTCGACAAGCCGGGAGGAACGCAGGCGCCAGCGCATGGTCCGCCGACTCCGGCCATCGTCGGCGCCTGACCGCGCAGCCGCTCATGGGCGCCCGACGGGTGCGAATCTATCTCTTGGGTGGCCGGGGGCCCGTTGCACCGCTGCCGGGCTCGTCGTCGAACGAAGACCGCATGCGGTCGGCCCAGTTCTTGTAGTTGGACCACGTATAGAGATTCTTGGTGATCGCTGCGTGCCGCGCGCGAGCGCGCTGCATGCGATCCAGCCAGTTGGCATAGGGGTCTGCGGCGTCCGCAGGACCGGGGACTTTTGCAGTGGGAGTGAGATCCGGCCGTCCGCCGGGCAAATCACCTCTCCCCCTGTCTGATGAGCTCATGGTAGCTCCTGATGCTTTCCAGCAGAGTACGGCGTAGCTGGAAATCCCGCAGGAACTGGTTCACACGCATGTCGCACGTCAGATACGCTGGGACGCATCTCTCGCGTCACCGCTGGCGAGTGCGAACTGCGCGTAACGTTATGTTACGAGGAATGTTCCGTCAGTCGACGAGACGGTACACGGGACGGTAAGTGCTCCCCGGCAGCTTCATCCGCCGCTGTGCGACGAATGCGGCGAGCAGCTCGTCCAGCAACCCCATGATGGCCGGATCGCCGGCCAGCTCGTACGGACCGCGGCGGTCGATCGCCTGGATACCGTAGTCCTTGACGTTGCCCGTGACGATTCCCGAGAACGCCCGGCGCAAATTCGCCGCGAGCTGATGCGGCGGCTGGCTGCGATCGAGCTCGAGCGCGCGCATCGACTCGTGCGTGACCTCGAACGGGCGCTGAAAATCGGGCCGCACCGAGAGCAGCCAGTTGAAGTTGTACGAATCGTTGTGGTGGCGGCGGAATTCGCGCACCGCTCCCATGCTGCGCACCATGTGGCGCGCCACTTCGGCCGGATCGTCGATGATGACCGTAAAGCGGCGCACGGCGTCCGCTCCCAGCGTTGCGTCGACGAAGCGGATGATGTGCTCGAAATACGCTGCGCTCTCCTTCGGTCCCGTGAACACGACGGGGAAGGGCTGCTCGCGGTTCGCCGGGTCCAGCAGCATGCCCACGAGATACAGGATCTCTTCAGCCGTGCCGGCGCCGCCCGGAAAGACGACGATGCCATGCGCGAGCCGCACGAACGCCTCGAGGCGCTTTTCGATGTCCGGCAGGATGACGAGCTGGTTCACGATCGGGTTGGGCGGCTCGGCGGCGATGATGCCCGGCTCGGTGACGCCGATGTAGCGCCCGTGCTCGATGCGCTGCTTGGCGTGGCCGATCGTCGCGCCCTTCATCGGGCCCTTCATTGCGCCCGGACCGCAGCCCGTGCAGACGTCCAGTCCGCGCAGGCCCATCTCGTAGCCCACTTTCTTCGTGTACTTGTATTCGGCGGTGCCAATCGAGTGGCCCCCCCAGCAGACGATCAGGTTCGGCCGCGACTTGTTGTCGAGCACGCGAGCGTTGCGCAGCACGTGGAATACGGCATTCGTGATGGACGCCGAGTCCGTGAGGTCGAACCGGCCGCTTGCGATGATCTCGTTCGAGATGAAGACGACATCGCGCAGCACGGCGAACAGATGCTCCTTGATGCCGCGGATCATCTGGCCGTCGACGAAGGCCGCCGCCGGCGCGTTGTGCATCTCGAGCTTGACGCCCCATGCCTGACGAAGGATCTCGACGTCGAAGTCACGATAGCGGTCGAATATCTCCTTGGCGTTGTCGGTATCCGCCCCGCTGTTCAGAACGGCCAGCGCGCACTTGCGGAACAGCGGGTACAAGCCGCCCTGCCCGGAGTCGAGCAGCTTGCCGATCTCATCCTGGGAGAGGTTCTCGAGGCTGCCCCGTGGGCCTACGCGGGCGTCGACGAAGTCGGAAACGATGATGCTGCTGTCCACGCTCGCCGGGGTCTGCCTTGCGGTCAAAACTACGGAAGAATGTCGATAGGTGCGTTATCGGGCGTCAGCAGCCAGATCTCCAGCATGTCGGAGTTCGATACGGCGATGCAGCCATCCGTCCAATCGCGGCTCTCGTAGTAGCTCGGGTCATGCTTCAGCTGATTGGGCAGCCCGTGGATCATTATGGATCCTCCGCTATCCCAATGGTTGCGGCGGGCGTGTTTCAGGTCCGCATCGTTCGGATACGAGACCTGCATCGACAGGAAGAAATCGCTGCGCGGATTGCGGCGAATCAGGCGATACGAGCCCTCCGGCGTACGGAAGTCCCCCGCGCGCTCCTTGGTACCGACTGGATTGAGGCCAAGGGCGATCCTGTAAGTGCGCACGACCGTGTCGCCGCGCATCAGGAACATCTTCCGCTCGGCCTTGCGTACCACCAGCCTATCCACCACGGGCATATTCTCGGTGGTACGCATCATGACGCGTTGGGTCTGGGGGAGCGTATCCCCCTGCGCGGCAAAGGCGGCGCAAGCCAGTACGGCGGCCACCAAAAGTTTGCCTGGAAGGAGCGTCATTTTCTGGTCAAACAAGCACTTGCACACTTCGGTGGATTATAAGCGCTCGTTTTGCGACGGGCGATGTACATTCGTCACAGCGTTGCCCGATGCAGACCCGGAACCCCTGCCGTGTTGAAGAGTTCGACTCTGCATCACAGTTTGCGTTCTATACTGGCAACGGCGGGGGATCGATCAAGGGGCCAGATATCATGAGAGCACCCGGGCTGTACCGTACTTACCGTACCGATTTCGTATCCGGCATCGCCGAACGGCGATCGTGCGTTGCCGCCGCGGTTGCCGCAGTCCTCATCAGCGGCTGCGCCAGCACGCCCACCGAGCCCGTCAGCGAGAAACTCGATCCCGACACGGCAACGACCGTCGTGGTCCTGAACCGGCCCGTCGAGTTGTTCTCGCAGACCACGCGCGGCGCGAAGACCGATCCCTTCGCCTACATCGCACCATTCGAGACCGATCGGATGGGCGAGCGAGCCCTGTTCCTGTGGGTCTCGGCGCCGCAGAATGCGGGCCCGCTGACGCAGCCTCAGATCCTGTGCAACGGCGAGCCGCTCAGCCTGCAACCCTTGAGCGTCGATGGCTCCCCCGGCGGCCTGAATGGACCACCTGCGAATTCGCGCGGATCGTCCATGAAGCCCGACGGCTCCGCGGTGAAAGTGGACCTGTCGCAAATCAACCTGTCGCATCCGCCCTATGACGCTCCGGTGCCCTGGAGCGTGCAATGGTATTTCCGGCTGCCCGCGGAGGGCCTGAAATGCCTGGCTGGCGCGGAAGGCATCGCCCTCGAGACTCGCGCCTCCGACGGCGACGCGGAGCGATTCACCGCCGACCGCAAGAACATCGCCTCGCTGGACGCATTCACGCACCGCTACTGACTCGCTCAACTGGGTCCCGCGACCACCACCTCGACCCGAGGCATCGTGATTTGCGTGCCGGGATGCAGGTCGGCGAGATCGACGTCCGGGTTGTACTGCTGCACCAGCCAGAGTGGGAGCTGCACGAATCGCTGCGTCATCGTCCAAAGTGAGTCACCGCGCCGTACGATGTAGACCTCCGTACCGATGATGCGATGAGCGGCGAAGTAGCTGGCCTGCAGCTCCTCATGGTAGGCGCGGCGCTTGGCCTCGAAATCTTCGCGGGACACGCGAGTGAATTCGAGCTTGAGCTTGTGCCCGATCAGGACGGGGCGGCCGAATTTCATCCTGTTCAGCTGGCGCAGGCGCGCGGCCGAAGTTCCCAGCCAATCGGCGTAGTGCCCGAGCGTTTCGGCGGCCGCCACATGGATCATGTTGTCCTTTCCGACGGAATAATCGATCGGGTCGGCGTTCTGCTGCGTATCCGCCGCCGGGCCGAGTGCGGGGCTCAGCTCTTCGGCCTGCGCAGCCGAGACGGGTTGAGCGTTCTCAGCAGGCACGCGAGTCGTCGCTACAGCCGCCGATTCCTCGGCGCTCTCACGCTCCGCTACTGCCGCCGGCACCGCGCCCGAGGCGACCGCGGGCACAGACGCTGATTCCGCTGCTGGCGTGGCCCCGGTCAGCACCTCATGACTCGGTTTGTTCGTCGTTGGCACGGCGGTGCTCGCCGTAGGGGCCGGCGTGCCAGGCGTGGCTGTCGATGCAAGGGCCGCCGCTGCCGCGACCTGGAGCTGCTGGCCCTCGAAGATGAAGTCGCGGTTGCGGATTCCGTTGAGCTTCAACAGCTGCGCCTCGGTCATACCGAGCTTCGAGGCGATATCGGAGAGCGACTCGCCACGCTGCACGACGTAGACGCCCGGCAATGCCGGTGCCCCGCCGTTGGCTGCTTTGGTCCCTCCCGCGACGGTCGCGCCACCCGCTGCGCGCGAGGATGCTGTCCCGGTTGCAGCTGCGCCGCCCGACGCAGTACCACTCGTCGGCGTGCCCGTCCTGGAGGCGGGAGCCGACGCACCGGCAGCCGTGGCTTCGGCCCTACTCGCCGATGCGTTTGCAGCGCCGCCGACGGCTGAAGCCGGCGTTGTCGCAGCAACCAGCGTCGGGGCAGCCACCTCAGGCAGCGTAATCGTGCGGCCCGCGCGCAGCTTTGCACTGGTTCTCAAGCGATTCAGGCGTGCGAGCGTTTCCGCAGAGACGCCGTTCTCCCGGGCGACGCTGGCGAGCGTATCGCCAGCGCGTATCCGGTATCGGCGCGGCGTGGGCTGCCCCGCGTACAGCTCACTCGGAGCGAGCCGCTGTGCCAGCAGATCGGTGGTCCATTTCCCGCCGTCGATCGGCAGCCGCAGGTGATATGCCTTGGGCACGTGCCGCTGGCCGTCCCAGACCGAGCGCAGCAGCGCTGGGTTCAGGTCTCGCAGCTTTTGGGGGCCGATCTTCAGGGCGCGTTCCAGTGAGGCGATCTGCACGTAGGCAGGCACGACGACTTCCTGGAATTTCGCCTCGCTGGTGCGCTCCACAGGGCCGAAATACTTCTCGGGGTTGCGGTCGATCTCCAGGGCCGCCAGGAACGAGACATAGAAGTTGCGCGACGCGAACCCGAAAGTGCGGCTCTTGTACTGGCGCACGATCTTCACGATGTCGTCGGTGCCCAGCGTCTCCTTCGCGCGGCGCACACCCTCGGCCCCATGGTTGTACGCGGTCAGAGCGAGCGGCCAGGTGCCGAGGAGCCGATAGTTATAGGCGAGCAGCTGCGCGGCGGCCTCGGTGGCGCGAAAGGGATCCAGCCGGTCGTCCACCGCATTGTCGATCCGCATGTAGCGCCTGCCCGTCGAGCGCATGAACTGCCACAGGCCCGCGGCGCCGACTTTCGAATAGGCGGCCGGATTGAAGGAGGATTCCACGTGCGGCAGCACCGCGAGCTCAGGGGGAAGGCCGAGGTTGGCAAGCGTTTCGGCGATGTGGGTTTCCCATGCGCCCGAGCGGATGAGGCCCGCGCGGAAGCGGTCGGCCTGTCCGAGCTGGAAGCGGATCTCCTCGGTCGCTTCCAGCAGGCGCGCGGGTGTTCCCTCGGTGCCCCACATGTCCAGGATGTGCTGGTCGTCCGCGGACAGGGCCCCGCCGCTGGCCGCGGCGATGCGGCGCAGCGCGGCCGCGTAGCGGTCGCGCCCGTGCTCGACGAGCTTCTCGCGCTCACGGGGAGATGTATTGGGGGCGAAGCGCAGCGTGTCGTAGACGACCGCCAGATTGTGCTCGTCGTGCAGAAAGCCCGAGTTCGTGTCGACCTCGGTGTAGACGCGAATCCAGAACTGCACATCGCGCTCGAGCTCCGGCGGGCGCGGCATTGGATCGTCCGCGGCGAGCACCCGTGCCGCCGCGAGCAGAGCCGGCACACCCCATAGCAGCAGCCTCGCAAGCTGCGCCCGCGCAACCGCCATCCCCCATGTCGAGTTCATTTACACCCCGGATAATCGAAGATTCGACTGTGTATTCAACGATTTGAGCGTCGCAAGACCAGGCGGCGGGCACCCTGCGCCGGCAAATGCGTCGATGATCTTGACAATCCCTTGTCGGCAGATCCCGGCGATACCGTAGGCGCATCCCGCGGCCCGTGCCGCAACCAGGGTGAAACGGTCGCACAATGCGCAGTGCGTCACACTTGAACCACGTCCCAGATACAACATGTCATGTCCCCGGTCGCGGGCACCGGGCTGGCACGGTGGTTGCTTATCCAACATCACGCAGGGCCACTGCCGGCCCGGAAGGAAGCAAGCTAGGGATTCGAAGAAAGCGTGGATTCGGCTGCGGCGCGACCAAAGCGGAATACCCTGCCAGCGGATAACAACGAGAACAAGACACTCCTCCACACAAGCAAGCGACCGATGAACCCCGCGCAAGCGGGGTTTTTTTTCATTGGGAGGGCAAAAACAAGGCAGCCGCGAAGGCTGCCTTGCTGAAAGGCGCATCCTTCCCGTCCGGCTGGACGGGCAAGCCGGCAGTACCCGCCGGCTTCGCTGCGCATGCGTCACGCGAGATCAGGTCAACCGCATTTCGAGTCGCCGCAGTTCAGACATGTCATGCAGCCGTCCATCATCACGACAGCGGCCGTCGAGCACTTGGCGCACAACTGCGCCCCTTCGGGAAAGTGCGACTTCGAGAATGCATCCGTCTGCTTCGTACGCGCCTCGAACTCTGCGCGCTTCTGGTCCACCAGCTTCTGCTGGTGCTCGTCCAGCTTCGGCTTTCGCATCAGCCCGATCGTCTGCAGATGCTTCTCGATGACGTGCCCGAGCTCCGCAATGATCGAGGGCATGAACTTGCCCCCGGGCTGCCAGTAGCCGCCGCGGGGATCGAACACCGCTTTGAGCTCCTCCACGAGGAAAGTGACGTCGCCACCCTTGCGGAACACGGCCGAGATGATCCGGGTCAGGGCCACGATCCATTGGAAATGGTCGAGATTCTTCGAATTGATGAAGATCTCGAACGGCCGGCGCTGCTCGTAGTCGGTGCCTTCGTTCAGCACGATGTCGTTGATCGTCACGTACATGGCGTGATCGGAGACCGGTGTCTTGATCTTGTACGTCGAGCCGATCAGAACTTCCGGACGCTCGAGCTTCTCGTGCATCCGGATGACCTTGGCGGTCTTGCCGTTCTTGTCACGGAAGACGTCGGGGTCGTTCGCAACGGCCGCGGCTTTCACCTCCGCGAGCCGGTCGTCCGGCTTCTGGACGTGATACTTGACGATTTTCCTGTCGATCCTGATGGCCATGATGCGTTTCCTGAATCTGTCCGGAGCAGAAGCCTCAAAAGCGTCCGTAGTACCCGTCGCGTAACGCGTCGAATAGATTCGCCGCGGTGTGCATCTCTCCGTCGTAATCGATCTCCTCATCGCCACGCGCTTCCACGACCGTCCCGTCCTCGAGCGTGAACTTGTAAAGGGTATTCTTGAGGTCCTGCTCCTTCACCAGAACGCCCTGAAATGCCTCGGGGTTGAAGCGGAACGTCGTGCAGCCTTTCAAGCCCTGCTCGTGCGCATACAGATAGATGTCCTTGAACTTCGGGTACGGAAAGTCGGTCGGGACATTCGCCGTCTTGGAGATCGAGGAGTCCACCCATTTCTGTGCAGCGGCCTGGACGTCCACGTGCTCCATCGGCGTGACTGCGTCGGAAGCGACAAAGTAGTCGGGAAGCTTCTCGGGCTCCTGGGTCGAGCCCGGCTGCGCTTTCGGATTGACGAGCTCGCGGTAAGCGAGCAGCTCGAATGAGAAGACATCCACTTTTTCCTTGGTCTTGCGCCCGGGGACGATCACGTTGCGGAAATAGTGGTGCGCGAACGAAGGCTCGATGCCATTCGAGGCGTTGTTCGCGAGCGAAAGCGAAATCGTTCCCGTCGGCGCGATCGAGGTATGGTGGGTGAACCGCGCGCCACTCTCCGCGAGCTCGTGTACGAGCTGCGGCGCGACTTGCGCTATCCGCTGCATGTAGCGGCTGTATTTCGCGTGCAGCAGGCGGCCGGCGATCCTGGCGCCGGGCTTCCATCCATCGCGCGCCATCTCCGGCCGCTTTCTCAACATTTCCCTCGTGACCGTGAACTCCTCGTTCATGATGGGCGCCGGCCCCTTCTGGCGGCCGAGCTCGAGCGCGGCTTCCCAGCCAGCCACCGCCATTTCGCGCGCGACGTCCTCGGTGAACCTGATCGAGTCAGACGAGCCGTACTTCATTCCGAGCAGCGTCATCGTGCTGCCGAGCCCGAGGAATCCCATGCCGTGCCTGCGCTTGCGCAGGATTTCCCCGCGCTGCTTCTCGAGCGGCAGACCGTTGATCTCCACCACGTTGTCGAGCAGCCGCGTGAAGACTTTCACGACCTCGCGGTACTCGGCCCAGTCAAACTCCGCGAACTCGCTGAACGGATGGCGCACGAATTTGGTGAGATTCACCGATCCGAGCAGGCAGGCGCCGTATTCGGGCAGGCTCTGCTCGCCGCATGGATTCGTGGCACGAATGTTTTCGCACCACCAGTTATTGTTCATCTCGTTGACCCGGTCGATGAGGATGAAGCCCGGCTCGGCGAAATCGTAGGTGGATGTCATGATCACATCCCACATGCGTCGCGCCGGGATCGTCTTGTAGATCCTGCAGGCGACCAGGCCGTCTTCGTTGACCACGTAACCTTCGTGGATCTCCCATTCCCGCCACAGGTACTTGCTCGCGTCGGTCAGATCCGGCTTATCCGCCTCATACTCGCTACGCGTGATCGGAAAGGCGAGTTTCCATTCACGCTCCTCCCGCACCGCCTGAATGAACTCATCCGTGATGAGCAGTGACAGGTTGAATTGCCGCAGACGGCCGCTCTCCCGCTTGGCGCGGACAAATTCCATGACGTCCGGATGACCGACATCGAACGTGCCCATCTGCGCGCCGCGCCGGCCGCCCGCGGAAGAGACGGTGAAGCACATCTTGTCGAAGATATCCATGAAGGATAGAGGTCCGGACGTATAGGCTCCGGCGCCCGATACGTACGCGCCGCGTGGACGCAGCGTCGAAAAGCAATAGCCAATACCGGCTCCCGACTTCAATGTGAGCCCCGCCTCGTGGACCTTCTTGAGGATGTCGTCCATCGAATCGCGGATCGTGCCGGAAACGGTGCAGTTGATCGTCGAGGTCGCGGGCTTGTGCTGCAGCGCTCCGGCATTCGAGGTGACGCGGCCGGCGGGTATCGCGCCCCGGCGCAAGGCCCACAGGAACTGCTCGTACCAATGCTCGCGCACGTCGGGTTGCTCGACGTCCGCCAGCGCACGCGCGACGCGCTTGTACGTATCGTCCATCGTCTTGTCGATGGGCGAGCCGTCCTTCGCGGTCAGCCGGTATTTCTTGTCCCAGATATCGAGAGATGCCTCCTGAAAGGAGATGGCATCGATGTCCTTGGGTTCGATCTTCACGACGGTATTCATGAATCCGTGGCGCTCCGAATGTTGTACGCCCATCCGACGGATCACAGGGAGAACGCGGCTTGCTTCGCCGACGGCCTCGCCTGGGCACGTCACGAGCCAGAAATGGACCGCTCGCGCCCGATGGCCGGACCCCCTGAACCTCCCCGATCGCTTGATCTTGGGTCGCTGTGCGCGAACACAAGATCTTGTGTCGGGGTCGAAAGACTAATGAGCGTCCCCACGGTTCGTCAAGGCTTGCGGGGATATTCTGTCATGCCAAGTTTATTGTTTAAATTCATGTATTTATAGAGTTATCTGCAGCCGCATTCAGGTATTTTTCGCGCGCTGCACCGAAGCATTGCCGGTGTGCCGTCATCGCTAGATATTGTGTGCCCAGGCGACGCACAGCTTGTCAACAGAATGTCCCCAGGCCGCGCTCTGGCTCGCACCGGGCGCCCGCCTCAAGTGCTCGTCGGGCGATTTCGCAACCGCGCCGGGTGATCGCTCGCACCCGTGCCCCCTTGAAAGGCGCAGCCCCGGCCGCAAATCGACTTCAACCGCAACAACACCTCGAGGAGAAATTGACATGACTCTAGTCCGTTATGAGCCCTGGTCCGTCGTGAACCGGCTGCACCAGTCGCTCGATCAGATCTTCGGTGACACGCTGGGCTCGCCCGAAGCGTCCAGCGCGCCCAGTGTCGCCTGGGTGCCGCGCGTGGACATCCACGAAGAGAAAGATCGCTTTGTAGTCTTGGCTGACGTGCCGGGCGTCGATCCCAAGGACATCGACATCACCGCCGAGAAAGGCGTGCTGACGATCCGTGGAGAGCGTCGCGTGGAGAAGCGAGAGACCGAGAACGGTTACGAACGCGTCGAGCGCGTTGCGGGCGCCTTCCTGCGCCGGTTCACGCTGCCCGAGAGCGCTAACACCGACTCGATCAAAGCGAAGCAGACCAACGGTGTGCTGGAGGTGACCATCCCCAAGCAGCCGCAGGTTCAGCCCCGACGAATCTCGATCGAGAATTGACACGTTCGGCGCAACTGGCGGCGGCACGGTCAGGCCG
>JBOIAD010000069.1:0-40827 GCA_050738795.1 Steroidobacteraceae bacterium
GTGGCCGCGGCGGCGGACAGTCCCACGCTCATCATGGCGTGCTGGTGCGTTGGCGGACTCTACGCACTCATGGGTGCGGTATCGGTGTCGGAGCTTGCCACGATGTATCCGGAAGCCGGCGGGTTCAGAGTTTACGCGCGCAGGGCATTCGGAGAGGGTGCAGGGTTCGTGGTCGGTTGGATTGACTGGCTCGCCAGTGTGGCGACCCTCGCCTACGCCGCTGTGGCAGCCGTCGAATTCCTGGTCACGCTCTGGCCGTCCGTCGCGCAACACCAACTCCTCGCCTCGAGCGCGATTCTCGCCGTCTTCGGCGCCATGCATTCGGCGGGCGTGCGGATTGGCAGCTCGGTCACGTCGGCCGTCAGTGCGGCGATCGGTATCCTGCTCCTGGTTCTGGTGGCCGCGTGCTTCCTCGTCGCGCCGGTAATCCAGGCAGCGGCAGCGGCTGGGACTGCGATGAATATCCGAACTATGTTCTCCACGGCAGCTCTGCTGACAATCGTGCCCGCCATGCGCGCAATACTCACGGCCTACGACGGATGGTATGCGCCTATCTATACAGCAGAGGAGAGTGTGGACGCCTCGCGTACGCTACCACGAGCCATCATCGGCGGCGCGCTGCTGGTGGTGAGCCTCTATCTGATCATCAACATTGCGCTGCTGCGCGTACTGCCGGTCCCTGTGCTTGCCGCGTCGGCGTTACCGGCTGCAGCTGCCGCACAGGTCGTACTGCCTCACGGCAGTGCCGCGCTGATCACGACGGTGTCCATTCTGATTGCGCTCAACCTCATCAACAGCAACGTGCTCATTGCACCGCGCGTGTTGTTCTCGATGGCGCGGGAAGGGTGGATCTCGCCGTGGGCCGCGACTGTCAGTCGCGGCGGCACGCCACAAGTAGCACTCGCGGCGACCATGCTCACTAGCTTCGCGATGATACTCTCCGGCACCTTCAATCAACTCATCGCGCTGTTTGCCGTGCTCATTCTGCTCTATTACGTCGCTGCGTTCTCCGCGGTCTTCGTTCTGCGGCGGCGCTCGCCCGAAGCACCGAGGCCGTACAGAGCCTTCGGTTATCCAATCTCGACCGGTATTGTCCTCGTGGGCTCACTGGGGTTCCTGTGTGCCGCTCTGGTCGAGGACTGGCGCTCGGGAGTCACTGCCGTGCTCTTTTTGTCCTTGTGTATACCGGCTTACGCGCTGGCTGCGCGGTCCCGTCGCGGCCGGACGTTTGATTACGCATCCGACCTGAGCTGACCTCTCGGGCATGTTCCTGTCTTTTCAATACGGGTGCGATCGTTCTTGAGGACAATATCGCCCTTCAGACTTGACGACGTCGGTTTTCGACCGAGGACAGCCGATAGCTCATCTGGATTGAGTTCGTCGCCGTAGTAGCGGAGGCAGATGTGGTACTCATCAACCTCACCACCTGCAACCAGAATGGCGTCTTCGAGGGAGGTCGGCGGCTGCCTGACGAACTTGCGCACTTACGCGAGAAGTCCCATCAGTGCATTTGTCGAACGCAAGAAGCCCCGGCCCACTAGGTCGGCGCCGACGAGAGTGCGCCAGCCGTAAGGGGCTTGATCTTGGGTCGCCTCTTCTTGGCGGCGTGCCATAGATCAAATGCGCCCTGCATGGTGAGCCAAGATTCTGCCGATCCTCCAAGCGCTCCGCCGCGGCAGGACTTTGGCGCTGTCGTCCAACTGATTGACTCTGTCAGGCGCGGGCGAGCGCGTTTTCGCTCACAAAGAGATTGCGTGACCGGAAACCGGGGGGACTCTCAAGTAGTAGTACGGCGCGTAGCGCTGCAAGCGGCGATGCAAACCACGGCCGATGGAGTTTCCGGGAATCCGAATCTATCCATGATGGGCGGGAAAGATTGAACTGTCGTGCTAACTCCTCGGCCACCGCCGCCAGATAGGCATCCTGAACTCGGCCGAGGTCGGCAAAGAGCGGCACCAGTGATTTCGGCTCTCTCGCCAGAGCGTGCGCCGAGGGTGCCGCATAGAACTCGTCGAGAAAATTAGCGAGGCTGCGATCGAATGAGTCGCCGCCCGTTGACAGTTCCGCGACTTCCGCCAATGTCGCCGGTCTCATACTCTGCCCTCGTCGAACAGGCCCTCGATGAGGTACTGCGCCCTTACGGAAATCTGATTCGCGGGATAGTACTGAGCCACGATATCCAGTACATCGCGCGCTGACTTCAAGCCCAGATGGCGAATCAGAAAAACGATATCGGAAACGTCGGACTGCTCACCCGTCGTGCCGCCAATCCGCGACGCCATGCACTTCATTGCAAGCAGGTACTCAGGTACGGGCATGGTCAGCCGCAGGTGCGGAAACTGCGGAAGGTTTCCGGCGGTTATCTCGTGTCGGGCGGAGAGGAATCCTTTCACACCGTCGTTGAGCCAGTCGTTCGGTAGATGCAGCTCGACCGCTACGCGCTCGGCAAGCTCACGAATCATCTTCGGAGGCTTGAACAGGGCATCTACATCTTTGGTGGCAAGTCGCGCTGAAAAGGCCAGCACCATGACGGTGCCGCCGAACAAACAGAGTTCACCGGTGACACCTCGCTCGCCGAGGTTGTCGGAAAGGATGCGCAGAGCGTTCAGCAACTCCTCACGGGTAAGGGCTGAACCGCTCGGGTGATTGGCGTTGGCGTCGCTCATGGCATGCGGAGCATCCGCGATCGGGTCGAGGATCACAAGACGTTGATTCAAATGATTGTAGCTTGCCCTGACGAGGCATGCAGCACACGCAAATCAATGAGTTGCGAAGCCAGGTCAGTCCCAATAGGCGCTTTCGGCTCGCCAGTGCGGTGATTGGCGGCGAAAGCTCCTTTTGGCTCCTGCGTGGATGATGATAATTCAAGAATCGACGTTCAGCCGACCGGCTTGCCGGAATGCGCTCCAAACGACAGGGGGTCGCATGGACCCGCAGGCCGCGGGGCAGGAAGCCGAGCGGCGCATATAGCTGCCAACTGCTGCGTGCTGCTTACCTGGGTCGCCCCAAGTTGTCAACCGGCGGATACGGTCGCGCGGAACGTTTGAAAATGAGTAGATCCGTCGTACTGTTTCACGCTGGTTGGAGTATGCGGGTGAGGCGACCCCCGAGGAGTGCGATGAGAAGACCGCCAACCGCTGCGATCGCGGCGTGCAGTGCCCAGAACTCGGCGGGGCGCATCTCCTCGTAGAAGCGCCCGATCCAGCCGATCAGGTTGTTCGAAACGAACAGGCTCATGAAAGCGATCCCCATCAGGGTGGCATTCACCCTGGCCGGCGCCGCGCGCGAGACCAGCGCGAGGAGCGCAGGCCAGTAGTAGAGGAAGGCGATTCCCAGTCCAACGCTGTCCAGGAACGGCCACACCGGATTGATAGGCGCGCCACCGGAACCAGCTATGGCGGCAACGAGGATCAGGTGACTCGCGGCGGTGATCCAGGCCCCGGTGCCTATCTTTGCAAGCTCGTCAGGCTCGCCTCGGCGCGCTGCCTGGAGTCGCCAGATCCAGAACAACAACGGGACGCCCACTATGCTGGCAAGCGAATTGATCGATTGGTACCAGGGGATCGGGATCCGGAACCCGCCGACATCGAGCGCGACATGCTGTTGAATCCAGACTGGCATTACGTTGTAGAGCTGATAATAGGCGACTGACTGGAAGATCGTGACCAGCATCACGGTCAACAGCGCGAAGATGACACGGCGGTCTGCGGCGTTGAACCCGCTGTCCACCTGGTTGGGCCGCGCCACTCTCGCAGGCAGATAGCGGTATCCATGCAGATACGTCGCAAGGCCAACGAGCATCAAGATCGCGGCCGCGCCGAACCCATAGTGCCAGCCATAGACTTGCGCCAGCAGACCGCAGACCAAGGGTCCAACGACGGCCCCAATGTTGATTCCCGTGCTGAAGATGATGAAGCCGCGTGTACGGCGCGCTTCGTCGTCGCGAGGATAAAGTGCGCCCACCTGGGTCGAGATATTTCCCTTGAGGAAGCCCGATCCGATGACGAGCAGCGACAGTGCCGTCAGGAATGTCCGATCGAAGGCCATGGCGATATGACCGGCACTCATCGACAGCGCGCCGATGACTACCGCATTGCGCTGTCCGATCCAGCGATCGGCAATCACGCCGCCGAGCAGCGGCGTGAAGTACACGAAGCCGCTATAGAGTCCGAAAATCTGCGACGCGAGGGCCTGCGTTGATAGTGGGCCGGCGAGCGATTCCACGGCTGCACGGAACCCGGCGAAACCGGCTATGTGCTCTACATGTCCGGGCAGCAACAGCTGGTTCACCATGTAAAGCGCGAGCAGGGCCGTCATCCCATAGTAAGAGAACCGCTCCCACGCTTCGGTGAAGGCGAGGTAGAAAAGCCCCTTCGGATGGCCAATGAAGGTCTGTTCAGCGGCCCGCGCGAACATGGCTCCGCTGGTGCTCAATCGTTCTTCTCCCCAGGTCAGGTGGCACCCTACTGGCACCCTGCGGATAATCAGGCGCTGCCGCCACCGACGCTGAGGTGGCGCCGCCGCGCTTGCCGGTCGTGCCCGGATTCCGGCCCAAAAATTGGAGCAGAGCTTATATCAATGACGCCATTGCGGAGCATGGTGCCACTGTCGAATATAGGGCCGGCTCGCCGGCTCTGGTCGGGTGACTTCGTCATGAACGTACTTGATCCGGTAACGGTGCTTTCCAAACCGCTGATGGCTCATCTGGCGACGAGCTCGTCTGAAGGTCCGAGAGACTCGCCAGTCTGGTACCACTGGGAGGAGAGCAAGCTCTGGGTGGTCGGCACGTCCCGCGACAGTTTCCCTCAGCGACTTCGAGCTGACCCACGCTGCGCTATCGGGATTGTGGACTTCGATGTCGAGCGTGGCTTACTGCTGCACGTGGGCATCCGCGGTGTAGCGCAGGTGCAGAAAATCAACGTCGCGCGGTTGCATCGGTTATTGGCGCGGTATCTGGGATCGAATCCGCAGTCATGGAGTCAATGGTTTGTCCAGCGAGTCGTGGAGCCACTCGATCTCATGATCGAGGTTACCCCCCAGAGCATCGTCGCCAGAGACTATTCGTACTTCAGGACCGGTCCGGATTTTGCAACACCGCCAACGCGATAGCGACGCTCGATCGGAGCTGAGACCCCCGGGTGGCCCGATCTTCACGGCTTTCGCGATACGTGGCACTGTCGCCGCGGCGGTGACATACTTCGCCGGTCCGAATCTCGTTCGGTCGGTTGATCGACACCTGCTGCAGATCTGGCCCCGATATGCTTCGAGGAACTCCCGCTGTCACGCGCACCGGCATGCCCGAGCCTCACGGGCGTGTATTTCAGACCGTGGCGGATCACACGCAGTGCGTCATTGCATCACGCGAGGTCGGCCGCTGGGCGACCGGTCTGCTGCTCGAGAGCTACGCCACCAAGGGATTCCACAACAAGGCCAAGAGCTGTCCGTGGGGCCCGATGGCAGGGTTCGTCATGGCGGATCCACGGTTTACCAAGAACCCGGACATCGCAGGCCAGCGAGGCGATCTTCAGAAGGCGGTGAAGTCCGGCGGCAGCGAAACGCAGCTCTACATCACCGACGAGCGGCGCAAGGACCTCGAAGGGCCGCTCGGGCGGATCACGCGCAGTGGCGGCAATATCAACGAGATGATGTATACGGCGCCCAGCCAGGACGGCACGCCGATGCGCTTCGTCCTGCGGCGCACCATGGATGGCCCGGGCGCCAAGGGGAAGATCCTGTGGGCCGTGTTCTATGCGCGCGGCGAGGTGCGTCTGTCCAACGATCTGAAGAGCCCGAACAAACGCGACCCCGGCGCAGATCTGCTCCCCGTCATGGCCATGATCGATCCAGCCTGCCCGGCTGAGGTGCGAAATACCTACCGGGCCGCCACCACCGGCGACTACGACCTCTGGGCGGTGTTTCCGCGCCGCGAATCCTACTCCCGAACGGGCGCGGACAGGCGGATGGTGCCGGGCAGCGATCGCTTTCGCCAGAATCTGAGAGCCTACATCGCCCATGAAGACCAGCACCGCGGCAACCTTACGCCGCGGATCGCGCGGGTACGCAACGCGATTAACTCAGGCGTGCGCGCCCAGGGCTATGCGGGAGGAGATGTCGTGCACCATAGCGACGAAGCAGGCCGTCCAATGGTTTCAAGCATCGACTTTCCCTGCATAGCATTCATACCCAGTGCGCAGCCCTGTTGCGTCGGGAGCGTGAACGACCTGAAAGAGCTGCTGTGCGAGCTGAGCTTCGACTACGTGCTCGGTCTGAATCCGGGCTGGCATCGCCAGCTCGGGATCGGTGTCAGCAAGGGCGGCAGCTACGAGGTGTAGCGAGTCATCCGGCGGCGGCACGAATGACGAGAGCGGATGGTCGCCTTTCAGTTCCCGCCGACACGCCGCCTCGCCTTCAGCAGCACGTCCACCGCCTCCGGCCGGTCATCCCAATAGTCCAGTCGCACCCTTCCGTCCGGCAGTTGACTCACTGTCGCTGGAGCCGCGCTGAACGTGCAGTACCACCCCGACGGCAACACCACCGCATTTCGCGGCCGCCCAAGGCTTCGATCGAAGACCAGTTCCTCGCCGTCCAGTCTGTAGCTCACCGGCGCGGTGTAGGTTTCGGCAATCCGCAGGCGTAACGACTGTCCTGCCTGCAGTGGTGCGAATGGAATCACGACCACCCGGGCTTTTGGCGCCACCGTTTCACCTGCATTGATCTTCAACGCCAGCATCTGCGCGCCGCTCATCTCTCTCGCCTTCAACCGCTCGCCCGTGTCCAGCACGCTCGCAGAAGGATGACTGGCCACGCTGCCCTCGCGAACCACGTTCGCGTAGCCGTTCACACCCGGTCGCGTTTCCGTGTAGTCGTGATACAGACTGAAAGCATGGGTCTCAGGCTGCTGCAGGAAGTACACAATGTCGCGATCCTGATGGGCCCGCTCGGATAGCCGCTCCTGCTCCGTCTCACCTTCGAACGGCGATTCCCAGCTCCTCTGTGTCGTCAATGCTTTTGGCCGTGACGCCGCTCCCACCTGTGCGTCCCTGATCGCCGTCAGAATGAGCGGCGCCTCGCCCGTCCCCGGGTGCAGGAAGCTGATCGCAACCCGTCCATCCGTCTCCGTCCGGATCTGCGACGGCACGGTCAATCCGACCACCTCGTACCCGGACGGCAGCACCACTTTGTTGCGCTGGATGCCCAGTGGCCGATTGAAGATGATCGCTTTGCCATCGAGGTAATAGCTTCTGGCGTCCTTATAGGTCTTGACGATCAGCACGCGACCCTGGCCGTGCGCGGGCACGGGCCGCGCCAATGTTACTTTTATGTAGTCGGTCGCCAGGTCTGCCTCAGGCATCAACGCGTCCTTGCGGGCCTCCGCACCGCTCACCACCTCGAAGTGCAGCGGCTTCCCAAGCATCGCGTCATAGACGCTCTCATCGCTTGCGGAACTGCCCTTGCGAATGGGGTTGTAATAAAACTTCGCGCCCGCGGTCGTGGCGGACACTTCGTAGTAAATCCTGAAGCTGGCCGTCTCGGGTGCCAGCAGCTCATAGCGCGTGTATTCATCGCCCTGTGTCTGGCTTACCGCGGCGGGGGAATACACTCCATCGTTCGCCGCTTGAGGTCCTTGGGCTCTCGCGGTGGGGGAAGCCGGCACCGCGAGACAAATCGCGATCGCTGCACGAGCCAGCCCCGTCAGCAGATTGCTGTCGCTCATGCGGACTGATCTAACTAAGGGTCATTTGGCCGCCACGCCAAAACTTCGCGAGAAGAATTCCGCCGTAGCCTCATCGGCGCGCAGCCAGGATGCGTGGCGCAGAAAACCGTGGATCTCGTTGGGAATGACGAGTTCCTCGTAAGGCACGCTGTGGGCCTTGAGGCGCCGTGCGAGATCGATCGTCTGCTGGAACGGCACGTTGCGGTCATCGTCGCCCTGGATGAGCAGGACCGGCGACTTCCAGCCATTCACGTCAGCATCGGGGGAGGCCTCCCAGGCGATGCGCATCGCTTCATCGCGGTCGCCTTTCTCATAGCGAGTCACGGATTTGTCGAACAATTCATCTGCGAGCCTGGACCAGTCGTGCACGCCATGCAGGTCGACGCCGGCTTTGAAGATGTCCGAATTGCGGGCAAGGGCCAGCGCCGTCAGATAGCCGCCATACGAGCCGCCCCAGATACCGATGCGCTTGGGGTCGACGCCTGCCTGGGATTGAAGGAAGTGCGCGCCCGAGACGACGTCCTGGTACTCGGAGGCACCGGCGGGGCCGGCGTGTTCGGGCTCATGAAAAGCGCGCCCGTACCCTATGCCCAGCCGGTAATTCACGCTGAGGACCACGAATCCGTGTGCGGCCAGGTACTGATTTACCGCATAGGCGTTGCTGTAGTACTCCATGTAATGCCAGCCGAGGAGCATCTGGCGTGGCGGTCCGCCGTGCACGAATATGATTCCCGGCTTCGAGGAACCCGCCTGCGCGGTACCGGCGCGGCTCTTCTCGAAGAGCTGCCCATGTACCAACGTCCCATCGGCCGCCTGGAAGGTGACCGGCTTGGGCGTCATGAGCTGTGCAAGTGGAAAATCCGCTGGCGCCGTGCTGCCGACGGACATCGGGTGATGCTTGCCGTCCAGGCTGAGGACACCAACGGCTGGCGGCTGTTGTACGCCAGAAGAGATGAAGGCGATGTGATCGCTGGATGTGCTGACAGGCTGCCATTCGAGCGTCTCACCGGAAGTAAGCTCCGACGAATCCGCACGATCGACGGCTACGCGAAACAGATGGCGGCGGTCGTAGTCTCCAGAGGTCTTCCCGGTATTCGCATCGTAGATCATGAAACGGTGATCCCGGCTTTGAGCTACGTGCTCCACCATGAACGTCCCGGGCGTCAGCAACAAAGGCGTCCCCCCCGCGGCGGATACCGAGTACAGATGCGGCCAATCGTCGAGATAAGCCAGGAACACGAGGCGGTTGCCCGCCGCCCACTGCAGGTTTGCCCCCTTTTCGACTTCAGGATAGGAGCCGGCGAGTGTGTCTGGACTGTTCCACACCCTACGTCCGGATCCATCGCGCGCATTGGCAACCCATATCGACCACTCATGTGGCGTCTGCTTCAGGAGCGGCTCGGGCGGCCCGCCCTTTCCGGGCTGCCGTACGAAAGCGATTTGCGTTCCATCAGCCGACCACCGCGGCGAGCCGTCGCTGCCGGTCGATGGCGCAAGATACGTGATGGGCTGGTCCTTGGACGTGAAGATGCCGACGAATGCGTGGTCCGTCCGATTGGACACGAACGCCAGCCGGGATCCATCCGGTGACCAGTGCAGATCGCTGTCTTTTCCCCGATCGAAGAACAGGCGCTCCTGCTTGCCCTGTCCATCCGGCTGCGCGGTCCAGACGTGGTCGTCCTTGGTGTAGGCAAGCTGTCCCGCCGAGGAAATGGCCGGCGTGTCGCCTTCGGCGATCTTGACCGGCGCGCCGCCGGAAATCTCCACGCTCCAGAGGGTCGTTTGCGGTTGCTCGGTGGAAGAGGCCGGATCCGGTGCGAGATTGCCTTCCGCCGGCCAATTGGCATCGTGATCGCCTCCCCGCACATAGACGAGACGGCCGCCATCGGCCGTGAAGGTCAGCTGCGTAAGTTCCTGCCCATCATCCTCCGTGTAGTGGGTAACCTGGACTGCGGAGAAGGCGGGCCCGCGCGCAACCCAGATATTGCGTACTCCCTCGAAATTGCGCACCCACGCAATGGCGTCCGCGTGCTCCGCCGCGACGAGCTCGAGAGCGTACGGATAGCGCAATACCTGCGCCATCGTGAATTCACGCTGCGCGGCTGCAGTTGCGGCGCAGGAGAGGATGATCGGGAGGGCGAGTGCAGTCGCGCGACGCAAGAATTTCAGCGGATTGAAGTTGTGCATGGCGCGATTGTATGAGCGCGTGACAGTTGAGGGAAGCGGGGGGCAAACGCGAAAGCGGTTGACAAGCGACAGTGCAGCTGGCACGGCACACATGGCTCGGGTCGCCGCAGGGCTGCGCATCATCGAGAGGAAATTCAGGATTCTAAAGATAGCGTTGGAGTCAACCGTGGACGACTTCAATGCGACGCGGCCACTTCCTGGTGCGAGGTCTCAGTGCGCAGTGCTTGGTAGAGATCTGTGATTCGGCGGCTCTATTTCACATATTGACGGCAACCCATCGTATAGTGGCGAGGAGCCATGAATGGGAGCACGCGCGGGCACGGCACTTGCGCCCCGAGCAGCGCTCAGGGAGTTTGCCAGCCCTCCATGCGCCCGGTCGGTGTCCGACTCGGGCATGTACGTTGCTGTTTCGAGACACGATGGCCACGAACTATGAAGCGAAGCCGTCGCCTTACGACGGCGTATTCTCTGTTGCACGCAAGCTCGTTGCGCTGCTTCGGGCGCCATCGCTTGTAGCTGCCGCCGTCTACGCGTTCGCCGGTGTCGGGTTCGCAGCCAGCAACGTCATGCTGGCGCGCGTGCTGCCCGTGAGGGAATTCGGTCTGGTGGCGCTGTTCCTCTCGCTGTCCCAGGTGGGCGTGACGCTGGGACCGTTCGGACTCGAGTTATCGATTAACCGGCATCGGCTGCCTGCAACCGGCCGGCTCCTGGGCCGCGCCTGCGTCACCGGGGCGATCGCAGCAGCGGTGCTCGCGGTCGTCGCGCGGTATTTCTACGGTTTCAGCTCCGCACTGACCTGGACATTGGCCGCCACGGTCCTCGCCGTCACGGCCAATCAGATCGTAACCACTTACTTCCAGTCCCGCGAGCGCTTCGGCCTTTCGCTCTTCATCGGTCTCGTCCACACCTGGCTGTTGCTTCTGGCGATACCGCTGGTGATGGTGCTGCACGACTATTCGGCGCTGCCGGTTGCCCTGTTGGTTCTTTGCGGCTATGTAGTGATTACCGCGCTCGGCTGGAGCAAGCGAGCGAACAGCCCTAGGGATGCACACGCCCATTCCGCCTTGCCGCGCGGCACGCTGCTGAAGGAGGGGCTCGCCGCCATCGGCATGAATCTCGCGCTCACCTTGTTGTTCCAGCTGGATCGCCTGATCATTCCGACCGCATTGTCCATCGGCGATCTTGCGATCTACGCAGTAGTCGCGGCCGTGGTCGGCTCGCCGTTCCGCATGTTGCAGACTGGAGTCGGCTATACGCTTTTGCCGCGACTGCGAAAGGCTGACAGTGTCGCACGCGTCGTGCGCCTTCTGCGGCACGAGGCAGTGCTCATGCTGGCCGTCGCAAGTATTGCCGCCGCATGTGTGCTGACGATCGGACCCTGGCTGGTCGATGTGCTCATACCGGGAGATTACAATCCGCCCCACAGCCTATTCGTGGCCATTGTCGTAGTTGGATTCATACGTGTCTGGTGCGGCTTTGCGCAGAGCCTCATTTATTCCTTCGGCTCCCCGCGCGAGCTGTTCATCGTGAATGTCTGGGCGTGGCTTGCCGTGGGCGAAGGTGTGATCGCCGCATTCCTGGTCAAGAGCACCGGCCTCACCGGCATAGTCTATGGCCTCGGCACCGGATGGCTGACCTTCGCACTCGCCGCGTCCGTACTTGCGTTTCGGGCGCTGCGTGTATGGCGGCCGGGCGCAACCGCCGTGGTAAATGCCATCGGTGGGGCAGGCGTCTGATCCGACGACGCCTGCCGGCAGTCTGGGTCACTTGCCGGCAGTCTGGGCAAGCTGCATCGATCTATCGAAGCCCCACCAATCCCTGCACCGATTCCGTCAACTTCATGGGATCAAAGCCCAGGCCGTCCTTGAAGACCGTCTCGACTTTCTCGATGTCGTCGATGTTCGCGGCGGGGTTTCCAGCGATGACCACCAGGTCGGCGGCTTTTCCCGTGGCGACCGAGCCGATCGCAGCGTCTTTGCCAAGATAGATCGCGCCGTTCTGCGTCGCGATGTGGATTGCCTCGACGGGTGTGAAGCCTGCCTCAACCAACAGCTCCAGGCCGCGCTGATCCGCGTATCCGGGCAGCACTCCGCCAAACGAGGTCGGATCGCACCCGGCCAGCAGCAGTCCGCCCGCCTTGACGAAAGCACGTTCGAACTGCATCTCCTTGTGCAGCTGCACTCCCTCCAGCGGGCTGTTTTCCTCGGCGATCATGCTGCGAGTCCCGAGATAGGCCGACCAGGCCGCAGCAGTCAGGGCCCGTTGTGCTCTGGCCTGCCTGAGCAGCGGTGGCCGGTTCGGCACCGTAACCTCGAACACGGCGAGTGTGGAAGTGATGGCGACGTGATGAGCGACGAGGTCGCGAATCATCTCCTGTACCGGTGCGCCGTCAATGTCGACATTCTTCACGAGGTCCTCCTGCGCTTGCTTCGCAGGACAGACGTCAGGCTGCTTGCCCGGATAGAACTCGGTGTCCACGACGATCCCGTGCTCCAGGTTGTCGATGCCCAGCGCTGCGGCTTCGCGAAAGCCGACGGCACACAAGTGTCCCGTAAGCTTCAGTCCCCGCGCATGCGCGTGCTCGATCGCCGCTTTCAGTTCCGCGGATTTGATGCTCATGTAGGCCTTGAACGATGTGACTCCCTCGGTGGCCCAATAGTCCACGGTGCGGGCGGCATCTTCCGGACCGCTCAGAGTGTGCAGTTGCGGGGCCAGGCCCAGATAGTCGCCTATGTAGGGTCCTGTGATGTCCAGTTTTGGCCCGGGCCGAAGTCCCGAATCGATTAGCTTTTTCAGTGACAGATCGGTGTAGGGCTCCATGCTGCCGGCAGTGCGGGCGGTCGTCACGCCGGCGGCGAGGTAAAGCCGCGGTGCGCTGTCGGCTGCCTCGCTCCACAGCGGCAATCCGTCAGTCCTGCGTTCCGGCATCGTGTAGAACAGATGTTCGTGCATGCCGACGAGCCCGGGAATGACGGTCTTGCCGCTGAGATCCACGACCCTCGCCCGGGGTGGGTAGGCATTGCGCAGCTTCGCGCTTTGGACACGCAGGATCTTGCCGCCTTCGATGTCGATGCGCTGGTCTTCGACGGGCGCGGCGCCGGTGCCGTCGATGATGCGGACGTGGTTCAGAACCAGGACTGGAGACTCTACGCTGACATAAGGCTTGAGCGCCTCGGGAGCCTGTGCCTGCAGGGCACCGGATGACAACGCGAAAGCAGCAGCAACGAGCCGATGGCGAAGCTGCATGTGGCCGTTCCTCGATGAAGTCATTACAGGGTTCCGGGCCGCTGCCCATGTTTCGCGAGCGTTCCTGCGAGAAACGCCGAGACGTGCTCATTCAGAAACTGCAGGTCCGCCGGCGAGGCCCCGGCGCCGGCCGGGTGGCCCCACAGGGAAGGGATAGGGACGAGCGCGCAGTGCGCAATGAAGCCGGCTTCGTAGCGCGCATCACCGACCGGGAAATACAGGTCGGTCTGTGAGGGCATGTACAGAACCTGCGCCTTGATCGAGCGCAACGCGGCTTGCGTATCTCCGTGAAAAGGCGATGTGTTGCCGACGTCGTTACTCTCCCAGGTGCGCATCTGCAGGATCAGGTTATTGGCATCGGCGCCGGGTATGAAGTTGCTGCGGAAATGCTCGATCACATGTGCGAGATCGCCGCCGAGCGAACTGTCCGTCCGCCACAGCTCGCGGCGCCACCACTCCTGCGAGAATAACCAACCGGCCCAGACCATCGAGAAGGCCTGAATGCCCTTCTCGGGCTGCCTCGTGTAATCGCCGCCGTTGAAAGCCGCATCGGCAGTCAGAGCCGCGATCTGGCCCTCGAGACGCACTATCCCGTGCCCGTAGGTCTTCGCGGTCCCCGCGGTCGCCACGATGCGATCCATGAAGCCGGGATAGCTCACCGCCCATTGAAACGCCTGCTGTGCGCCCATGGAAAAGCCGATGACCGCCCGCAGATGCCGCACGTGCAACTGCTCGGTCAGCAGCCGATGCACCGCCTGGA
This sequence comes from Steroidobacteraceae bacterium, assembly GCA_050738795.1. Classification (GTDB taxonomy): domain Bacteria; phylum Pseudomonadota; class Gammaproteobacteria; order Steroidobacterales; family Steroidobacteraceae; genus 13-2-20CM-66-19. The sequence goes on from JBOIAD010000069.1 coordinate 13,908, forward strand.
CGTTGTCCCGGATGGTCATGGCCGGGAAGCGCGGGCCATGAAAAGGCTCCGGTGTATTGCTGGGCGAGGATGAGCGCCCGTTCCCGAACAGCTCGCTGGCAACCAGAAACAGCCTGGTCGGGTCCAGGGCTTTGCCGGGCCCGATCAGCCAGCCGTAGCCGCGCATGTCCGCCATGTAATGCGAGGGCAGCAGGACGGCATTGTCACCCGCTGCGTTCAGAGTGCCGTAAGTGCCATAGACGACGCGCGCCTCCGGCAGATTCGCTCCCCCCTCCGTCTTGAAATCGTGAATCAGGAACTCGTGCTGCAGGGGCCCCTTGTCCTCGGCCCGCGCTTGCAGAACGCTCACACACAGCAGTGCGATCAGCAGCCGCAAACCGGGCACCGCAGTCTTCATGAGTCTGGCTTGCACGACGCAGGTCTCCTTGGAGATGAAGTGTGGCGGGCGCATCGGCGCCGGGCCGCTCTGGCCGGGCTGCTGGTGGTCGTCCTGTTGATATTGGCCGCAATGCTGCTGATCCACGTGCTCGGCGGCGCCTCGCAGCTTCAGGATTGCGTGCTGTCCGGGCGCTCGAACTGTACCCCCGCGGATTCGCCCCCCGACTATTGACGCCGGACTTTGCCCAGCAAACGCAAGATCTCCATGTACAGCCAGACAAGGGTAACCAACAGTCCAAAGGCTGCATACCATTCCATGTAGCGGGGCGAGCCCCGGGCGACCCCGGACTCGATGAGATCAAAATCGAGCACGAGGTTCAACGCGGCGACCCCGACGATGACGAGCGATACGACGATGCCCAGAGGCGTGGCCTCGTTGAGCACCGGGACGTTGATGTGGAACAGGCCAAGCACCATCGAGAGGACATAGACGAGCGCAATCGCTCCAGTCGCACCGATGACGATGGCGCGGAAGCGTTCGGTCGCACGGATCAGGCGCATCTTGTACGCGAGCAGCATCGCAGCCAGCACGCCAAAGGTGAGGCCGACTGCCTGGATGGCGATGCCCGGATACCGCCGCTCGAGCAATGCTGAAATGCCGCCGATGGCAAGACCCTCGAGTGCCGCGTACGGCAGCGCCAGGTAGGGGGCCATCGGAGGCCTGAAGCTGATGATCAGGGCGAGCACCAGGCCCCCAACCGCTCCAATCAGCACCGATGTGGAGACGACCGAGGCATCGCCGGTGGCAAGGTATTGAGACCAGGGCCAAAGCGCGCCAGCCAGCAGCACCACCAGCAGCAGAAACGACTTGTTGATCGACCCCTGCAGGGTCATGCGCTCACCGGCGGCCGCGGGCAGCGGCTGACTCGCGAAGGTCTTGTCGGTGAGTCCCGGATTGCCGGATCGCGTCACGGGCAGCGGCATCGATGTCTCCTGGGTTCCCAGCTTCCCATTGTAATCGACCGGGGCAGGGTGGGCGGGTTCAATTGGAGACACCCTTATCGGATGGGGCATCCCGATACGCCGCCAGTGCGGCCGCCCCGGTATCCTCCAGTGACACCGTGCGCCGCAGAGTCACGTTGCCAAGTGCCGGTCAGAAAGCATAACGTCGATTCGATCAACCCCGGCCCCGCGGACAACGCCTAGTCGATGCAAGCCTCACCCTGCCGTATCCGCAGGAGCTGGATAACGGAATTCGCGCGAGCGACGTCGATGGCTTTGCTTCTTATGCTGGTTCCGGCCGGCATCGCACGAGCAGCCGTGCGCGTCGTCGTTGGGCCGACGCCGATCCTGGACGGGGATGCCAGGGCGTCCGGCGATATCACCGTCGTCAATGAGAAGCTCGCTTTCGCGCTCGCAATCCAATCCGCAATGCCGTATGGCGTCCCGCGAGGCGCGATCGTTGACGTTGCGCCGGTAAAGGACGGCAGGATCGGGCGGGATCGGGCCGTATTCGCGGACTTCATTCCGGACAACTGGTCTGCATGGCCGAACACCTACCAGCACGTGGACATCCTCGAGCGGGGTCCGGCGCAGGTCATCATCAGGACTGAGCGCGATTGGGGCAAGGTGACGATCGCGACCGTCTACACGCTCCAGGCAAATTCCGACCAGGTGCAGATCCAGACAACCATGCGCAATGGCGCGCAAGCTCCCCTGCCAGGCCTGCTCTCCGGACTGACCCTCTGGCCGAAGGGCGGGTTTGTTCTCGGTGTGCCAGGACTGGCCGCCATCCAGAAGGGAAGCGCTGCGGCGGCACTCTCCGACCGTGTGGTGGCGTACGACGAGAATTGGGCCGTGACGCTTCACGCTCCCTACCTGGACCATATCGCACACGGATCGCTCGATATGTACCGGTTGCACACTCTCTTGCCGGGCGAGAGCCGCAAGTTCGATGGGTGGCTGCAAGTGGGCGGGAGCGCAGACCTCGCACCTGTCATGCGCGCCGAGATCGAGCGCAAGCACCTTGCTTCGGGTGTGGTTCGTGGCCTCGTGAGCACGCGCGATGGACAGGCGGTCGAGCAGCCTTATATCGTGATCGAAAAGCGGAACCAGCCCTACGCATGGGTGTTGGGAAGCAAGGGCGCGTATGAGATGACGCTCCCGGTCGGCGATTATTCCCTGTACGCCACCGCGAGAAATTTCTCACAGAGTCCGAGGACCTCGGTGAAAGTGACCGCCGGCGGCCACGAGACCCGGGACTTTCGTACTCTCGCGCCTCCGGGAAGAGTCGCGTTCACCGTTGCGGACGCGCGCACCGGCAAGCCGCTGGACGCGCGCATAGTCATCTCGGAAGGCCAGAAGCCGCTCATTGAATTTCTCGGCAGAAAGACCTTCTTCACCGAGCTCGATCGCAAAGGCAGCGCCGAGCTGCCGATCGCGCCGGGGGACTACGTTTTCACCCTCTCCTGGGGAGGCGGCTTCCTGGCCGCCAGCCGCCAGGTGAAGCTCACCGTCGCCGCCGGCGAAACCCGGCGGGTCGATGTCATGTTGCAGCCCCGGTTCGACCCGGCCGCGCGCGGCTGGTATGGCGCCGATCTGCATCATCATGCGGATCAGGCCGAGGCCGTGACGCCGCCGGCGGATCTGGCGCGCTCCGAGCTCGCGGCGGGGCTCGATCTGCTGTTCGTGAGCGACCACGACTCGAGCGTAAACCACGTGGCGCTGCAACGGATCGCTGCGCAGCGCGGCGTTGCCTTCATTCCAGGCATCGAGCTGTCCCCGTCATGGGGTCATTTCAACGCCTATCCGCTGCTGCCAGGCCGGAAGCTGGCGATCGACACCAGCACGGCCACCATTGACGAGATATTCAAGGAAGCGCGGCGCCAGGGCGCAACCGTCGTGCAGGTGAATCACCCGTTCATACCCTATGGATATTTCGCGAGCGTGCAGGCCGGTGTCGCCCCCGGGGGATTCAATCCGGGATTCGATCTGGTGGAGATCAACGCAGTGGAGTCCGGCGACGATCTGAAGGTCTGGCACAAAATGTGGGACTTCTGGAATACCGGGCAGCGCTATTACCTTGCCGCGGGGACGGACACGCACAACGTCTGGAATGAGGAATCCGGACGGGTTCGCACGTTCGCCCATGTCGACGGCAAGCTGACTGCGCAGAGATTTGCCGAAGCGCTGAAAGCGGGGCACGCCTATGTCAGTTACGGGCCCCTGATCTTTCCGGGCGTGATGTTTGGGCAGACACGCAAGGTCGAACCTGGCGCGCCCTTCGAGCTCGGATTCGACCTCGAATCGGTCGCGGGCCTCAGGCATGCGGAGCTGGTCGGCGGCGGGGCCGTGGTCGCTCGCAAGAGCTTTCCGGGTTCGCCGCAAGAGGCTCATGTGGACTTTCACCTGCAGGTGGCGCGTGCGAGCTGGTTTGCGCTCGTCGCAGAGGATCGCCAGGGGCGCAAAGCCTATACGGACCCGATCTGGATCGTCATGGCCGAATAGGCCGCGGCCAGTTGCAGGCGCCCCGGTCCCGCCCGCGGGTCACAGTTTCGCGGCCAATGCGGCGAGCTGGCCGGTGCATTGGCCCCAGCCGCTGTGGAAGCCCGGGAGCCCGGGAAAGCTTGAGGATTCTTGGCAAATGATCACTCCGGCGGGGCCGCTCTACCCCTTTCGGCGGGTTGTTGCTGCGCCGCACGTTATCGATAATCGACAGCCGGTCGACCCACCGCGTACGCGGGTCGACGCGCAGCGCGCGCCTGCGCGGCATGTGCCGCCGGCTGCGCGGATGGTTCAACCCGCTCGCAGGATCGGCTCATGTGGCTAGTCGAGCTGGCGCTCAAGCGCCCCTACACATTCATCGTTCTTGCGCTGCTGCTGCCGTTGCTGGGCGTGCTGGCGATCGTGGGCACGCCGCTGCGACCCGGAATGCCGACCGATATCTTTCCGGACATCCGCATCCCCATCATTGCCGTGACCTTCAACTATTCGGGCATGCCGCCCGACGAGATGGCCGGACGCATCACCGCGCAGATCGAGCGTTACGCCACGACCATCGTCAATGACATAGAGCATGTCGAGTCGCAGACTTATCCGGGCATCGCGATCATCAAGCTATTCTTCCAGCCCGGCGTGGACATCAACCTTGCCATGGCGCAGGTCACGGCGTTCGGCCAGCTGTCGCTCAAGACCATGCCGCCGGGTATCCAGCCGCCGCTGATTCTCAAGTACAACGCCTCGAGCGTGCCGATCATCCAGCTGGCCATGTCCAGCAACAAGCTCACCGAGGCCCAGCTGTTCGACTTCGGCAACCAGGTCATCCGCGCGCAGATCGCAACGATCGCCGGCGCCTCCATCCCGTATCCATACGGCGGCGCCACGCGCCAGATCCAGGTCGATCTGAAGCCTGACGCTCTGCGGGCGCAGGGTCTCACCGCGAGCGACGTCAACGATGCGATCTCCAATCAGAATCTGATCGTGCCGGCGGGGACGCAGAAGATCGGCGATACCGAATACACGGTAAAGCTCAATGGGAGCCCCTCGAAGCTCGAGGACATCAACGATCTGCCGATCAGGAGCCAGAGCGGCGGCGCCGTCACCTACATTCGCGATGTGGCCTACGTGCACGACGGTCATCCGCCGCAGACCAACATCGTGCGCGTGGATGGACGGCGCGCCGTGCTGATGACGATCCAGAAGACCGGCTCGGCTTCCACCCTCAGCATCGTCAATGAAATCAAGGCGCGCCTGGGGCGAGTCCGTGAGCTGTTGCCGCAGGGCGCCTCGATCGCGGCGACCGGCGACCAGTCCGTGTTCGTGCGTGCGGCCGTCAGGGGCGTCATCCTGGAGGCGGTGATCGCGGCCTCCCTGACGGCGCTCATGGTGCTGTTGTTTCTGGGAAGCTGGCGCAGCACCCTGATCATCACGATATCGATTCCGCTGTCGATCCTCTCCTCCATCCTCATCCTCGATGCTCTCGGCGAGACCATCAATCTCATGACCCTCGGCGGGCTGGCGCTGGCCGTCGGCATTCTGGTCGATGACGCCACCGTGACCATCGAGAACATCAACCGGCATCTGGATGCGGGCAAGGCTGTCGAGCAGGCCATTCTGCACGGCTCCCGGCAGATCACGGTGCCCGCGCTGGTGTCGACTCTTTCCATATGCATCGTCTTCGTGCCCATGTTCCTGTTGTCGGGAGTCGCGCGCTACCTCTTCGTTCCTCTGGCCGAGGCCGTGGTCTTCGCGATGGTGACTTCCTATTTCCTGTCGCGCACGCTGGTTCCCACCCTGGCGAAGTACTGGCTGCGCACTGCGGAACAGGAGCACGCGGCGGCCGGGAGTCCGGGCGCGCTGCGCAGACTGCAACAGGAATTCGAACGGCGTTTCGAAGTGTTTCGCGACCGCTATCAAGCCGTGCTCACCACGGTGCTGAGCCAGCGCCGCGCGTTCATGGCGGTCTTTCTGGGCGCGGCGTTCGCATCCATGCTGCTCTACCCGTTTCTGGGCAGTAACTTCTTTCCGGAAGTGGACGGCGGGCAGATCAAGTTGCACGTGCGAGCTCCTACCGGCACGCGCGTGGAAGACACCACGGCGCTCGTCGATCATGTGGAGGCGGCATTGCGTGAAGTGATTCCGGCTCACGAGATTGCCAGTATCGTGGACAACGTCGGGCTTCCGGTCTCCAGCATCAACCTCACCTACAGTAACTCCGGAACCGTGGGAAGCAGCGACGCCGACATCCTGATCTCGCTCAAGCCGGGCCACGAGGCCACCGCCGGTTACGTGCGCAGGTTGCGCCTGCGGCTGCCCCGTGAGTTTCCCGGCACGGCGTTCGCCTTCCTGCCGGCCGACATCGTCAGCCAGATCCTGAATTTCGGGGCGCCCGCGCCCATCGACATCCAGATCGCGGGACCGAGCCGCGAGAACCGCGATATCGCCAACAAGCTCGTCGCAGCGCTGCGCGGCGTGCCCGGACTGGTCGACCTGCGCGTGCAGCAGCAGCTCAACCAGCCGGAGCTGCACGTCTCCACCGACCGCAGCCGTGCGCAGCAGCTCGGCATCAGCCAGCACGACATCGCGAACGATCTTCTGCTGACGCTGTCCGGAAGCGGCCAGATTGCGCCGACTTTCTGGCTGAATCCCGACTCGGGACTGCAGTATCCGCTGGTCACCCAGGCGCCGCAGTACCGCATGACCTCGCTGCAGGATCTGCAGAACCTGCCCGTTTCGAGCGCGGGCCAGCCGCAGATCCTCGGCGGCCTGGCGACCATCACGCGCGGCTTCGGCCCCGCCATCGTCTCTCACTATGACGCGCAGCCGATCATCGACATATTCGGTGCCACCCAGGATCGGGACCTGGGCGCGGTCGACAGGGACATCAAGGCCCGGGTCGCGGCGCTGGAAGGCCATCTGCCCAAAGGTACGCACATCGTGATCCGGGGGCAGGTGCAGACGATGATCGCTTCCTACACCGGGCTGGCGATCGGCTTCGCCGGCGCCATCGTGCTGGTCTATCTGCTGATCGTGATCAATTTCCAGTCCTGGCTGGACCCGTTCATCATCATCACGGCGCTGCCGGCGGCCGTGGCCGGTATCGCCTGGATGCTGCTCATCACCGGAACGACGTTGAGCGTGCCGACGCTGACAGGCGCCATCATGTGCATGGGCGTCGCGACTGCAAACAGCATATTGGTCGTAAGCTTCGCCCGTGATCGCCTGAAGGAAGGAGCGACGGCCCTGCAGGCGGCGCACGATGCGGGCTTCACGCGATTCCGTCCCGTGCTGATGACGGCGCTGGCGATGGTCATAGGCATGCTGCCGATGGCGCTCGGTATGGGTGAAGGGGGTGAGCAGAATGCACCGCTCGGCCGCGCAGTCATCGGCGGTCTGGCGTTTGCGACGGTGGCGACGCTGCTTTTCGTGCCGACGGTGTTTGCGGCAATACATGGGCGCCGTGGCCGCAAGCCAGTCGATCCCCCCGCGGCGCTGCCGGGCTGATTGCTTCGATTCGCGCGCCATCAACGCCACAGTCAAACCGAGATCATCATGGATCAACCGCTACATTCGAATGACTTGCAGGACGGACACGCTGGCGCGGCGAGCCGGGCGGTCCCCGCCCGGACGCTGGCTCGCGGCGGGGCGTTCCTCGGGATACTGGCTGTCATCGTGATCGTGTGGGCAGTGCTGTCCGCTCATCGCGCGTCCGCGAAACTCAACGCGGCAACGCAGGCCCAGGCGATTATCACGGTGGCAACTGTCCGGCCTGAGCCGTTATCCGGTCTGACCGAGCTCGTGCTGCCGGGGAATCTGCAGGCCAATTATGAAGCGCCCATCTATGCGCGCACGAGCGGTTACCTGAAGCGCTGGCTGGTCGACATCGGCACGCCGGTGAAGGCCGGCCAGCTGCTCGCCGAGATCGAATCCCCGGAGGTCGATTCGCAACTGCGCCAGGCGCAGGCGGACCTCGCAACGGCACGGGCCAACCAGAAGATAGCGGGTGTCACCGCCGAGCGCTGGCGCAATCTGCGCGCGTCCGATTCCGTCTCGAAGCAGGAGGCGGACGAGAAGATCAGCCTGGCGGCATCGAGCCATGCCCAGGTCCAGGCCGCGCGCGCCAACGTAGAGCGGTTGCGCGAGCTGTCGGGGTTCGAGCGGATCGTGGCGCCTTTCGACGGCGTGGTGACAGCGAGGAACACTGATATCGGCCAGCTGATCACCGCAGGCAACAACACAGGACCGGAGCTGTTCCGCGTCGCCGATACACACAAACTGCGGCTGTACGTGCGCGTGCCCCAGAGCTATTCCGCATTGCTGCATCCGGGCGTGACGGCCGGGCTGCGGTTTCCCGATCGCCCCGGAAAACACTACACGGCCACGCTGGACAGCACGTCGGGTGCGATTGACGTGGCTTCCCGTACATTGCTCGTGCAACTGAGCGTAGCCAACCAGAGCAATGAGCTGTTGCCCGGCGCGTATTCGGAAGTGCATTTCAACCTGCCTCCGGGCGCGGGCACATCGTTCAAGTTGCCCTCGAACGTGCTTTTATTCAGGGGTGATGGAATGCACGTCGCGACGGTGGACGCGACCGGCCACATCGTGTTGAAGGCCGTCACGATCGGTCGCGACTACGGCTCCGATGTCGAGATCGTCCAGGGTCTGACGCCGCAGGACAACGTGGTCCCGAGCCCGCCCGATTCGTTAACCGAAGGAACTGCCGTACAGGTAGCGCGTCCGGCGGCGAGGCAGGTTGCAAAGTCGTGAGCCGCGGTTCGAAGCCGGCCATCGGGCTCCGGTGCGATCCGGCGGCGCTCACGCTCTTTGCGCGTATCCCGACAGCGCGTGTCGCCGCGTGTCTTTGCACCCTGCTGCTGGGCGGCTGCTCGCTTGCGCCAGACTACCGGCCACCCCCGGCTCCGGATGTGGCCCGCTACAAGGAGGCTGGTGACTGGATGCCTGCAAGCCCCGCCGACGCGCGGCCGCAGGGCTCCTGGTGGGACACGTTCGGCGATTTGAAGTTGAACGAGCTTCAGACTCAGCTTGCCGGGGCCAATCCGGATCTGCGCGCCGCCGTTGCGCGCTTCGAGCAGGCCAGAGCCGTCGCTCGCCGCGCGCGCTCGGATGTCTATCCGGCAGTCGGGGCGCAAGCATCGGCAACGCGGGGCAAGGGCTCAGCGAACGCGCCCCTGTCCTCGATTCTCGGCTCGCCGGTGACGCAAAACGATTTTCTCGCCGCCCTCGACCTGTCCTGGGAGATCGACCTTTTCGGCCGCCTGCGCAATACGGCTGCCGCGGCGGGCGCCCAGGCGCAGGCCAGCGCGGCGGACCTGGCGGCGGTCGAGCTTTCCCTGCAGGCGGAGCTGGCCACCGACTATTTCTCGCTGCGAGGCGCCGATGACACCGTGCAACTGCTGCAGGACACGATAAAGGTCTACGATCATGCGTATGAGCTGACGCGAAATCGCTATCAGGAAGGGGTTTCCGCGGCGACGGATGTGGACCAGGCCGACACCCTGCGCCAGAACGCGCGTGCGCAGCTCGCGGCAGTGCGCTTCGAGCGCGCACAGCTCGAACATGCTATCGCGGTCCTGCTGGGCCGCGTCCCATCCGGCTTCACCCTCGAGCCCGGACCACTGGCGGCTGCGCCGCCGCCTTTCGATGCGGGGCTGCCCTCCGTGTTGCTCGAGCGCCGGCCGGATGTCGGGCGCGCGGAGCGCGCCATGGCAGCCGCGAATGCGCAGATCGGCGTGGCGCGCGCCGCCTGGTTTCCGGTCTTCTCGCTCGCGGGGGCCGCAGGTTACGAGAGTATTCTATCCTCGAGCTGGATCAACGCTCCCAGCCGCTTCTGGTCGGTTGGCCCATCGGCGCAGGTCCCGTTGCTGGATGCGGGGGCGCGCTCGGCGGTGAACCGCCAGGCGCGGGCCGCCTATGACGAAGCGGCTGCGACCTATCGCAAGACCACGTTGACGGCTTATCAGGAAGTCGAGGACAACCTTGCGGGCCTGCACCACCTGGCCGATGAGCTGAAGGCCGACCAGGCTGCGGCGGCCTCGGCGCAAAGATCGGCCTATCATGCCGACCAGCGCTATGACGCCGGTGTTGCCGACTATGTCGAAGTGACGAGTACGCACACTGCGGCGCTTCAGGCGCAGCGTGATGCGATCACGGTCCGGGTCGCCGAGATGAACGCCTCAGTTGCTCTTGTCCGCGCCACCGGAGGTGGCTGGACCCGGGATCAACTCGACCGCCCCCTGAAGCCATGAGGCAGTCGGCACTCAAGCGCGCCTGCATGCGCGATCAGATTCGCGAGGTGCTCGTAGCGCGCATCCTGGATGGAACCTATCCCGCGGGGACGCAGCTCAAGGAGCTCTACCTGGCGCGCGAATTCGACGTCAGCCAGGCGCCGATTCGCGAAGCGCTGCGGGAGCTCGAAGGCTCCGGCCTGGTGAGGTCCGAGCGCTTCCGCGGAACGCGTGTGTGTGGCGCGGATTTCAACGAGATGCGCGAGTCATACGAGCTTCGGATGATGCTGGAGATGCGTTCCGTTGCTCTGAGTGCCCCGTATTCGCCAGCCCTGCTGGCGGACCTGGGCGACTACCTACGCAGGATGGAAGCCGCCGTCAAAGTCGCTGATTCGGAAGCTTACATCGACAATGCCCTGCGCTTTCACCGCCGGCTGGTGCAAAGCAGCGGCAATCGAACCTTTCTGAGCGTATGGGATTCGCTTCTGTGGGACATCCGCGGCCGCATCGCCTTGCGACGGCTCACCGAGATGGGCAGAAGTTTGAAGTCGCTCCTCAGCATGCATCGGGCATTGCTGGGGCGATTGCGCGCGCAGGACGTCGCCGGTGCTACCGAGCGGACAGGCGCGATCCTGCTGCGTGTTGCGTCGGCTTTCGATCGCAACGGGACGCGCTGAAGCCTTACTTCTCCACCTCGGCGTCTTTGACCGTCCCGCAGCTCGCGCCAATCCATTTGCCTTCGACCGTACTGTTCATCGTCATGGTGCGGCTGCCCGCAGTCATAACGGCGGTGATCTTTCCGGTCATCTGTACCCTGCCGGCGACCTGAAAGTGCACATCGATACTGGTTTTGCCGTCCGGCCGGGTGCAGTCTTCGTGGATCTGAAGCTCGGTCGCCGAGCTGTTGATCACTTTCCGCTGGCAGGAAGCGGAGTCGCCATGCTTGTCGATGTCAAAACCGCGCGCGATCTTTTCCGGTGTCATGCACTCTTTGTAAACGCGTGGTCTGACGGCCTGAGCCATTCCGGCCTGCATCGCGGCTTCCACCTTCGCGCGTTGCTCGGGCGGCATCTTCGCAAGCCGTTCCTCCGGGAGCGGCATCTGTCCACTGACTTGTGGATGATTCGATACCTCCCAGAGGCCGGGCCTGATATCCGGCTTGACGGGATCCGCGGCATGGGCAATGAGCGCGCAGCCGAGGGCTGCCACGAGGCTTGCAGATACGACACACAGCAGTTTGTGGGACACTCGACTCATGGGGAAGCTCCTCTGGAGATCGAATCGGCAGAGTGTCTCTTGTCATTTTCGGCCAATCTACCACGGGCGTGCGAATGCTGCCAAACTCGCACGGTCGGCAGTTCAAGCGACCGGGCCTGCTCATGAATTCGTCCCTGCTGCGCACAATCGACGGCACGACCTGAATCGTTGGCAGGTGTGAATGGACGACTCATTGACCGATGATCAGCTGCGGGAGTTGTCGAAGCTCGCCGTCGATGCGGCGCGCTGCGCATCGGAGCTGATTCTCGGCGGCTTTCGCAGCCCCGGCCTGGCGGCGGAGAAGAAATCGGACGGCTCGCCCGTCACACAGTTCGACCGCGAAGCCGAACGCTCTATCCGCGCATTCATCCAGAGGCATCAGCCGCACGACTGGCCGGTGCTCGGCGAAGAGTTCGGCGGCGATACCGAACGCGCACGCTATCGCTGGGTGGTGGATCCGATCGACGGAACGCTCGGATACTCGCGCGGCCTGCCCAATTTCGGGACGCTGCTGGCTTTCGAAGAGGTGGCGGCGCGCCGGGCCCTGGTTGGAGTCATTCACCTGCCCGCAATGCACGAGACGTATTGGGCGGCTCGCGGAGCTGGCGCATGGTGTGGGGCAGAGCGCATTCACGTAGCACCGCCGCGGGAGCTGCGCGACTGCATCGTCTCGGCCCCTGCCCAGTATCAGTTCGCTCTCGCCGGCATCGCCGACAGCCATACAAAGCTGCGCGCGCGAGCACCCCACCTGAGATGCTTTGCGGACTGTTGGGCTCACGCGATGGTTGCACGCGGACCCATCGATGCGCTGGCCGAGTTCAATCTGGCGCGCTGGGACATTGCAGCCAGCGAAGTCATCATCGTGGAAGCCGGAGGCGCGGCACTCATCCGCGATGCGCGCGATGTCCGCGGCAAATACGACATCATTCTCGGCAGCCCGTCCGCGGCCGCGGACGTTGCGCAGTTGCTGGAGTTCTAGCGCGTGCCGCCGTCCGAATCCGGGAGTGGCTCAGGAGGGTGCCTGATCCACGAGTGCAATCTCGACACGCTTGTTGTGTCTGCCTTCGTTTCGTATCCGGACCACCCGGATCGATCCGATCTCGCCGATGTTCTTGACGTGCGTGCCGCCACACGGCTGCAAGTCGATACCCGGGATGTCGAGCAGCCGCACACGGCCCACGCCGCGGGGAGGTTGTACGCTCATGGTCTTGATGAGATCCGGGCGCGCATCCAGCTCTTCGTCGGTGATCCACACGGTTTGCGTGTCGATCCCGCGAGCGATCAAGGCATTCGTTTCGCGCTCGATCCTTGCGGCATCGAGCAGAGCCATGTCGATGTCAAAATCCAGCCGGCCCTTGTCCGGGGAAATGTTGCCGCCACTTACGGGGGCCACGACTACGCATGACATGACATGCAAAGCGGTATGCAGCCTCATCAAGGCATAGCGACGCGGCCAATCGATCTGCAGCGTGAGCGTTTCTCCGATTTGCGGCTGTACCGGATCGGGCGAGACGGCAGGTACGTGCAGCACACTATCCCCTGCGCCGCCTTTGCGCGTGTCGGCGATGGGGATGCGCTCGCCGCCCGCGCGAACCAGTACGCCCGTGTCGCCCGGCTGGCCGCCTCCCAGCGGATAGAATATCGTACGGTCGAGTTCGAGGCCGCGCTCGCCGATCGCAACCACCCTGGCGCTGGTGGTCTTCAGATAGGCATCGTCACGGAAGAGAAGCTCGGTCATGGCGGCTCGTGGCATGGGGTATCGTGAGGCCAGTGTCGCGCAAAGCGGGCTTCGGTGTCACCGGTCCGTCCGGCGGAAGTCATTCGACTTCAGAGGCGACAACGACGCGGGATGGACGCACGCCATCACGTACATGGTGCGCGATCTGCGGGAGACGTCCGCGACGCGCGCAGCCGATTGAGCCACTATAATGCTGTGGTTCATGCACCGGCCGGAATCGATTGATGCCCAACTCGCCCGCGACTCCCGACTACCGACAGACTGTGCGCGATGCGGTCGTCGCAACGGCCGAGGCGCTCATCGCCCGGACCCTGGGTATCGTCGAGGCCACACACCGGTTCGTCGGTTTGGCCGCGGAGCTGGCCGCACTGGATGATGAGGATTTCCTTTATTTTGTCGGGTTGGACTCGCAGAGCGACACGTTTCCCATAGGTCCGGAGCGGCAGCAGTGGAGCGCAGCGGCGCTGGAGCGCGAGGATCTCGCGCGGCGCAAATACGAGGAAGCCGTGTACGGCACCGCCGTGCTCCACTGCCGCAATCTCATTGCCAAGTACTCGTCCGCGGATTGACGCCAGCACGCGTTTACTGATTCGGGTGCACCTTGGCATGCTCACCAGGTTGTTCGGTGTTGCCGGCGCCGATGGCCTGGGCCAAGCCAAGAAGCCGTCTCGTCTTGCTAGCGGGTACGTCCCAGTACTCGGCGTCGTCCACCGTCACTTCCAGAAGCGCTAGGTCCGGATCATCCAGGCCATCGGGAAACCACGGTTCCACCCAACGTGTCCACAGCTCTCGCATCTTGTCGCGGTCGCGCAGGAGACGTGCACGTCCCGACACCGATACGTAGTCCTGCGTGCCGATGTTGACATAGCTCAAATTGACCTTGCGATGAGTGTCGATCTCGCCGACCTTGCCGGAGGAGAGGCCGGTAAAAAACCATAACTTGCCTTCCGAATCCATCTGCAGCGTGGCAAGCGGGCGGCTGCGCAGGGTGCCGTCCGGCTCCTCCGTGGTGAGCATGGCAACCCCGGTCGCAGCGATCAGCTCAGCCAACTTCTGCATGCCGGGGTCCGCCTGCTTCTGGGTCTGCATCGCCGTTTCCTCGCTTTATTGGCGAGAAGTTGGCAGCAAGGTTGGTGCCCGAGGTCCAGGCTGCGGTGGGGGGCGCGGAGAGGGCGCTGCGGTCGCGAATCGTTCAGCATCCGAGACGATCGAGGTTCAAGCGGATATGAGCGGCTTCCGCCGCGGTGCGGGCAAGAGCGACCGCCTGGTTGAAGGCGACACGCGCTTCCTCGGCACGGCCGAGATCCTTCAGCAGTGCACCTTTGACGCCGAAGTAGTGGAAGTAGCCAGCCAGTGGCTGTGCCAAAGGCTCGATCATGGCAAGCGCGGCCGCCGGCCCGCGCACCTTCGAGACCGCCACGGCGCGATTGAGGGTCACCACGGCAGAAGGCTGCAACGTCTCGAGGATGCCGTAGATCCGATCGATCCGTGCCCAGTCAGTATCCTGGGGCCGTGCTGCCCGCGCATGCACGGCGGCAATCGCGGCCTGCATCTGATAAGGGCCGGGACGCTGCAGCCGCTGCGCCTTTTCCACCAGCACCAGCGCTTCCGCAATCATCCCGTGGTTCCACAAACTTCGATCCTGATCGTCGAGCAGTACGATGTTGGCACTCGCATCCAGTCGTGCCGGGGCGCGGGCGTGTTGCAGCAACAGCAGCGCCGTGAGGCCGATGATCTCACCCTCGCCGGGAAACAGCCGCAAAAGCAGCCGCGCCAGGCGGATCGCCTCCTCGCACAGTGGTATGCGGACATGCGCATCACCGCCGCTTGCGGAGTAGCCCTCGTTGAATAGCAGATAGATCATTGCGGCAACGGTCGTGAGCCGCTCCGCGCGCTCCACCGCACCCGGCGTCTCGAAGGCGACGACGGCATCCGCCATGGCGCGCTTCGCTCGCGTGATCCGTTGCGCCATTGCCGTCTCGCTGACCAGAAACGCGCTCGCGATCTCCTTCACGGACAGGCCTGACACGATGCGCAGCGCCAGGGCAATCTGCTGTGTTGCCGGCAGATCCGGTTGGCAGCATATGAACAAGAGGCGCAGGACATCGTCGTGATACGCAGAGCTGTCGAGCCTCTCGGCAAGGGCGGCTTCGGTATCCTCCACGTCCGAAATGAGCTCCTCATCCGGCAACGCAGCGTGCTTTTTGCGACGCCGCAGCTCGTCCAGCGCACAGTTGCGCCCTACAAAAATGAGCCATGCGGCCGGATCCCGCGGCGGTCCATTGACCGGCCAGCTCTTCAGGGCTCGAAGGCAGGCCTCCTGGAAGGCTTCTTCCGCAACATCCAGGTCGCGGAAATAGCGCAGCAACGCCGCAACGGCCTGGGGTCGCGCGGCGGTCACTGCAGCGCCGATCCAGGCGATCTCCGTCACTGCAGTCCGATCCCGGGATAGAAAGTCGCCATGGGGCGCACCTCGAGTGCTCCCGTGTCACCCACGAGGCCGCGTGCAACGTCGATGGCCTCCTCGAGCGTCCCGCAGTCGACCATGTAAAAGCCCAGCAGCTGCTCCTTGGTCTCCGCGAACGGACCATCGAGCACGAGCGGTTCGCGGCTGGCCCGCACGGTCATTGCCGTAGTCGTCGGCATGAGGCGGCCCACGGGGCCCAGCCTGCCTTGGGCGGCCAGCTCCTGCGCCACGATCTCACCTTTGGCGATGACGGCCGCCGCCTTTTCCCGGGTCCAGGCCTCGATTTCGGATTCGAGGTTATAGCAGAGTATGCAATAGAACATGGAACGCTCCTTCGCCTACCCAAGGACGAAGCAGAGCGGCGCATTGCGACACGGCCCGCCGCCGGCGGAGCGGGGTCGCGGGCGGGCTGCGCGCTCCGGCTGAAAGCGCCTCGGGCGCGCCCGGGCGCCCTGCGACAGAAGCGCGGCAACTCAGCAACCCGTGACCTGGGCGTACACCCGCCTCAGGGCTCTGTGCTGCATTACCGGGCGGGCAGCCAGTTTCGAGATACCTTCGATGTAGGCCTGTACCGAACCGACGTCCACGAGCGCAGTGCTCTCGGCTCCGCGGGCGGCCGGCGCGAGCTGGGCTTTCATGTCGGCGTTGCGCAATCGCTGCCAGGCAGCCATCGCCAGGTCTCCGTGCTCGATGCGCGGAGCGACGGCGGCGCGCATCTGCTCCTCGAGCGGCCGGAACTGCTCCAGATAGCGTGCCGCCAGTGCAATCCGCTGCTGAGCGTAGCGCTCCTCGACGTCCCGGATCGCAATTTGCGAGGGCGCGCCTGCCTCGTTGTGACAGGCGGGCAGCGCGCTGCGCTCTTGCTGCCGGCGCCTCTCGATTGCGTCCAGATCCGCACGCCATTTCTGCTCCAGCGCGATCCGGGCGGCGCCTGCCGCCGCAACCCTCTGCTGCACGACTGCAGTGCCTGGGAATTCCGAGATCTGGCCGAGCAACTCCTGATCCCGCGGTGATATCCGACGGTTGGTTCCGGCGGGACGCGGCACGGAGCGTGCCAATCTCATGAGCTCGCCCTTCATGCCCTGGCGGCTGGCCTCGAATGCGGCACCGGGTTGCAGAATCCCGCTGACATCCGTCCACTGCGCATAGGCGGCCTCCGCGGTAGCTGGCAACGGCGGGAGCGCCGCGAGCCACGCTTGCCCCGTCATCGGCTGCGGTGCGGCTGTGACCGCCGCACTACAGAGCCCCGCGAGGCAGATCAACAGTGGTGCAGACTTCATGCAGTCTCACTCCCTCAGCCGGTTGCCCTCATGCGCGACTGGCGCCCACACTAACCGGTTTTGCGGCTGGAGCAAGCACCGGTTGCGCTGCGTCCGCAGCTGGCGTCAAAACCAGCTGTAATTGAAGCTGACACTGACGCGCTCACCCGGGACGGGATTGGGCGCTACTTCGTGGCGCAGCCAGCTTTCGAACAACACGAGGCCGCCCGGCTCGGCCGGGATGAGCACCCACGGGCGGTTGTCGGGTGCGCCGCCGGCGATGCGGGGCGGGGCGGCCATGAAGCGATCGAGCCGTGGATCCTCCAATTTCAGCCCCGGACAGCCTTTGGGAGCGCGCACGTAGTATGTGCCGCTGATCGTCGACAGAGGATGCAGGTGCAGCCGATGCGGGACGCCGCGGGGCATGATATTGACCCAGCAATCAGTCATTGCCAGTGGGCGTTGTTCCAGGTCGAATTCCAGAGATTTCGCAAAAGCCCGGACGTGCCGCGCCAGATGACGCCCCAATTCGGCGAAGGTTGGGGAAACCGTATGCATGCGACTGACTGAGTCATAGGACGTGTATCCGCCCGGGTAGTTTTTCGCGGACCAGCGGCGTCCGGCCACATCGTCGATGCGCAATTGCCGGCATTCGTGCAACAAGCGAGCGTTGAGCGCCGGGCGCGATCGGGACTGCAGACGAGCCTGATAGACGAGGGTCGGAAATAGCCTCCGCAGTGCCATCCTCGAGATCTAACTCGCAGGCGCAACGGCCGGGGAGGAGCCTGCCCCCGGCACGGCGGCACCAGGCTCGGCATGCCGCAGCCAGCGCAGAAATGCCGCAACTTCCGCGTGACCTTCAGGAGGCGCCCAGGGTGCAAACTCCGCGGCCTGCGCGGCGTCGTAGGGCCCTTCCTTGATCTCCAGAAACACGGCGCCGTCGGCGGCGGCGATGAGCGTGTGCCAAGTGGCCCGCGGCGTCTCGAATCCGACGTTTGGCGTTCCTTCGCCTACCCCGTGGCGCGCCGTGACGATACCGGCCGCATCGAAAGTCAGCACGTCAAAGCGGCCCCGAAGCACCATGGCCAGCTCCGACTTGCCCAGGTGGCGATGGGGCCGAAAATAGGAATCCCGGTTCGCCGCGATGAAAAACCGCTGTACGGGGTCGGCGGGGGAGGCGTGGATATTGTGATTCGCCCGCAAGCGCGGGCTGGCGGCGGCCCTGGCGGCCAGCTCGTCCAGAAGTGCAGCGGAAAATAATTTCATGGGAAGTGGCACCGGACTGTCTGGCCGGTATTGTGAACGATGCCGTTCCCGGCAGCACGGGTGAAATGCATGGCACGTTCAGTTTCGTGGAACAGGCCGTCAACACAGCGGAGCGGGGCGCGTTTCTACTGGATGACTGGAGCGGTATCCTTTGGCAAAGCGTTCAGGCGCGGGTCGCGGTTGAAACGACGCCAAGTCCCGCGGGTCCAAAGCATGCTGCTTGGGTCCGAAACGTTGGAGGTTTGTATGTGCGATTCTGCATTTCGACGGATGGGAACGCGACTGGCCGTTCCCGCCGCGGCTTTACTCATGTGCGCGCCGCTGTGGGTTGCCGCGGCGGAAGGCAGTTCAGCGGGCGAAGAGGCCCAGTCGGGGATCTGGAAGCAGAAGGAGCTGACGTTCGTCTACCAGGGCTTCACGGCGAAGTATTCCTGCGACGGGTTGCGGGACGAGGTGCGCAGGGCCCTGTTGCAGCTAGGCGCGGACAAGAAAGATCTGCAGGTCCGGGAGACCGGCTGTACCTCCGGCTTCGGCCGGCCGGACCCGTTCCCGGGCGTTCGGGTCAAAATGAACGTACTCGAGCCCGCCGCGGGCGGCACGGATGACAAGCAACCGTCCGTACAGGCTCATTGGAAACCGGTGGATCTGAAATTGAGAGACACGTACGTGACCGACTCGGGCGAGTGCGAGCTCGTCGACGAGATCCGCAGAAAGATCCTGCCGCTGTTTGCCACGCGTAATGTCAGCTACAGGACCGACTGCATCCCCCACCAGGCCTCGGCGGTCGGTCCGAGCCTGAAACTGGAGGTTCTCATGGCGGACAGGAAGGACCAGAAGGTGGCGGACGGGAAGGACCAGAAGGTGGATTCGCCCAGATGAGCCGGTGAGACTGGGATACGCGACGTCAGGCTCGTGGCGCGATGCGTGGACGGTCCCTCTCCACATCCGGCAACAATCCCGCCAGCAATCCGATCAGCGGCAGGAACGCGCAGATCTGGTAGACGAGGTCGATTCCCCAGACATCGGCCAGCTTGCCCAGCACAGCCGCGCCAATACCGCCCATCCCGAAGGCGAATCCGAAGAACAGGCCCGCCACTGTTCCGGTCCGGCCGGGCATCAACTCCTGCGCGTACACCACGATGGCCGGGAATGCCGAGGCGAGAATCAGGCCGATCGGCACCGTCAACACGCTGGTCCAGAACAGGTTCGCGTGCGGCAGGATCAGCGTGAATGGCAGCACGCCGAGGATCGATGCCCAGATGATGTACTTGCGTCCGACGCGGTCGCCGAGCGGTCCACCGATCATCGTGCCCAGCGCGACGGCGCCCAGAAATACGAACAGGTGCAGCTGCGAGCTCTGTACCGAGACATGGAAGCGGTTGATCAGATAAAACGTGTAGTAGCTGGTCAGGCTGGCAAGGTAGAAATACTTCGAAAAGATCAACGCGAGCAGGACGGCGATGGCGCCGGGCATGCGTCTGCGGTCGAGTGCAGGCTGCGCCGCCCCGTCCGCCGCCCGAGGCTGCAGCAGAGCCATTCCGTGCGCCTTGTACCAATGACCCACGTGAAACAGTACGAACATCCCGAGCATTGCCGCGAGCGAAAACCAGGCGACGCTCGATTGTCCGCGTGGCAGGACAATGAACGCCGCAAGCAGCGGGCCGGCTGCGGAGCCGACGTTGCCGCCGACCTGGAAGACCGACTGCGCAAGTCCGTGTTGGCCGCCGGAGGCCATGCGCGCCACGCGCGAGGATTCCGGGTGAAATACGGATGACCCCGTGCCGATCAGCGCCGCTGCGAGCAGCAGCAGTCCGTAGTTGCCCGCGAAAGCCAGCAGCACGAGGCCGCACAGGGTAAAGGCCATGCCGGCCGCGAGCGAGTACGGCCGGGGAGAGCGGTCGGTATACGAGCCGATGATGGGTTGCAGGAGCGAGGCGGTCAGCTGGAAGGTGAATGTCAGGATCCCGATCTCGCCGAAGCTGAGCGCGTAGGAAGTCTTGAGCATCGGATACAGCGCCGGGAGCAGCGACTGCATCATGTCGTTCAGCAGATGACAGAAGCTGATCGCCGCCAGGATCGTAAAGGTCGTCCGGCCGGCGGAGCCAGCTTTGTTCACGGTAGCGACGGCTTCGCTCAAGGAATCGCTCCAGGGAAGCCTGCGCCTGCCGGCGCACGCTCGGAAGGCGCCAGAATGCCGGAAGTCGCAGGGGAAACCCATCTCCCGTATGGGGAGGGAATGTGAGGCCCGGTCTGCGGCTGCGCTCCGACGCGCGCAGCCGCGAGCCGGACGCCGGGGCAGTGCCCGGCACCGGTTGCGCGGGAAACCGCGGGCCCGGTTTGTTGCTGAATTGCCGGTAGGCTAGAACCTCTGCCCGAATCGCACGCCGATCGTCCGGGGTTGATTGGGAACGGTGTATCTGGCGATCTGCCCGCAGTTGGCCTCGTCGCATTCCGTGAACCGGTCGAGTACGGCCCGCTTGTCGAAGGCGTTCCTGACATACAGCTCAGCGGTCATGCCGTTCCGTTCCACGCCGGCGGAGAAGTCCGTCAAGGTGTACGAGGGCTCCTCGCCCAGGATGTCTCGGGCGACGATACGCAGGTCTGGCGAGCGCGCGCCGACGTAAACGACTGAAGCCTGCAGATTTGCCCTCCAGTTGTCCGTCAGGTCGAACGTGTAGCGGCCCGTGATGTTGCCCTTGAATCTCGGCGTCACGGGCAGTCGTGTCCCGGACGGCGCGAATCCTTCGTAACCGGGAGTGGTGCACACGGTCGGATCATCGCAGTATCTCTGGGTCAGCTTGGCGTCGAGCAACGAGAATCCTCCCGAGAGAACGAAATGGTCCGTCGCCGCGAACTCAAGATCCGATTCCAGGCCCTTGATCTCGGCTTCGCCGGCGTTGGCGATGATGGTGAGCGCATTGGCTCCCAGGAAGGAAAACTGGAAGTCCTTCCAGGTCTCGCGGAAGATCGCACCGTTCCAGCGGAAGCGGTGGTCGAACCAGGTCGTCTTCCAGCCCAGCTCGATGTTGGTCAGGAAGTCCGGTTTGTACGGCGGCAGCGTGCCGCCGCCGTTGCGGTTGACGCCGCCGGGACGGAAGCCCCTGGACCAGGTCGCATAGATCATGTGGTCCGGGTCCAGCTTGTAGGTCAGATTGACCTTGGGGGAATTACCCGTGTCGGCGGTACGGCCATTGAGGTCCTGGCACGGCGCGCCGTGAAACGGCACGAACGGCGTGAAACAGGTGGAGATGCCCTCGTGCGTACTCCAGGTTGAGTTGAAGCCGTAGAAGCCCTGCAGCGTATTGTCGAACTTGTAGTGTCGCAGCCCGGCATTGAGCGTCAGCTGGCTCGTGATGTCATAGGACAGCTCGCCGAACACCGCTGTGTCACGATCCACGCGCTCCTGATCCGTGAGCCAGATGCTTCCCGGCCAGCCCGGTACCGACAGATCGTTCGGCGGCACGGATCCGAGCGGATGGCCGTCGCCGGGTATCATGTAGTCCTGGAGGATTTCATGCACCTGGCGCTGCAGGAAGGCCCCTGCCGTCAGACGCAGCGGGTAGTCCTTCGGGGTCGTTATGCGGATCTCGTGGCTGAGCTTGGTGAAGTGGTCGCGGCCGATGATGTATTGCGACGGATTGTCGAGGATATTGCCCGCGTTGTCCTTGATGTAGGCGCCGGAGCCGTAGGCCGTATCGTAGAACAGCGAATAGTCCGTGTAATCCTCGTTCTCGTGCGTGTTGCGTACGAGATAGGCGCCGGCGTACACCAGATCGAAATTGCTGATCTTGCCCTCGATGGTCAGGGCCGACTGCACCCAGGAGTCGTGGATCTGCTCGGGCAGGAATTTTACTATCTGCAGATCGCCGACCTGCGGGTTGTAGGCGAAGAAGCCATGGGTGTCGGACACCTGGCCCATGACCTGCGGAGTGATGGTCCAGCTGTCGTTCAGATCGACCTTCAGGGCCGCACGGCCGCCCTTGGTCTCGATATCGTTGTAGTCTTTCCTGACCTGACTTGCGTTGGTGATGGTCGCCCCGGATGTCGGAAAGGTCACCGATCCGGGCACGTTGTCGATGAAACCGGCGGTCTTCTCGTACCAGCCGACGAGCCGCACGGCTGCGTTAGCGGTAATCGGCATGTTCACGAACCCTTCGGCGGTGTAGCCCTGGCCGCCGTGATCCACCGTATTGCCTTCCAGGTCATAACCGGCCTTGAAGCCGCTCGGATCGGGCTTGTTGGTAATGATGCGGATCGTGCCCGCCTCCGAGCTCGCGCCGTACAGCGTGCCCTGCGGACCGGACAGCGCCTCCACCCGCGCGATGTCGTAGATGTGGATGTTGAGGTTGCCGTCGATAGTCGTGACCGGCTGCTCGTCGAGGTACATGCCGACACTTGGTAGCGAGCCGGAATGGTTGCCATCGCCGCCGCTCGCGACGCCGCGCATGTAGGTATGCTCGAATGAGGGACCCGCACTCTGGAAGGAGACGCTCGGCAGCAACTTCGCATAGTCGTCGAAGTTGGTCACGTTCATCTGTTCGAGTTTCTCGGTGCCTATGGCCTGAATGCTCAACGGCACGTCCTGCAGGTTCTCCGCACGCTTCTGCGCGGTTACCACCACTTCTGCAAGTCCGACCGTGGCGGTTGCGTTCTGCTCCTGTGCGTGCGCGGAATGCATGCAGGTCAGGATCGCGGATGCCACGGGCATCGCTCGCCACAGGACCTGCTTGGATTTTTTGGCCTGAATGCGCCGTAATTTTCGCAGTCGGCTACGTGTCACTGGAAACTCCCCTTTGCGTGTTTATGCTGCCCCCGCGAGTGGCAGCGTATGCCAAACGCGCGGTTTGTCAAAATTCCGGCGCCCGTGGATAGCTCCCGAGCACCGTCCCCAAAGCGGCTTTCATCGGATCCAGCCACGCCTCGTAGTGGCGCCACTGATCGATGCCGCCCCTGAATATGGGCTGGCGCACCTGCTGTGAGCTGGCGGTGCGCACGGCCCGGTCATTCTCGTAGAACCGCAGGCACGCGGCTTCGAACGGCAAGCTGCAGTAGGCCAGCAGCCGGCGCACCTGCGCCTCGGTGTCCTCGATCATCGATTCGTAGATGACCCGATGAATGCGTCCCGGCAGGACCGCATCGAAGTGCGCCATGAGCTCGGCGTAGTCGCGATAGTAGCGGCCGAGGTCTTCCTGGCTGTAGGTGAAGTTCTGGCCGCGGGCGAAATGCTGTTTGAAGGCCGAAAAGCAGCACCCGAGCGGGTGGCGCCGCGCGTCGACGATGCGTGCGTTGGGCAGCGCTAGGTGAATCAGGCCGATGTGCGCGAAATTGTTTGGCATCTTGTCGATGAAGAATGGCGCAGGCGTCTTGCGTTGAATGCGTGTCGCGGCGAGGTATCGCTCCCCGAGCGTGCGGCATTCCTGCGCGCTCAGGTGCGCAAGCGCCTCGGGATATTTCGCCGCTTCCGAGCGGTCGGCGATCCGCGCGAGCGACTTGGCGATCGCCGGGATATCCGGCAGCTCCATGGTGCCTTCGACCTGCGAATGGCTCGAGAGGATCTGCTCCAGGAGCGTCGATCCCGCACGCGGCAAGCCAACGATGAATATCGGATCTTGCGACTCGTGGCCATGGCCGCTGCGCCGGGCGAAGAAATCGGCCGTCAGCAGGGACTTGCTGCGGCGAACGTGCGCGCTCATCTCGTCGGGCGAGTACATGATGCCGGCGCGGCGTAGCCGATTCCCCAGAGCGTACTGTTCGAACGACCCCGCGTAGTCAGCGGCATCCTCCAGCGCCTTGCCCAGCGCGAAGTGCAGATGAAAGCGATCCTCGTCCGCCAGCTCGGTGCGTGCCAGCTGCAGGCGCATCGCATCCATTTGCGCAGGAGTGAAGCGCACGGTCTTCAGATTCGCCAGGCTCCAGTACGCCTCGCCGAGATTCGGCAGCAGATCGATGCTCTTCTCGTATGCCGCGATGCTGTCGGTTTCGCGCCCGTTGGTCTTCAGCGCATGACCGTAGCTCATCCAGATCTTCGGCTGCAGGGGATGTGCGGCGAGAACGCTCTCGTAGAGTTCGATGGACTGCCCGTACTCGCCGATCCTGGCCAGAATCGCTGCCTTGAGATTCGTATACCCGGGATTGCGCGGCTCGAGCGCCAGCAGCGCGTCGATCTCCCGCAGTGCCGCCGCTGGCTTGTTCTGCCGATGCAAAACGACGGCGTAATTGTGTCGCGCAGCTGTGAAGCTCGGCGCAAGCTCGAGGCAGCGCGCCAGGAGAGTCTCCGAATCCTGGTATCTGCGCAGGCGCGCCGCCACTTCCGCCAGCATGCGTATCGCGGCGACGTCGGTCGGGTATCTCTTGAGATGAGCGCGCAGCAGCGCCTCGGCCTCCGGGATCTGGTTTTCACACAGGGCCGCTGCGGCTGCGAGCAGGCGCGGGTCTCTGGTCGAGGTCTTGATGTGCTGGGCGTAAGCGGCATCGGCGCCCGGTGCATCGCCCGCCACCGTCAACTGGTCGCCCAGAGCGCGCCATGCGTCGGTCATGTCGGGTTTGAGGGCCACTGCGCGGCGCAGCGCCAGAATCGCGGTATCCCGGCGCTCGAGCTGACTCAGTGCCTGACCGAGCTCGTAGTGTGCGGCCGCCCATCGGGGCTGGGCGCGGGCCAACGGCTCGAGCACCTCGACGGCGGAATCCGGATGACCCCCCAGCCGCTGCGCCATTCCGAGGAGCAGACTCGCCCCGGGATGCCCGGGGGCTACTTTCAATATCTCGGTTGCCTGTTCGGCAGCCAGATCCGGCTTGCTGGCGAGCAGCCGCGTCGCATGAGCGAGCGCGACGTCAATTGTGCCGACCGGCGCTGCTGTGGAGCTCACTACACCTTCTCATCCCAGGGACCACCCGCCTCGACATCTGAAACCGCCCTTCCCGACTTGTCAAATAGGCGACACTGCAGCCGCGGCGTAGCGGCGTCATTCTACAAAATGTTGCATCATAACGACATGCAGGCTGGCGAACGGTGCCGGGGACGACCACGGCGCCGACCGGGGCCAAGCTATCGGCCAGGCCTGCGCCCGGTTAATCTTGGCTGCTTGCGTGGTGCTGGCCGGGCGCGCGCCGGTCAACCGTACAAAGAGGTAATGGTAATGGGTTCGAGTAACGTCGGGCAGGTTTTGCGTGCCAGCTCATTCAACTATTCCGTCTCACTGCGTGCGCGGCATCCGACGTTGAGCCTCGATGTGCTGACCGAAGCGCTTCGGGTCGAGCCCGCCCACACCTGGACGGCGGGAGATCCCCGGCGCTCGCAGACGGGCGCGCTGCTCGGGGGACAGCATCGTGACTCGTACTGGTCGGCGCCTCTGCCGCCGCAGATGGTCGGGGCGGACAGCATCCCCCTCGAGGTGTTCGTGAGCACGCAGATTCTGCACCTCGGCCGCCATCGCAAATTGATCAATCGCCTGCAGGCGGACGGGGGGGAGGTCTCGCTCCTCATCGAGCTGTCGCCCATCGCAAATGCCGCGTTCTGCTTCAGCAGCGCGATGGCGCGCAAGCTTGCGGACCTGAATATCGAGGTGGAGTTTCAATTCGTGGCGGATTGAGCCGCGCCGCCGGGGTCCCCGTGGATGGACCAGAATCCCGGGTGCCTGAGCACATCACGGCCCCTGCCTCAGGCCGCCGTGACCCGCACCATTGTCTTCAGGAGATGTTCGAGCAACCCGTCCGGATCCACGCAGCGCCCGGTGTGTACAGCCGAGGTCTGAATGGTCGTGCTCCGGGGCGCAACCAGCCAGTCGAACCGTTCCCGGCGCGACAGGCGGCCGATCGGTCCCGCTTGATTCCCCCCGGCGCAAATGACCGGGATGCTGGCCAAATGCGTCCGGATCAACTCGATGTCGAGCGCCGGGTCGAGGGCGCTCAGGCGCCGCTCATCGAGGTCGATGCGCGCCTCGAGGAATTCGCGGCCGGGGCACGAGACGATCGCTCCTGCATTGACGAACTCCTCGCGTTCGACTCGCGGAACGACGCGCACTATCGCGTAGTCATACGAGTAGTGATCGCGCACGGATCGCCTCCTCCAGAAACGCGTGAGGCGGCGTCAGCCGGAGAGTCAGATACTGTACGTAGGCGTCGCGGTTTGCGGCAATCGTGCTGAAAGCGGCGTCGCCGCTCAACCAGCTTTCCGGGATCAGCGCAACGACGCTCGCGAGCAGCTGGGGTGTGATCAGTCCACTCATCGTGGTGTCCGCCTCGCGCAGCTCGCCGGCGAACGGCAGCAGGACGTGATCGCTGATTCTCGGAAACCGATTCTGGGCGTGTTCGAGAAACCTGTCCCAGCTGTGGTGAAAGTAGAGTGCCGCGCCGTGATCGATCAACTGCAATTGCCGGTGCCACATCAGCATGTTTGCGTTGCGTGCCGTGCGGTCCACGTTGGTGACGAACGCATCGAACCACACGACGTGGCTCGCAAGCCGGGAGGCGGGCTTTTCAGCGAGCGGATCGAACATCACGGCGCCCGGAAGATAGTCGAGCGCGACGTTCAATCCCGCGCTCGCCTTGATGAGATCCTGGATCTCGGGGTCCGGCTCGGTACGGGCCAGGTCGGGGTCGAGCTCGATGAACACGATCTCGGGAATCGGCAGGCCGGCCGCGCGGGCGATCTCACCTGCGAGCATTTCGGCGATCAGAGCCTTCGGACCCTGGCCTGCGCCACGGAATTTCAGGACGTACATGCCGTCGTCGTCGGCCTCGACGATTGCGGGAAGCGATCCGCCCTCGTGCAAGGGCGTGACATAGCGGGTCGCGACGACTGTTCTCGGGGTGT
>JBOIAD010000070.1:0-4068 GCA_050738795.1 Steroidobacteraceae bacterium
GTGTTTCGGAGCGGATCGCTGCGATCGGGCGGCGGCCGCTTCTCTGGCACCTGAGGTCGGCAATGCGAACCGCCTCTAACTGTCGGATCTGAAACACATTGGCGCCCGTGGCGGCGTGTGCACCAACTGTCAGGCGTTGAAATCGGCAGCGGTTGTATTAGGCTCCCGCGGGGCATGGAGAGTGATGTTGTCTGCGCGCTCAAGGGATCAGCGCCATGGTGGGCTGTCGCGTCATCGCGTTAGGTGGTTTGCTTCTGGCACTCAGCGGTGCGCAAGCCGCGGCCCTGACGCGTGTCCTGCATGGGCACTTCGGCCGCGCGGGGCGGCACATGGTCATCGACGGCCGGCTGGATGAAGCCGAATGGGCCGCCGTTACACCCGTTACTCAATTCTTCGAGATCTATCCTGCAGACGCAGGTGTTCCCACCGTCCGGACCGAGGCGCGCTTTCTTTACGACGAATTGAATATTTACGTCGGCATTCGGGCGTACGACCCGAATCCGCAGGCGATCCGCTCCAGCCTGGTGCGCCGCGATCAGGTCATGGCGGATCAGGATTTCGTCGAGCTGCTCATCGATCCCCTGAACGGGCACCACAGCGCTTTGCTGTTCCGCTCGAATCCGCAAGGCGTCGCGACCGACGGGTTGTTCGACGAGGACACCCAGCTCCCTGACTACACGGTTGACCTGGATTTCGATGTGAGCGCGAGGATCGACCAGCAGGGATGGACAGTCGAATTCAGGATTCCCCTCTCGAGCCTGCGATATCGGAGCGGCGGCAAGCGCGCGTGGACCATCGGAGTCCTCCGGAACCTGCCGCGCAGCAAGACCGTGACCATCGCCAGTGCTCCGATGGCCAGGAAGGCAAATTGCGTGCTGTGCTATCTCGATGAGATCGGGGACATCGATCTGCCGAACTCCCGGGATTCCCTGAGCCTCACCCCTTACGTCACCTTCTTCCGAACCCAGGCGGACGGGGGCGGCGCGATCTCGAATGTCGGCCATGAGGGATTCGATGCGAAGTGGCAACCGCAGCCCAATCTGGCGGCAGATCTGACCGTCGCGCCCGACTTCTCGCAGGTCGAGGCCGACGACCTGCAGCTCACCGCCAACACCCGATTTGCTCTGTCCGTAACTGAAAAGCGCCCGTTCTTCCTGGAGGGTGCAGATCTGCTGTCCACCGCTTCCACGGGAATCAACGCCATTTACACGCGTTCGTTTACGGAACCGGATGCCGGCGCACGAGTGACACGCAGAGGCGATGACTATGAGTACTCGGCACTCCTCGTTCGCGACAGTGGTGGCGGGAGCGTCATAGAACCGGGGCCGGTCAGCTCACGGCTGGGCACGCAGGATTTTGCTTCCACGGCATTCGTCGGGCGTCTCAAGCTTCACGAAGGCGGCATGACCTGGGGAGCGTTGGCCACGGTTCGGCTCGACGACGATGGCAGCAGGAACGCGGTGTATGGCGGCGATGCGACCTGGACCCCCGGTGCGAGCGACCGGGTCTTCGCGCAAATCCTCGGGGCGCAGACGCGAAATCCCGATCGTCCGGATCTGTTGGCTGCGTGGACCGGGCAGCGGCTCGACGGTACCGCCTGGTCCCTGGCGTGGACTCATTCGGACAGCACGTGGTACTCGGATCTCTACCTGCAAAGCTATAGCGCCGGCTTTCGTGCCTGGAACGGCTACGTCCCTCAGGTCGGCGTGTCGTATGCGACCGCCGACGCGGGGATCAATTTCTACCCGCACGCTGCCAGGCTGGTTCGGATTTCGCCCCTCCTGTTGGCTTACCACATCGAAGCGGCCAGCGGCGGCGAACTCGGCAAATACGCGGCTCCCGGCATCCTGTTCGAGGGTCCGGGCAATACGGCGTTGTCCATTTACTGGTATCCGCGTCTGGAGGACATGTCGCTGAAGGGACTGCGGACCTACAGCTATGTCTACTTCGCCCTGCTGAGCGCCCCGACGGTATGGATGCCCCAGATGAAAATCACTGCTGCGGTCGGCGAGGGACTGGATGCCGTGACCGGGCAGATCGGAACCGGTGTGACGGTCCAGGCGCTCGTTCCATTTCGAGTGCTCCACTCCTTCGAGCTCCGCCCCACGCTCGAGTACCAATCACTCGAGTCCCGGGGATCCAGCGGGGCCCGGCAGCCGCTGTTCACCGAGATCGATGCGCAGGCGGATGTACTCTGGTACGTCTCCCGCCGGTTCTATGTGGAAGCTCTGTACCAGAAGTCCCGACTCCTCACCACGCCGCAGAATACACCGGCAACACCGCAGACGCGATCCACCAACACTCTGCTTTCGCTTCTGCTGAGCTACCAGGCGAATTGGCAGACCCGCTGCTTCGTGGGATTTCGTCGCGGCAGGAATCAGATGGAGGGCACGGTGCCTGGCCTGGGCAATCGGTCGGAAGTCTTCGCCAAGCTGACGTACGCATTCTCGAGGTAAGCCAGGGGAAATCAAGCAAGGGGGCACTCATGCGGTCACTCAAAGAGATGGAGCTTCCGATCAAGGCAATGAGGGTAACCTGGTGCATTTGCGAGTCGTGCGGCGCGATGGGGCCAAGGTTCATCACAGGGGTTCGGAACGATCGTACGTTCCTCACTAGACTGCGGCGGGAATGCTGCCAGGCGGGATACTCACGATCTGAGGGAGACGGTCTGGGAGATACCGGCCGCGGGGATTGATTCTGCTACTACGCCGCAGCCGGTCCGCGCTGCTGGGCCTCCCAAAGCGCAGCGTATCGTCCGTTCTGTCGAAGCAGCATGGCATGCGTGCCGCGTTCCACGATACGACCGGCGTCGAGCACCACTATTTCATCGGCATGGATGACCGTGGAGAGCCGATGTGCAATGACGAGTGTCGTGCTGTGCTGGGAGATTTCCGTCAGATTGTGCAAAATTTCCCGTTCACTGCGCGTATCCAGCGACGAGGTCGCCTCATCGAATACGTATATCCCGGGCTCCTTGATGGCCGCGCGAGCTATGGACACCCGCTGCTTCTCACCTCCCGAGAGTTTGACGCCGCGCTCGCCAACTTGGGTCTCATAGCGATCAGGAAGGCTCATGATGAAGTCATGGAGATGGGCCAGCCTTGCGGCTTGCTCGACTTCCGTGGCCGTTGCGTACGCTTTGCCAAATGCAATGTTATAGGCAATCGTGTCATTGAACAGCACAGTATCCTGAGGCACCACCGCGACGGCGCGGCGCAGCCTGGAGAGCGGCAGGGTGGAGATCGGCGCGCCATCCAGCAGCACGCAGCCCTCATCGGGCTCGAACAATCGAACGAGTATCCGCACTAGCGTCGACTTTCCCGAGCCGCTTGCGCCGACAATGCCCAAGGTCTTTCCGGCCGGAATCCTGAAACTGACTTGCCGCAAGACCGGCCGCCTGGAGCCATACGACAAGCTGACGCTCCGGAATTCCAGTTCCCCGCACCCGGTGCCGGACGCAATATTGTCGACGCGGTAGGCTTCCGGCCTCTCCCGAAACAGCTCCAGCATCTTCTTGAGCATCGCAACCCCCTGCGACAGCCCCTGCATCGCGTAGCCCAGCATTTCGACGGGGCGCACAACCTGCAGCATGTAGGTGTTGACGAGTACGAAGTCTCCCACTGTCATGCGGCCGCCGTGCACCTCGCGAGCGGCGTGCATGATCGTGGCACCCAGAAAAGCCGCAAAAATTGTGGCCACCCCCAGCCCGTTGAACGCATAGCGCCGGTAGAAACCCACCCATTCATGCTCGGTCCGGGACAACGCGCGGCTGACGCGGTCCTGAACGACCGATTCCGCAGCAAAGTACTTGACCGTCTCCACGCAGAGCAGACCATCCATCATGGTGGCCTTAGACTCGACGTGCGCTCCTGAGGCCGACTCGGCAACTTTGGCAATCGTAGTCGCGGCGTAAGCGAACGCAACCGCATAACTGAAGAGTGCGCCGCAGAAGAGAGCCAGAAAGACCGGCTGCGCGAGATGCATCAGCACGAGAATGATCGTGCCGAGCTCGGCGGCGACCGGCAGGAATGTGAAAACCAGATGATGCAGGACCAACTGATAGCCCTG